>NZ_JBITET010000003.1:64659-733645 GCF_044455385.1 Micromonospora sp. NPDC051227
TTCCAAGGCGCCATCGGCGCTCAGGGCGCGCAGGGCGACGCGGGCGCTCAAGGCGCGACCGGCGCTCAGGGACCGCAGGGCGATGCGGGTGCTCAAGGCGCGACCGGAGCCCAAGGCCCGCAAGGCGACGCAGGCGCACAAGGCTTCCAAGGCGCCATCGGCGCTCAGGGCGCGCAGGGCGACGCGGGCGCTCAAGGCGCGACCGGCGCTCAGGGACCGCAGGGCGATGCGGGTGCTCAAGGTGCTCAAGGCTTCCAAGGCGCCACCGGCGCGCAGGGCGACGCAGGCGCACAAGGCGCCACCGGCGCTCAGGGACCGCAAGGCGATACGGGTGCACAAGGCGCGACCGGCGCTCAGGGACCGCAGGGCGATGCGGGTGCTCAAGGTGCTCAAGGCTTCCAAGGCGCCACCGGCGCTCAAGGCCCGCAAGGCGACGCAGGCGCACAAGGCGCCACCGGCGCTCAGGGACCGCAAGGCGACGCGGGTGCACAAGGCGCGACCGGCGCTCAGGGACCGCAAGGCGACGCGGGTGCACAAGGCGCGACCGGAGCCCAAGGCCCGCAAGGCGACCCGGGCGCACAAGGTGCTCAAGGCTTCCAAGGCGCCACCGGCGCTCAAGGCCCACAGGGCGACGCGGGCGCACAAGGCGCGACCGGCGCTCAGGGACCGCAAGGCGACGCGGGTGCACAAGGCGCGACCGGAGCCCAAGGCCCGCAAGGCGACGCAGGCGCACAAGGTGCTCAAGGCTTCCAAGGCGCCACCGGCGCCCAAGGCCCGCAAGGCGACGCAGGCGCACAAGGCGCCACCGGCGCCCAAGGCCCGCAAGGCGACACAGGCGCACAAGGCTTCCAAGGCGCCCAAGGCGCACAGGGGGACGCGGGCGCCCAGGGTGCCACCGGCGCCCAAGGCTTCCAGGGCGCCCAAGGTGCGCAGGGGGCCCAGGGAGACACGGGGGCACAAGGTCCGCAGGGCGTGGCAGGCAACGGAGTCGAGGCCGCCTACATTCAGGGCCCGCTGACCGTAATTGCAGACACCCCTGTCAATTTCGGCTGCGAGCCCGGAGATATCGCTGTCGGAACCGGCTATCAGCTCTCGGGAGCAGGCGTCAACCCTGTGCTCATCCAGCCACTCTCGACCAGTGGCTACCAGTTCACCTTTACCGGCGGAGGCGCCGACATCTGGGTGTCCTGCATTTCACTCGGCACACCGGTGGCATTGACAGCTCCGTCCAACACGTCGGGCCGGGCGACGTCCAACAGTAGCGGGGCCAGCCGGCCGGACAGCAGGTCGAAGCGTCCCGTCGTCGTCGAGGAGGAGAGATGAGCATGCGTCAAATATTCGGGTCACTCGCCTGCGGTGCGGTCCTGCTGACCGGAGTCACGGCATGCAGCGACAAGCCTGCCGACAAGCCACAGACGAACAACGCCGGCAACAAGACGAACGGCGACATCGAGACTGCGCCGGCGGACCTACTTAAGCTCGGTGTCGAGCAGGGCCAGGCCGGCAACTTCGACGCGGCGAAGGTCACCTTCGAGAAGCTGCTGGACGCCGAGGCCGACAACAAGTTCGCCTGGTTCAACCTGGGCTACATCGCCCAGTCGCGCAACCAAGCCGACGAGGCGATCAGTAACTACGACAAGGCGCTGGCGGCCGACGCCAACTACAAGCCGGCCCTTTACAACAAGGCCATAGCACTGGAAGGCAAGGCGCCGACGACGGCGATAGACATCTACCGCAAGGTCGTGTCGATCGATGACAAGTCCTCAACCGCCTACCTCCGACTGGGCATGTTGCTGTCCCAATCTGGCGAGGACGCAGCAGCGCGGGACGCCTTCAAGGCGGCGATTCGTCTGGACAAAGGGCTCACCTCCGCCGTTCCCGCGAAGTACCGCCCGACCCCTACCCCTCGATCCTCGACTTCGGCAGGTCGGTGATTGTCTCCATGCGCACGCCTCGCGTAACGGTGTTCACGGGGAGCAACCGCACCCGCTTCATCGACGAATGCTTCGAATCGCTCGTCACGCAGACCTTCTCCGACTGGGAATGGGTGGTCGTCCTCAATCAGGGGTCGCGTTGGCGACCCGTGAGGCACGACGATCGGATCCGGCTCATCGTCCAGGACGACCTGAACGGCGTCGGCGCAGTGAAGGGGTACGCCTGCGCCGAGGCTGCCGGTGACATCCTGGTCGAGCTTGACGACGACGACCTGCTCAGCAGCGACTGTCTGCAAGAGATCGTCGACGCCTTCGACTCCAACCCGGAGGTGGGTTTCGTCTACAGCGACACCGCGCAGATCCAGGAGGACGGCGGCCGCTCCGAAGACCGTTTCGCGAGTTCGTTCGGCTGGCGGCACTACGACGACAAGGTGGACGGCCGCGAAGTGCTGGTCTGCCGGGCGCTGCCGCCGACGCCACACAACGTGAGCTACATCTGGTACGCACCGAACCATGTTCGGGCGTTCCGCCGGGACATCTACGAGAAGGTCGGCGGGTACGACGAGTCGCTCGACGTTGCGGACGACGCCGATCTCATGGCTCGGATGTACCAGGTGAGCGAGTTCCATCACATTCAGAAATGCCTGTACCTCCAACGCATGCATGCCAAGAACACGCAGCGCATTCCAGATGTCAACGCGCGCATCCAGCAGCGCACGGTGGAGATCTACGACCGGAACATTCAACATAATGTGCTGGCCTGGTCACGGCGGCAGGGGCTCCTGGCGCTCGACCTGGGCGCCGCGCACAACAAGCCGGAAGGGTATCTCGGTCTGGATTACCACGACGGGTCGGGTGTGGACATCGTCTGCGACATCACGAAAGGCGTGGACCTGCCGGACGACAGCGTCGGTGTCATTCGAGCGGTGGACTTTCTGGAACACATCCCGGACAAGATCGCACTGTTCAATGAGCTGTACCGACTACTCGCGCCGAACGGCATGCTGTTGTCGCTGACTCCCAGCACCGACGGTCGCGGTGCCTACCAAGATCCGACGCATGTGGCGTTCTACAACGAAAACTCGTTCTGGTACTTCACGGACGCCAAGTATTCTCGGTTCGTACCTGAAATAGAATGCCGGTTTCAGGCGTCGCGGTTGGTGACGTACTTCCCGAGCGAATGGCACAAGGCGCACAACATCCCGTACGTATCCGCGAATCTGATAGCGATCAAGGACGACGTCGTGCGCAACGGCGGCCTGCTGAACATTTGACCATCACGCGGCGTAGCTGGCGCTGGGACCCGGAGCGCCAGTTTGGAACGACGAAGATCGTGGCCGATGAGGGCCTGGTGGGTAGGCCGAGGCACCCAACCGCGCGACCGTTCGTGGCCTACGGTGACTGTCCTGGGCATCGGCTATCGGCACGTGGGTGGCATGGACCACGCGTTAGGGGACCGAGGCCCTAAGCTATCGCAGTGCCTGAGCATGGCGTGATCGATCTCGACGAGCACAACCATGTGCCGGCCGAATCGGGTCCCACCACTACCCGTCGTCATGCGGTCAAGAAAGCTCAACTGCGCCTCGTCGCCGTCTTCCTAGTCGGCTTGCTGCTGGGCGGGATCAGTGTCAACGAGTTGCGAGACTTACGTGAGCAGCGGGAACGGGCCGCGTCGGTCGCACTCGTCGTCATACCGGGGTCGGCCCGTTCCGACGGCGTCGTTACCGAGGGCGTCGCCGAATTGGACGGGTCGGTGGAAGTGACCAACTTTGGCCCTCTGCCGGTCACGATACGTGCGGTGCAAGCGCAGACATCTGGCGTCCTGATTCAGGACGTCGGCCAGTCCCAGCCGTTGCGCCCCGGCAGCACCCGCTGGCTCGACGTCAAGCTGCGGCTTCAGTGCCCGCTCGAAGTCCGGGACGAGCCGTTGTCGATGCGCGTCTCAGTAGAGACCGCTGATAGGCAAAACAGAGAGTTCCACTACCCCGTAGCCCTGCACGCAAGCGGCTGGCACGTCCATGCTTCGCTCCTGTGCTTGCGGGCAGGTCTAGACCGGTGAACGTGACAACGGGGGGCCAAAGGGCCTGAGGGGATCCCGCGGTCGTTGCCCGGGATACGGACCTTTTGCGGACTGGCACGTCCGGCGGCGCTTTCGTGGACCTTGAGAAACGGCAGAAGCCCAGGCCGATGACCTGGGCTTCCCTACCGAGCCGCCTGACGGAATCGAACCGTCGACCTACGCATTACGAGTGCGTCGCTCTAGCCGACTGAGCTAAGGCGGCAACGATCAGCAAGTGTACGGCACCCCGGCGGCACCGACCGAACGGGATACCCCCGCCCCGCCGGCAAGCACCAACCGGACATCGGCCGCTATCTGGACGCTTACCGGACAGCGGATGATCGGTGCCGGGACTACGCTGCGCCGGGTGAGCGACGAACGCGACCACCCCGAACGTCAGGACGAGACGACCGAACGTCCTGACCGTGCGCCGGCCGGTGAACGCGCCGCCCACCGGCCGCGCAGCACCGACCCGCTCGAGTTGGGCTTCACGCCGCGCAAGCCGGTGCCGTGGCTGGCGCCGTTTCTGCTTATCAGCACCGGCATTCGGACGCTGCTCGCGGTGCTCTTCGGGGCGTACCTCGACAAGCGCGAGTTGCAGAACGCGTTCGGCGACGGCGTCTTCCGCCAGGTCGGGCCGGACGGCGGGCTGTGGCTCGACTACGTGGCCGACCTCGGTGACGGCTTCAACGCCACCTATTCGGTGGCGTACCTGCTGGCGCAGCCCGAGCTGACCGTCGACGGGCACCGCCTGCCCCGGGCGCAGACCCTGGTGATGGGCGGCGACCAGGTGTACCCGTCGGCGGCCTACGCCGCGTACGAGGACCGGTGCAAGGGCCCGTACCAGGCTGCCCTGCCGGTGGCACCGGCTGAGAAGCCGACGCTCTTCGCGGTGCCGGGCAACCACGACTGGTACGACGGTCTCACGGCTTTCCTGCGGTTGTTCGTCCGTTCCCGGGACCGCAACTTCGCGGGCTGGGGCACCGGGCAGTCCCGGTCGTACTTCGCTGTGGAGTTGCCGGCCGACTGGTGGTTGCTCGGCGTGGACGACCAGTCCGGCTCGTACCTGGACGACCCGCAGCTGGCCTACTTCGACGAGGTGGCCCGGCAGCTCGGGCCGGAGTCCAAGGTGATCATCGCGGCGCCGGCGCCGACCTGGGTCAAGGCCGCCGACAACCCCACGGCGTACGACTCGATCGACTACTTCATCCGCACGATCATCGACCCGACCGGGGCGCGGGTGCGGCTGTTGCTCTCGGGCGACCTGCACCACTACGCCCGCTACTCCGGGCCGGACCGGGAGCTGATCACCTGCGGTGGCGGTGGCGCGTACCTCTACCCCACGCACAAGCTGCCGGAGCGCATCGAGGTGCCACCGCGGGACACGCTGGCCCGCAAGGCCAGCTCCGCCAAGCCGTACGACCTGGTGGCCCGTTACCCGGACGCCGCGCGGTCGCGCCGCTACGGCTGGGGCATCTTCCCCCGGTTGCCGTTGCGCAATCCCGGCTTCACCACGTTGCTCGGCACCCTGCACACCCTGCTGATGCTGGCCATGGCCGGTGCGACGGCGAACTGGGCCGACAGCACCAACCAGCGGCTGTTCAGCGTCCCGCTGGTGGTGATGGTGCTCGTGACGGTGATCGCGGCGGCTCTGTTCGCCAAGCCGCCGAGCGCGGGCGGCAAACGCCACGCGCGGCACTGGATCCTCGGCGTGGGCCACGGCGTGGCGCAGGTGGCCCTGGCGGCGGCCGGCACCTGGGTCTGGTTGGCGCTGCCGTTCTACGACTGGCCGTGGCCGCTGCCGGCGGTCGCCGCGGCGGTGCTCTACGGCCCGGTGATCGGGCTGGTCGCCAGCCAACTGGTCGCGGCGTACCTGCTGGTGGCCGGCTCTTTCGGAGTGAACGTCAATGAACTCTTCGCCGGCCAGGGCATCGAGGATTCGAAGTCGTTCCTACGACTGCGCATCGACCCGGACGGGACGTTGACCATTTATTCGCTGGGGGTGGACCGGGTCGCCCGCGACTGGCAGGTGAACCCCGACCAGTCCCCCACCCAGAGTTGGCTGATCCCCAAGTCCCCCCTGACCCCCCACCTAACCGAACCCCCCACAGTCCTTCACTAACCCACCCCACCCACCCCACCCAGCACCCTCCGTTGATCATGAAGTTGTTGCGCCGACACGCCGCTTGGGGTCAAGGGGTGGGGGCCGAGCCGGGGACGGGGGCGGGGTGGGGTTAGGGGGTGTAGTGCTGGTCGTGGGCTTGGCGGGAGCCGCAGACGTCGGCGCGGGAGCACATGGAGCGGGAGCCGTCGGCGTCCAGGCGTACGGTCACCGCGTCGCGGGGGACGCTGTGGCCGACGACCCGGCCGTCACCCTCGGGGGTGGAGACCCGGCTGCCGACCGCCGGGGCGGTCTCCTGAAAGCGCTGGTACAGCGGGTGCTCGTACTTCAGGCAGCACATCAGCCGACCGCAGGCGCCGGAGATGCGCAGCGGGTTGAGCGGTAGGTCCTGGTCCTTCGCCATCCGGATGGTCACCGGCTCGAAGTCGGTCAGGAACGTGGCGCAGCACAGGTCCCGACCGCAGGAGCCGATGCCGCCCTGCACCCGTGCGGAGTCGCGTGCGGAGAGCTGGCGCAGCTCCACCCGACAGTGCAGGGTCGCGCCCAGGTCGCGGACCAGGGACCGGAAGTCCACCCGGTGCGGGGCGGTGAAGTACACGGTGCTGCGCTCACCGCCGCTCTCGGCGGAGCCGAGCACATGGTCGACCGCCACCACCTTCATCGGCAGGCCGTGCGAGCGGATCAGCCGTTTCGCGGCCACCTTCGCCTCGGCCTTGCGCCGACGCAACGCCTCGTCCCGGCGGAGGTCGTCGTCGCCGGCCAGCCCGACCAGGCGGGGGAAGCCGTCGGTGTCCTCGGTCACCCACTGCGCGGCCCACACGCACTCCGCCACCTCGGGCCCGTCATCGGTGGGCACCAGCACCCGGTCGCCCACCTGCGGACGCAACTCGCCCGGGTCGAGGTAGTAGAGCCGCCCGTACCGGTTGAAGCTGACCGCGCAGAGCATGCCCATCCCCCCACCCTACGACGGGTCACGGCGCAAGGCGCACCGGCCGGCTACGCCCCGCTGCCATTCATGACCGTCGACTTGACCTATTGCCGGGCGTCCCGTCGTGCCGTTGCTGCTCGCCCGGACGGTTGAATCCGGGGCCGGGCAGGAGACAAGACGTGCCTCGGCGGCGTTGAGTGGAGGCAGACCTGCGGGGGGTGCAGGGGGAAGACCACGGCGTCGCCGTGGGGGCTGGCTCAGGTCAGGCGCCCGCGAGCGACGCCGTGGCCTGTCCGAGGCAACGCAGCCACGGCCCGGAAGACCGAGTCAGTAGGGCGACGCGATCGCAGCCAGAGGTCCCGAGGGACGCGGCCAAGGCCGAAGGACAGGGCCCGGTTACCAGCCGACCCGGGTGGGCTGGTCGTAGCGGGGTCGTCCGTCCGTTGGCGGACGCCACGCGGTCTCGGCCAGGCTCGGCGCCCACTGACGCAGCAGCGTCTCCGCACCGTCGTACGCGACGCAGAGCACCGCCAGCACCCGTGCGGCGATCTCGGCGGCGTCGGCCACACCGGGCCCGACCGGCCCGGGGCGCGCCGACGCACCGGTGGCGGTGGCGGCGACCACGGCGACCGCTTCGGCCGAGCGGAGCACGTCGGCCAACGTGCGGGCCAGCGCGAGACGGCTGCCCTCCACCCAGTCGGCGAGGGCGTCGGCGTAACCGGCGGTGGATTCGAGTCGCCCGACCAGGCTGTCCGGCCCCTCGTCGAGGTGGCGCAGCAGCGCCGCCCGCTGTTGCCCGTACGCCGTGGCGGCCGGACCGGACCAGAGCACCGAGTCGGTGAGCGCGGCGGAAACGTCGTCGTACCCCCGGACGAGCCGGCGCACCGCGTGGCCGGCGCTGGCGAGCGGCACCGGGTGCAGGTCGAGGAAGCCGCGGACCGCGTCGCCCGGCAGCACCTGCATGCGGCGCAGCAGCGGCCAGACCCGGTGCCCCTCGGGGACGCCGGCCGCGATCAGCCTGTCCACCCGGCGGAGCAGGTCGAGGCCGGGCTCGGCGAGCCGGTCCAGCGCATCCATCACGGTTCCCCGGTGAGCCGGCGGCGGGCCGCCCGGTCGACCTCGGCGTAGCGGTCGGCGGCCTCCCGCACGGCCGCCGCGGCGGCGGCCAGTCGACCGGCCGCGGCGCGGGCCTCCCGGGCCCGGTCGTCGGTGGCGGTGGTCCACTGCCGGTGCAGCGCCCGACCGATCTCGCCCGGGCGGCCCGGTGCGTCGGCGCCGAACGCGGCCTGGGCCGGATCGCTGGCGGTGACGGTGTGCGAAATGACGGTGAGCGTGGCGCTCGCCTCGTCCAGTCGGGCGGAGAGCGCGCGCAGTGTGTCCATCTCAGGCCCCCGCGAGCGGTCGGTAGGCGGCGAACGTCTCGTTGTGCAGCTTTTCCCGGGCCCATTCGGCGGCGTCGGCCGCCGCGGTGACCGCGGCCTGCACGGAACCGGCCACGTCGCGCGGGCTGCGGGCGTGCAGCGGCCCGAGGAACCGGACGTCGGTGATCCGTCCACCGGCGGTGACCACCACCTCGACCAGGCCGTCCGGCGAGCGGACGGTCACCTCGACGGTCGACACCGCCTGGTCGAACTCGGCCTGGAGGGACTCGATCCGGCGGTAGCGTCGCACCGCCTCCTCGATCCAGGCTTCGTCGATCTCCCCCCGCGGCATCGGCCGACTCCTCCCGGGTGATCCATCACTCAGTGTGGTGCCACCGTCACCACGGCACAGGGACCGTACCGCACCGCAATCGGGCCTGTCGATGCCTGTGGACAACGCCGGGAGGCGCGGAATCAGCCCTTCCAGAGGGCGAGCATCATCGCCTCGACCGCGATCCGCGGCTTGACGTTCGCCTCGATCGCCGCACGGCAGGCGAGCACGGCCTCCAACCGGCGCAGCGCCCCCTCGGCGTCCCACTTCTGCGCGCCCGCGCCGGCCAGCGCGGCCGTGTCGGTGTGCACCGGGGCGACGGGTGCGCGCAGCGCCATGGTGAGCGCGTCCCGGTAGAAGCCCGCGAGGTCGACCAGCGCCCGGTCCAGTGCGTCCCGCTGGGCCCTGGTGGCCCGGGACTTCTGCCGCTTCTCCAGCTCCTTGAGCTGCCCGGCAGCGCCTCGCATGGCACCGGCCGCGCCCCGGCCGGTGCCGCCCGCGCCAAGCGCGGTCTCCAGTGCCGCCCGCTCGGTCGTGTCGGCCTCGGTGACCGACGCCTCGGCTTCCGCCTCGGCCGCCTCGATCAGCGCCGACGCCGCGTCGAACGCCGCGCCGACACCGGTCAACCGGCGGGGCACCGCGAGCACCGCCTCGCGTCGTTTGCGGGCCTCCGGGTCGCGGGCCAGCCGGCGGGCCCGACCCACGTGGCCCTGCGCGGCCGCCGCCGCCCACTGCGCCACGTCGGGCGCGATGCCGTCCCGACGAACCAGCACCTCGGCCACCGCGTCGGCCGGCGGCTGCCGCAGGGGTACGACCCGGCAGCGCGACCGGATGGTCACCGAGATGTCGTCCGGGTGGGTGGACGGGGCGCAGAGCAGGAAGACCGTCCGCGGTGGGGGTTCCTCGATCGCCTTGAGCAGCGCGTTGCCGGCGGCCTCGGTGAGCCGGTCGGCGTCCTCGATGACCACCACCTGCCAGCGCCCGCCGGACGGGGTGCTGGCCGCGCGGAGCACCAGCGCGCGCATCTCGCCGACGCCGATGGAAAGCCCTTCCGGCACCACCATCCGCACGTCGGCGTGGGTGCCGCCCATTGTGGTGTGGCAGCCGGGGCACTCGCCGCAGCCGGTGCCGTGCACGCACTCGAGTGCGGCGGCGAACGCCCGTGCGGCGACCGAACGGCCGGAGCCGGGTGGCCCGGTGAAGATCCACGCGTGCGTCATCCCGGCGGACGGATCCACCCCGCCGGTCGCGGCGTCGTCGGCCGCTAACGTGTCACCGCGGGCCGGGCCGGCGGTGCCCAACGCGGCCGCGCCAGCACGCAGCACGGCGGCTGCCGCGGCGGCAGCGCGCCGCAGCTCGACCACCGCCTCGCCCTGACCGACCAGGTCGGCGAAGACGTCCGGCATCAGGTCTTGTGCTCCATCGTCACCAGCTCCGCGTCGGATAACTCAGGCTGCACCGAGGTGTCCGGGCCCTGCGCCGGCCGCGGGTGCACGATGCCGCCCGGCTTGCCGAGCATCTCCTCGACCCGGCGGACCACCAGCCCGGTGATCTCGTCGGCCGGCCGGGACGCGTCGAGCACCAGGTAGCGCTTCGGGTCGGCGGCGGCGAGGTCGAGGAACGCGTACCGGACGCGCTCGTGGAAGGCGACCGACTCGGCCTCCAGCCGGTCGGTGCCGGTGTTGCGCGAGGCCACCCGGGACAGGCCGGTGCGCGGTTCGACGTCCAGCAGCACCACCAGGTCGGGCTTGAGCCCACCGGTGGCCCAGGAGGAGAGCCAGGAGACCTCGTCGACGGGCAGTGTCCGGCCGGCGCCCTGGTACGCCAGGGACGAGTCGACGTACCGGTCACTGATCACCACGCCGCCCCGGACCAGCGCGGGCCGGACGACGGTGGCCACGTGGTGCGCCCGGTCGGCGGCGTAGAGCAGCGCCTCGGCCCGGGGCGAGGGCGCGTCGTCGCCGGAGGTGTCCAGCACCAGCGACCGGATTCGCCGGCCGACGCCGGTGGCCCCCGGCTCGCGGGTGACCACGACCTCTCGGCCGTGACCGCGCAGCCGCTCGGAGAGCGCGGTGAGCTGGGTGGACTTCCCCGCGCCCTCGCCGCCCTCGAAGACCACGAAGAGCCCGGTGGAGACGAACGGCTCGGCGGGCATCAGCGGACGGCCCCGGATGGAGCCCCACAGGTCGGCGAGGACCGGTACGCCCTTCTTGTCGTCCATCTGGCCGAACGCGCTGATCCCGGCGAAGATGCCGGCGGCACCGGCGGCGAGCAGCAGCAGTCGGGTGGAGGAGACGGAGACACCGAGGTCGGCGATCTCCAGCTTGCGCGAGCCGCCGACACCGACCAGCACGCTGCTCAGCCCGATGGCCAGGATCAGCACCAGCCGGGTGCCGATCTGCACCACCGCGAAGACCCGGCCGCGCACCTCGTCGGCCACCTCCCCACCCAGCAGGGTGGTGCCGGCCAGGAAGGCCATCCCGGCGCCGGCGCCGACCAGCACCGCGCCGACGATCGCCATGGACAGGTGGATGGCGAAGGCGAGGGTCATCACGGCGGCGCTGGCCAGCACGATGCTCATGCCGAACCAGCGGCGCCGGGACATGTCCTTGACGACCATCGGGCCGAGCCCGATGCCGAGCGCCAGGCCGACGAAGATCGCGCCGAAGAGCAGTGAGAACGCGGCGTCACCCGCGCCCAGCGAGTTGGCGAAGAACTTGGCCGTACCGACCACGATGCCGCCACCGGCGAACGCGCCGAAGATGCCCAGCACCAGGCCGCGGACGAGCGGGGTCGCGCCGATGTACTTCCAGCCCTCGGAGAACTGCCGGAACATGCTCTGCTCGGCACGCTCGGCCTCACCGCGTTGTGCCTCGCTGATCTCCTTGATGCCGAATGCCACCACCAGTGCGGTGGCGAGCCGGGAGAAGGAGTTGAACCAGAGTGCGAGCTGGGCCGGCTCGGCCCAGGAGGGCAGGTCGCCGCCGACGGCGCCACGGACGCCACGGTCGAGCACGGCGAGGCCGATGGCGGCGGCGACCGGGGTGAGGCCGTACGTGGTGATCAGGGTGAGCTGATTGGCCGCCTCCAGGCGGGCCCGCGGGATCAGGTTGGGGACCGCGGCCTCCTTGGCCGGGATCCAGAGCAGGGTGAGCGACTCGATCAGGAAGGTGGCGATCAGCGCCCAGCCGACCACCAGGCCGCCGGCGGCGCCACTGAGGGCGTAGAGCGGAATGGAGGCGAAGAGCACGAAGCGCAACAGGTCGCAGATGACCATCGTCCAGCGCCGGTCGAACCGGTCGGCGAAGACGCCGGCCACCGGGCCGAGCACCAGCGCGGGCAGCAGCCGGATCGCGGTGACCCCGCCGAACGCGGCGCCCTGGGCGGTGCTGCCCTGCACCTGCGAGGCGGCGAAGAGTGCGGTGGCCAGCAGGCCGAGCCAGTCACCGAAGGAGGCGGCGCCGAGCACGATCCACAGCCGGCGGAACGGCCGGATGCGCAGCACGGACCGGATCGCGGCATAACCGGACGGATCAACCTGACCGCCGTTGGGCTGCTTGGCGGCGTTGTCCGACTGGTCACCCGAGCGCGACACGCCGGGCGACTCGCCGCTGTTCTGGCTTTCGATGGCCGTACCTCCACGTGCCGGCCCATCGCTGGGCACCTCCGGTGCAACACTCTAGACCCGGTGGGGGCCACCCCCCGGGCGACATTCTCCTGCTCGCTGAGCCTAGGCCGCCGGAGCTACCGACCGCAGCCCGGACGTACGCGAGGGTATTTCGCATTCTCCGTCAGACAGTTAGCGTGCACACGTGGCCATCGAAAGCGACAAACTTCGCGAGCGCCTGGATCGGGCGACTGCCCACCTCGACCCCCCGTACGCGGTGGTCGACCTCACCGCCTTCGACGCCAATTCGGTCGCCCTTGCCGATCGCGCCGCCGGAAAACCGGTCCGCCTCGCCAGCAAGTCGGTCCGCAGCCGGGAGTTGATCAGTCGAGCCCTCGCCCGGCCCGGCTGGCAGGGCGTGATGGCATTCACAGTGCCCGAGGCGATCTGGCTGGTCCGCGCCGGCGTCAGCGACGACGTGCTGGTCGCGTATCCGAGCGCCGACCGGGCAGCCCTCGCCGAGCTGGGCGCCGACCCGACACTCGCCGCCGCGATCACCCTGATGATCGACGGCACCGGTCAACTCGACCTCATCGACGCCGTCAAGGCGCCGGGGCAGCGCGCCGAGCTACGGCTGTGCCTGGATCTGGACGCCTCCTGGCGACCGCTGCGCGGTCGGGTGCACGTCGGCGTCCGCCGCTCACCGGTGCACAGCGCTCGGGCGGCCGGCGCGCTCGCCGCCGCCGTCGCCGGTCGGCCCGGCTTCCGGCTGGTCGGGCTGATGTCGTACGAGGCGCAGATCGCTGGCCTGGGTGACGCGCCGCCGGGCAAGACGCTGCTGGCGGGCGCGATCAGGCTGACCCAGCGCGGGTCGTACCGCGAGTTGCTGGCCCGCCGTGGCGCGGCGGTCGCAGCGGTACGCGAGCACGCCGACCTGGAGTTCGTCAACGGCGGCGGCACCGGCAGCGTGGCCGCGACCAGCGCCGATCCCGCGGTAACCGAGATCACCGCAGGATCGGGCCTGTACGGGCCAACGCTGTTCGACGGGTACCGCGCCTGGCGGCCCACCCCTGCGGCGTTCTTCGCCTGCGCGGTGGTCCGCCGACCGACGCCGGAGCTGGCGACGGTGCTCGGCGGTGGCTGGATCGCCTCCGGCCCGGCCGCCGACAGTCGACTGCCCCGGCCGTGGCTACCGGCGGGGCTGAAGCTGGTCGGCACCGAGGGCGCCGGCGAGGTGCAAACTCCGCTGGCCGGAGCGGCGGCGGCCGGGCTGAACGTCGGCGACCGGGTGTGGTTCCGGCATGCCAAGGCAGGTGAGCTGTGTGAACGGGTCAACGAGCTGCACCTGATCGAGGGGGACGCGGTGGTGGCGACCGTCCCCACCTACCGGGGTGAGGGGCAGGCCTTCCTCTGAAACCGGACAGCCGCCCTCACCGCGGGGTCGGGGCCCGCGCCCCGCACCGACTCAGGCCGGTTGGGGCGCCTCAGCATGCTTGCCGACGGTGGACCGGGCGTTGTCCGGGCCGTCCACCTGGCGGTGCAGGTACTCCCGGATCAACGCCTTCGCCTCCAGCAGCACCCGCTCGTCACCCTCGGACTTCCGGCGGAAAGCGAGCTTGATCAGCGCGTCCGCCGCCTCGACCGCGATCTCCAGCACGAAGCGCAGCTTGGGCACGTCGGTGAGCCCGAAACGCTCGGTGAGCACCCGGGCCAACTGGTCGGCGATCACGCCGTTGTTGTCCCGTTGCTCGTCGAGCAGGTGCAGGTCGACCACGTCGCCGAAGTGCAGGGTACGGAAGCCGGGGACGGTGCGGTGCATCGTGATGTACTCGTCGATGCCCGCGTCGACGCCGTCCCACCAGTGGGTCATCTCGTCGGAGGCGAACCGCTCGTCGAGGCGCTGGAGGTAGGACTCCATGGTCCGCAGGGTCAACGCCTGCACGATCGCCCGCTTGTCCGGAAAGAACTGGTAGACCGACCCGATCGCCACCTCGGCCCGCTCGGCGAGCAGGGTGGTGGTCAGCCCCTCGTACCCCACCTCGTCGACGAGTTCGGCGCAGGCATCCAACATGCGCTGTACCCGCGCGACACTTCGACCTTGCACCGGTACGCGGCGCAGCGGCCCGGTCGTGGCGGCTGGTGTGGACACTCTGCGCCACCCCCCTTCGACGGATGAACATATCTCCACGTCACGAGTCCGTGACTACCGGTACAACGAGCGGATCGCAATTGCGGTATTTACCAGCTAGAACGTTCCTGATATGAAGTCAGTTCATATTCATGAATGAGGAGTGCGCATGGTCCGCACCGCACCGCTCGGGGCTGGATGGTCCAACTGGGCCGGGAACCAGCGTGGCAGCGCCAGCGCGATCCTGCGCCCCGGCTCGCCGACCGACGTCACAGAAGCCGTCCGATCTGCCGCCGCCGACGGCGGTCGGATCCGGGTGACGGGCAGCGGCCACTCGTTCACCGCCGTCGCGCTCGCCGACGACCGTCGGATGGATTTGTCCGATCTGGACACCCTGGTCAGCGTGGACGTCGCCCACCGACTGGTCACCGTGCCGGCGGGCATGACGCTACACGCGCTCAACGGCCTGCTCGCCCGGCACGGCCTCGCGCTGCCCAACCTCGGCGACATCGACGCGCAGACCGTCGCCGGAGCGATCTCCACCGGCACCCACGGCACCGGAGCCGGCTACGGGTGCCTCTCCACCTTCGTCGAGGCAATCACAGTGGTCACCGGCACCGGCGAGGTGCTGCGCTGCTCCGCCGACGAGCATCCCGACGTTCTCGCCGCCGCCCGGGTGTCTCTCGGCGCGCTCGGCGTCCTGGTCGAGGTGACCCTGCGCTGCGTGGACGCCTTCGTCCTGCGCGCCCACGAACGACCGGCCGAACTGGCCGACGTGCTCGGCGAACTGCCCGAGCTGATCGGCCGGCACGACCACGTCGAGTTCTACTGGTTCCCGTACACGTCCCGGGTCCAGGTCAAGGCCAACGACCGGGTACCCGCCAACGACCGGCCGCTGTCCCGCTGGCGCGGCTGGGTGGACGACGACTTCCTGTCCAACCGGGTCTTCGCCGGCGCCTGCCGACTCGGCCGGGCCGTACCCGCGCTGGCCCCGAGGATCAGCGCGGTCTCCGCCCGTGCCCTCACCGAACGCCGGTACACCGGCCGCTCCGACCGGGTCTTCTGCACGCCGCGCCGGGTCCGCTTCGTGGAGATGGAGTACGGCCTGCCCCGCGAGGCGTTGCCCGAGGCGCTCGCCGCGCTCCAGCGGATCGTGGACGACCTGCCGTTCAAGGTGCTCTTCCCGGTGGAGGTGCGGTTCACCGCCGCCGACGACATCTGGCTGTCGCACGGCTACGGCCGGGACAACGCCTACATCGCCGTGCACCAGTACGTCGGCATGCCGTACGAGCCGTACTTCCGGGCCTTCGAGCAGGTGGCCGCCGGGCTGGGCGGTCGCCCGCACTGGGGCAAGCTGCACTACCGCGACGCCGCCTCGCTGGCCACGGCGTACCCCCGCTTCGCGGACTTCCAGGCCGTCCGCGACCGGCTCGACCCCCACCGCGTCTTCACCAACGCCCACCTGAACCACGTCCTCGGGGTCTGACGGCTCCCGTCGGTACGCGCCATCGCGGTGACCAGCGCTAGAGCGCGAGGTCGTCCAGGTTCACCGCGTCGGCCATCGCCTGCGCGCCCCTGTCGTTCAGGTGCATGCCGTCGCCACTGTCCAGCGCCGGGTGGATGTGGTCGCGGGCGTGCGGGTCCGCGACAGCGCTCGCCACATCGAAGACGGCGTCGAAGGCGTCCGTCGTACGGATCCAGTCGTTCACTTCAGGTCGTTGATACTGAAGTGGACCAGGACGTGGGTCAGGGCGGGGATGGAGAGCACGTCGCTGTCGAAGCGCGCCAGCGCGTGTTCGCCGACGCCGTTGCGCAGGAGACGGTTCCCAGCGATGCCCTGGTTGACTACCCATCCGCGCTTCAACCGCCGGTTGAGCCCGCCGCCGAAACGGAAACTGTCCAAGATCTGGAGCGTCACGGATCAGAGTGGCCCGGACCAGAGTTACTCGGTACTGGTCGCGGCCTTGCGCGGGGCGGCCTTCTTCGCAGGCGCCTTCTTCGCCGCCGTCGCCTTGGCCGTGGTCGTCTTCTTCGCGGCAGTGGACTTGCTGGCGGCGGCCGTCTTCTTGGTGGCCGTGGCCTTCTTCGCGGGCGCCTTCTTCGCCGCCGCCTTCTTCCGCGGCGCCGGACCCTTCGCCCGCTTCTCGGCCAACATCTCGGACGCTTCCTCGATGGTCAGCGCCTCGGGCGTCTGCCCGCGCCGCAGCGACGCGTTGAACTCCCCGTCGGTCACGTACGGACCGAAACGGCCGTCCTTGATCACCAACGGCTTCTCGGTCGCCGGGTCCACGCCCATCTCGCGCAACGGCGGTGCCGCGGCTCGCCGTCCACGGGCCTTCGGGGCGGCCAGCAGAGCCAGCGCCTCGTCCAGGCCGACAGTGAACATCTGGTCCTCGGACTCCAGCGAACGGAACTCCTCGCCCCGCTTCACGTACGGGCCGTAGCGACCGTTGTTGGCGAAGACCTCGACGCCGTCCGGCGCGACACCGATCAGCCGGGGAAGGCTGAGCAGCTTGAGCGCCTCCTCCAGGGTCAGCGAGTCCGGGGTCTGCGTACGCAGCAGCGACGACTTCCGCTCGCCGCTGGACACGTACGGGCCGAACCGGCCGGACTTGAGCACGATCGGCTCGCCGGTGCCCGGGTCGTCGCCGAGCTTGCGCTCGCCGCTGCCGCCCAGGAACAGCTCGTGCACCTTCTCCGGGGTCAGCTCGTCCGGGGCCAGGCCCTCGGGGATCGGCGCCCGGTCACCCTGGGATCCGCCCTCCTCGCCCTCGGCAGCCGGTGCCGGCTGCTCACCGCCGGGCAGCTCCCGTTGCAGGTACGGCCCGTAGCGGCCGACCCGTACGACGACCTCGCGGCCGTCGTCGTCGGTGAAGAGCGGGATGGAGTTGACGCTGCGGGCGTCGATGTCGCTGAGGTTCTCGGTGACCAGCTTCTTGAGCCCGCCGGAACGGGCGATGTCCTGGTCGCCGACGCCGTTGGAGCTGCCGAAGTAGAACGCCGTGAGGAAGTCGACCGCCGCGTGGTCACCGCCGGCGATCTCGTCCAGCTCGTTCTCCATGGTGGCCGTGAAGTCGTAGTCGATCAGGCGGGGGTAGTGCCGCTCCATCAGCCCGATCACCGCGAAGGCCAGGAAGGTCGGGATCATCGCCTGGCCGCGCTTGGTGACGTACCCCCGGTCCTGGATCGTCTGCATGATCGACGCGTAGGTGGACGGGCGGCCGATGCCCAGCTCTTCCAGGGCCTTGACCAGCGACGCTTCTGTGTAGCGCGACGGCGGCTGGGTGTGGTGGCCCTGCGCGGCCAGCTCGTCGGCGGTCAGCGGCTGGTCCTTGACCAGGGTGGGCAGCCGGCGCTCGGCGTCCTCGGCCTCGGCGTTCTCGTCGTCGCTGGACTCGACGTAGGCGCGCAGGAAGCCCGGGTCGGTGATGGTCTTGCCGGTCGCGCCAAAGTCGGCTTCCTCCTGCGAGGTGGAGACCGCCCGGATCCGCACCGACACGCTGGAGCCGACCGCGTCGGTCATCTGCGAGGCGATGGTGCGCCGCCAGATCAGCTCGTAGAGCTTGAACTCCTCGGCGGACAGCTCCTTGGCCACCTCGCCCGGGGTACGGAAGTTGTCCCCCGCCGGGCGGATCGCCTCGTGCGCCTCCTGCGCGTTCTTCACCTTGCCGGTGTAGCGGCGCGGCTCCGGCGGGACGCTGCGCTCGCCGTACAGCTCGACGATCTGTCGGCGGGCCGCCGAGATGGCGGTCTCCGACAGGTTGACCGAGTCGGTACGCATATAGGTGATGTAGCCGTTCTCGTACAGGCGCTGCGCGGTGCGCATCGTCTGCTGCGAGGACAGGCGCAGCTTGCGGGCCGCCTCCTGCTGGAGGGTCGAGGTGATGAACGGCGCGTACGGGCGACGGCGGTAGGGCTTCTCCTCGACCCGGGTGACTGTGAACGGCCGCCCGTCGAGCCGGGCCGCGAGACCCCGGGCACCACTCTCGTCGAGGTGCACGACGCCAGCACCGGCCCGGACGCGGCCGGTGGTCGGCTCGAAGTCCTTACCGGTGGCGATCCGGTCGCCGTTCAGGGCGATCAGGGTGGCGTTGAACGCACGCGGGCCCTCGCCGGCGTTGGCCACCGCGAGGGTGGCCAGGATGTCCCAGTATTCGGCGGTGCGGAACGCCATCCGCTGCCGTTCCCGCTCGACCACGATGCGGGTCGCCACGGACTGCACCCGGCCTGCCGAGAGCCGCGGCATGACCTTCTTCCACAGCACCGGGGAGACCTCGTAGCCGTACAGGCGGTCGAGGATCCGGCGCGCTTCCTGGGCGTCGACCAGGTCGCGGTCGATCTCCCGCGGGTTGGCCACCGCCGCCTGGATCGCCGGCTTGGTGATCTCGTGGAAGACCATCCGCTTGACCGGGACCTTGGGCTTGAGCGTCTCGACCAGGTGCCAGGCGATCGCCTCGCCCTCGCGGTCCTCATCCGTCGCCAGGAAGATCTCGTCGACTTCCTTGGCCAGCTTCACCAGCTTGCTGATCTGCTGCTTACGGTCGGCAGAGACGACGTAGAGCGCCTGGAAGCCGTTGTCGACGTCCACCCCGAGCCGGGCCCAGGGCTCCTTCTTGTACTTGGCCGGCACGTCGGCGGCGTTGCGCGGCAGGTCGCGGACGTGACCGAAGCTGGCCTCCACGACGTACCCCGGGCCAAGGTAGCCCGAGATCGTCTTGGCCTTCGCCGGTGACTCGACGATGACCAGACGGGTGGTTCCAGCGTTGCTCGGCACGTCTCTCCCCGACCTCACTCCTGCTCGTGGCCTGCCGGCGCCCGGACAGCGACCGCTTTCGACCCCGCCGTCGCACCGGCGGTCCGGATGTCCAACGTAACGCGCCGCCCGCGTTTCGGGTTTCGCGGGCCGCAAACCGCTTCGACGCGGCGGTCGACGCCGCCCCGCCGCGCTCGGCACTGCCGGACGGCGCCACCGTACACCGTGGGTAGGGCTCGAAGCGGGTCACTGTGACGATGGCGGACCCATGACCGAGGCCCGACCCGCCCGTTTTCCGCCCGGATCGACCCGCCGGCTGTCCGGCACCGGACACCCGAACGGCAGCGCCGACCTGGGCGGAATGACCGATTCAAGGGCGGGTCGGCCAGGCGTCGGCCGGCGCGGCGCTCGGCGCTCCGCCCACCAGCTCGGCGAGCCGTGCCAAACGTCGGCGGCCGGCGATCCGGTACGCCGGGCCGCCCTCACCCGGGCCGAGCAGCGTCCCAGCCAGCCCCGCCGAGGCGAGCGCCACGCCGATCGGCTCCCAACACTCCTTGTCGTCGGCACCCAGCCGCAACAGGAAGCAGTCCGGAGGCTCCGGCGTCCCGGCGACGGCGAGCCACAGCCGCAACCGCCGGCCGGTCAGGTGGAAGGCGGCCGGCGGGCGTTTCGTCGTACCGTGCAGCCAGGCGGCCGCGAGCGGCTTCAAGACCCGGGTGTACGACGTCCGAACGGCGTGTCGCGCGCCCTCGGTCGGCTCCCAGCTCGCCGCCAGCCCACGCGACGCCAGCTCGGCGACGAGCACGTGCACCCGCCAGGCGGCGTCCACCTGCACCGAGAGCCGGGCGGTGCCGCCCATCCGAACCACCTCACCCGGCCCGGCGAGCAGCCCGGCCAGGTCGGCGACGGTCGGTTCGGCCGCGTCCGCGCCGAAGAAGACAAGTTGCCGGCCCGCGTCGTCAGTCTGGGGCGGGCCGTTCTGAACTGAGCCCTCCTGCGACGAGCGGTTCTGCGGCGCGCCGCCGCGGCGTCGCCCGGGAGTGGGCGTGTCGGACTCGGGCGCGGGAAACAGCGCCGGGGGCGGCTGTGCCTTCCCGGTGTCACCGGGCCCGCTCAGCGACACTCCGGCACCTCGTCGAATGCCTGTTTCAACTCCTCGGAGTTGAGCTTGCTGGTGTCCAGCGCGCTGGCGTCGTACTCCTTGTTGAGGGTCTCCACGGCGGCCCGCACGCCGTCGTAGAAGACGGTCGGCTCGCCGGTGCCCAGGCCGTCGATGGTGTCCCGGGCGCGGCCGTACGCGTCCCGCATCTTCCCCAGTGAGCTACGGAAACCAGCGGAGATGGCCTCGCCGTTCTCCGCCTCCGGGATGCCCGCCTTCTCCACCTTGCGACGTGCGGCCTCGCTGGCCTGCTCCGCCCCGTCGAAGAGCCGCACCAGGTTCTCCTTGGCCTGCGCCGGCGTGGTCTGCGCGGTCATCTGCTCGTCGGTGCTGCTGGTCAGCTTGTTGATCTCGGAGCGCCACGGGGTGAGGGCGCCGCAGACCGAGGCCGCCCAGGCCCGCGGGCTGGGACCCCCGCCGCAGCCGGCCAGGACGACGATCGTGGCCAGGACCACCGTGAGCTTTCCGGCGGCAGACGCCCGGCACGTACGCATGCGTTGCAGCGTACGGCCTTTGGACAGGTGTGGCATCGGGCCGGACGGCCGGGGTCCCCGGTCGACGGGCTACGTCGACCGGGGACCCCGGGCCGTTCCTGGATCAGGCGTTGACCGTCTCCGGGCGGTGATCCGTGCTGCCCGCGCCGGTGTTGCCATCGGCGTCCGAGTCGGACATCGCGATGCCCTTGCGCTTGCTGAACACCACCGACGCCACGATGATCAGCGTCGCGACCAGCGCGATGCCGACCCGCAGGCCGACGTTGCGGTCGTCACCGACGCTCCAGGCCACCACGGCGGGCGCGATCAGCAGCGAGACCAGGTTCATCACCTTGATCAGGGGGTTGATCGCCGGGCCGGCGGTGTCCTTGAACGGGTCGCCGACGGTGTCGCCGATGACAGTGGCGGCGTGCGCCTCGGAGCCCTTGCCCCCGTACGCGCCGTCCTCGACCAGCTTCTTGGCGTTGTCCCAGGCCCCACCGGAGTTGGACAGGAACACCGCCATCAGCGTGCCGGCACCGATCGCACCGGCCAGGTACGCCGCGAGCGCGCCGGGCCCGAGGCCGAAGCCGACAGCGATCGGCGCCAGGATGGCGAGCAGGCCGGGGGTCATCAGCTCGCGCTGCGCGTCCCGGGTGCAGATGTCGACGACCTTGCCGTACTCCGGGCGCTGGGTGCCGTCCATGATGCCGGGCAGCTCACGGAACTGCCGGCGGACCTCCATCACCACGGCACCGGCCGAGCGGGACACCGCGTTGATGGCCAGCCCGGAGAAGAGGAAGACCACCGCCGCGCCGATGATCAGCCCGACCAGGTTGCGCGGGTTCGCCACGTTCAGCGCGTTGAGGATCTCGTTGCCGACGTCGCCCACGCCAGCCGTCGCGTACGCGCTGCTGAGCGTGTCGGTGTACGAGCCGAACAGCGCTGTCGCGGCGAGCACCGCCGTGGCGATCGCGATGCCCTTGGTGATCGCCTTGGTGGTGTTGCCGACCGCGTCCAGCTCGGTCAGCGTGCGAGCGCCGTGCTCGTCGATGTCGCCGGACATCTCGGCGATGCCCTGGGCGTTGTCGGAGATCGGCCCGAAGGTGTCCATCGCGACGATCACGCCGACCGTGGTGAGCAGGCCGGTGCCGGCCAGCGCCACGGCGAACAGCGACAGAGTGATGGAGCTGCCGCCGAGCAGGAAGGCGCCGAAGACGCCGGCACCGATCAGCAGCGCCGAGTAGACCGCCGACTCCAGACCGATGCTGATGCCGGCCAGGATCACCGTCGCCGCACCGGTCTGCGAGCTCTTTCCGATGTCCTGCACCGGTCGCCGGTTGGTTTCGGTGAAGTAGCCGGTCAGCGCCTGGATCGCGGCGGCCAGCACGATGCCGATCACGACCGCGCCGATGGCCACCAGTCGCGGGTTGCCGGTGGCGTCGGTGAGGCCACTGTCGAACTCGCCGAAGGTCGCCGGCAGGTACGCATAGGCGGCGATCGCCACCAGCACCGCGGAGAGCACCGCCGACAGGTAGAAGGCCCGGTTGATCGCGGTCAGGCCGTTACGGTCGGACGCGCGCAGCCGGGTGATGAAGACGCCGACGATCGCGATCAGGACGCCGATGGTGGAGATGATCAGCGGGAAGACCAGGCCCTGCTCGCCGAAGGCGGCGCGGCCGAGGATCAGCGCGGCGACCAGCGTGACCGCGTACGACTCGAACAGGTCGGCGGCCATGCCGGCGCAGTCACCGACGTTGTCGCCCACGTTGTCGGCGATGGTGGCGGCGTTGCGCGGGTCATCCTCGGGGATGCCCTGCTCGACCTTGCCGACCAGGTCGGCGCCGACGTCGGCGGCCTTGGTGAAGATGCCGCCGCCGACCCGCATGAACATCGCGAGCAGCGCGGCGCCGAAGCCGAAGCCCTCCAGCACGGTGGGCGCGTCACCCCGGTAGACGAGGACGACCAGCGCCGCACCGAAGAGGCCGAGGCCGACGGTGAGGAAGCCGACGACGCCGCCGGTCCGGAAAGCGATCTTCATGGCGGCCTCGCGGCCGCCTACTCGCTCTCGCGCGGCGGCGGCCACGCGCAGGTTGGCGCGGGTGGCCAACCACATGCCGGCGCCGCCGATGAACGCGCTGAACAGGGCGCCCACCACGAAGAAGAGCGAGCGGCCGATCTTCACAGCCAGCTCACTGCCGTCGGTGTCGTGCACCGGAAGTAGGAAGAGCAGCACGACGGCGACGACGACGAAGATCGCCAGGGTGCGGAATTGACGGAGCAGGTAGGCCGAGGCGCCCTCCTGGACCGCCCCGGAGATCTCCTGCATTTTCTCGGTGCCCTTACCAGCGGCCAGCACCGTCTTTGTCAGGGCGGCAGCGAAACCGAGTGCCACCAGCGCGACAACCGCGGCGATGACGACGTAGGTGACATTGCTTCCGGTAAGGGAAAGCCCGCCGCCGTCAGCGGCCAAGGTCTCGGACATCTGTGTCCTCCTGTTACCGAACAATCGCGCCGGTGAGTGGAGACGCACTGACCGACGCCTGGATGCGGACTCGCAAGCGCGCGCCAACCCACCAGCGGACCAGCGATGAACACCCATACCCGCTGGCTGCGGGATAGGTCACTTGCTGACAACCCGGGTACTGTAGCCCTCCGCAGTGTTGGAGGTCACACCCAGGTGGCACCGTGTCGTGATGATCTTCGTCGCTGTGTTATGAAACGAAATCTGATATAGGGCCCCATCCATGCAAAGAAGGCCGTATCCCCAGCAGGGGACACGGCCTACACAGCGGAACTCGTCAGCGGCCGACCGGCCACACCATCCGTACCTCGGTGCCGATGCCCTCGTCGACCGGGCGCACCTGCAGGTCCTCGACGAAACCCGCGAGCAGCGCGAAGCCGACGCCGGTGGTCAGCGCCTCATCGGTAAGCGACTCGTTGGCCAGTTCGTCCGGCGGCAGCGCGGTCAGACCGATACCCGCCTCGATCGGCGCCCGGTCCACCACCCGCACGGCGTACGAGCCACCGTCGGACATCTCCACCAGCACCGGGTCGGCCAGGCCGTACTGCCGGTGCAGGGCCACCGCGCGCGTGCACGCCTCACCGATGGCCAGGCGCACCTCGTCCAGCAGGTCCTCCCGCACCCCGGCCCGCCGGGCAACGGCGACGCCGACCAGGCGGGCGGTGCGCACGTGCACCGGAGCGGGCGAGAACGAAAGCTTGACTGTCGCCATCACGCGCCGGCGCCCGCCGAGTCGGCGCTGATCGCCGCGTCGACCGTCGGGTGCAGCGGAAACACCTGGTCCAGCGCGGTGATCCGGAAGATCTTGAGCAGCGGCTCCTTGTCGCAGACCAGCGCGAACGAACCGCTCGCCGAGCGGAGCCGCTTGAGCGCGCCGACCAGCACGCCCAGCCCGGTGGAGTCGAGGAAATCCACCCGACCGAGGTCGACCACCACGTGACGGGCGCCACCGTCGATCAGTTCGAGGAGTCGTTCACGGAGCCGGGGCGCGGTGTAGACATCCACCTCACCACCGACCTCGAGCACCGTGTGCTCGCCCACGGTGCGGGTCGCCAGTGACAGCTCCATCGGTCCTCCTCGCCAGAGCCGTAAACTCTCGTGGGCATCTAACCACTACCGCCGGGGCGGCCTGCGAACGCCAGCGGAGGCTTCCCCTTACCCCGGTGTCCGACTTTTCATCTCCGAACACCAGTGCGAGAGTGCAGGGCGTGACCTCCAACGATTTCAGTTCCGCGCGCGGCACGCCGCGCCACGACCTGGAGTCGTCGTCCGCGGCCACCGTATCCGCTGGTCCCGGCCCCGGGCCAGCGCCGGCCGACCTGCTGCGCCGGCTACGCGCCCGGGGGGCCGCCGACCCGGTCACCCACGTCGAGCGGGTGCCGGCCCGCGCCGGGGTGCCCGCACCGTGGCCGTCGTGGGCACCGGCGGAGTTGCGCGCGGCGTTCACCCGGCGCGGCGTGATCGCGCCCTGGCAGCACCAGGCCGAGGCGGCCAACCTGGCGTACGAGGGCCAGCACGTGGTCGTCGCCACCGGCACCGCGTCCGGCAAGTCACTGGCGTACCAACTCCCGGCCCTGGCCACACTGCTCGCCGACCCCCGGGCCACAGTGCTCTACCTGGCGCCGACGAAGGCCCTCGCCGCGGACCAGTTGCGCGCCGTCGCCGCGCTGGAGTTGGAGGGGGTACGCCCCGCCTGCTACGACGGGGACACTCCGCGCACTGAGCGGGAGTGGATCCGCCGGCACTCCCGGTTCGTGCTGACCAACCCGGACATGCTGCACCACGGCATCCTGCCCGGGCACGCCCAGTGGTCCGGTTTCCTGCGCCGACTGGCGTACGTGGTGATCGACGAGTGCCACACCTACCGGGGCGTGTTCGGCTCGCACGTCGCGCACGTGCTGCGTCGGCTGCGCCGGCAGTGCGCCCGGTTCGGGGCCACTCCGGTGTTCGTGCTCGCCTCGGCCACCTCCGGCGACCCGGCCACCGCGGCCGGACGGCTGACCGGCCTCCCGGTGACAGCGGTCACCGAGGACGCCTCCCCCCGCGGCGGGGTGACCTTCGCACTCTGGGAACCGCCGCTGCTGCCACCCGACTCGTCGGCCTCTTCCCCGGTGCCGCCGCAGGCGACGGGCGAGCACGACGAGCTTCACCAGGTCCGTCGGTCGGCGCTGCGCGAGACCGCGGACCTGCTCGCCGACACTGTCGCCGAGGGGGTACGCACCCTCGCGTTCGTCCGCTCCCGCAAGGGTGCCGAGGTGGTGGCCGCCAACGCGCGTCGAGCGCTGGACGACGCCGTGCCGGGGCTCGGCGACCGGGTGGCCGCCTACCGGGGCGGCTACCTGCGGGAGGAGCGGCGGGAGCTGGAACGAGCCCTGCTGACCGGCGACCTGCTCGGCCTGGCCTCGACCAACGCGCTGGAGCTGGGCGTCGACCTGGTCGGGCTCGACGCGGTGCTGATCTGCGGTTACCCGGGCACCCGGGCGTCGCTGTGGCAGCAGGCGGGCCGCGCCGGGCGTTCCGGGCAGGAGGCCCTCGCGGTGCTGGTGGCCCGGGACGACCCCCTGGACACCTACCTGGTGCACCACCCGGAGGCGATCTTCGGCGCGCCGGTGGAGGCGACTGTGCTCGACCCGGCCAACCCGTACGTGCTGGCACCACAGCTCGCCTGCGCCGCGGTGGAGGCGCCGCTCACCCCGGCCGACCTGGTGCTCTTCGGCGAGGGGGCGAAGGAGGCGGTCGACGAGCTGGTCGCGGCGGGGGCGCTGCGGCAGCGACCCACCGGTTGGTACTGGCGGCACCGGGAGCGGCCCGAGGTGGACCTGCGCGGCGAGGACGGCGCCCCGGTCGCCGTGGTGGAGTCGTCGACCGGCCGGCTGCTCGGCACTGTCGACGGCGGCTCGTCGCACTTCCTGCTGCACTCCGGCGCGGTCTATCTGCACCAGGGCGTCTCGTACGTGGTCGACCAGCTCGACCTGGCCGACGGGTGCGCGCTGGTGCGCGCCGAGGAGCCGGACTGGTCCACCCACGCCCGCGACGTCACCGACCTGTCCGTGGTGTCGGTGCGCTCCTACGTGGACGCCGGGCCGGTCGGCATGTTCCTCGGCGAGGTGGATGTGACCAGCCAGGTCGTGTCGTACCAGCGGCGGCGGATCGCCACCGGCGAGGTGATTGACACTCGGCCGCTTGACCTGCCGACCCGGGAGCTGCGCACGGTGGCTGTCTGGTTCACCCTGTCACCGCAGTCGCTGGCCCTCGCCGGGGTCCAGCCCGCCGACGTGCCGGGTGCGCTGCACGCCGCCGAACACGCCGCGATCGGTCTGCTGCCGCTGATGGCGACCTGCGACCGGTGGGACATCGGTGGGCTCTCCACCGCGCTGCACCCGGACACCGAGGCGCCGACCGTCTTCGTCTACGACGGGCATCCGGGTGGCGCCGGGTTCGCCGAGCGGGCGTACGGGACGGCGGCGGCGTGGCTGCGGGCCACCCGGGACGCGATCGCCGAGTGCGGCTGCGAGACCGGCTGCCCGTCCTGCGTGCAGTCACCGAAATGCGGCAACGGCAACAACCCGCTCTCCAAGCCGGACGCGATCCGGGTGCTCGACGTGGTGCTGACGAACCTGCCGGATTGAGCGGCTTGCATGAATCGGCACGGCACGGGGCACAATGGTGTGGGAGCGCTTCCATCGATGCCAATGTTGCTGATCGCCCCCCGTGCCCGAGGAGAAGCTGTGGCCGACACCATCGCCGAGACCGTCGACCTGCTTTACACCATCGACCAGGACAATCTCACCCTCGACCAGCAGATCGCGCTGGGGTCGGCACTGGCCGCCCTGGCCCAGGCGGAACGGCTGGAACAGATCAACGAGCGGCTGCGCGGCATCCACCAGGTCCTCAACACCTGGGCGCTGCGGGCCGCGACCTCCGCCGACAGTCACTGAGGTCTCCCGGAGTGATCCTGCTAGGGCACCAGTGATCACTCCGTGCTGGGTAGTCGTCCGGCGACCTCGACGGCTACCCAGCAACTGATCATGGGCAGCAGGGGCGCGACGGTTGTCGGGCTGTGCGAGACTCCGGCGCACCAACCCAGAGGAGTACACATGCAGCTCGACAACTTGCAGGGCCAGCACCAGTTCCACATCCGCCAGCGACTGCGCATGATGGTCAACCAGTACGAGGTCCGGGCGGTCTCCCCCAACGGCACCGAGGGTGAGCTGCTGGCGTTCGCGCAGCAGAAGCGGCTCGCCTTCAAGGAGCAGGTGACCATCTACACGGACGACTCCAAGCAGCAGCCTCTGCTCGGCTTCAAGGCCCGCCAGCGCATCGACCTCGGCGCCACGTACGACGTCACCGACGCGGCCGGCAACCCGATCGGCCTGTTCCGCAAGGACTTCGCCCAGTCGCTGCTGCGCTCCACCTGGCACGTCGAGCAGAGCGGCTTGCCGCAGGTGACGGGCCAGGAGCGAAGCATGCCGGTGGCACTGCTGCGTCGATTCGTCGACTCGCTGTCCTGGCTGCCGTACCACTTCGATTTCACCGCGAACGGCCAGCCGGTCTTCACAGTGGTCAAGAAGTGGGGCCTGCGCGACAAGTACATCGTCGAGGTGCAGAACCCGCAGATCGACCGTCGGCTGGTCATCGCGATGGCCGTCGCCCTCGACGCGCTCCAGGCCCGCTGACACACCCGGCCCGGGACCAGGGCGGCGCGGAGACCCTCCACGGTCGCCGTCGCGGCCACCCAATCCTCGGCTGCCGGCCGGGACCTGGACCTCGACCAGTCCCGGCCGGCAGGCCGCAGGGCCGCGCTTGCTCCGGCCGCGCCCGCCGCCAAGGCAGCGGTGGCAGCGGCGGTCAGCAGAGACGCCGCCGCGACTGTCAGTCGCGCGGCTCAGCCCCGCACCGGGCCGGCGCGGGCGCTCGCCGCGGCCACCCGGGTCAGGCCGGGTAGTGGCGTGAACGCCACCTGGACTGTCACCAGCACGTCCAGCCCGTCGAGGTGACAGCTGACCAGTCGGCCATCGTTGCGACCGGCGAGGTCAGCGGCAGACGCGCAGGCCGCAGCGTCGCCGTCGAGCGCCCGGGCTGCCCCGGCCAGCGCGCCGAGGTCGGCTGCCACCGCCGCCCGCTGGCTCGCCATTCCGGCGGCGACGATGGCGGCGCCGAACATCCCGAACACCACGAAGACGAGCCCCATCGCCAGCAGCAGGACCGTCGCTCCACCTCGCTGCCGGTCCGGCCGGTCATCAACGAGCTCTCCGGAAGCCGGTGGGTGACCGGCGCGGTGTGACGGATCGCCGCTTCGTGGCACTACCAGCTCCCCTCGTGCGCGCCTGGTTCGACGGCGGCGACGGCGGTGGCGACCACGGTGATTCGCGGTAGCCGGCCGCCCAACGTCCGGACGGGTGCCCGTACCGTCGCCTGCACCCGGTCGCCGTCGACGGACACCGACACCGCCGCCCCCGGCGGCGCCGCACGGCCACCCTCCGCGCTGCCGTCCGCGCCCCGGGCGGCGGCGAGCGCAGCCTCCCGGGCCGCGTGCAGGCAGCCCGCCTGTGCGCTGACGGCGTTGACCGCGGTCAGGCCGGCCAGCAGGAGCAGGAGCAGCGCCGGCAGGCCGGCCGCCAGTTCGGCGGTGAAGGACCCCCGGTCCCCGCCAACGGTCCGCACGAGGACGCGAAGTCTCCGCCCGTCGCGTGCCGCCAGCTCGGGAACGCCCGACCCTGGATCGCGGCCAGCCCGCCGGCGCCCGATCACTTCAGTGCCCGGTCGATGACGGCGGTCAGCGCCGACTGGACGTTGCCGGAGGTCAGCACCTTCAAGAGGATCCCGGCGAAGGCGACCGCGGCGAGGGTGCCCACGGCGTACTCGGCCGTGTTCATTCCGGCATCACCGCGCAGGCGAGCGATGAGTTTGCGCATGACTGTTTCCCTTCTCGATGGGTCAGAGCACATCGCCGAGAACGGCGACGATCACCGGCACAAGGCCGGCGAGAATGAACGCCGGCAGGAAGCAGAGCCCCAGCGGCAGGACGATGAGCACACCCGCCCGGCGGGCCGATGCCTCGGCAGCGGTGGCCCGGTCGGCGCGCAGGTCGTCGGCGAGCCGGGTCAGTGCACCGGCCAGGGCGGCTCCACTGTTGGCCGAGCGCAACGCCGCCGCGGTCAGGCGCTCCGCGCCGGGTACGCCGTCCAGCGCGGACCATGCCTCCGCTGGGCCACCACCGAGCAGCAGCGTGCGGCCAACACGGGCCAACCGGCCGGCGAGCGGTCCGTCCAGTGCCTCGGCGACGGCCAACACCGAGCGATCCACCGGGGCGCCCGCCCGCATCGCCGCCGCCAGAAGGTCGGCGGCGAGCGGGAGGTCGGTGGCCTCCTGCTGCCGCCGCCTACGCACAGCGGGCGACTCGATCCGCCGCAACAGGACATCGAGCAGGAACGCGGCCGGGAGAGCGCCGAGCAACCCGAGCCAGCCATCGACGACGATGGCGACGGCGAGCCCGGCCAGCACTGCCACGAGCCGGATCGCGTCCGGCCGCCGTCGCCTGGTTGAGCTGGGCTGGCTCGCTGAGCTGGCTTGGCTCGCTGAGCCGGGCCGGCCGGCTGGGCTGCGCTGGCCGGCCCATCTGCGTTGGCTCGCCGAGCTGCGTTGGTCGGCGGCGCTGGGCTGGCCGGCGGCGCTGGGCTGGCCGGCGGCGCTGGGCTGGCCGGCGGCGCTGGGCTGGCCGGCTGGGCCGCGGGCCGTCATCCGGCCCGCCCCGGTGTCGCGCCCAGCCGTTCCGCCCAGAGGAGGCCCACGACCTGAAGGGCGACCGCGACAACGGCACTAGCGCCACCGACCGTGCTGTGCAGGAGCACCGCCATGGGGTCGACGCCGATGCCGTACCCCAACCCGATGCCGCCAACCGGCAGGGCCGCCAGCAGCCAGGCCGTGGCCCGGGCCCCGGCCGCCTGGGCTGCCGCCGCGGCCATACCCCGGTCTGTTGCCCGGGCGTCCGCCTCGATCCGCTCCAGAAGCTCCGCCAGCGGCGCGCCGGTCCGGTCGGCCAACCGCACCGCGGCCGAGGTCAGCTGGCGTAAGCGGCTCGCCCCGTCACTCTCGACGGCCGCGACCTCGAGCGCGTGTGGGATGGGCAGGCCGGCCCGCAGATCCGCCGCGAGGCCGCACAGCTGGTCCAGCCCACGCCGTCGGTCCCGCTCGGCGCTCCGGTTCACTCGCCAACGCAGCGCGGCGCGCACGGCCAGCGTGCCGTACCCGGCCATCGCGACCGCGGCCACCGGACCGCCGACCACTGCACCCACACCGCCACCGAGCAGCCCGACCACCGGCAGCACGCGGGTCGTCGATCGCGAGATGCGCACCGGCGGAGGCGTACCCGGCCTTCTGTCGGTCGGGCCGACGAGCCCGTGGGCGCGGCAATCGGCGATCGCGCACCAGTCGGCCGCCGCCACGGCGGACGCGTCGCCCCGGCAGCCGGCGTTCAAGTCGCCGTGCCCATCTGCGGTTGCCGGACCGGCGACGTCGTTCCGACCGACCACGTCCACACCGCCGGCACCGATCGTGATCGTGGCCGCCGATGCGCCCGGCCGTCGTTCTGCATCGAGCATGGTGGGGGCCACCTCCGGGCGGGCGGTGCCGGTCGGGCGTCGGGGATCCCGACGGGACGGCGGGCGCGTCGGGCCCTCCGGACGCGTGAACCCGCCTGCCGTTCCCGGCCACCTCGGGCTGCGGGTGACGTCCCGGTCGGGCCAGCCGAGTGCCGTACGCCTTCCGTTGGCACCCGCAGTGGTTGCCGACTCGAACGCGATGCCGACCGGACGACCCGAGGTCGGGGCAGCGTCGATGCCGTCGACCGGCCCGTCCGGCGTGCGACCAAGTTCCCTGATCCACTGCACCAGGGCGTCATCCGGATCGACGGCGGCCCTCCGTCCCGGTGCCAGCACGCGACGTCGACGGGCCCGAATGTTTCGCATGGGCCACGCCACCAGAGCAGCGGCGAGCAGGAGTAGCGCCGCCACCAGCATCGGCTCGCCGGTCATGCCGGACCCGCCGATCCGGGCCAGGGTTCGCTGAGGATCGGCGGCACCGCCACCCCACGCTCCCGCAGCAGCGCCCCGAGGGCACGAGCGGCGAGCCCGAGCCCGCTGCCGCGCACCCAGGCGGGCACCACTGTCACCATCCGTTCGGGCCCCTCCGGCAGCAGCAGGCAGACCGACTCCAGGACGCGACCCCGGTCGCTGCGTCGCACCTGAAACAGCACCTGCAACGCGGCGGTCACCTGGGCGTGCAGCGCGGCGCGAGGCAGCCCACCCAACATGCCCAGGGCCTCCAACCGGGCCGGCACGTCCGACGGTGTGTTGGCGTGCAGCGTGCCGGCACCCCCGTCGTGGCCGGTGTTGAGCGCGGCCAGCAGGTCGACCACCTCACCGCCCCGGCACTCCCCGACCACCAGCCGGTCCGGGCGCATCCGCAACGCCTGCCGGACCAGGTCCGCCAGGCTGACCACACCCGTCCCCTCCACATTGGCGGTACGCGCCTGGAGCCCCACCACGTGCGGATGCCCCGGGCGCAGCTCGGCGGCGTCCTCCACCAGCACGATCCGTTCGGTGGCCGGCACCATCCCCAGCAGGGTGTTGAGCAGGGTCGTCTTGCCCGACCCGGTGCCCCCGGTCACCAGGTACGCCAGGCGGGCCGCCACGACTGCGGCGAGCAGTGGTGCCAGCGGTCGCGGCACTGTCCCCTGGCGCACCAACTCGTCGAGGGTGAACGGCCGGTGCCGGAAGGTCCGCAGCGACAGGTAGGGACCTTCGGTCGCCACCGGCGGCAGCACGGCGTGCAGTCGGGTGCCGTCGGGAAGCCGCGCGTCCGCGTACGGGGAGCCGTCGTCGAGCCGTCGCCCCGCGCTGGCGATCAGCCGCTGCGCCAACCGGCGGACGTCCTCCACCGAGCCCATCGGAACGGCGACCTGGTGCAGCCCCGACCCGCGGTCGACCCAGACCCGGACGCCGTTGACGAGGACGTCGGTGACCGCCGGGTCGGCGAGCAGCGGCGCCAACGGCCCGGCGCCGACGAGGTCGTCGCGCACCCGGTCGGCGATCCGCAGCATGGCGGTATCGCCGAGCACTGCGGCGGCGGGCTCGGCCCGTACCGCGGAGACGATGGCCGCCGAGGTGACCGGGGTGGTGGCGGCGGCGATCCGCTGCCGTACCCGGGCGGCGAGCGTGCCGTCCTCCGGCCCGGCGGTCATGCCGCACCCGTAGCCGGCACGCCGGTGAGGTTGGTGACGATCCGTTGGCAGAGCGCGGCGAGTGGGCCCTTGCCCCCGGCGGCCGGCGCCTCGCCCCGTTCCAGCCCACGGCAGAGCCCCGGCTCGGGGCGCAGCGTGCCGGCCAGCGGGAGGCCCAGCGCGCGTGCCACCTCGGACGCCCGCAACCGCCCTGGCGCAGGCCCGCGCACCACCACCGAGAGCGCAGCGCAGTGCGGGGCGGCCGCGGCCACCACCCGAGTCGCAGCAGCGGTGGCGCGCAACTCGGCCGGCACGACGACGAACGCCTGGTCGGCGGCTTGCAGCGCCACCGCGGCCGCGTCGTCCAACTGTCGGGGCAGGTCGATCACCACGAAGTCCCGCCCACGTCGGGCCGCGTCGACGGTCGCCGCCATGGCGGTCGCCGGCAACGGCAGCATCTCGCCGCGGTCCCAGGAGAGCACCACGAGATCACCCCGGCTGGGCAGGGCCTGCACCAGCGCCGGGGCGTCCACTCGCCCGTCGGCGCTGGTGAGCGACGGCCAACGCAGGCCTTCCAACTGCTCCCAGCCCAGCACGAGATCGAGGCCACCACCGAGCGGGTCGGCGTCGACCAGGAGAGTGCGCAGCCGGGACCGGGCGGCGGTCACCGCAAGACCACCAGCGAGCACACTCGCGCCCGCACCACCCCGACCACCGAGGACCGCGACGACCCGGGCGCCGACGCCGGCGGGACGGTCCGGGTCATGCTCGGCGAACCGATCCACCAACCACGGCTCCGCGGCCGGCAGCGTGGCGACGTGCTCGGCCCCGATCAGCTCGGCGATCTGCCAGCCGGGGTCGAGCTGACCAGCCCGGCCGAGCAGCACCAGCCGGGGCCGCTGCGGCAACCGGGCACGCAGGCAGGCCTGCGCCTGGTCGGCGCCGAGTAACACCAGGGGCGCGGGCAGCCACCGGGTACGGGCAGCCGCTGGGTCGCGGGCAAGCTCCACCTCGGTCCCGCCGACGGCGGCGAGCCGGAGCACATCATCGAGCAGATCGTCGTCGCCGGTGACGACCAGCGGGAGCCGGCGGATCGGCGGAACCGTTGTACGGGGTGGCATCGCGGCCTCCAGCGGTCGGGCTCTGGTATGCCGTCGACCCTGCTCGGAATCCGCCCCGCGGCCCGTCCCGATGTCGTCGCCTGTGGACAACCTGGTGGGCTGTGGAAAACCCCCGCCGAGACAGTTGATCTGCTACCGGCGCGGGCAACGCCGCAGGTACTGCCGCTGCCGGAAAACAGCGAGGCCGCTCCCGAAAGGAGCGGCCCCGAAATTGGCCGTCAGGCAGCGGCCTGGCGGCCTGAGTAGTCAGTCGTCGATCGCCTGGTAGACGGTGGTCCAGAAGTCGTGCCACATCGGCAGCCGCTGGTCGCCCGCGTGCGCCCGCTGCATGAAGACGATCGTGGTCAGGTCCTCGGCGGGGTCGTTGTACCAGGCGGTGCCGTAGAAGCCGGGCCATCCGTAGCTGCCGACCGAGGGCCCGAGGTGCGTACGGCGGGTCCGGACCGACATTCCGAAACCCCAACCGATGGCGGCAAAGTATCCGGGCCAGAAGCCGGAGACGGTCTTCTGCGTCGGGGTCAGGTGGTCGCTCGTCATCAGCGTCACCGCCGGCCGCGACAGCACCCGCTCGCCGCCGTGGGCGCCGCCGGCGAGCAACGCCGAGGCGAAGGCCAGGTAGTCGTGGGCGGTCGAGACGAGACCGCCGCCGCCGGACTCGAACATCCGCGGCCGACTGAACCGCCCGTCGGGAGCGTCTTCGACAACCGGCTCGCCGGTGGCGGCGTTGTCCTGCTCGTACGCCGTCGCGAACCGGCCGATGCTCTCGCCACCCACGCTGAAGGCGGTGTCGGCCATTCCCAGTGGCTTGCAGACCCGCTCACGCACGGCATCCCCGAAGGGCATGCCGGTGGCCCGGGCGATGAGCACACCTGTCACGTTGGCGGCGGTGTCGTACATCCAGCGCTCGCCTGGCTGGTGGACGAGCGGAAGGTCACCGAGCTGCCGGATCCACTCGTCCGGCGACTGATATGCGAGCGCGTCCAGCGCGTCGGCGATCGGCACCGTTCCCGGCTCGGCGGGGACCATGCCGGTGCCAAGGGTGCCGTCCAGTACGTCCCGCAGCGTTATCGGGCGTTTCGCCGGGACGGTGTCGTCCAGTGGTCCGTGCGGATCGGCGAGCACTGTCATGTCGGCCAACTCCGGGAGGAGATCGTCGATCGGATCGTCGAGCCGGAGGGTGCAGTCCTCGACGAGGGTCATCGCACACGCGGCGACGATCGGCTTCGTCATCGAGCCCAGGCGACAGATCGAGTCGGCAGCCATCGGCGTCTGCGACCCTGCGCCCTCGAACGCGAGATGACCCGTCGCCTCGACGTGCACCTCGCCGTGCCGGGCCAGGACGGCAACCATCCCCGGGACGAAGCCGGACTCGACGTGGCGCTCAAGCAACCCTTGCAGCCGAACCAGCCGTTTTGACGAGAAGCCACCAGCAGCCACCTGTTCCTCCTCAGCTCGTCCCGTTCCGGAAATTACACGGCAGGCGGCGTTCGCACGGTCCGCGACGAGGGTGGGCGGAGAGCATCCGAGCAGTCCGCTCATCGCGGATCGCTCTCATCGCGCCAACGGGCCTCATGTTGCGGAGTAGCCGCTGCGGTGGCGCGCTCCCACGGAAAAGGGACGACCCCCGTCGGGGGGATGCGGACTCAGACTGTCAACTGCTGTCAACGAGTGACGAACCGGGTCGACCAGCAGGTGGGGATCCTCGTTGTTGAACATCCTCGACCGACCAGCATCGCCGCTCGCGCTGCCTTATCGCTGCCTCGCTGCGTGATAGCGACAAGTTCCAAGCGTCTCGTCTGGCACGTCTGCGGGCCGCCACTCAGACCACGGTCCGCAGTCGAATCGCTCCGCGCCATCGGTTCACCTTGTTGCTCTCGCCGTTGCTGCGGGAGAGCCGGTGGCTGTCGGAGGTGAGTGTGAGACTGCGATCGGCATGGTGACGCGCCTGCTACGGCCGTCGTCGACCTCGGATGAGCGCAGGAGCCCTGATGGCAAGGATCTATCGCACCGTCAGCCACCCAGAAGGCTGGAGCGGCATGCCGCACTACGAGATCAAGGGCAACCAGATCTATCGCACCGTCAGCCACCCAGAAGGCTGGAGCGGCATGCCGCACTACGAGATCAAGGGCAACCAGATCTATCGCACCGTCAGCCACCCACAGGGCTGGAGCGGCATGCCGCACTACGAAATTAGGGACTAGCCCGCTGCCTTGCTGACGAATTGGACCTCGGTCCCGAAGGAACCAGCAGCGGCGGGTACGCTGCGTGAACCCGCCGGCTTGAACTGCCTCAACGGTCGGTCGGCGTCCACTGACGTCCCCGCCCTGCTTGCGTGCGGCGTCACTCAGTTGGGCACCGAGCCATGCGAAGGTCAGATGTCGGCGTCGACGGCTGCCCTCAACACCGCCTGCATCTCCTTAATGGCGATGTCCATCTCAATTACAGCCGGGTTGTCCGAATCCATCCACCTCTGATGGTTGCCCTCGTTGAAGTTCCCTTCCGACCACTCCCACCGAACACGTCGTGAGGCTCGGACCAGCGCCGCCCAGCTCTCGCCGACCTGAGGCGTGGCGTACAAGCTCACCCGCGCCGTTAGCCGATCCGGATGTTGGAGGTCGGGTACTGCGACCGGGCTGTCGCTGTACTCGTCAGTTGCGGCTTCCAGGGTTGACCACTCACTCTGGGCGTACTCGGCCAGGTCCACGTACAGGGCATCCCGTCGTTCGCGCTGCCGTGCAAGGCGTTCTCGGTCGTACCGGACCTGGTCCAACTCTCGCTCGCGTTCCCAGCGGCGATCCTCGCGCTTCCTGGTTGCCCGTTGGGTGATCCAAGTGCCGGCCAGTGCCCCCAGGATGCCGAGCGCGCCGGAGGCGAGAGGTACCCAGAGGGCTACTTGAGTCACGGCCACCCGGCAATGATTGCGTAGCTCACGGTCGTTGTCGTGCTCGGGTGCCCTCAGCTCTACCGGCGTTCGTCGACCCTGCTTGAGCCCCTGCGCGTAGGACCCTGGCCGTTGTGATGTAGGCAACGCAGTGGGATGATCGCTCTACCTTCCTCCTAATCTCGGTCACGTTGCTCCTAAAGACTCGCTAGGTTCACCGAGGAAGTTCCCGTCGCGTCCAACGAGGATGATCGAAATGAAGTCCGCCGATCACAACATGGCTGCCATGAGGGCTGGGAGCCTTGCTCCTAACACTGACCCCCTTGCTCCTAACTTGCTCCTAACTGAGGAGCAAGCTTGTGGACGTTGAACAGGTCGAGAACCTCCTACTCTTTCTCCGGACCTTTGGCTCAGACGACGTCAACATCGAGGCGAAGAGATCTGAGACCAAGCTGCCCGAGTCAGTGGCCGAGACTCTTTCCGCCTTCTCGAACACTCCCGACGGCGGCATCTTGCTCTTGGGTGTTGACGAGAGCACCAATTTTGCAGTTACCGGCGTCGCTGACCCTGGAAAGATCCAAGCAGACCTCTCGTCTGCAGCCCGCGACCGCCTGACCCCTCCCCTCCAGCCAGTAGTGGGCATGGTTGAGGTTGAAGGAAAGCCTGTTGTCTTTGCCGAGGTACCAGAGCTCTCACGCGACCAAAAGCCATGTTACATAACTTCCAAGGGCGTCAATAGGGGAAGTTATATACGGATTGGTGACGGCGATCGCAGACTTACAAGCGAGGAAGTTCAGCAACTGATCTCCGATCGGGGGCAGCCCCGGTTCGACCACGAGGTCGTTTCGGACGCAGAAATCAGCGACCTGGATCAGCACGGCATTAATTCTCTGCTTGCACGAGTCCGCGTAAGCAATTCTAGGATATTCGTCGACGAGTCCGATGAAGCCGTGCTCAAGATGCTGGGAGTCATCAAACGCGCACCTGATGGTGGAATGCGACCAACGCTTGCCGGCATTCTTTCTCTTGGCCGTTACCCGCAGCAGTTCTTCCCGCAGTTGTGCCTAACCTTCGTGCACTATCCAACCAACAAGGGTGAGAGCGGCGAGACCTCCACGAGATTTCTGGACAACGTTCGCATTGACGGCCCGATTCCTCAGATAGCACGTGAAGCGCTAGCCGTAATTCAGCGCAATATGAGCCGCAGGGCGCTAGTGAGTGGTGGCGGGCGACAGGATGTGTGGGAGTATCCGCCAGAGGCCCTACGGGAGGCGGTAGTTAACGCCCTGGTCCACCGCGACCTCAGTCCCGGCTCTCGCGGCACTCAAGTGCAGGTCGAAATGTACCCCGACCGCTTACGCATTCTCAATCCTGGCGGGCTGTTCGGAGCGGTAGACATCACGCGACTCGGGGAGGAAGGCGTATCGTCCTCTCGGAATAGCCTATTACTCAAAGTTCTTGAAGATGTCACAATTCCCGGCGAAAATCGGACCGTTTGTGAGAACCGAGGGTCCGGAATTAGAACCATGCGAAACGAACTCGCCCGAGCAGGGATGAGCCCACCACAATTTCACGATAAGGTTACCTCCTTCGAAGTGATCATGCCCAACCACACGCTTTTCGATGAGGCCACGGTCAGGTGGCTCGGCACCATCGGGCGTGAAGGGCTGAAGGACACCCAGAGGACGGCACTGGCGCTGATGCGACGCAATGAGGTGCTGGATAACGCCAAGTACCGCGCCGCTACTGGCATTTCGGATAGCCGAATCGCGACTACCGAGCTACAAGATCTTGTCGCTCGCGAGCTTGTGGATCAAACGGGAACCAGAGGCGGCGCCCGCTATACCTTGAGTGAGTACGCAAAATCGTTGGACGGGACCGAAGGTTCTCGACGAGTTCGACCTAATCGGCGGCGACAAATCCTCGATCTACTTACGGTTCACGGCGACCTATCGAAGGCCGAGATCAGTACACTTCTGAATATCAATACCAAGTCGGCTGAATATTGGCTGGCTAGACTCAGGAAGGAAGGAAGCATCCAGTTCACTGAACCGGGAAAAGGGACCAAGAACGCTCGTTATCGCCTCACTGACAAGGCTCAACAGTCTGAGTTGTTTGATTCGTAGCGGCAGCTATGCCGGAACCATCCCGTCTGCCCTCGACCCGCCCTCCTGGGGAGCGGGCCGCCGCCCGGCCCGCCATGTCAAGCGGACCTTGACGCACGTTCGGACGCTGGCGGGTCGGGCGGCGGTGTGCTCGGCTCGCCCGGGTCGAGGGCAGGCGGGATGGCCCACCGTCACCACCCACGTACCGTGACCCGCCGACGGTCCCCGGCCATCCTGGAGCCGGAGCGCCCCCGCCGGAGGCGCAGTAGCCGCAACCCCGCGACCGCCGCCAGCTCGCCGACGCGGCCAGCGTGCGCTCCCTCACGCCGCGCGGGCTCGTGGCCGCGCGGCCCGGCCGGCTGCCGGCCCAACCCCTCCCTGGTCAACGGCCTGTCGTTCTGCGGCGGCCCCTTGGGCTTCACGCTTCCGCGCCAGCCGCCGGGCGTAGGCGTGTCGGCCGTGTGCGACAGCTAAGCGGCCGGCGCGCGCCCAGGCGGCGGCGCGTGCGGCCCGTCTAGGGCCGCCTTGAAGACGTACAGAAACTTTGAACCACTTCGCCGGCAGCTCGGCCGGCACCCGAACACGGGATGGCGAGCGGACCTGGTGCCTCCGTACCCTGGCGATATGGCCGACCTCGTCGACACCGCTCGGGAAGTTGCACGACGCCTGCTGGAGACACCGTTGCCCCGTCGATGGAGTCACGTCCAGGCGGTCGCTGCCAAGGCCGACCGGATCAGCGGAGCAGTCCCCAGCGAGGATCGCGAGGTGCTCGTAGCGTCGGCCTGGCTACACGACGTCGGTTATAGCCCTGACCTGGTCGACACCGGCTTCCACTCGCTCGATGGTGGCCGCTGGCTACGCCGCGAGCACTTCAACGAGCGGATTGCCGCCTTGGTCGCTCATCACTCCTGCGCCTGGCTGGAAGCCGACGAACGTGGGCTCGGTGAGGCCCTGGCCGCCGAGTTCCCTCGGGAGGAAACCGCGGTGACCGACGCTCTGTGCTGCTCGGATATGACGACCGGACCCGACGGGCAGGATTTCGAGGTGTTGGATCGGCTGGCGGAGATTCGGTCGCGGTACGGGCCGGAGCACCTCGTTACCCGGTTCATCGGTCGGGCGGAACCGGAAATGGTCGCTGCCGTGCGGCGGACTCAGCGCCGACTCGCCGGCGTCCATCAGCCGATGTAGGGCTCGGGACGTTCCTCGTAGCCGTGGGTGATGCGGAGCAGGGTCGACGGGTGGATGTCGAGGGCGGCCAGCTCGTCGCGGGCCACCCACCGGACGTCATGTGACTCTTCGCTCGGCGTCGGTGTGCCGCTGACTGGCACGGCGCGGAAGCAGAGCGAGAACTGCTGTCGCACCTCGCCGTCTGAATACTCGATGACGTGACCGGGGTCGGAGTAGACGCCGACCATCCCGAACACTTCGACGCGGATGCCGGTTTCCTCGTGGGTTTCCCGGACTGCCGTCTCTGCGACCGACTCGCCAACTTCTTGTCCGCCCCCGGGCAGGGACCACAGGCCGTTGTCGGTCCGCTGGATGAGCAGCACCCGTCCGCGATCGTCTCGTGCGAAGACGGAGACGGCGACGACGATGCTGTTGGCCTTCGGCGCGCTCGGGTCGTGGTAGTGCTCGGTTCTTGCCACGCTCTTAGGCTGCCATCTCGCCGCGTGGCTGAGTCGTCGAGGCAGCTAGGACCCGGTCGAAGCTGTCGGCGTACGTGCCGAACAGATCGCCGCCGTTGAGCCTGCGCAGATGCATCACGGGCGCATGTGGCGCCGGAAAACCGAGCACGTGCATGTTCACCAACATCTCGTCATCGAAGCGATAGATCGAGTTGTACAACGTCGTGTCGTGGTAACGGATCTTCACCCCGGGCGAATCGTCAAGCCGGTTGTAGTACTGCTGAACTTGGCGGATCTTCGCCGCCATCACACCCGGCGAACCTTCCTCGATGCTCTTGCGCTCGATCGCCTCGCTATTCGGGTCCCCGAGCAGGATTGTCACCGTCACGCCGTCAACAGCCTTTTGACGCAGGGTGTCGATCAGCCTGCGGTCCTGCTCTACGAGGAACAGGCCGGCGTAGGCCAGCACGTCTATCCGCTTCTCCGCGCGCTCGATCAGTCGACGCCATAGGTCGTACGGCACGGCAGACCGCCGGGTGTAGAGCTGCACCAACTCGCTCTGCCCAATCCTCGACGCCTTCTCGGGGGTCACCGCGTCTGGCCACAGGTACGGCACGTCTTCCCGCACCATTGCCGCGATTGCGTGTCGGTGACGCGGGTACGGCGTCCGGTCCTGGGTGATCCACCGTTCTACGGTCTTCGCGTCAACCCCGATTTTCTCGGCCACAGCGACCGGCGTCAGGCCGTTGCGCAGGATGGCATCGCGGAGCCGGTCGTTTGGCATCATTCCTCCTCAAGGGACGACTAGGGACGCATTCATCGTAACCAAGACGTCCCATAGTCGTCCAGCTCATCGGATGGGTTGTCCCTGGCTTTTCGGGAGCCTTATCCGCAGAGGCCACGAGCAACAGTCCACCGGGGACTAGCTCATTACCTGGCCCGAGACCCAGGAGGTTTGTTGTGAAGCTGTACGTGGACACCCAAAGCAAGCAGGTCCAGGTGACGAAGGACCCGGAGCCGAAGAACGACCAGAACGGCAATCAGCGGTCGGAGAAGAACACTGGCCGGCTCATGTGGTCGACCCAGGTCTTCGTGCTCGACGAGACTGGCGGCGAGATCATCACCATCACCACGGCGGGTGAGAAGCCGGGCGTGACGGTGGGACAGCTCGTCGCTGTCGAGCAGTTGGAGGCTATTCCGTGGGCGACCAACGGGCGTAACGGCGTCGCGTTCCGTGCGATCTCGCTGAAGCCGAAGGCTGGTAACTCGGCGGCTAAGTAGGTCCCTTGCTCACCGCACTGTGTGAGCCCTGGTGTCTGACGCAGGAAAGCGGCCGGTGGTCCGCTGAGATTCATGGTCCGGGAGTGGTTCCGACTCCTACATTCCCGGCCCGTCACCACCAGTGGTGGTGGCAACTCCCGCAAGAGCTGGCGCGGGGTCGGTCCGACTCCTACATCTGCCGACCCCGTGCCCTCCAACTCATCCAACCCAAAGTGCTTGGGAGGACTCGTCATGTCCAAGTCTAGCCCCCGCCGGTTCGCCGGCAGGTCAACCGGAACGGTGACGGTCATCGAGGCCAAAGTTCACCGCTCCTCCGCACGCAACGCCAAGATGGCGTTCATCCTCACGGCGGTCATCGTCGGCCTCCTGTCGGCCGTGGTGGCCGCTTCCTACTGGCACCCCATCGTGTCCCTGTTCGTCGGCGTCCTGATCGGCGTTCCGACCGGCGGCCTCGTCTGGGTGCTCGTCCGGATCTGGCCGGTAATCCGGCTGCTGTGGTGGTGGAGCCTCGAAACTGCCATGGCGGTCCTGCTGCTCACCGCGTGGGTGCAGCTCGCCAACCACACCCCAACCCTGGTGACCCTGCTCGTGGTCGCCCTGATCGTCGGCGTCCCCGCCGCCATCCGCCCGATTCGCCGCCAGATCATCGCCTGGGGATGGTGCCTCGTGGTGCGCCACCGGCTGCGCGTGTGCTTCGCGCAGTTCATCATCGCCAACCAGTCCGGCAGCCTCCCGCTGATTCTCTGGGCACGCCCGACCCCGGTCGGCGAACGGGTCTGGGTCTACCTGCGCCCCGGCCTGTCGGCCAAGGATCTGGAAGGCCGCCTCGACAAGATCGCGGTCACCTGCCACGCCTCCACCGCGCTCATCGAGCGCGCTTCGGAGAACAACGCCGCCTACCTGCGGTTCGACATCAAACGCCGTGAGGTGCTGACCGCCCATGTCGGTTCCCCGCTGGTCGACGTGATCGATCCGGCCGCGCCCGTCTCGGCATCGCCGCTGACGGTCCCCACTGCCTTGGACCTGCCGGACGTCGAGGCTCCGACGATCAGGATCCCCGCCCAGGGCAAGCCGGCCACGAAGCAGCCGGCCGCGTCTACGGCCAACGGCAGCAAGCCCCCGGCTTCCTCCGCGTCGCCCGAAGCAGACGACGTCTCCGACTGGATCTGACCCCAACCCAACCCCGGATGCGAGGAGCCATGGCGGCTCGTTCGTGTGGCTCCTCGCGCCCACAACGCCCAGGAGGGCACCATGACCACCACGATTCCCACCACCGCCGATGCGGTGCCGGTGGGTCCTGGCCTGTCGATGTTCGACCCGATCTTCATCGGGATCGACGAGTTCGGCCAACCCGTCTACCTGGACGTCATCTACCGCAACCTGCTCACCGCAGGCGAACCCGGCGGCGGCAAGTCCGGGCTCATTAACAATATCTGCGGCCACGCCGCCCTGTGCGACAACACCCGCCTCGTGCTCTTCGACGCGAAACTCGTCGAACTCGGGCCCTGGCGCGACCTCGCCGACGCGTTCATCGGCCCCGACATCGACCAGGGCATCGACGTCCTGCGTCGCCTCCTGGTCGTCGCCACCAACCGCTACGCCTGGCTCCTCGCGAACCGGCGCCGCAAGCTCGCCGACGGCGACGGCATGTCCGTCATCGTCACCATCATCGACGAACTCGCCATGTTCTCCACCGTCCTCGGCACCAAGCAGCAACAGGAGGAGTTCTCCACCCTGCTGCGAGGGCTCGTCTCCCTCGGCCGGGCCTGCGGTATGCCCGTCGTCGCCGCTACTCAGCGCCCGTCGTGGGACATCATCCCCGCCTCGTTGCGGGACCTGTTCGGCTACCGGGCCGCGTTCCGGTGCACCTCGCTGAACAGCTCGAACATCATCCTGGGGCAGGGCTGGGCCGAGCAGGGCTACACCGCCTCCGACATTGCCCCCACCAACCAGGGCGCGGCCTACCTCCTGGCCGAAGGCGGCGTACCCCGCCGCATCAAGGCGGCCTACCTCACCGACACCGACATCTACAACATCGCCGACTACGCCGCCTGGACCCGCCGCCCCAACGGCACCAGCACCCCGGCGGTCAACCCCACCGAATGGGAGATGGCAGCATGAGCGGCCCCGCGCCGGCACCGACTCACGAGTGCTACCGGTACGCCGAGTTGGAAGACGCCGAGTACGGCGACCGCACCGACCGGCTGGAAGAGATTCAGTGGTGGCGGTGCACCTTCTGCGGAGGCCACTGGAAGCAGATTTATTGCTCCGGCTTCGACGCACTCGCCGACAGCATCATCTACGACAACCACTATCCGCGTGAATGGCCGGCACTGAACGTCCTCGACATCTTCGCTGACGTGATGAAGGCCAGAAACTCCCTGGACGACGCCCACATCTGCCGGGATCACCTGATGATCGAGTGGCAGGCGTACCTGCCCGACATCGGTGACCGTTACTACCTGCTCTGCTTCGACTGCGGAAGCCGGGGCCACGTCGTGTGGCCCGACAGCGATCCCCTGCCGCCCCCACCGCCCTACAACCTGGAGCGGCCGGCATGACCACCCGGGAACGCGCCTACGCCCGCGCGAACAACCAGCGGGCCGCCCAGTTCACCGAACTGTGGATCACCGGCAGTCCTGAGGACATCGCCGCCCTGGTCCAGGCCGTCGCCCGCAGTGGGCGACTGGTCTACCTGTCCGCACCCAGGCAGATGCCGGGTGACGACAACCGGCACCGCCGCTACCTGCGGCTACGCGCCCGATAACCGGCCGACAGGACCAGTCAACGCCTGCCAGCAACCGCTGGTCCTGCCGACCTCCACCAACAACCTCGAAAGGACGTGGTTGCCATGAAGGCTACCCATAACCCACCCGCAGAAGTACAGGTCACACCGGCTGATCTGCTGCGGATGGCTGCCCTTTACCTGCGCCGGCACGGCTGGCACCAGGGCACCTACTACGCCAAGAACCCCGACACCCTCACCCCGCCGGCCTGCGCCGCCGGGGCCATCGGCATCGCCTGCGCCGGACAGAAGGTGGAGCACTTCTCCCAGCTCGACCCCGACGCCCTCGCCGACTACCTGACCGCGCTGGGCGTGTTCGTCGACTACCTCGACACCACCGCCCCGGTCTTCTACATCGACGAAGACGGCTACCTGCTCGACGAGCACACCTCCCCGTACTCGTGGAACGACGACCCGGCCCGCACCGCCGAGCAGGTCATCACCGCCCTTGAGGCGGCTGCCACCGAGTGGGACTACCTGCGCACCGCCGGAGGTGAGGACGCATGAACACCGTCAAGAAGACCTTGACATCCGTTCCCCGTCAGAAGCGTCGGGACGTCGTCGAGAACGACGCCTTCGCCTCGTTCGCTCAGCGCATCATCCGCGCCCACGGCCGCCGCGTCGCCACCGGAGACGTCGAAGCCCTCCGCGACCTCGTGGCCCTGTCCGCCAACCTCGACGACGCCATCGGCGAAGCCGTGATCGGCCTGCGGGCCTTCGGCTACTCCTGGGCCGAGATCGGCTCCCGCCTCGGCATCACCCGCCAAGCCGCCCAACAGCGCTGGGGCGGTGACAAGCCATGACCGACCTACGCGCCGTCAACCTCGATGATCTGGCCGAGCGCACCGGCATCCGGGTCGAGTTCTACGACCCGCTCGGCACCCGCTGCGGGTTCCCCACCTTCCCCTACCACTGCGCCCCCACCGGCCTGGCCACCCTGCGGCAACTCCGCGCCGCCGGCTTCCGTCCCGGAGGACACGACCCCGTCGCCCAGATCCTCTGGCGACACCGCAGCAACCGCCGGGTCGCCTACCTCTACCGCGCTGACCTCGCCAAAGCCAAGCGCACCGCCACCCCCGCCCAACGGGGAGCCGTCGCCAAAGCCCTCCTCGCCCGCCGCACCTGCCGGCACTGCGAGCAGGTGAAGCCCTACTACATCCCCCGCCGCTACGGCTGCTGCCTCGACTGCCACGGAGGCCCCCAATGACCACCACCACGCCGGCCAGCGCCGGCACCCGCCTGGAGGGCCTGGTCCTGGTCCTCATCCTCATTACCGTCGGCGGCTCCGCCGGGGCCGCCTCGTTCACCCACGTCCACGACTGGACCATGGCCAACAGCCCTACCAACACCCCGGGATGGTTCGGCTGGGCCAACGCCGTCATCTCCGAACTCGTCCCCCATCGCAGCCCTACTCACCATCCGCCGACGCCGCCGCACCGGCGCACCCATCGGCTACCCGATGGTCCTACTCATCGCCGCCGCCGGCCTCTCCCTCGCCGCGCAACTCGCCGTTGCCAAGCCCGGCCCGTCCGGGTGGCTCCTCTCGGCGGTTCCCGCGCTGGCGTTCATGGCCCTGGTAAAACTCGTCCTCGCCCCCGCACCCACCACGCAACCCATGGCACCGGCGTCTGAGCCGATGGAGCCGATCCGCGTTCAGGTGGCCGAGCAGGTCACCACCGAGCCGGCACCGCCGGCCGCCATCAGCCCGGCACCCGAGCCAACCCCGGCCGTCGCGCCGGGACCCGTCACCGCACCGGCCACCGAGCCGGTCGACGTCCCCGCCCACCTGCTGCCCACCGCCCGCTTCGCGGCCGTGCAGCACGAACAAGCCACCGGTCAACCCATCACACCCGCCGAGCTGGCCGACCGCCTCGACGTCAGCACGGTCATCGCCGGGCAACTCCTCACCACCATCGGCGGTGGTGTCCGATGACCATCGTTTTGGTCGACATCGAGCAGGTCACCCACACCTGCCCCGCCTTCCCCGACGCGCACCCGTTCGACATCCGCCGGACCCTGGTCGACGTCATCCCCGGCGGTCCCTGCCGGGCACCGGTCACCATCCGCTGCGGCGACACCACCGCCCTGATCCCGTGCCGTCGGCACGAACCGGTCAAGCGCCAGTGCGGCGCCTGCCGGGTCATCGTCACCGAACACACCATCACCACCCGCCACCTCACCACTGAGGTTCGCGGCTGATGGCCTCGACGCTGGACCTCACACCCCGGACCACCACGGCCCGGGGTGTGGGCTCGAACGCCGACACCATCCCCGTGCACGACTACACCGCCACTGGTTCCGCCTTCACCCGCGCCACCCAACCCGACTACTTCGGATGGCTGGAACACGTCCGCGCCGCCGCCGGCTGCACCCGACCCATACGCCTCGCCGGCCAACTCCTCACCGTCGAACAGTCCACCGGCCGCGTCCTCGACCAGCGGCACACCGACGCCATGCCCGACGCCGCGATCTACACCGCCTGCGGCAACCGCCGCGCCACCGTCTGCCCCGCCTGCGCCCACACCTACCAACGCGACGCCTACCAACTCCTCCGCGCCGGCCTCATCGGCGGCAAGGGCGTCCCCGACACCGTCGCCCAACACCCGGCCGTGTTCGCCACCTTCACCGCGCCGTCGTTCGGCACCGTGCACACCCGGGCGGTCAAGCGGCATACCTGCGGCAACCGGAAGCGTTGCGACTGCCGGGCTGAGCCGTGTCACGCCCGCCGCGCCACCGACCCCACCGCCGGCCTCTGCCCCCACGGCCGACCGGCCGTCTGCTGGGCGCGCCACGAAACCGGGGACCAAGTGCTCGGACAGCCGTTGTGCCTGGACTGCTACGACCACACCCATCAAGTCGTGTGGAACCTGTTCTCCGGCGAGTTGTGGCACCGCACCAAGCAAGCCGCGGAACGATGGCTCGCCAAACTCGCCCGCCGCCGGGGTATTCCCCGTGTCCAGGTCGTCACCGCCTCCGGCAACATCCGCACAGTCCCACCGGTTCGGCTCTCGCACGGGAAGGTGGCCGAGTTCCAGGCACGCGGAGCGGTGCACTTCCACGCCCTGGTGCGCCTCGACGGCGTCCACCCCGACGACCCCACCGCCGTCATCCCACCACCGGCCACCTTCACCGTGGCCGACCTCGACGACGCGATCCGCGCCGCCGTCGAGCAAGTCGCCTTCACCACCCCCACCCACCCCGACCAACCCGCCGGCTGGCCGATCGCGTGGGGTGACCCGGGCAAGGGCCTCGACATCCGACCCATCAGCCTCACCGGAGACGGTGAGGTCACCGACAGCATGGTCGCCGGCTACCTTGCCAAGTACGCCACCAAAAGCACCGAGGTAACCGGGCACCGCTCCGTCAGGCTCGACGCCGACTCGATCGGCGACTATGCCGACCCCGACGGCGACCACACCGCCCGCCTCATCGACGCCTGTTGGCATATAGGCCGACCCACCGGAACGCCCGTTCCGCTGTCTCAGCGGCCCCGGGACCACCGGCCTGCGCCCGGCTTCGTGAAGCGCTGGGAGTGCCCCGACTGCGGCACCCACACCCGATACGCCGCCTGCCCCGTCTGCATCGCCCACCGTCAAGCCAGCCTTGACACCCAACCGGCGAAACCAGCGACCGGCAACCCCTACGCCCGGCTGCGGCGCTGGGCGCACATGCTCGGCTTCGGCGGCCACTTCCTCACCAAAGCCCGCCGCTACTCCGTCACCTTCCAACTCCTGCGCGACACCCGCGTCACCTTCCGACGCCACGAGCACGAGCACCAGGCCGACGAGCAGCCCGACACCCTCCGCGCCGTCGACCACCTCGACGAGGACGACACGACGCTCATCGTCGGCACCCTCACCTTCGCCGGCGTCGGCTGGCACACCACCGGAGACGCCCTCCTCGCCAACACCGCCGCCGCCCTCGCCCGCGAACGACGAACAACCGGCCGCGAAGAACTCGCCCACGAACTCGGCACCACCCCGGCCGGCACCGTGTCGGCCGCTGCCTGACCCACACAGACCTGAGGAGGTCACCCGTCATGAGCACCACCGCCCGACCCAGCCCGGTTGTTCGGCTCGTCCCTCGTACTGGGGCGTTCGTCGTCGAGCCGGTCACCTACACCGTCCGGGAAGTCGCCAAGCTGCTGGGCATCTCGCTCGGGAGCACCTACGCCCTCGTCCGGGACGGAACGATCCCCGCGACCCGCCTCGGTGGTCGCTGGCTCATCCCACGCACCCGGTTCCACGCATGGCTCGACGGCGTCACCGAGCAACCCGCCGCCACCGGTACCGAGCACGGGCGGAGGCACTGATGGGCTTCGTCCGCAAGACCCCGGCTGGCACCTTCCGCGCCTGCTGGCGTGACCCTGCCGGTGACCAGAAGTCCAGGAGCTTCCGCACGAAGCGGGAGGCCAATGCCTTCCTGACGGAGGTCGAGAGCGGCCTGAACCGGGGCACCTACGTCAACCCACACGCCGGTCGTACGCGCTTCGGTGACTTCGCCCAGCAGTGGCTCGCCAACCGGGCCGTCGAGGCGCGTACCAGCGAGCGAACCGTCTCCATGCTCCGCACGCACGTTCTGCCGAAGTGGGGTGACTGGCCGCTCGGAAAGGTCGACTTCATGTCGGTACAGGAGTGGGTGACCGGCCTCGGTCGGGATCTCGCCCCCGCCACCGTGGCCAAGTACTACCAACTGCTGTCGATGATCCTCAAGACGGCGGTTCAGGCACGGCTGATCGCCACCAACCCGGCCGAAGAGGTGAAGCTGCCGCGCGATCGATCCCGCGATGTCAGGCCGGTCACGATCAGCCGGGAGGACTTCCGACGCCGGCTGCTGCCCGCCGTCCCGCCTCGGCATCGGGCAATCGTCTCCACCGCCGCCGGGGCCGGTCTGCGCTGGGGTGAGTGCGCCGGGCTGACGTGGTCGTCGGTCGACCTCGGCCGGGCATCGCTACGCGTGGTCCAGGTGGCCGAGGAAACGCACGGCGGGATCGTGCTGCGTCCGTACCCGAAAAGTCGCGCCGGGGTCCGAACCGTGCCGCTGCCCGGCTTCCTCCTGGCCGCGCTCCGCGAGCTGCACGCCGCCGCCGGCGACCCGGACCCGCGCACCCTGGTCTTCCGCGACCGGGTAGGGCGCCCGCTACGCCGGTCGAACTTCCGCCGCCGGATCTGGCTGCCCTCGCTGGTCCGCGCCGGGCTGCTCGGCCAGGTTGCCAACACCGGCCCACACCGGTTCCGCGCTACGTGGCCCGATCGGGAGGGCATCGAGTGGTCGGCCGAGTTCACCACTGAACGGGAGGCTGTCGCCTGCGTCGCGGCCAAGGCTGCTGGCGGGATGCGTTTTCACGATCTGCGGCACGCCTACGCGACCTGGTTGGTCACCGACGGCGTCCCAATCAACCTGGTGCAGCGGGTCATGGGCCACGAGCAGGCGTCGACGACGCTCAACCGGTACACCCACACCCCGGACGATTACGCCGCCCGCGTCCTGGAGGCGTTCGATGGCTCTGCTGCCTCTCTGCTGCCTCTGGCCGCAGAAACGCCGTCCATGGACGGTCTGGACGGGCCGGAGGACGACTTGTGAGCTGCGGTGGAGCGTTTCCAGCAGAAAGGGACGACCCCCGTCGGGGGGAGACGGGGGTCGTCGGAGGTTCGGCTCCGGGGGGGTCGAGCCGAACCACTCAGCGGTCACGGGGGGTGCAACCGCTGAGGGTCTGCCTGTTTCGAGGATGTGAAAGCTCGTCGTACGGACAAGTCTGCCTGAGCGGGCCCGTCACGTCGAGTGGTGCTGCCTCCACTCACTGCGAAAATCTCCTCGCAGAGTGTGAGCGTGATCACGCGGAGCGGAGAGCCCGCAGGTCTGAGGGGTGGCATGACCCCGGGCACCCGCCGACGATAGACCATCCGGCTAGACTTTCGCGCCGTGGGCCGAAGTGCCGCTTTCTTCGATCTGGACAAGACCGTCATCGCCAAGTCGAGCGCCCTGGCGTTCGGTCGGCCGTTCTACCGGGATGGGCTGATCACCCGGCGTGACGTGGTCAAGTCGGCGTACGCGCAGCTGATGTTCCGGCTGGGCGGCACCGACGAGCAGACCATGGCCCGAACACGGGACTACCTGGCTGCGCTCTGCAAGGGCTGGCAGGTGGAGCAGGTCCGCCAGATCGTCGCGGAGACGCTGCACGAGCTGATCAACCCCTACGTGTACGCCGAGGCCGCCGCACTGATCGTGGAGCACCAGGCGGCCGGGCGGGACGTGGTGCTGGTGTCGGCGTCGGGTGAGGAGATGGTCCGGCCGATCGGTGAGCTGCTCGGGGTGACGGACGTGATCGCCACCCGGATGACGGTGCAGGACGGCCGGTACAGCGGCGAGGTCGAGTTCTACGCGGCTGGCCCGAGCAAGGTCGAGGCGGTCAGCGAGTTGGCCGCCGCCCGGGACTACGACCTGGCTGATTCGTACGCCTACTCCGACTCGTACAGCGATCGCCCGCTGCTGGAGTGCGTGGGCCACCCGAGCGTGGTCAACCCGGACCGGCAGCTACGCAAGCTGGCTTCGGAGAACGCCTGGCCGGTGCTGGAGTTCCGGCACCCGATCCCGCTGGGCCGGCGTCTGCGGGAACGGCCTGCGGTCCCGGTGGCCGCGGCGGCCCTGGGGGTCGGGGTGGGTGTGGCCATCGGCATCGCCTGGTACGGCCGGCACCGTCGCACCCGCGCCGCCACCACCGCCTGAACCCCCGTCCAACCGCTCAGGCGGCGGCGAGGATCTCGTCTCCGATGGCGGTGAGTTGGTCGGCGCCGACCTCGACGGCGGCCATGTAGTGGCGTAGCCAGGAGCGCAAACCGTCCGGGGTGCCGGTGGCGAAGGCACCGGCCGCGCCGACGTACTCGGGCTCCCGCTCGCGGTGCCCCACGTCGACGGGGAGCAGGCCACGTGGGTCGAGGCCACTGGCGAGCAGCACCAGCCGGGCGGCCCCACGGGCCACCACGCCGGACGGCCCGGCGAACGGGCGCAGGTTCAGCAACTCCCCGTGTACGACAGCGGCGAGCACCAGCGGGGAGACCTTCGTGCCACCGGCGACGAGGCCGGCCAGCCCGTCCAGCCGGGTGGCGACCACCGGGTCGCCGACCGGGCGGCCCAGTTCGGCCTCCGACACCAGGTCACGGGCGGCGAGCACGTGCAGTTTCGCGAGCGCCTGGCGGGGCGCCTTCGGCCACAGTTCGCTCAGGCCCGGCAGCGCTCCGGCGACCCGCAGCGCCCCCTGGAGCACCGGGTCGGTGACGGTGCCGGCCCGGACCGCCTCACGCTCGTGCCCGGCCCCCTCAAGGGCCGCACTGGCCACCGCGGAGCGGAGGCTGACCTCGGCGGCGACCTGTCCGCCGTGCCGGCGCAGCGCCCGGTGCCCGAGCGCCTGGTCGAACCGCGCGCGGGCCTGCTCGACGGCGGCGGCGATGTCGGCGAGCGCAAGCAACGGGGCGAGCGGGTCGGTGGTCACCCCGCCACGCTAACGACCCGGCCCGGCGCGGCGGGCCGCACCCGCCCGCAACGCGACCCGGACCACCCGACCCGACCCGGCACGGGCACCGGCACCGGCACCGGCACCGGCACCGGCACCGGCACCGGCAAGGTCAACACGGGTTTCTGGAAGTCGGGGTGTCCGCCTGACCTGGACCCCGCGACTTCATGAAACCCGTGTCGATCAAGGCGCCCCCGCGCGGCGACCCCGGGCGGAGACTGGCGGGGCCGGGCGCCGATCAAGGCACCCCCGCGCGTCGACCCCGGCGGAGACTGGCGGGGCCGGGCGGTGTTGGGCCGCCGGGCGCGCGGCGGGGGCCACTCGGCGCGACGCAGCGGGCAGCCGTGGCCGGTCGCAGGCCCCGCGACTACCCTCGTGCCATCGAGACCCAGGTCACCCCGAGGATGAGGAGTCACGGCATGAGCGAGGCATTGGCCAATCTGCTGAACGAGACGCGCCAGTTCCCCCCGCCGGCCGAACTCGCCGCGCACGCCAACGTCACCATCGACGCGTACGCCGAGGCGGAGGCCGACCGGCTGGCCTTCTGGGCGAAGCAGGCCGATCGGCTGGCCTGGTCGAAGAAGTGGGATGAGGTGCTCGACTGGTCGAACCCGCCGTTCGCTAAGTGGTTCGTGGGTGGGCAGCTCAACGTCGCGTACAACTGCCTGGACCGGCACGTCGAGGCGGGCCGGGGCGACAAGGTGGCGATCCACTGGGAGGGCGAGCCGGGCGACACCCGCACCATCACGTACGCGGACCTGCACGAGCTGACCTGCCGGGCGGCGAACGCGCTCACCGACCTGGGGGTGACCGCCGGCGACCGGGTGGCGATCTACCTGCCGATGATCCCGGAGGCGGCGGTGGCCATTTTGGCGTGCGCCCGGATCGGCGCCGCGCACAGTGTGGTCTTCGGTGGCTTCTCCGCCGACTCGTTGAGCAACCGGATCCAGGACGCCAGCGCCAAGGTGGTGATCACCGCGGATGGTGGTTACCGGCGGGGCAAGCCGTCGGCGTTGAAGCCCACTGTGGACGAGGCGGTGGCGAACTCCCCGTCGGTGGAGCACGTGCTCGTGGTCCGCCGCACCGGCGAGGACGTGGCGTGGTCGGAGAAGGACCACTGGTGGCACGAGACGGTGGAGACCGCGTCCGCCGAGCACACCGCGCAGCCGTTCGACGCCGAGCACCCGCTGTTCATCCTCTACACCAGCGGCACCACGGCCCGCCCGAAGGGCATCCTGCACACCACCGGCGGCTACCTCACCCAGGCGTCGTACACGACGCACGCGGTGTTCGACCTGAAGCCGGAGACGGACGTCTACTGGTGCACTGCCGACATCGGCTGGGTCACCGGGCACTCCTACATCGTGTACGGCCCGCTCTCCAACGGCGCCACCCAGGTGATGTACGAGGGCACGCCGGACACGCCGCACAAGGGCCGGTTCTGGGAGATCGTCGACAGGTACGGGGTGAGCATCCTGTACACCGCTCCCACCCTGATCCGGACGATGATGAAGTGGGGCGACGACATCCCGGCGGGCTTCGACCTGTCCTCGCTGCGCCTGTTGGGCAGCGTCGGCGAGCCGATCAACCCGGAGGCCTGGATGTGGTACCGGCAGCACATCGGCCGGGGCGAGCTGCCGGTGGTGGACACCTGGTGGCAGACCGAGACGGGCGCCATCATGATCTCGCCGTTGCCGGGGGTGACGGCGGCCAAGCCGGGTTCGGCGATGACGCCGCTGCCGGGCATCGTGGCAGACGTGGTTGACGACCAGGGCCAGTCGGTTCCGAACGGTGGCGGCGGCTACCTGGTGCTGCGCGAGCCGTGGCCGTCGATGCTGCGCACCATCTGGGGTGACGACGACCGGTTCATCGACACGTACTGGTCGCGTTTCCAGGGCATGTACTTCGCCGGCGACGGTGCGAAGAAGGACGACGACGGGCACATCTGGCTGCTCGGCCGGGTGGACGACGTGATGCTGGTGTCCGGGCACAACATCTCGACGACCGAGGTGGAGTCGGCGTTGGTGTCGCACCCGTCGGTGGCCGAGGCGGCGGTCGTCGGCGCGACCGACCCGACCACCGGTCAGGCGATCGTCGCGTTCGCCATTCCGCGGGGCAGCACGGACATCGCCGGTGACGCGGGCGAGCAGCTCATCGCCGACCTGCGCAACCACGTGTCGAAGACGCTCGGCCCGATCGCCAAGCCGCGGCAGATCATGCTGGTGCCGGAGCTGCCGAAGACCCGCTCCGGCAAGATCATGCGCCGGTTGCTGCGGGACGTGGCGGAGAACCGGTCGCTGGGCGACGTGACCACGTTGCAGGACTCCTCGGTGATGGACCTGATCTCCTCGGGGATGAGCGGTACGAAGTCCGACGAGGACTGACGGTAGGCGTACTCATCGGAGGGTGGCGGTCCGTGCGGACCGCCACCCTCCGTCATGTCTTACGGGTACGGGTCGTGCCGCCTCGGCACTGTCACATCGGTCGGTCGGGGGAGTCGGGAGAAGCTGAACGGGCACAGGCACAGGCCACCTCTGTCCTTTCGGCCGGTTGTGCTCTAGGTTCACGCAGGTTGGAAGAGTTCGACATGCATCACATCGATGGTCGGCCAATCCAACGTCCTCCTCCCCATGCCCGAGAAACGGAGCGGCATGAACCACAAACCGCAGTCCAGGGCGCGGCGACGACTACTCGTCGCACTGCCCGCCATCGCCCTCGCGGCCACGTCACTGACCGTGAGTGGCAGTGCGGCGGCCCAGTCGCCGTCCGGCACCCCCCAGGCGGTGATCGGCGCCGACGAGCACTACATCAACTACGCCGAGCCCGAGGTGCAGCCGGACACCACCGGCCGTGAGGTGAAGGGCAAGGGTGGCATCTACACCCCTGCCGCGGAGTCCGCGCGCGCGTTCGACCGCAAGCACGCCCGGGGCAATCCGGTGACCGCACGGCAGCTGGCCAAGGACGAGGCCAAGTCGCTGAAGACGGGTCAGAACCCCCGCAAGTTCAAGAAGGCCCCGACCACCCAGACGGCGAAGCTGCTGACGCTGCTGGTGGAGTTCAACGACAAGGCCAACGACGACTTCACCGGTGTGATGGTCCCCAAGACGGTGTTCGAGGACCGCACCTGCGTCCCCGGCACGGTCCAGAACGGCCCGAAGCACAACAAGATCCCAGACCCGGCGCGCCTGCCCCACGAGGACAACAACTCGATGTGGGTGCCGGACTTCTCGCCGCAGCACTACAACAAGATGCTCTACAGCAAGAAGGGCATCACCGAGCGGGTCCGCACGGACCTGAAGGGCCCGGACGGCAAGAAGGGCATCGACCTGTCCGGTCGCACCATGCACAACATGTACCTGGAGATGTCCAAGAACGCGTACACGGTGGACGGGCAGGCCAGCCCGTGGATCACCGTGCCGCACTCGGAGGGCTGGTACGCGGCCAACCGCTGCTTCCAGGACGAAACCGGCGCGTGGGTTCCCGGCCGTGAGCAGTCGATGAACGGCCACCCGGACAACCCGGCCGGCGCGGGCCGCCTGGCGACCGACGCGATCGACGCGCTCGTCGCGAAGGACCCGAACTTCCCGTGGGCCGACTACGACATCGAGGACCAGGCCGACCGCGACGGTGACGGCAACGTCTTCGAGCCGGACGGCGTGATCGACCACCTCGTGCTGGTGCACGCCGGCCAGGGCAAGTCCCGCGGCGGCGGCGCCGAGGGCGTGTACGCCGTGTGGGCGCACTCCTCCACTGTCGCCGGTGGTTACACCATCCCGGGCACCAACCTGAAGGCGTCGAACTACATCGTGCAGCCGGAGGACGCCGGCGTCGGCGTCTTCGCCCACGAGTTCGGCCACGACCTGGGTCTGCCGGACCTCTACGACACGTCCGGCAACGCCGACTCCGACGTGGACTTCTGGGACCTGATGGCCTCGGGCTCGCACTCGGGTGAGATCTTCCAGGCGCTGCCGACGCACATGGGCATCTGGGACAAGTGGGTGCTCGGTTGGGCCGACCCGCTGACCATCCGCCCCGGGTCGAACCCGCGCGAGGTGAAGCTCGGCCAGACCTCACGCACCCCGATCGACTCCGAGGACGGCATCAAGGTCGACCTGCCGGACAAGGTGACGACGCTGGCCACCCCGCACAGCGGCACCAAGATGTGGCACAGCAACAACGACCAGGAGTGGGCCGACGTCAAGCTGAGCCGCTCGGTCGACGTGCCGGCGGCGGCCGACTCGAAGTTCTGGATGTGGAACAACTACATCATCGAGGAGGACTGGGACTACGGCTTCGTCGAGCTCTCCACCGACGGCGGTACGACCTGGACCGAGCAGAAGGTGTACGACGAGGGCGGCACGGTGGTCACCACGCCGGACGGCTACCCGGACCCGAACGGCCGCATGAACGACTTCGGCGGCAAGAAGTACGGCCTGACCGGCAGCACCGACGGCTGGCGGCACGACTACGTCGACCTGTCGGTGTACGCCGGCACGACGGTCCAGGTGCGGCTGCGCCTGGCCACCGACGAGGCGTTCGAGGAGCGCAACTGGTTCGTCGACGACTTCTCGGTCACCGGCGGCGGCGCCACCACCTGGAGTGACGACGTCGAGGGCGGCGCCAACGGCTGGACGGCCACCGGCGGCACGTTCGTCGACACCACCGGTGAGGGCTGGAAGGTCTCCAGCGGCACCGAGGTGCACGCCCAGTACTACCTCGCGGAGTGGCGCAACTTCGACGGCTTCGACAAGGGCCTGAAGTACGCCTACGACACCATCTACTCGCACGAGGCGTGGAAGGTCGACCGGATCTCCTACAACGCTCCGGGCATGCTGGTCTGGTACCGGGACACCGCGCTCGGCGACGTCAACCACGTCACCGGGCAGATGACCGCGCTGCCCAGCTACGGCGCGAAGGGCGGGTTGCTCATCGTCGACTCGCACTTCGACCCGTTGCGGCGCACCGGTGAGGCGGCCGTGAAGGACCCGTCGGTGACGGACAACCTGCCCAGCCGTCCGCAGTCGTCGAACGCGGCCTTCACGTTGCAGCGGACGTACCCGTTCACCGAGTGCCTGGAGGCGGCGGACGAGCCGTACAGCGCGTACTGCACGAAGTTCAAGGGGCTCCCGCCGGTGAAGGCGTTCACCGACGCCAAGGGCTACTACCCGGGCATCGAGATGCGTGATGGCGCTGCCTACGCCCGGGACAACGACGCGTCGGTGGTCCTGCCGTCGCGCGACAACGCGCCGTACACCACCCGGGTCACCAACCCGGACGGCAGCCCGGCGCCGGAGTTCTACGGCGTGACCCTGGGCGGTGGCGCGATCGTGCTGGGCACCGGCAACCCCGGCGACCAGGGCGTGAACTACGGCGTCTCGCTGACGATCAAGAAGGCTGCCGGGGACAACTCGTCGGCCATGATCTACGTGACCCCGGCCAAGAAGTAACGGTTTCACGGATCGGGAACTGACGGTGGGGCCGGTGGCGGAGACGCTGCCGGCCCCACTGTCGTATGTGCGATCGGCTTGATCGAGAAATGTCGTTGTATACGTTGGCGCCCGGTGCCGCGCTGGTCAGCGCGGCTGATGAACCGGCGGGGTGTGACGGTGAAAAGCATTCCCAACAAAATCTTGCAACAAATCGACGCGTTCGTCTTCCCACCCGTCCCGCCAGTAACTATGTTCACCAATGGTCCCACTAGTGGGATCGATCTCCCACCGGCCCGTACCCCGTTGGGCCGGTTCCCTCAAACCGGAGGTACCACGTGCGCAAAGTCGCAGTGGGTCTGCTCGGGCTCTCACTGACGGCGACAGGCCTGGCTTTCGGCCCGTCCGCCTCGGCGGCGCCTCAGCCCAAACTGCCGGCCGCAGCACCGGCCGCTGCCGAACCACAGGCGCTGAAGGATGAACTCCCCGACAAGCTCGAGGAGAAGCGCCGCGCACTGCGTGAGCAGGGGCTCAGCGACGTGCTGAGCGGTCGGAGCAAGCCGATCGAGCGCAACGGAAGCACTGTCGTCAAGGTCGGCGAGGTCGCCAAGGCGGCCGGACTGGGCGCCAACGCCCGCACCACCGCTGGCGCAAAGCAGACCAAGGACCAGTACGTCGAGCTCAAGCGCGAGCGGACCGACAAGATCTTCGTGATCCTGGCCGAGTTCGGGGACGAGCGGCACCCGTCCTACCCGGACAAGGACATGAACCCGGACATCGCCGGACCGACGACGTTCGAGGGTCCGCTGCACAACAAGATCCCCGAGCCCAACCGGGCCGTGGACAACTCCACCATCTGGCAGCCGGACTTCAGCCCGGAGCACTTCCGCCAGCTCTACTTCGGCACCAACCCGGGCGACGAGTCGCTCAAGCAGTACTACGAGGCCCAGTCCTCGGGTCGCTACACCGTCGACGGTGAGGTGACCGACTGGGTCAAGGTCCGGTACAACGAGGCCCGCTACGGTCGCTCCGACGACCCGATCCCGGACCCGGAGCCCGGCCAGGAGCCGGACCCGCAGGATGACCGGGCCGTCTGCGCCGACAACGTCTGCCCGAACACCTGGAACCTGATCGCCGACGCCGCCAACCAGTGGGTCGCCGACCAGAAGGCCAAGGGTCGGACGGACGCCCAGATCGCCACCGAGATGAAGTCCTTCGACCAGTGGGACCGGTTCGACTTCGACGGCGACGGCGACTTCAACGAGTCGGACGGCTACATCGACCACTTCCAGATCGTCCACTCCGGCGGCGACCAGGCCGACGGTGACCCGCAGCAGGGTGAGGACGCGATCTGGAGCCACCGCTGGTCGGCGTTCAACAGCTCGCCCGTCGGCCCGCCGAACTTCCCGATCGGCGGCACCCAGATCGGCAACACCGGCGTCTGGATCCGCGACTACACGATCCAGCCGGAAAACGGCGGCCGCAGCGTCTTCTACCACGAGTACGGGCACGACCTGGGCCTGCCGGACGACTACGGACCGGCGGACAACAGCAACGAGCACTGGACCCTGATGGCCCAGAGCCGGCTCGGCGCCAAGAACGACGTCGGCATCGGCGACCGGGGCGGCGACCTCGGCGCGTGGAACAAGCTCCAGCTCGGTTGGCTCGACTACGAGGTGATCGTGGCGGGGCAGAAGCGCTCGCTGGAGCTGGGGCCGCAGGAGTACAACTCGGACAAGGCTCAGGCCGCCGTGGTCGTGCTCCCACAGCGGGAGTACACGTTCAACTACGGCGCGCCGTTCGAGGGCGCCAAGCAGTACTTCTCCGGCAATGAGGACGACCTCGACAGCAAGATGACGAGGACGTTCGACCTCACCGGCAAGTCCGCAGCGGCGATGTCGCTCAAGGGCAAGTACAGCATCGAGGCCGGCTACGACTACCTCTACTTCGAGGCGTCCACTGACGGCGGTAAGACCTGGATCGACCTGGACGGCACCGTCAACGGCACGCCGATCGGCGTCGACGGCGCGGGCCGTCCGGCCCTCGCCGGCACCAGCAAGGGCACCTGGGCCGACATCAACATCCCGCTGACCTCGGTCGCCGGCAAGGTGGCCCAGGTTCGCCTGCACTACGTCACCGACGGTGGCGTCTCCGAGGGCGGCTTCTTCGGTGACGCGATCACCGTGACCGCCGACGGTCAGACCGTGCTCAGCGACGGCGCCGAGACCGACGCCGGCTGGGCGTTGGAGAAGTTCCAGGTGGTCGGGGCGACCTACACCCGGCTGTTCGACAACTTCTACATCGCCGGCAACCGGTCGTACGTCTCGTACGACAAGTACCTGAAGACCGGCCCGTACTTCTTCGGCTACGCGAACACCCGCCCGGACTGGGTGGACCACTACGCGTACCAGGAGGGCCTGCTCATCTCGTACTGGAACACCCGCTTCTCGGACAACAACACCGCCCCGGCGTCGGAGTCCAACCCGGGTGGTCACCCGGGTGAGGGTCGCAACCTGTACATCGACGCGCACCCGCGCCCGATCTACAACCTCACCGGGGATCCGTGGCGGGCCCGCGTCCAGGTGTACGACGCACCGTTCAGCCTGAAGAAGGCCGACTCGTTCACCCTGCACCTCAACAGCCAGCCGCAGTACATCCGTGGCCAGGCCGCTGAGCCGCTGTTCGACGACACCAAGAAGTACTTCTACGAGGAGCTGCCGAACCACGGCGTCAAGCTCCCCGCTACCGGTGTCAAGATCAAGGTTCTGGAGCAGGACGGCACCTCGATGAAGATCCGGGTCAGCTGACCACTGATCCCGCACCAACCAGCGACGCCCGGGCAGGTCATCTGCCCGGGCGTCGCGCTTTGTGCGCCACCTCCCGGATGCCCCGGAACGGCTTTCTCCACTGACAGTCCACCCGGTGCCCCTGGTCCTGGTCCGGGGCAACCCGGGGCTTTCCCCTGTTCAAAGCGACCGCCAGGGTCGCCTGCGGCAACCGGGTCCTAGGCTGTCTGCCATGACCGACCAGCGCGGCGGGGCCGTCGACGAGTCCTGTGTCCTCACCGAGGGGCCGTGGACGCACCGTTTCGTCGGCGCCAACGGCAGCCGGTTCCACGTGGTCGAGGGCGGCACCGGGCCGATGGTGCTCTTCCTGCACGGCTTCCCAGAGCACTGGTGGGCCTGGCACCAGATGCTGCCGGCGATCGCCGACGCCGGCTTCCGGGCGGTCGCCGTCGACCTACGCGGCTACGGCGCCAGCGACAAACCACCCCGGGGGTACGACGGCTACACCCTCGCCGCCGACATCGCCGGACTGATCCGCGCGCTCGGCGAACGATCCGCGACGATCGTCGGCAGCGGACTCGGTGGCATGGTGGCCTGGACGGTGGCCTCGTTCCACCCGTCCCTGGTTCGCCGGCTCGTCGTGCTGGGGGCGCCGCACCCGCTGCGACTGCGCGCCGCCATCTTCGCCGACCCGCGCGGACAGTTCACCGCCTCCACCCCGGCGTTGAAGTTCCAGCTACCCCGCTACGAGCACGTCCTGACCCGTGATGGGGCTGCGGCCGTCGGCGAGATCATGCGCCGCTGGGGCGGCCCACAGTGGGTGGCCGGGCCGGACTTCGAGGCGTACGCCGAGCGGTGCCGGGAGGCGATGTGCATCCCGCAGGCCGCGTTCTGCGCGCTGGAGGGTTACCGCTGGGCGTTCCGCTCGCTGCTGCGACTGCACGGCTACCGGTTCGTCCGGCTGATGCAGAAGCCGCTGTCCACTCCGACCCTGCAACTGCACGGCGCCCTGGACACCGCCTCCCTGCCCCGCACCGCGCTGGGCTCCGGCCGGTACGTCGTAGCCCCGTACGAGTGGCGACTGCTGGACGGGGTGGGGCACTTCCCGCACCTGGAGGCACCGGAGCTGGTGCTCGGTGAAATCCTGCGGTGGGCGAAGACCTGACCGGTCAGACCCGCTGCTCCCGTAGGTCGGTGACCTCCGCGGCCGGCGCCCAACCCTGGTAGACGCCGAAGTCGAAGACCTCCAGCCGCATCGCCTCGGCCACCGGCCAACGACCGCCCGTGTACTCCACCCGCAGCCAGGCGTCGTGCTCGCCGAGCACGATGAACGGCTGCCCCTTCCAGGTGCAGGTGGTCCGCACGTACGCCAGATCCTCGATCTCGCTCGCCGGCAGCACCCGGACGTAGCGGCCCGCGCGGACCTCCTCGAAGCCCTCGCCCGGCTCGGGCTGGTAGAGGCGGATGTCGTCGCCGTCCGGGCTGGCCTGGTATTCCCGGCCCTGCCAACGGGCCACGTAGCCGTCGCGCATCACGCCTCCCCGACCCGTCGCCAGGTGACCGAGTCGGTGTCCAGCTCCGCGACCACCCGCTCGCTGCCGTCCGCGCCGATGCGCCAGAGTTGGGCGCCGTGCGGCAGCCGTGCGCTGTCCACCTTGAACTCCGCCACCACGTCGCTGCTCTCACCCGGGGCGAAGCCGTTGCCCCGGAACGGCGGACGTTCGATGACCCAGCCCTCCATGGCCCGCATCGCCGGCTCGTTCTGGCCGCCGTACGGGATGCGGTAGAGGCTCGGCCGGTGCGCCGGCCAGCGCAGCACGTAGATCTCCTCGGCGTCCGGGGCGAACGGCGAGCCGGGGTAGCTGAGGCCCAGCGCCTCGTGCAGCTGTGCCGGTGTGGTCAGGTGGGACAGCTCACCGGCCCGGTGCACGAACCCGGACACCCGGTCGTACCCACGATCCAGGTAGTACGCGAGCTGGCTGGGGGCGATCGCTTTCTGCATGACCGTCGGCCGGGTCGGGTCGACCGCCGCGGGGGCGTACCGGGGACGGGCGGCGGGTTCGGCCACGGCGGGCGCTTCCACCTGGTCCACTTCCAGGTCGTCACCGAGCCCCACCTCGGCGGCCCAGTTGGCCAACGCGACGATCTGCTCGCCGGGCAACTTGGCACCCACCGGCGTGCCCGGGTTGACGGCGAACGACCAGTCCTCGTCGGGCCAGCGCCGGATCAGTTGGGCGAACTTCACCCGGACCGTGTCGACGTCGCCCTCGGCATGGTCGGCGAGGCGCTCCGACGAGGTGTAGACCACCACGTACGTCTCGCCGTCGAGCTGCCCCGTCCGCCAGACGAAGCCGGGATCTCCCGGGCGGCTTCCCGGCACCGACTCCGGTGCCGCCGGCAGCAGCACCCGGGCCAGCAGCAGGGTGGACAGGAAGGTGTCGGTGCTGCCGGAGCCGGCGGCGCTGAGCAGGTCCTCCTCGACCGTGTTGGCCGGCTCGAACTCGACCGGCGGCGGCTCGTCGGCCGGCGGGTGCGCAACGTCGTCCGCGATCACGCTCGCGCCGCTGCCCTCGCCGCTGGCCTGGTCCGTACCGGCCGGCCCGGCCGACGAAACAGCACTGTCGGCGCGGTCGTCACGGAGCGGGGCGTCGACGCGGCCGTCGATTCGGGTGTCGCCCAGGCCACCGCCGGCAGCGCCGGCCTCTGTCGGAATCACGGCGTGCGGGGCGGACGGGCTCGCGGCGGGCTGACCGGGGCTGAACGACGCGGGCCCGGATGGGGTGGAACCGAAGGACGACGGACCGAACAGGTCCGGGTCGGAGGGCGTCGAGCCGAACGGTGGCGGGGCGGCCTCGGCGGGGCTGGGTGACGACGGACCGAACAGGCCCGGACCGGGGGGTGGCGAGCCGAACGGTGGCGGGGCGGCCTCGGCGGGGCTGGGCCGCCGGGGCGCGTCGACCGGCGCGCTGCTCTCGACCGGGTCGGTGAGGTCGCGGGACTCGATGATGGTGCCCTCGATGACGATGGGCGTGAAGCCGCGGCGCGGCGCGGGCGGCCCGGAGACCGGTTCCGCGACGGACACCGGCAGATCCTCCGCCGGGTCGAACCGGCCCGCCCGGTCCTGGGGAATCGCCTGCGTCTCCTCCGCCGATGGCCGCCCAGGCGCACCGGCCAGGGGAGGCTCACCGGTCATCCGGAACGCGCGGGTGGGCTCCTCGGCCAGCGGGTTGTGCCGGCGCGGCGGCAGCGGCTGGGTGATCTCCTCGCCGGATGATGGCGGCGCGTCCATCCGGCGGGACGCGCCGAGGCCGCCCTCCGGCCGTCGTATCGGCTGGGTGGCTGCCGGGTCCGCCGCCATCGGAAAGGCCCGCGTCGCGGTCTCGTCGGACGGCGCGTCGGCCGGGCGGCGGCGAGGGAAGGGCTGGCTGCCTCGCCCGAACCGGGTCGGCGGGGCCGCCCGCTCACCGGGGCGTCCCCCGCTCGCGGCCGGGTCGCGGGCCGGGCTGGGGTCGAAGAAGGAACGCCGAGGCGCGGCCTGGGGGCCACCGTTGCCGTTACCCGGGGCGGGGCCGTCGACGTCGCCCGGCCGGGTCGCTGCCGGCCAGCCCACGCCCGGCCCGGCCTGGTCGGTGGTGGGGCCGGCGGTAGCCAACGGGGTGAACCGGGACGGACGGCCGGTGCGGGGCAGCGCTCCGTTGCCCGGCGCGGGCCGGGGCGGCTCGGTCGGGTGCCGCTGACCGGCGGCGGGCAGGCCCTCCTCGCCCCCTCGGCGCGGCGGCTCGGCGGGGACGGGTGGCCGGGGCGCCGGACCCGGCACCGGCGGGGCACCCACCCGAGGGGCCGGGCTCCGCGCCGGCCTTCGGGGTGTGAGCGGAGCACTCTCGGGCCCGGAAGAGGCCGCCGCCGTCACCGGAGGCGATCCAGCGGCTGGCGCGGCGTCCCGCGGCGGCACGCCGGGCCGGGTGCGAGCCAACGTCTCGGCCCGCTCGAGACGAGCGCGGGCACCCATGGCGCGGCCGGGCAGTCGCACGTCGCCTCGGGACAGCTGCGACACGAACCAGGCCGGCAGGTAACCCTCGACCGGCAGGCCCGGATTGACGGCGAGCCACCACTCGTGGTTGGGCCAACTGGCCGCGAGATCGGCGAAGGGGATGCGTCGATTGCTGCCGGCGTGATCGCCGAGGCAGGCCCGCAGGGCGGCGGCGGAGGTGAAGGCCAGCACGTGGGTCCGGCCGCCGGTGGTCCAGGTGCCCCATCCGGCCGGTGGCTGGCCGGGCTGCGTCGGCGCGGAGACCGGCAGCAGCACATCGGTGCGGGACAGAAGCCGGAAGTAGAGCTCCTGGTCGTTGGCGCGCAGCGCATCGCGCATCGCCACCTCGGCCTCCGTGGCCGGCTCCCATGCGGTCACGGCCACCTCCCCTTCCGAGAACAGGCCACAGGTATCGCGTACAACCTACAAGGTGGTACCAAGATCACAATGGCTGGCCGCCGGCGGTCAGCCAGGGCGTGGAGGAGGGGATAACATCCCGTTCCGGAGCCGACACGATACGGAGGGTGTCGATGTCCCGATCGCTCACGCGCCCGGTCCTCGCAGGTCTGGCCGCCAGCCTGTTGACCGTACCGGCCCTTCCGACCGTCGCCGCCACCGCCGGGCTCCGGGCGGCACCGGCCTGCGCGACAGCACTCGCCCCCGTCCGGCCGGTCGCGGCCAAGCCCTGGCCACAGCAACGGTACGACCCGGCGCGGCTCGCGCCGCTGGCCACCGGCGCCGGGGTGACCGTCGCGGTGGTCGACTCCGGGGTGGACCGGGTGCACCCGCAGTTGGTTGGGCGGGTGCTGGCCGGTGCCGACCTGCTCGACCCCGGCGGGGACGGCGGTCGGGACTGCGCCGGGCACGGCACGGGTGTGGCGAGCATCATCGTCGCGGCACCCCGCCCCGACGTCGCCTTCCGCGGCCTGGCACCGGGTGCCCGAATCCTGCCGGTGCGGGTGAGTGAGCAGCAGGTGGTGCAGGGGCGGGAGTCGGGGCGTACGGTCAGCGCCGACGAGTTCGCCCGGGCCATCCGGTGGGCCGTCGACCATGACGCCGACGTGGTGAACCTGTCCGTGGTGCTGTACGCGGACGACCCGGAGGTTCGTTCGGCCGTGCGGTACGCGGTCGACCGGGACGTGGTGCTGGTGGCCGCCGCCGGCAACCTGCACGGCAGCGGGGACCCCCGACCGTTCCCCGCCGGCTACGACGGGGTGCTCGGCGTTGGCGCGATCGGGGCGGACGGCGGGCGGGCGACGTTCTCGCAGACCGGCCCGTACGTCGACCTCGTGGCCCCGGGCAGCGAGGTGCTTACCGCCGCACCCGGTGCCGGCCACCATCGGGTCGAAGGCACCAGTTACGCGGCGCCCTTCGTGGCCGCCACCGCCGCGTTGCTGCGGGAATACCGGCCGGAGCTGACCGCCGCCCAGGTGGCGGAGCGGATCATCGCCACCGCCGATCCAGCTCCGGGCGCGGGCCGGGGCGGCGCATACGGCGCTGGAGTGTTGAACCCCTACCGGGCGGTCACCGAGACCAGCGGCGGCCGTGCGGCCGGCGCGCGGCCGGTCGCCGCGCTCGGCGACGATCGGGCCGACCCGGCGCAGCTCGCCCACCAGGCCCGCCGGGCCGCCGCACGGGACCGAGCCCTGCTGGTCGGCGCGGTGGCCGGCATCACGGCGGTCACCGTGGCGCTGTTCGCCCTGGTGGTGCCCCGCGGCGCCCGCCGACGCTGGCGCCCGGCCGGCCCTGCCTGACCCAGCCCGCGCCCGCGCACGGCCCGAGCTTGCCCGCGCACGGCCTGAGCTTGCCCGCACACGGCCCGAGCCCGCCCGCACACGGCCCGAGCCCGCCCGCACACGGCCTGAGCCCGCACGACCCCGACCTCCGGCCGGCTGCGGGCGGAGCGCTGACCCGGACACGGTCAGCGCTCCCGGCCCACATCGCTCACTGGAACAGCCCGGTGTTCTTCTTCTCGGTGTCCAGGTAATCGGTGGCGGAGTCGTTCACCGCCAACCTGATGTCACGCAGCATCCCCTGCAGGTCCTGCGAGGCCGAACGCCACCGCGCCTGCCGCTGCTCGTAGGCCTGCCGCGCCTCGCCCGTCCAGCTCGCCACCAGCGGGGCGGCGTCGCGTTCGAGTTGGCCGAGTTGCGCGTCGAGGGTGTTCAACGCCTTCTGAATGTCAGCGCCGGCCTGCTGCAGCGCGGCGAAGTTGACGACCAGCACACCATGGTCCATCGGATTCCCTCCCCAGCGGGATCAGAGCGGCAACTGGATGCCGCCGCGGTTGGTGCCGGCCACCCGGCTGGCGACCTCGTCGTCGGACGCGTGGTACTGCCGACCGGCGGTGCGGATCGCACCGGCGGTCTCGCGCAGCGCGCGGTGCAGCGCCGCCTGGTCCTGTGACCACTGCTGCTTGACCTGCTCGAACGATCGGCCACCAGCGCCACGCCAGGCCTGCTGCAACACCTCCAGCTCGGCCAGCAGGCCGGTCAGCATGGACTGCAACGACTGGTCCACCTGCTCGAACTTCGCGGCAGTCTGCTGCATCACCGCTGCTTCTGCCTTGGTTTGGGACATCCGGACGTCACCTCGTCTCTCGGATCGCACCTGGGCTTCGACGCGCCCACCCCCGGGGCGACGCGTCGTCGCTTGGCCCGGTCGTCGAGCACTGAGACACGGGTCAGCGAAGGACTTCGTGGCTGACGGTAGCGACCTCGTAGCGGTTCTGCTACCCCACCAGCTTCCCCTGTGGACAACCGAGGTCGCCATCGGTCGCTTACGATGTGCCGCAGCCACGTCGCGGCGCGTGACGGGCCGCCGGAGGGCGGCCGGCCGCCCGACCCGGTCCCCACTGGTCGAGGAGGCACGGTGCCGGCGATCACCACCGGAGGGCCGCACCCGCCGACCCCGGTCGGGTCCGAGGCAGGTGCCTCCCCACGGGTGGGCGGGCCGGGCCGACCCACCGACCGCGGCCCGGGGTCGGTCGATCAGCGCAGCCCCCGTCGCCGTTCGCCGGTGGCCCGCTGGGTCGCCCTCGGCCATCGTGCGGCTGCCGCAACGCGAGCCGGCCAACTGGTCACCGCGCAGGTCGCGGCGGCGCTCGTGCTCGTCGCCCTCGGCCGGCCCGCACCGGTCGTCGCGGCGGCCGTACTGGTGGCCGTGCTGCTGGTGGCCGCCGCCTGGGTGCCGGTGCGGGGGCGGTGGCTGTTCGAGTGGCTGGGCACCGCCATCGGGCACCTCACCCGCCGGCGGGGGTTGACCGGGCCGGCCGACGCGGCCGAACTGCTCGACCTGGTCGCCCCGGGCACAGTGGTTCGCTCGACCGAGTTGACCGGCGGGCCGGCGGCCGTCCTGGAGGACACCACCGGCATGGTCGCGCTTCTGGAGCTCGGCGACCCCGGCGACCTGCTGGGCGACGTGTCCCAGGCGATCCCCGCCCCGGCCGCGTTGCTCCCCCCGACCGGGCCGGACCAGCCCCCGCTGCTGATCCAACTGCTGCTCGCCGGTGCGCCGGCGCCGGTGCCGAGCGCCGGTGGCACTGTCGGCACGTCGTACCGGCAGCTCACCGACGGGCGGCTCGCCGGGCGCGAGCGGGCGGTGGTGGCGGTCCGGGTGCTGCGGGTGAACGGTTGGTCCGAGGAGGACCTGCGCCTGGTACTCGCCGGCACGGTCCGCCGGATCGTCCGCCGGCTCGGGCCGTTGGCCGCGCGGCCGCTCGGGGTGCCAGCGGCGCTACGTGTCCTGGGCGAGCTGGCCCACCACCACGGCGAACCGGTCCGGGAGTCCTGGCCGGCGATCCGGTCCGGCGCTCTCGTCCAGGCCACCTTCCGTCTGCTCCACTGGCCCGACGCGGGCGCTGCGGCCGGACGCCGGCTGGTGCCCCGCCTGCTCGCGCTGCCGGCGACGGCCACGACCGTGTCGATCTGCTCAGGCCCGTCGCCGACGATGTCGACGTCGTCGGGTCCGCCGGCGGCCAGCGAAGTGCCGACCGAGCTGACCGTACGCCTGGCCGCCGCGACGGCGGCCGAGTTGACGGCGGCCACCGAGGCGCTGGTGCGCCTGGTGACCGACCTGGGCGGAAAGCTGCGACGGCTCGACGGCGCCCACCTGAGCGGGCTGGCCGCCACGCTGCCGTTGGCGCTGACGGCACCCGGGGCGCAGCCCCGCCCACCGGCGCCCGGAGCGCGACCCGGCCCGGTGGCGGACGACTGGGAGCTGCCCCTGGGCGACGCGGGAATGATGGTCGGCACCAACCGGCACGGCCGAGCCGTCACCGTGCGACTGTTCCGGCCGGAGAGCACCCGTGTGTTGCTGGTCGGCGGGGTGCGGGCAGCCCAACTGGTGGCCCTGCGCGCCCTGGCACTCGGCGCCCTGGTGGTGGTGCAGACCGCCAGGCCACGCGCCTGGGAACCGTTCATCCGAGGGGTTGGCGCGCCGGGCGGCACGATCCCGTTACTCCCTCCCGGTCGGCCGGTCGCCGACGGGGTGGGCACCGCGCTGCGTCCGTTGCTGCTGATCGTCGACGCCGGGCCGGTGGCGGCCGAGGCCGTGCCGGGCCCGCCGTGGCGGGCCACCGTGGTCGTACGCGATGAGCTGACCCCGGCCGATGTGGACGCGTTGAGCCGCGCCGACCTGGCGTTGCTCCAGCCACTGACCTCAGCCGAGGCCACCCTGGCCGGAGCCGCGCTGGGGCTGGGCGGCTCGGCCGAGTGGCTGACCCGGATCCGGGAGGACATGGTGGCCGTGGTCAACCGCCGGGCGCTGCGCTGGGCACTGCTCTCCCCCACTCCGATCGAGGCGCAACTGATCGGACCGCCGACGCGCGGCTGATCCACCGGGACGGCCAGCCGGCGGGTTACGTCGGTGCGGTGTCCGTGGCACGATCCCCGCCATGGGTTTTCTAAAAGGTCTGCTGATTCGGCTGGCCAGCACAGCTCTGGCTTTCTGGCTGGCCACGCTCCTCATCCCGGGCATCTCCCTGGATTCGAACTCGGCCACCGAGACGGTGACCACGCTGCTCCTGGTGGCGGTGATCTTCGGCGTGGTCAACGCGGTTCTCCAGCCGATCATCAAGACCGTCGGTTGTGGCTTCTACCTGCTGACCCTGGGTCTCATCGCCCTGGTGGTGAACGGGCTGCTCTTCCTGCTCACCAGCTGGATCGCCGACCAGGCCGGGCTGCCGTTCTCGGTGGACGGTTTCTGGCCGGCAGCCGTGCTCGGCGCCCTCTTCGTGAGCATCGTGACCTGGATCCTCGGCGCCGTCCTCGACCGGGACTGACCGCCGACCAGCCAGCACCGACCCGGTCCGTCCGGGGCTCCGACCTCGGCCGGGGCCCCGGCCGGCCGATGACCAGAGTTCGGGAATTTGGCGGCCGGACCGCCCATCTCGGCGGTTAGCGTCGCGGCATGTTCTCGCTGACCTATCCCGACGGCCACCTGCTCAGCACCGATCCGGCGCGGATCGACCTGGACCTGGTGCACCACTGGTTGTCCACCGACGCGTACTGGGCGCTCGGACGAGACCGGGAGACCACCGAGCGGTCGTTCGCCGGCTCGCTGCCGTTCGGCATCTACCGGCCGGAGGACGGCCGCCAGGTCGCGGTGGCCCGGGTCGTCACGGACGGCGCCACCTTCGCCTGGCTCTGCGACGTGTACGTCGACCGCTCCGCCCGGGGTCGCGGGCTAGGCGGGTGGCTGGCCGGCGCGGTCCGCGACCACCTGGATGAGCTGGGCGTACGCCGGATCCTGCTCTGCACCAACGACGCCCACCAGGTGTACGCGGGGGTGGGCTTCACCCCGCTGGACGCGCCGCAGCGGTGGATGCAGCTGGACCGGCGGCCCCCGGTGACCCCGATCACCGGAAAGGAACAAAGCAGCACTACGCCCCTTACGGTGGAAGCGTGACGCCACTCCGCCTGAGATACCTCTACGGCCTCGGCGCGTACCTGCTCTGGGGTTTCTTTCCGCTCTACCTGAAGCTGCTGCGACCCGCCGGCCCGCTGGAGATCCTGGCCCACCGGATCGTCTGGTCGGTGGTCTTCGTGGCCCTGCTGCTGGCGGCGCTGCGCAACGTCGGTTTCCTGCGGGCGCTGCTGCGCCGCCCCTGGGCGGTGGCGGGGATCGTCGCCGCCGCCGCGCTGATCGCTGTCAACTGGGGCACCTACATCTACGGGGTCAACTCCGACCGGGTGGTGGAGACCGCGCTCGGCTACTTCATCAACCCGCTGGTCGTGGTGCTGCTCGGGGTGACGGTGCTGCGGGAGCGGCTGCGCCCGGCGCAGTGGGTGGCGCTGGGGATCGGCGCGTCGGCGGTGGCGGTGCTCGCCGTGGACTACGGCCGGCTGCCGTGGCTGGCGTTGACCCTGGCGTTCAGCTTCGCCGGCTACGGCCTGGTCAAGAAGCGGCTCGGGTTGCCCGCGGCGGAGGGGCTCTTCGTCGAGTCGGCGGTGCTGGCGTTACCGGCCCTGGGCTACCTGGCCTGGCTGACGGCGAAGGCCGACCTGACCTTCGGGCACGTCTCGGCCGGGCACACCGCGCTGCTGGTGCTGGCCGGCGCGGCCACGGCGATTCCCCTGCTGCTGTTCGCCGGGGCGGCCAACCGACTGCCCCTGAGCAGCCTCGGCATGATCCAGTACCTGGCGCCGATCCTTCAGCTCGGCTGCGGGGTGCTGATCTTCCACGAGCCGATGCCGCCGGCCCGGCTGGCCGGCTTCGCGCTGGTCTGGCTGGCCCTGATCGTCTTCACCGCCGACGCCGTCCGGACCTCCCGCCGCACCCGCCACCCCCACCAACCGACCTCCGTCCCCACCCCTGTCCCCACCCCCTGACCCCGCGATCTTGCAGTTTCGGTCGTCGATATGCCTGCCATGCCCCTTATGGAAGGGCAGAAAGTGCAAGATCGCGGATGACCGGGGGTGGGGTGGGGCGGGGCGGACCGGGTTAGGGGACGGCGTAGGTGAGGAGGGGGGTGCCGTCGGCCTTCTGCAGCTCCACGCTGACCAGCTCGGCGTCGGTGAACCTCGTCGCACCGGTGAAGCTGAGGTCGTCGCCGGGAGCCGCCAGCCAGGAGCCGATCTGCTCGGTGGCGCCGTTCGGACCACGCGCCACCAGCCGGAACGGGTACGCCTTGCCGTAGCTCGTCCGCGCGTCGTACCCGCAACGCATCGTCACCTCGGTGCCCCACTTGGTGCCGGTCAGCCCGAGGTCGGCGTGCACCGGCCCGGCGGCGGCCACCGGTCGCATGGCCACCATCGACACCCGCGGTGCCGGGTTGCCCTGCGCGCCGGGCGGCCCGGACTGGTCGACCGGTCGAGGCAGCGCCACTGCGGTGCCCACACCGACCAGCAGCGCCAGCCCGGCGGCGGCCAGTGTGGTCAGTGCGTACCGTCGCCGGTCCGCGGCGCGTTCCCGACGACGGCGCTGGCGGGCCTCGTCGAGCAGCGCGGGCACCCGAGGCGGGCCCGGCGGCGGCAGGATCTGCTCCAACCCCGCCGGGTCGAGGCGCCCGAGCAACCCGGGCAGGACGGCGATCTCGGCGACCGCCTCCCGACACGAGGCGCAGTCGCCCAGATGCCGCTCGTAGGCCGCCCGTTCGGCGGGGGCCAGGGCGCCCAGCACGTACGCGCCGTCGTCGTACGCGAACTCGCACCGGGTCATCCCGTCACCCCCATCTCGGCCAGGACCAACCGTAGAGACCGCAGCGCGTAGTGGGTGCGGGATTTCACGGTCCCTGGCGGTACGCCCAGGCGGGACGCCGCCTCGGCCACCGACCGCCCCTGGTAGAAGCACTCCACCAGCACCTCCCGGTGGGTCGGGCTGAGCCGGTTCAGGGCCTCGGCGACGGTCCACGCCTCCACCGCCCGTTCGGCCTCGTCGATCGCCTCGGGCGGTTCGGGCAGATCGTCGGTGAACACCTCGCCGACCCGGGTGGATCGCCGCCGCCAAGCGTCGATGGCCAGGTTGCGGGCGGTGGTGAACAGCCAGGACCGCACCGATCCGCGCGTCGGGTCGAGTGACTCCGGATGTCGCCAGGCCCGCAGCAGCGTCTCCTGCACCAGGTCCTCGGCCCGTTGCCGGTCCCCGTTGACCAGCCGCAGGGCATGGGCGTACAGCGCCTCCGCGTGCTCGTCGTGTAGCGCGCGGAGCAGTTGGGCGTCGTGGTCGCTGATGGCGGTCTCCTCGCTTCCGGCGCGCGTCCGGCGGTGCGTTCGCTCGGGAATACGTGCTGTCACGCCGATCGGTTCAGCCCGAGGTCAGACCGGTTGCGTGTCGGTTGCCACCGACGAAGGTGTTCATGCCCGGTTCACATCGCGTCTGACGAGCGCTCACCGCGTCCTCCTAGCGTCCGGCTGGTACGCCGCCTGTCGTGCCACCGACTTTTCTGGAGGCCTCCCCCATGAGCGACCGTCCCCGGCTGCTCCCCCTGTTGAACGGCACCCGCCATGGCACCCGTGATGCCATGACCTGCCTGTACCGGTGCGGAAACGCCTGTGACCACCCGGTCCCGAACACCTCCGACAACGCGTACTTCGGTGACGTGGTGAACGCCGAGGTGTCGCGGCGTGGCGTGGTCCGGGCCGGCGCGGTCGGCGCCCTGGTGCTCGGTTTCGGCGGCGCGGCAGCCGGCGCGCTCGCCGGGGCGGCCCCGGCCATGGCGGCCCCGACCGCCCCGGACGCTCCGGAGAACTTCGGGTTCGGTCGTCCCAGCACCGGGGTCGGCAGCGGCGCGCTGACCTTCAAGCCGATCCCACCGAACAAGCTGGACACCCTGGTCGTGCCGAACGGCTACGACCACGCCGTGGTGATCAAGTGGGGTGACCCGGTGCTGCCGGGTGCGCCGGAGTTCGACCTGCACCACCAGACCGCCGCCGCGCAGTCCAAGCAGTTCGGTTACAACAACGACTTCGTGGGCGTGCTGCCGCTGGACAAGCAGGGCAAGCGGGCGCTGCTCGTGGTCAACCACGAGTACACCAACGAGGACCTGATGTTCCCGGGCTTCCCCGGCCTGGACGGGCTCTCCGTGGAGCAACTGCGCACCGCCATGGCCGCGCACGGCATGTCAGTGGTGGAGCTTGAGCGGGTCGCGGGCACCGGGCAGTGGAAGCCGGTCGGCAAGGGCCCGCGGCCGTACAACCGGCGAGTCACCGCCCTGGGCACCAAGTTCGACCTGACCGGGCCGGCCGCCGGCTCGGCCTGGCTGAAGACCGCCGCCGACCCCAGGGGCCGCACTGTCGTCGGCACGCTGAACAACTGCGCCGGTGGGGTGACCCCGTGGGGCACGGTGCTCTCCGGCGAGGAGAACTTCAACCAGTACTTCGTGGGCGCCGACGCCGTTCCGGCCGAACTGAAGCCGAAGTTGGACCGTTACGGCATCAGCACCGCCAGCCGCTACCCCAGCGGCAGCCGCAAGTGGGAGCGCGCGGACGAGCGCTTCGACCTGGCGAAGCACCCCAACGAGGCACACCGGTTCGGCTGGGTCGTCGAGATCGATCCTTTCGACCCGGAGAGCCGTCCGCGCAAGCACACCGCGATGGGCCGGTTCAAGCACGAGGGCGCCAACGTGATCGTCGCGAAGGACGGGCACGTGGTCGCGTACATGGGCGACGACGAGCGGTTCGACTACCTCTACAAGTTCGTCTCGGACAAGAAGTTCATGAAGGGCAACTCCTGGGCCGCCCGCAAGCACAACCTGACCCTGCTGGAGTCCGGCACGCTCTACGTGGCGATGCTCGACCAGACCAGCGCCGCCGAGATCGACGGCTCGGGCAAGCTCCCCGCCGACGGCGCGTTCAACGGTCGGGGTCGCTGGATCAGGCTGGTCAGCGGCAACCGGTCGTTCGTCGACGGGATGACCGCCGCGGACGTGCTCACCTTCACCCGGCTCGCCGGCGACAAGGTCGGCGCGACCAAGATGGACCGCCCCGAGGACGTCGAGCCGAGTCTGCTCACCGGCAAGGTGTACGTGGCGCTGACCAACAACACCAACCGGGGCGTCGGCAGCAACCCGAAGGCGGACGAGGCCAACCCGCGCAACGCCAACAAGCACGGGCAGGTCCTGGAGCTGGTCGAGGACCGCAACGACAACACCTCGGAGACCTTCGCCTGGTCGCTGCCGATCGTCTGCGGCGACCCGACCGATCCGTCGACCTTCTTCGCCGGGTACGACAAGACCAAGGTCTCCCCGATCTCCTGCCCGGACAACGTCGCCTTCGACGCCACCGGCAACCTCTGGATCTCCACCGACGGCAACGCGCTGGGCAGCAACGACGGCCTGTTCGCCACGGCTGTGGAGGGTCCGGAGCGGGGTCACCTCAAGCAGTTCCTGACCGTGCCGCTCGGCGCGGAGACCTGCGGCCCGTTCATCACCGGCGACAACCGCTCGGTCTTCGTCGCCGTGCAACACCCGGGCGAGATCACCGGAGCCTCGGTGGAGAACCCGGCCTCGAACTGGCCGGACGGTGACTACGCCAAGCCGGGCGTGGTGGTCACCTGGCGCCTCGACGGCGGCCCGGTGGGCAGCTGACGTCGCACCCGCGGCCGAGCGGCCGCTGACGTTGCTCCGGCGGTTTGGCGCTGGACCGCCCCGAGAGGCCCTCTCCCAGCCCGGGAGAGGGCCTCTCGGCGGTCAGCTGTCGGTGGCGATGCCGTCGGCCACGCCGCGGGCCACGGTGAGCAGCTTGGCGCGTACCACCCGGGCAGAGGTCATCATCTCGCTGGCCGGCAACGCGCAGGCCAGCACGACCCGGCGTTCCATGTCCTTGTCCGGTGCGACGAGCACGGCGGCGCAAGCCACCCCCTGGCGGAACTGCCCCATCTCCAGTTGCATGCCGCGCCGGTCGCCCGCGGCCAGGTCGGCCTCGAAACTCTCGGTGGTGGTGAGCGTGGCGGTGGTGAACGGGCGCATGCCGTACTCGCGCAGATAGCGGTAGCGCTGGTCGGTCGTGAGGGTGGCGAGCAGCGACTTGCCGAGCGCCGTCGCGTGCGCCCCCTCGTCGAAGCCGGGGACCAGATCCTCCAGGTAGGGCGAGCGGTGCCCCTCGGCGACCGCGGTGAGGGCCACCTGACCGCCGACGAACCGACCGAGGTAGTGGCTGTAGCCGGTGTCCAGCGCGGCCCGCCGCAGCGTCTCACCGACCGCCGGCGGGCCCCGGAACGCCGTCACCAGCTCCCGGTACCGGTCGGCCACCTCCAACCCCACGATGTACGTGCCGTCCTCGCGACGGATCACGTAGCCCTCGTAGGCGAGCGTGCGGACCAGGTGGTAAGTGGTGGCCACTGTCAGCTCGCAGCGCCGGGCGATCTGCTTGACGGTCAGGCCCTTCGGGGCGCGACCGACCGACTCCAGCACCCGTAGCGCTCGGGACACGCTGCGAATCAGGTCCGAAGGTTCTGCCAAGGGGTCGCGCACAACCACCTCCGCCGCCGGGGACTTACACCATATGAAAAACAGGCCCGGTGCGAAATGCCTGTTCGGGTCGAGGATGCCAGATCACCATCCACAGCTTGTGCCCCGCCGGTCACCAGGAGTGCGGTGAGCGGGGCTCGCGTAGGTTTGCCGAACGATGACCGACACCTCCAATTTTCCCGATCCGGCCGTTGCCCAACCCCGTCCGGTACGGGCCAGCGTCGGCGCAGTCGTCACCACAGTGGCCTGCGTACTCCCCGTCTTCCTGCTCGGCGGTCTCGCCGTGCAGATGGGCACGGACCTCGGCTTCTCGCCGGCCGGCCTGGGCCTGGCCGTCTCCGTCTACTTCGGGGTCAGCGCGCTGGCCTCGGTGCCCTCCGGGCGGTTGGTCGAGCGGTACGGGCCGGCCCTGGTGGCCCGCTGCGGCATCCTGCTGGCCGCCGGGTCGATGCTGGCCGTGGCCGCCTTCGCCCGGTCGTACCCGGTGCTGGTCGGCCTGCTCGCGCTCAGCGCCGCCGCGAACGCGCTCGGCCAGTTGGCCAGCAACGCCGCGCTGGCCCAGCACGTGCCGGCCCGGCGGCAGGGGCTGTCGTTCGGTGTCAAACAGGCCGCTATCCCGGTCTCCACCCTGCTGGCCGGGGTGGCGGTGCCCACCATCGCGCTCACCGCCGGCTGGCGCTGGGCGTTCGTGGTCGCCGCCGTGGCCGCGCTGACGACGCTGGCCGCCGTACCCCGGCAGTTGCCCGGTTTCGCCCGGCGGGCCGGTGCCAGGCGCGCCGGTCGGGCGACGGCGGCGCTGGTGGTGGTCGGCGCTGCGGCGACGTTGGCCTCGGGCGCGGCCAACTCGTTGGGCACCTTCCTGGTGGACTCCGCCGCGGCTCGGGGTCTGTCGCCGGGCCTCGCCGGCCTCACCCTGACCCTGGGTAGTGCGGTCTGCGTGGCGGCTCGGGTGGGCGCCGGCTGGTGGGCCGACCGCCGCGAGACCGGCCACGTCGCCCTCATCGCCGCGATGCTGCTCGTCGGCGCGGTCGGGTTGGGCCTGCTCGCGTTGACCGGCTCGGTGCCGTTGGTGGTCGGCGTGGTGCTCGGCTTCGGCCTGGGCTGGGCCTGGCCCGGCCTGATGAACTTCGCGGTGGTCCGGCTCCACCCGCAGTCACCGGCCGCCGCCACCTCGATCACACAGACCGGGGTGTACGCGGGCGGCTGTCTCGGCCCGCTGAGCCTGGGCCCACTCGCCGCCCACCTCGGTTACCCGGCGATGTGGGCCATCGCGGCCATGGCGATGCTGCTCGCCGCCGCCCTCATGCTCGTCGGCAGCCGACTGTTGACCCGTGCCGCCGCCGCAGCGGGTCGGGGCGTGGATCAGCTGGTGCGGTCGGCGATGTAGTCGCAGAGCGACTCGAGCGCACTGCGGGACGGGCCGTGCGGCAGCGGGGCGAGTTGCGCGCGAGCCTCCTCGGCGTAGCTGCGCACGGTCTCCCGGGCCCGCTTGAGCGCCGGGCTCTCCCGCAGCAGCCCCAACGCCTCGGCGTGCAGCGCGTCGTCGGTCAACGGGCCGGTCGCCAGGATCTCCCTCAGCCGCACCGACGACGCGTCGGAGTCGTCCGCCTCGCGGGCGTAGAGCACCGGCAGCGTCGGGACGCCCTCGCGCAGGTCGGTGCCGGGGGTCTTGCCCGACTGCACCGACTCGGAGGCGATGTCCAGCAGGTCGTCGGAGAGTTGGAAGGCGACGCCGATCGTCTCGCCGTACCCGGCGAGGGCCTCCACGTGCTCGGGGGCGGCACCACCGAACATGCCGCCGAACCGGGCGGACGTGGCGATCAGCGAGCCGGTCTTCTCGGCGATCACGTGCAGGTAGTGGGCCACCGGGTCGTCGTCGGCGCGGGGCCCGACCGTCTCCGCGATCTGGCCGTGCACCAACCGGGCGAAGGTGCGCGCCTGCAACCGGACGGCCTCCGGGCCCAGATCGGCGGCGATGTCCGCCGCACGGGCGAAGAGGTAGTCGCCGACCAGGATGGCGACCGAGTTGGTCCACCGGGAGTTCGCGCTCGGCGCGCCCCGACGGACGGCGGCCTCGTCCATCACGTCGTCGTGGTAGAGGGTGGCGAGGTGGGTGAGCTCCATCACCACGGCGGCCGGGACCACCTGCGCACCGGTCGGGTCACCGAACTGGGCGCCCAGCGCCACCAGCAACGGCCGGAACCGCTTCCCGCCGGCCTCGACGAGGTGCCGGGCGGCCTCTGTGACGAACGGGTCGGCACTGGACACGCTGGCCCGCAACTCGGCCTCGACCGTGTCCAGCAGACCCAGCACGGACGCCTCGACACGGGGATCGGCGAGGTTGAGGCCAAGCGCGCCGAACTGACTCGTGCTCGCCCGACCCCGTCGACCGCCGGAGCCGGAGGCACCTGAACGCTCGCCCGCCGGTTTCACCACGCTATCAACCATGCCACACCCGTTCGACCTGCTCCGGGCCGGGGATACGCACCGGGGGCCGGCACGTGAACACGCGCCGACCCCCGGTGATCGATCCTTCGGTCATCGAACGAATTCGGCGGCTCCGGCAGCCAGATCGAGCAGCGGCGCCGGGGCGACACCCAACACCAGGGTCGCCAGCACACCGATCATCAGCGCGGCGGAGGTGAGCCCACCGGGCACCGTGACGGTCGGGGTGGACTCGCCCGGCTCGGAGAGCCACATCATCACCACGACCCGCAGGTACGGGAACGCGAGAATCATGCTGGTCAGCACACCGGCGATCACCAGCCAGGCCTGGCCACCCTCCAGCGCCGGCCCGAAGATGGCGAACTTGCTGGTGAAGCCGCTGGTCAGCGGAATACCGGCGAAGGCCAGCAGGATGAACGTGAACAGCGCGGCGAAGAACGGCGACCGACGGCCCAGCCCGGCCCAGCGGGACAGGTGGGTGGCCTCGCCGTCGTCGTCCCGTACCAGGGTCACCACCGCGAACGCGGCCAACACCGAGAAGCCGTACGCGACCAGGTAGAACATCGTGCCGGCCAACCCGTCGCGGCTCGGCGCCAACACACCGACCAGCAGGTAGCCGGCGTTGGCGATCGAGGAGTACGCGAGCAGCCGCTTGATGTCGGTCTGGGTGACAGCGAGGACCGCACCCACCAGCATGGTCAGCACCGCCACCGCGCCGAGGACCGGCGTGAAGTCCCAGTTGGCGTCGGCGAACGCGACCTGGAAGACGCGCAGCAGGGCACCGAACGCGGCGACCTTGGTGCAGGCCGCCATGAACCCGGTGACCGGAGTCGGAGCGCCCTGGTAGACGTCGGGGGTCCAGACGTGGAACGGGGCCGCCGCGGCCTTGAAGAGCAGACCGATGGCGAGCAGCGCCATGCCGGCGAAGAGCAGCACCGGGCTGGCCGGTGACTCGCCCACCGCCGCGTGGATGGTGGCGAAGTCGACGCCGGCCGGGCGGCCCGGGATGCCGGCCGTGAAGCCGTAGATCAGGGCCACGCCGAACAGGAAGAACGCCGAGGCGTAGGCGCCGAGCAGGAAGTACTTCATCGCCGCCTCCTGGCTCAGCAGACGCCGGCGACGGGCCAGCGCGCAGAGCAGGTAGAGCGGCAGGGAGAAGACCTCGAGTGCGATGAACATGGTCAGCAGGTCGTTCGCCGCCACGAAGATCAGCATGCCGCCGATCGCGAACGTGGTCAGCGGGTAGACCTCGGTGAGACCGTTGCGCCCCTCGGCCTGCCGCCGGTCGTCGGCCGACTCCGCGGTCACTGCGGCCTGGGCGACGAACGCCCCGCCCCGCTCGACCGAGCGGTCACCGATCAGCAGCAGCGCCATCGCGGCCAGCACCAGGATCGCGCCCTGGAGGAAGAGCGTCGGCCCGTCGATCGCGAGCGCCTGACCCGCGGTGATGATCCGCTCATCGGCGCTGAGGACCACCATGGTCAGTGCCGCGAGCACCGCGAGCAGCGCCAGCGTCAACTGCACCACGTGCCGCCAGCGACGAGGCACCAGGGCCTCGACCAGCACGCCGAGCAACGCCGTGCCCAGCATGATCAGGATCGGAGAGATCGCCGCGTAGTCGATCGACGGCAGTTTCAACTCGGTCACAGTGCCGGCCTTTCGTTCGCGACTGCGGGGCTCGCAAGCTCACTCCTCGCGCTCACCGGCCTGCCTCCTGCACGGTGCCGCCCACGGACGGCGCCGGGTCGGTTCTGCCGATGTCGTCCATGGTCGCCTGGACGGCGGGGTTGATCACGTCAGTGACCGGCTTGGGGAAGAAGCCGAGCAGCACGATCAGCGCGATCAGCGGGGCGACCACGACCTTCTCGCGCAGGTTGAGGTCCCGACGCATGCCGTCGACCTCGGTCAGCGCCGGGTTGAGGGTGCCCTGGGTGGTGCGCTGCACCATCCACAGCACGTACGCGGCGGCCAGGATGATGCCGAGCGTGGCGATGACCGCGACCGGCTTGTTCACAGTGAAGGTGCCGATCAGCACCAGGAACTCGGAGATGAACGGCGCCGTGCCGGGCAGCGCGAGCGAGGCGAGACCGGCGAAGAAGAGCACCCCGGCGAGCACCGGGACGAGCTTGCCGGCACCACCGAAGTCGCTGATCAGCGCCGAACCACGCCGGGAGATCAGCATGCCCACCACCAGGAAGAGCAGGCCGGTGGCCAGCCCGTGGTTGAGCATGTAGAGCACCGCGCCGGTGCCGGCCTGGGTGGTGAAGGCGAAGATGCCCACGCCGATGAAGCCGAAGTGCGCGATCGAGGTGTACGACACCAGCCGCTTGAGGTCGTTCTGGCCGACCGCCAGCAGCGCGGCGTAGACGATGCCGATCACGCCCAGGGCCAACGCCCACGGAGCGAACCACTTGGACGCCTCGGGGAACAGCGGCAGGCAGTAGCGCAGGATGCCGAAGGTGCCGACCTTGTCCAGCACGCCGACGAGCAGCGCCGCCGCGCCCGCCGGGGCGGCACCACCGGCATCGGGCAACCAGGTGTGGAACGGGAAGAACGGCGCCTTGATGGCGAACGCGAGGAAGAAGCCGAGGAACAGCCACCGCTCGGTGCCGGTGCTGATGTCGACCTGCGAGAGCGCCTGCCAGTCGAAGGTCTTCCCGCCGACCACCCACAGGCCGATCACCGCGGCCAGCATGAACAGACCGCCGACGAGCGAGTAGAGGAAGAACTTCACCGCCGCGTACTGCCGCTGGTGGCCGCCGTAGCTGCCGATGAGGAAATACATCGGCACCAGCATGACCTCGAAGAACACGTAGAACAGGAAGACGTCGGCAGCCGCGAAGACACCGATCATCGTGCACTCGAGGACCAGCAGCAGTGCGAAGTAGACGGGCACCGAACGCTTCGACGACTCGGCGTCGTGCCAGGACGCCAGGATCACCAGCGGCACCAGCACCGCGATCAGCATCAGCATCACCAGCGCGATGCCGTCGGCGGCGAAGGTGAAGCTGACCCCCCAATTCGGAATCCAGGAGTACGACTCACGGAACTGGAACCGGTCACCGCCGGCGTTGAAGCTGACCCACATCACCACCGAGAGCACCAGCACGAGCAGCGACCAGGCGAACGCCACCTGCTTGGCCAGCTCCGGGCGGTGGCGCGGCAGGAAGGCCACCACCAGGGCGCCCACCAGCGGCGCCACGGTGAGCACCGAGAGGAACGGGAAGTTGGACATTATGCGGCCTTACCTCCGTCGTCACTGCGTGGTCCGCCGGCGGGGGCGGGCGTATTGAGGTCGATCACGCCAACCACCCCGCCTGCACCGCCAGGAACGCCGCCATCACCAGCAGCGCACCGGCCAGGATCGAGGTGGCGTACGAGCGGACAAAGCCGGTCTGCATCCGACGGAGGCGACCCGAGCCCCCGCCGACCGCGGCGGCGAGCCCGTTGACGAGCCCGTCGATGCCCCGGTTGTCGAGGTACACCAGCGCCCGGGTGAGGAAGATGCCCGGCTTCTCGAAGACCGCCTCGTTGACGGTGTCGGTGTAGAGGTTGCGCCGGGCGGCGGTGACCAGCACCCCGGCCGGCTGCGGCGCGGTGGCCGTCCCGGCCCGGAACAGGAACCAGGCGAGCCCGGCACCGAGCACGGTGACCAGCAGCGACAGGATGGTGATCACGGTGTGCGAGAGGACCGCCGCGTGCTCCGCGTGCTCGCCGCCCAGCCCGGCGGTCTCCGTCAGCCAGTCCGGGACGGACGTGGCGAGCAGGAAGCCGGCGCCGACCGACCCGACCGCCAGCAGGATCAGCGGGATGGTCATCAGCTTCGGCGACTCGTGCGGGTGCTCGATGTCCTCGGTCCACCGCTGCGGCCCGTGGAAGGTGAGCACGAACAGCCGCGTCATGTAGAACGCGGTGAGCCCGGCGCCGAGCAGTGCCGCACCGCCGAAGAGCCAGGCGGTCCAGTCCTCCCGCTCGAAGGCGGCCACGATGATCGGCTCCTTGGAGAAGAAGCCGGAGAACGGGAACATGCCGATGATGGCCAGCCAGCCCATCATGAAGGTCAACCAGGTGATCTTCATGTACTTGGACAGCCCACCGAAGCGGCGGATGTCGACCTGGTCCTTCATTCCGTGCATGACCGAGCCGGCGCCCAGGAACATGTTGGCCTTGAAGAAGCCGTGCGCCAGCAGGTGCACGATGGCCAGCGCGTACGCCGCGCCGCCGAGGCCGACACCGAGGAACATGTAGCCGATCTGGCTCACCGTCGACCAGGCGAGTACCCGCTTGATGTCGTCCTTGGCCGCACCGATGATGCAGCCGATCAGCAGGGTGAGCGCGCCGACGCTGACCACCACGAGTTGCAGCGTCGAGTTGGCCGAGAAGATCGGGTTGGACCGGGCGATCAGGTAGACGCCCGCGGTGACCATGGTGGCGGCGTGGATGAGCGCCGACACCGGGGTCGGGCCCTCCATCGCGTCCGGCAACCACGCCTGGAGCGGGAACTGGCCGGACTTGCCGGCCGCCCCGAGCAGCAGCAACAGGCCGAGGACCAGCACTGTGGTGCCGGTCAGCGCGCCGACACCGTTGAACACCTCGTCGTACTGGGTGGTGCCCACTGTGGCGAACATGATGAAGATGCCGATGGCCAGGCCGGCGTCGCCGACCCGGTTCATCAGGAACGCCTTCTTGCCGGCGGTGGCCGCGCTCGGCCGCTCGGTCCAGAAGGAGATCAGCAGGTACGACGCCAGACCGACGCCCTCCCAGCCGAAGTACAGCATCACGTAGTTGTTGCCGAGCACCAGCAGCAGCATCGCCGCGACGAACAGGTTGAAGTACGCGAAGAACCGACGACGGCCCGGGTCGTGCGACATGTACTCCACCGCGTACAGGTGGATCAGGAAACCCACCCCGGTGATCAGCAGCACGAAGACCGCGGCCAGCGGGTCGAAGAGCAGGCCGAAGTCGACGCGCAGATCACCGACCGCGATGAAGTCCCAGAGGCTCAGCTCGACCGACTTGTTCTCCAGGCCACGCAGCTGGAAGAAGAAGCTCAGGCCGAGCACGAACGCGGCGCCGATGGCGGCGACGCCCAACCAGTGCCCCCAGCGGTCGGCCCGGCGGCCGAGCAGCAGCAGGATGGCCGCGCTGACCAGCGGGATCGCCACCAGCAGCCAGACGCCCCCAAGCAGCCCCGTGGCCTGGGCGTATTCCACAGTCTCTTCCACCGGTGGACCCCTCTAGTACTTGAGCAGGTTGGCGTCGTCGACACTCGCCGAGCGTCGCGTCCGGAAGATGGACATGATGATCGCGAGCCCGACCACGACCTCGGCCGCCGCCACCACCATCACGAAGAACGCCATGATCTGGCCGTTGAGGTCACCGTTGATCCGGCTGAAGGTGACCAGCGTCAGGTTGGCCGCGTTGAGCATCAGCTCCACGCACATGAACAGCACGATCGCGTTGCGCCGGACCAGCACCCCGGCGGCGCCGATGGTGAACAGCACCGCGGCGAGCACGAGGTAGTAGGTCGGCTCGACCGAGAAGAACGTTTCCATTACTTGTCCGTCCCCTTCAGCGAGGTCTCCTCGGCGGTCAGCTCGCGCTGCGGAAGGATCGCCGGGGTGCTGCGGTCGGTCAGGCGGCCGTCGGGCAGCCGTGCCGGGGTGGCCACCGAGGAGGAGGTCGCGAAGACGCCGGGGCCCGGCTTCGGGCCGGGGTAGTTGCCCGGGGCGAAGCGTGCCTTCATGGTCGACACCTGGTCGATCTTGTCCTGCTTACGCCGCTCGATGTGGGCCAGCACCATGGCACCGACCGCCGCGGTGATCAGCAGCGCCGAGGTCAGCTCGAACGCGAAGACGTACTTGGTGAACAGCAGCCGGGCGATGCCCTGCACGTTCCCCTCGGCGTTCACCTGCTCGAGACCGACCGTGTTGGTCCGGTCCAGTGCCTGGTAGAGCCCGGTGCCGACCAGGCCGGCGAAGCCCAGGCCGAGCACGATCGCGGCGACCCGCTGGCCGCGCAGCGTCTCGATCAGCGAGTCCGTGGAGTCCCGGCCGACCAGCATCAGCACGAACAGGAAGAGCATCATGATCGCGCCGGTGTAGACGATGATCTGCACCATGCCGATGAACGGACCGGCCTGGAGGACGTAGAACACGCCCAGGCAGAGCATGGTCAGCACCAGCCACAGCGCCGAGTGCACGGCGTTGCGCGCGGCCACCATCCCGATCCCGCCGATCAGCGCGAGCGGGGCGAGGATCCAGAAGGTGACCGCCTCGCCGGTGGAGACCGAACCCGCTGCGGCGAGCACCGTAGACGTGGTCATGCTCCCTCTCCCTTGCCGGCCGCCACCCGCTGGGCGGCCTGCTCGGCGCCCGGGAACGTCACGCCGGGGTGCTCCTCGACCTGGTAGCGGCCGGGGCCCATCGGGGACGTCTCCGCACCGGCGGAGGTGCCCGGGTTGTCCAGCGCGCCGACGTAGTAGTCCTTCTCGCTGTCACCCAGCCGCATCGGGTGCGGAGGCTGCTCCATGCCCTCCAGCAACGGCGCGAGCAACTGCTCCTTGGTGAAGATCAGGTCCTGCCGGTTGTCCCGGGCCAACTCGTACTCGTTGCTCATGGTGAGCGACCGGGTCGGGCAGGCCTCGATGCACAACCCGCAGAAGATGCAGCGGGCGTAGTTGATCTGGTAGATGCTGGCGTACCGCTCACCCGGCGAGAAGCGCTGCTCGTCGGTGTTGTCGCCACCCTCGACGTAGATCGCGTCCGCCGGGCAGGCCCAGGCGCACAGCTCGCAGCCGATGCACTTCTCCAGGCCGTCCGGGTGCCGGTTGAGGATGTGCCGCCCGTGGTAGCGCGGCGCCGACACCGGCGGCTTGAACGGGTAGTCGGTCGTGACGACCTTCCTGAACATGTGCGAGAAGGTGACACCGAATCCCTTGAACGTTCCGGTGATCGCGCCCACGTCACACCTCCCTGGAGTCCGAGCCGGCAACGATGTTGGCCGGCTCCCGCTCGGCGACCACGCGCGTGATGCGCGGGCTCGGTGGTACCTGAAGATCCATCGGTGGCAGCGGGAAGCTCCCGTGCGGCCGGTTGTCGACCTGTTCCTGCGTCGTCGGCTTCGGCTTCGGGCGCCGGCTGGGCCAGAAGATCGTGGCGATCAGCAGGATGCCGGCCGGGATGCCCACGGCGATCATCTTGCCTCGGGTGTCCCAGTCCTCGATGGAGCGCAGGCCCGACAGCACCAGGATCCAGGCCAGGTTGATCGGCAGCAGCACCTTCCAGCCGAGCCGCATGAACTGGTCGTACCGCAGCCGGGGCAGCGTGCCACGCAACCACACGAAGACGAAGACCAGGGCGATCACCTTGCCGAAGAACCAGAGCATCGGCCACCAACCGGAGTTGGCGCCCTCCCAGATGGTGATCGGCCAGGGGGCTCGCCAACCGCCCAGGAACAGCGTGGTGGTGACCGCGGACATGGTCACCATCGCGACGTACTCGCTGAGCATGAAGAGCGCGAACTTCAGCGAGCTGTACTCGGTCATGAAGCCGGCGACCAGCTCGGACTCGGCCTCGGGCAGGTCGAACGGCGCCCGGTTGGTCTCACCCACCGTGGCGATGAAGAAGATGATGAAGCTCGGCAGCAGCAGGATCGCGTACCAGCCCGGTGCCGGGATGGTCTGGCCGAAGACGGTCAGCTGCGTGCCGTCGCCCTGAGCGGCGACGATCCCGCTGGTGCTCATCGTGCCGGCGGTCATGAAGACCGCCACGATGCTGAGCCCCATGGCGACCTCGTAGGAGATCATCTGGGCGCTCGACCGGAGACCACCCAGCAGCGGGTACGTCGAGCCGGAGGCCCAGCCCCCCAGCACGATGCCGTAGACGCCCATCGAGGAGCAGGCGAGCAGCAGCAGCACCGCCACCGGCACATCGGTGACCTGCAACGGCGTGTGGTGACCGAAGATGCTCACCATCGGGCCGAACGGCACCACCGACAGGGCGGTGACCGCGCAGATCACCGAGATGGTCGGGGCGAAGAAGTAGACGACCTTGTCGGCCGCCTTCGGCAGGATGTCCTCCTTGAAGGCCATCTTCAGGCCGTCGGCGAGGGTCTGCAGCAGGCCGAACGGGCCGACCTGGTTGGGGCCGGGCCGCACCTGCATGTAACCGACCACGCGCCGTTCGAACCAGACGCCGAGCAGCGTGGCCAGCAGACCGAAGGCGAACGCGAAGACAATCTTGCCGAGAACCAGCCACCACGGATCCCGGCCGAAGTCGGCAAGCGTGGGGTCCTGGGCCAGGATTGACGGAGTCACTGTGCACCCCCGGAGTTGAGGAGCGGGAGACCGGTCTCGTCGGCCGCCACGCGTCCGGCCGGGATGGCCGTACTCGGTGCGGGGACGGAGATCCGGACGACCGCGCCGGACGTCGCCCCGAGGCTGCGCCGCACGGTCGAGCCGGGTGAGTTGGTCGGCAGCCAGACCACGCCGTCCGGCATCTCGGTGAGTTCCGCCGGCAGGGTCAGCGCCCCTCGGTCGGTGCCGACAGTGACCGCGTCACCGTCGACCACACCGAGCGCCTCGGCGGTGCCCTTACCCAGCCGGACCACCGGCGGACGGGCGGTCCCGGCGAGGTTCTCGTCGCCCTCGGTCAGGGTGCCGAGGTCCACCAGCTGGTGCCAGGTGGCCAGCACGGCCTCCCCGGCGTTCGGCTGCGGCACCCGGCCCGGTGCGACCGACGGCGCGGCCGGCCGAGACATCCGCGTCGCCGGCAGCGTGCCCAGCTCACGGCGCACGCTCAGCACGTCAGCAGTGCCGAGGCGTACGTCGAGCAGCGCGGCCAGCGCGTCGAGCACCCGACCGTCGGTCATCGCGGCGGTGTTCAGCACCGCCTCGAACGGGCGCAGCCGGCCCTCCCAGTCCAGGAAGCTTCCGGCCTTCTCGGCCACCGGGGCGACCGGCAGCACCACGTTCGCCCGCCGGGTCACCGCGCTGGCGCGCAGCTCGAGGCTGACCAGGAACGGCACCGCGTCCAGGGCGGACTCGGCCAGTCGCGGGTCGGCCAGGTCGGCAGGGTCGACACCGCCGACGACCAGCGCGCCGAGCTGCCCGTTGGCGGCCGCGGTCAGGATGCCGTCGGTGTCGCGCCCGGCCTGGCTCGGGATCACCCCGGCCGGAATGTCCCACGCCTCACCCAGCTCAGCCCGGGCGGCCGGCTCGGTGACCAGGCGTCCACCGGGAAGCAGGTTGGGCAGGCAGCCCGCGTCGACCGCGCCGCGGTCACCCGCGCGCCGCGGCACCCAGGCCAGCTTCGCGCCGGTACGCCGGGCCACGTCGGCCGCGGCGGAGAGCCCACCCGGCACTGTGGCCAACCGCTCGCCGACGATCAGGATCGCGCCCGGTGCGCTCAGCGCCTCGCTGACCGTGGCGTGCTCGGCGAGCACGCTGGCCTCCTCGCCCGGCACCACCCGGGCCAGCTTGGCACCGAGCTTCTCCAGGCCGCGGGTGGCGAAGGGCGCCAGCGCGTACACCGTCAGGGTCTTCTTCAGGTACGCCTTGCGAAGCCGCAGGAAGAGGATCGGGCACTCCTCCTCGGGCTCCAGGCCCACCAGCACCACCGCCGGCGCGTTCTCCACGTCGGTGTAGGTGACGTCGGTGACCCCGGCGACCGAGCTGGCCAGGAAGTCGGCCTCCTCGCGGGAGACCGGGCGGGCCCGGAAGTCGATGTCGTTGGTGTTCAACGCGACCCGGGCGAACTTGGCGTAGGCGTACGCGTCCTCGACGGTCAGCCGACCGCCGGTGAGCACCGCAGTGCCCTGCCCGCTCTCCCGAGCGATGTGCAGCCCCTCGGCGGCGACGGTGAGCGCCTCACTCCAGGACGCCTCGCGCAGCTCGCCGGTGTGCTCGTCCCGGACCAGCGGAGTGGTCAGCCGGTCGGCGGCCCGGGTGTACTGGAAGCCCCAACGACCCTTGTCGCAGTTCCACTCCTCGTTCACCGCCGGCTCGTCGCCGGCCAGCCGGCGCAGCACCTTGCCACGCCGCCAGTCGGTGCGCTGCCCGCAGCCGGCCGAGCAGTGCTCGCAGACGCTCGGGCTGGAGACCAGGTCGAACGGGCGGGCGCGGAAACGGTACTGGGCACCGGTCAGCGCGCCCACCGGGCAGATCTGCACGGTGTTACCGGAGAAGTAGGAGTTGAACGGGACATCCCCGGCGTCGCCCTCCTCGCCGTAGGCGTCGTCCCGGTAGATGTTGATCTCCTCGGCGGACGACCGGCCCATCAGGTCGATGAACTTGTCGCCGGCGATCTCCTCGGAGAACCGGGTGCACCGCTGGCAGAGCACGCAACGCTCGCGATCCAGCAGCACCTGGCTGCTGATCGCCATCGGCTTCTCGTACTCCCGCTTGTGCTCGTGGAAGCGCGAGTCGGTGCGGCCGGTGGACATCGCCTGGTTCTGGAGCGGGCACTCGCCGCCCTTGTCACACATCGGGCAGTCCAGCGGGTGGTTGAGCAGCAGCAGCTCCATCACCCCCTCCTGCGCCTTCTTGGCCACCGGGGAGGTGATCTGGGTACGCACGACCATGCCGTCGGCGACGGTCTGGGTGCAGGAGGCGACCGGCTTGCGCTGCCCCTCCACCTCGACCAGGCACTGCCGGCACGCGCCGGCCGGGGCCAGCAGCGGGTGGTCGCAGAACCGGGGGATCTCGGTGCCCATCTGCTCGGCGACCCGGATCAGCAGCGTCCCCTTGGGGGCGGTGACCTCGACGCCGTCGATGGTGAGGGTGACGGTCTCGGTCTGCTTGGCTACGTCGGTCATCAGTGCGCCCCTACCAGGGTCTTCTCCGACAGCTTGGGTGCGGTCCGACCCTCGATGTAGTCGAGGTAGTCCTGCTTGAAGTACTGCAGCGAGGAGGTCACCGAGCTGGTCGCGCCGTCACCCAGACCGCAGAACGAGCGGCCGAGGATGTTGTCGCAGGTGTCCAGCAGGGTGTCCAGGTCTTCGTGGGTGCCCTGACCGGCGAGGATCCGCCGGTAGACCCGGACCATCCAGTAGTTGCCCTCACGACACGGGGTGCACTTGCCGCACGACTCGTGGTGGTAGAACTCCAGCCATCGGTACGTCGCGTAGACCGGGCAGTCCTGGTCGGAGAAGATCTGGGTGGCCGTGGTGCCCAGGATCGAGCCGGCCGCCGCCACCCCTTCGAAGTCCAGTGTTACGTCCAGGTGCTCAGCGGCGAGCAGCGGGGTGGACGAGCCGCCCGGGGTCCAGAACCGCAGGCTGTGGCCGGGCTGCATGCCACCGGCCAGTTCCAGCAGCTCGCGCAGCGTGACACCCATCGAGCACTCGTACTGGCCAGGGTTGGCGACCCGGCCGGAGAGCGAGTAGATCATCGGCCCGGAGGACTTCTCGGTGCCCATGCTCTTCCACCAGTCGGCCCCACCGAGCACGATCGGCGGCACGCTGGCGATGGTGCCGACGTTGTTCACCACCGTCGGGCTCGCGTACAGGCCGTGGGTGGCCGGGAACGGCGGGCGCAGCCGGGGCTGACCCCGGAACCCCTCCAGGGAGTCCAGCAGCGCCGTCTCCTCGCCGCAGATGTACGCCCCGGCACCGGAGTGCACCACCAGCTCCAGGTCGTAGCCGCTGCGCAGGATGTTGCGGCCCAGGTAACCCTTGTCGTATGCCTCCTGGACCGCGTTGCGCAGCCGACGCGCGGCGTGCACCGCCTCGCCCCGGATGTAGATGTAGGCGCGGGCGGCCCGGATCGCGTACGACGCGATGATGACGCCCTCGACCAGCGCGTGCGGGTCGTGGGTCATCAGCGGCAGGTCCTTGCAGGTGCCCGGCTCGCCCTCGTCGGCGTTCACCACCAGGTAGTGCGGCTTGCCGTCGCCCTGCGGAATGAAGCCCCACTTGAGGCCGGTGGGGAAGCCGGCGCCGCCTCGGCCCCGCAGCCCGGAATCCTTGATCAGCTGGATCAGGTCGTCCGGGTGCGCCTTGAGCGCCTTGCGCAGCGCGGCGTAGCCGTCCAACTGCTCGTACGTGCCGATGCGCCAGGCGTCCGGCGACAGCCAGCGCTTGGTCAGCACCGGCGTCAGCTTGGCCAGCGTCTCCGGGCGGGGAGTGGTCACTTCTGGGCCCCCGTTTCGTTCGCGTCCGCCGGTCCGGCGCCGTCGGCGTCCGTCCCAGCCTTCGCTTCGGTGAGGTTGCGCTCCTGCGCCCCGGCCTCGTCGCCGGCGGGCTTGCCGTCGCCGGCCGGCGCGTTGGCCGCCACGCCGGCGGCCTCGGCCGCCCGCGCGTCGCCAGCCTCGGGCGCGGTGCCGGTGCGGTCCGCCGGGACCTTCGTGCCGGGGGCGTCCGCCACTGCGGTATCCGCGTCCGGCTGCCGGGTCTCGGCGGTACGCACCTGCGGCGACTTGTCATCCGGTGCCTTGACGTCCCGCGTGGTGCTGCCGGTGGCGTCGGCCGGCTTCGCCGGCTCGGTGGCGTCTGCCGGCTTCGCCGGTTCGGTGACTCCGGTCGGGGCGGACGCGCCGTCGCCACCCTTGACCGGCGCCGCGCTGGCCTCGACGGGCGCCGGCTTGGCGGCCTCCGCCTTCGCCTTCGCCTCGGCGGCGGCCTTGTCGGCCTCGGCCTTGCTGCGGATCGGGGTGTTCGGGTCGAAGCCCGGCACCGAGACGCCGTGCTGCTGGGCCAGCCGCAGCCCGCGCAGGGTGGGCTCGCCCGGCCCGCCGTCGGCGACCGCACCGTCGCGCTCGTCGGCGAAACCGGCGAGCTGCACCGCCATCTCCTTGAGGGTGCAGAGGCGGGCACCCCGGGTCGGCATCGGCCGACCGCCGGCCCGCAGCTCGTCGACCACACCGACAGCGGTGGAGGCGTCCACGCCGTCGAAGAAGTCGTAGTTGACAGTCATCACCGGGCCGTAGTCGCACGCCGCCAGGCACTCGGCGTGCTCCAGCGTGATCGTGCCGTCGGCGGTGGTCTCGTCGTGCCCGACGCCGAGGTGCTCGGCGAGGGTGTCGTAGACCTCCTGGCCACCGAGCACGTTGCACATCGTGTTGGTGCAGACGCTGACCAGGAAGTCACCGGTCGGCTTGCGCTTGTACATCGTGTAGAAGGTGGCCACCGCGCCGACCTGGGCCTTGTTCAGCCCCAGCACCTCGGCGCAGAACGCGACCCCGGCCGGGGAGACGTACCCCTCTTCGGCCTGCACCAGGTGCAGCAGCGGCAGCAACGCCGAGCGGGACCGGTCCGCCGGGTAACGGGCGATGATCTCGCGCGCCCGCTCCCGGGTCTCGTCAGTGAAAGTCGTCGTCATCAGAGCCGCCTTCCGTTCGCGACTGCGGGGCTCGCAAGCTCACTCCTCGCACTCACCTGTCACACCCGCCCATGACCGGGTCCAACGAGGCGCCGCCGGCGATCACGTCGGCGATCAGACCGCCCTCGGCCATCGCCGGGAGGGCCTGCAGGTTGACGAAACTCGGCTCCCGGTAGTGCACCCGGTAGGGCCGGGTGCCACCGTCGGAGACCGCGTGGACGCCCAGCTCGCCGCGGGGCGCCTCGATGGCGACGTACACCTGGCCGGGCGGAACCCGGAAGCCCTCGGTCACCAGCTTGAAGTGGTGGATCAGCGACTCCATCGACTGACCCATGATTTTCGCGACGTGCTCCAGCGAGTTGCCCATGCCGTCCACGCCGATGGCGAGCTGCGCCGGCCAGGCGATCTTGCGGTCGGCGACCATCACCGGGCCCGGACGGAGCCGGTCCAACGCCTGCTCGACCAGCTTCATCGACTCCCGGATCTCGGCGAGCCGGACCTGGTAGCGACCCCACACGTCGCCGTCGGGGTGGGTCGGCACGTCGAACTCGTACGTCTCGTAGCCGCAGTACGGCATGGTCTTGCGCAGGTCCCAGGCGAGGCCGGCGGAGCGCAGCACCGGGCCGGTGATGCCGAGGGCCACGCAGCCGGTGACGTCCAGCACCGCGACGTTCTTCGTCCGCTCGGTCCAGATCGGCTGGCCGGAGAGGAGGTCCTCGTACTCCTTGAGCTTCTTCGGCATCATCTTGAGGAACTCGCGGATCTTGACGATCGCCTCGTCCGGCACGTCCTGCGCCACACCGCCCGGCCGCACGTACGCGTGGTTCATCCGCAGACCGGTGATGGTCTCGAAGATGTCGAGGATGTACTCCCGCTCGCGGAAGCCGTACAGCATGATCGAGATCGCGCCCAGCTCCATGCCGGTGGTGGCCAACCAGACCAGGTGCGACGAGATCCGGTTGAGCTCCATCATCAGCACGCGGATCGTGGTGGCCCGCTCGGTGATGTCGTCGGTGATGCCGAGCAGCTTCTCGACCGCGAGGGCGTACGCCGTCTCGTTGAAGATCGGGGCGAGGTAGTCCATCCGGGTCACGAACGTCGAACCCTGGACCCAGTTGCGGTATTCGAGGTTCTTCTCGATGCCGGTGTGCAGGTAGCCGACGACCGAGCGGGCCTCGCGGACCGTCTCGCCCTCCAGCTCCAGGATCAGCCGCAGCACCCCGTGCGTGGACGGGTGCTGCGGACCCATGTTGACCACGATCCGCTCATCGTTGATCGGGTCGGTGCCCGAGACGATCGTGTCCCAGTCCCCACCGGTGACGGTGAAGACCCGACCCTCGTCGGTTTCGCGCTCGCTGGCGTAGTTCGACGTCGTCACTGGTACGACCTCCGCGTGTCCGGCGGCTGGATCTCCGCGCCCTTGTACTCGACGGGGACGCCGCCGAGCGGGTAGTCCTTGCGCTGCGGGTGGCCCTCCCAGTCGTCCGGCATGAGGATCCGGGTCAGGTTGGGGTGGCCGTCGAAGACGATGCCGAACATGTCGTACGCCTCGCGCTCCTGCCAGTCCGCCGTCGGGTAGATGGCGGTCACGCTGGGCAGGTGCGGGGCTTCGACGGAGACCGCGGCCTCCAGCCGGACCCGCCGCCGGTACGTCATCGAGGTGAGCAGGTAGACCACGTGCAACCGGCGCTCGTCGGCGCCCAGGTAGTCCACGCCGGACACCGAGGAGCACAGCTCGAACCGCAGCGCCAGGTCGTCCCGCATCACCTGGCACACCTCGGCGATCCGCTCCGGGCGTACGTGCAGGGTCAGCTCACCCCGGTCGACCACGACCTTCTCGATGGCGTCGTTGAAGGCCGGGTACGCCTCCTCCAGCGCGTCGCGGACCTCGTCGAAGTAGCCCCCGTACGGCCGGGACGCCTCCTCGATGGGCTGGCGCTGGCGGACCAGGCCGCCGTAGCCGGACACGTCGCCGGTGCCCTGGTTGCCGAACATCCCGCGACCCGCCGGGCTGGCCGGCGGGTACTCGGCCGGGGCGGTGCTGCTGGCGCCGACCGGCGTCACCGGGACCGGCACTCCGCCGTCGTTTGGCTTGTCGGTGGGTGACGTCATTTCGGGCCTGCCTGCGGGTGGAGGTGGTTCTGAGCGTTCATCCAGTTCTCGATGCGCAGCTGCTCCTCGCGGCCCTCGCGGACCGCCCGGGTCCACTCGGCGCGCCGGGCCTTGTCACTGCGGTACGAGGAGGGCATCGAGCCGTAGGGCACGACCGGAACGTCGCCGCGCTCCTGGCGGGCCGCCAGCATCTTGCGGCCGTTCGGGCCCAGCGGCTCATACATGATCTTCTCGCGGAGCTTGAGGATCGCGTCGATGAGCATCTCCGGCCGGGGCGGGCAGCCGGGCAGGTACATGTCGACCGGCACGACGTGGTCGACGCCCTGCACGATCGCGTAGTTGTTGAACATGCCGCCGCTGCTGGCGCAGACGCCCATCGAGAGCACCCAGCGTGGCTCAGCCATCTGGTCGTAGATCTGGCGCAGCACCGGGGCCATCTTCTGACTCACCCGGCCGGCCACGATCATCAGGTCGGCCTGCCGGGGCGACGCCCGGAAGACCTCCATGCCCCAGCGGCCCATGTCGTAGTGCGGACCACCGGCGGCCATCATCTCGATGGCGCAGCAGGCCAGGCCGAAGGTGGCGCCCCACACGGACGACTTCCGAGACCAGTTGACCAGCTTCTCCACCGAGGTGAGCAGGACGCCGGCGGGAAGCTTCTCCTCGATGCCCATCTGACGTTCCTTCCTCAGTCCCAGTCCAGGCCGCCGCGCCGCCACACGTAGGCGTACGCAACGAAGACCGCGACGATGAACAGGACCATCTCCACGAAGCCGAAGATCGGCAGAGCGTCGAACGAGACCGCCCAGGGGTAGAGGAAGATGATCTCAATGTCGAAGACGATGAAGAGCATCGCCGTCAGGTAGAACTTGATCGGGAACCGCCCGCCGCCGACCGGCTGCGGGCTGGGCTCGATGCCGCACTCGTAAGCCTCGAGTTTGGCCTTGTTGTAGCGACGGGGACCGGCGAAGCGGGCGGCGCCGACGGAAAACAGCGAGAACGCCGCGGCGAGGGCGAACAGCCCGATGATCGGTGCGTAAGGCGAGAGCGACATCGTTTTCTCCTGCTCGTCCTTCCCTGCCTCGGTGCTTGACGAAAATCACACTATTCACGTCCCTCGCAGTGGCAGTCGGCGGGGGTCGATCTTTGTCGGCATCGGCGCCGTGACCAGGGCCGATGCCGTCCTACTTATACGGCTGGGGCGGCCTTCGTCATCGCGTTGATGACCCGATCCATCGCGTCCCCGCCACGCGGGTCGGTCAGGTTGGCCAACAGCTTGAGCACGAAACGCATCAGCGTCGGGTGCGGCATGCCGTGTTTGGTGGCGATCCGCATGATCTCGGGGCGGCCGATCAGTTTCACGAAGATGCCGCCCAGTCGGTAGTAGCCGCCGAGCCGGGCCTTCAGCTCGTTCGGGTACGCCAGCAGGGCGCGCTCGCGTTCCGGGCCGGCCGGGCGGGCGAGGGCCTGGACCATGACCTCCGCGGCCAGTTCGCCGGACTCCATCGCGTACGCGATGCCCTCACCGTTGAACGGGTTGACCATGCCGCCGGAGTCGCCGACCAGCAGCACGCCCCGGGTGTAGTGGGGCACCCGGTTGAAGCCCATCGGCAGCGCGGCACCGAGGATCGGGCCGTCGGCGTTGGTCTCGTCGGTCATCCCCCAGTCCTCCGGGGTGTTGGCGAGCCAGTCGGTGAGCAGCCGGCGGTAGTTGGTCTTGCCGAACGCCGAGGACGAGTTGAGCACGCCAAGCCCGACGTTGACCCGCCCGTCACCGAGGCCGAAGATCCAGCCGTACCCGGGCAGCAGGTTGTCGCCGCTGTCCTTGCTGCGCAGCTCCAGCCAGGACTCCAGGTAGTTGTCCTCGTGCTTGGCCGGCGAGCGGTAGTAGCGGCGGACTGCCACACCGATCGGCCGGTCCTCCCGCTTGGCCAGCCCGAGCGCGAGCGGGAACCGGCCGGAGACGCCGTCCGCCGCGACGACCAGCGGGGCGTGGAAGGTGGTGGGCTCCTTGCCCGGCCCGACCTCCGCCTCGACGCCGGTGACGCGGCCGTCGCCGTCGAGCACCGGGCCCAGCACGTTGACGCTGGTCCGCAGTTTCGCGCCGGCGGCCACCGCCCGCTGGGCGAGCAGGTCGTCGAAGTCCAGGCGCGTGCGCACCAGACCGTAGTTGGGGAAGCTGGCCAGCTCCGGCCAGTCCAGTTCGAGGCGCACCCCGCCGCCGATGACCCGCAGGCCGCGGTTGTGCAGCCAGCCCGCCTCGGGTGAGGTGTCCACACCCATCCGGATGAGCTGGCGCACCGCGCGCGGGGTCAACCCGTCGCCGCAGACCTTCTCCCGGGGGAAGTCGGTCTTCTCCAACAACAGCACCCGTACGCCGTGCCGGGCCAGGTGGTACGCAGTCGCTGACCCACCGGGACCGGCGCCCACGACAATGACGTCGGCGTCGTGTTCCACCGCAGTCATTCGCGCCTCCTCCCGCACGCTCGTGAAATGCTTCACAAGCCAGACGGGACGAGTGTATGACCGGCGTCATACCAGCGCAGGATCAGGGGTACCTAACTCGCCGATGTGACACCAGACCACGGTCCACAGCGGTCAGGTGTCAGGCCGGGCTGGAGGCGTCCAGGCCCGCGTCGACCCGAATTGTCTCCGGTAGATGCTCGCGGAGCGCTCCACCCGCCGCCCGGTCCAGTGCCGCCAGCACCTCGGCGACCACCTGCCGAACCTCCACCGGGTCGGCCCCGGCCAACTCGCGCAACTGAGAGATGAGTTCGGCCGCGTCGTCGTCGGTGGCGGCCACCGGGTCCGCCGGGTCTGCTCCGGTCATGCGATCGAGCGTACGGGGCAAAGTGGACTAAAGACCGATATTCACGAAATCTGAATAATGTCCGCGCTGTCCGTACCGGTCGCCCACTACTCGCGGATCCCCCGGTGCAGGGCCACCACGCCACCGGTCAGGTTGCGCCACGTCACGCGCCCCCACCCGGCCGCGGCCACCCTGCCGGCCAGCGCGGACTGCGCCGGCCAGGCCCGGACCGACTCGGCGAGATAGACGTACGCCTCGGGATTGCTCGACACCGTGCGGGCCACCGCCGGCAGCGACCGCATCAGGTACGACAGGTAGACCGTCCGGAAGACCGGGTTGACCGGGGTGCTGAACTCGCAGACCACCAGCCGGCCGCCCGGCCGGGTCACCCGGGCCAACTCACGCAACGCCGCGTCGGTGTCGTTGACGTTGCGCAGCGCAAAGGAGATGGTCACCGCGTCGAAGCTGGCGTCGGCGAACGGCAGTCGCAGCGCGTCTCCCGCCAGCAGCGGCACCTCGGGCCGCGCCCGCTTGCCGGTGTGCAGCATGCCGAGTGACAAATCGGCCCCGACCGCGTACGCCCCGGACTGAGCCAGCTCGCGCGTCGAGACGCCGGTGCCCGCACCCACGTCCAGCACCCGCTCGCCCGGCCGCAGCCCGAGCGCCGCCCGGGTGGACCGGCGCCAGGAGCGATCCTGGCCCAGCGAGATCACCGTGTTGGTCAGGTCGTAACGCTCTGCCACACCGTCGAACATCGCGGCGACCTCGTGCGGCTGCTTGTCCAGACTGGCGCGCTGGCCCTGCGGGGTACGGCTCACCCCTTCACTCTGCCAGCCGCCCGCCAACCGACGTTCGCTGGGTGGGCGGCACGCACCCCCGTACGCGAAAGGGCGGGGTGGTCGCCCACCCCGCCCTCACGTCGTGCCTGCGTTCGTGACACCTCGGTCCGAACGCGGGTTGCCATCGCACCCGTCGCGATCGCGCCTCTTCTGCGCGCGCCGGTCAGGGCGTCGGTGTCAGTCGGTCGACTTCTCGTCGGCCGGCGAGACCAGAACCACCTTGCGGCGACGGGTGAGCACCAGCAGCGCCCCACCCACCAGCAGGATGATCACGCCGATGCCGCCGATCAGGCCGACCTGCACACCGGTCACCGGCAGGCCGCCGCCGCCCGTGCCGCCACCGCCGGAGCCGCCACCGGCACCCGGCGAGACGGTAGTGCCCGGCGTCGGCGTACCGCTGGGGATCGGCGTCGGAGTGGCCGTCGCGGTCGGCGTGACAGTCGGCGTCGCGGTCGGCGTGACCGTCGCGGTCGGGGTGACCGTCGCGGTCGGCGTGACCGTCGGGGTCTCCGTTGCGGTCGGGGTCGGCGTAACCGTGGGCGTCTCCGTCGGAGTGACCGTCGGCGTCGGGGTCGGCGTCTCGGTCGGGGTCGGCGTCTCCGTCGGGGTCGGCGTCTCCGTCGGCGTCGGCGTCTCCGTCGGCGTCGGCGTCGGCGTCGGGGTCGGCGTCTCGGTCGGGGTGACCGTCGGCGTCGGGGTCGGCGACTCCGTCGGGGTGACCGTCGGCGTCGGGGTCGGCGACCCCGTCGGGGTGACCGTCGGCGTCGGCGTCGGCGACCCCGTCGGGGTGGCCGTCGGCGTGGGCGTGGGCGTCGGATCGACGGCCAGGTCGACGAAGACGTCGAAGATCGCCTGGTTGTCGCCCTCGTCGATCTCGGTGAAGGCCTTCCGCTGGGCGGTGCTGGCCCGCCGCGGCTGCTCCTCGGGCTTGCCGGCTGCCACGTCCAGGCCGTGCGCCACCAGCTCGCCGACCCGCAGCACCGGCTCGGTGACGTCCTTGCCGACGGTCACCTTGATGTCCGCCGTGTAGTAGTCACCGGGCCGGATCACCGCGCCGTCGTCCTGGCAGAGCGCCTGAGCGACGCCGAAGGTCTGCGTGGTGCAGGTGTCCGGCAGGGTGTCGAAGGTGACGCCCGCCGGGAGGGTGAGCACGTAGGCGAGGCCGGTGGCCTTGCGGCTGCCGTCGTTGTAGACCGCCCAGTCGACCGGCACCGTCTCGCCCGGCCGCACCGGCCGCAGGTCGGGGTCGTCGCCGTTGACGCCGTTCAGCACGACGTTCGCGTTGACGTCCTGCACCCAGCTGGTCAGGTCGTACCCCGGCTCGGTGACGGTGATGTCGTGCTCGACCCTGTTGTCTTCCTCGTTGGGGTCCTCGGTGTCGGAGCGGATGGTGACCACCAGGGTGCCGGCGGCGCCCTTACCACCGGTGGAGAAGATCGGAATACCGAAGTCCTCGCTGGTGCCGGCGGCCAGGTCGCCGAGGCGGCAGGTGAACTTCTTGCCGTTCACCCGGCAGCCGTCGGGCACCACGACCCGGACCTTGTTCGTCTTCAGCTTGCTGGTGTCCACCGTGTAACTGACACCCTTGGCGTCTTCCTCGCTCCGGGTGTTGTCGACAGTGAACTTGAACGGCTTGCTCTTGGCCTCCGTGACACCCTTGGCCAGGTTGTAGCTGAGCGGCACCAGGGCCAGATCGGCCTCCTCGGCGGCCAGCACCGGAGCGGCCACGGCGGCGATGCCGCCGGCCGCGAGCAGCGCCACGACACTGGCGCGAACCAGGGTCGAGCGGTGGAACGCTGTCATCAGTCCCCCGGGGGTAGGGAAGAAAGAATGGTTGCGGAACGAGCGGACGCTATCGGAGGCCGATCTTCCACGCCAGCAGGCGGAGCTGTTTTCAGCCGTCCGGTCCGAGCTGGGCAGACAGTACGGGCGGGATGGTCACCCATCCCGCCCGTACTGCCGTGCGTTATATGAACGACCCGCAGCGGGCCGATGGAGGACTGCCCCATCCGTCGACGGTGGTGACGGATATGAGCCGGGACGCTAGCCGCAGACGATCACCTCCACCAGCCCCGCACCGGACAGCCTGACGCTGCGGCGGCCGGGACCACCCGTACCGCCGGGGTGATCCGGCGGGAGCATGAGCGTCGATCAGCCGAACGGTCGGGCGTCGACCGTCAGCTGACGTCCACCAGGGGCAGGGACTTCCCGGCGCCACCGCCGGGCAGCGCGATCGAGGAGAAGTGCGAGACCACTCGCTCATCGGTCGGGTCGTCGGCCGGCGTGTGGTGCACGGCCAGCCGGTTGTAGAGGGTGTCGCGCTGCGCCGGGATCCGGTCCGCCGAGCGGATCATGCCGATCAGCTCGTGCAGGTTGGAGCGGTGCCGGGCACCGGCGGAGGAGATGACGTTCTCTTCCAGCATGATCGAGCCGAGGTCGTCAACGCCCATGTGCAACGCGAGCTGCCCGACATCCTTGCCGGTGGTCAACCAGGACGCCTGCAGGTGCGGCACGGTCTCGAAGAAGAGCCGGGCCACCGCGACCAGGCGCAGGTATTCCAAGGTGGTCGCCTGGGTGCGGCCCTTCAGGTGGTTGTTCTCCGGCTGGTACGTCCACGGGATGAAGGACCGGAAACCGCGGGTGCGGTCCTGCACGTCACGGATCATGCGCAGGTGCTCGATCCGTTCGGCGTGCGTCTCGCCGGTGCCCATCATCATGGTGGCGGTCGACTCGATGCCCTGCCGGTGGGCCAGCTCCATGACCTCCAGCCAGCGCTCGCCCGACTCCTTGAGAGGGGCGATCGCCTTGCGGGGCCGCTCGGGCAGCATCTCCGCGCCGGCGCCGGCGATCGAGTCCAGGCCGGCGGTCTTGATCCGGGCGATGGCCTCGTCCAGGCTCACCCCGGAGACCTTGGCCATGTGCAGGATCTCGCTGGGACCGATCGAGTGGATGACCAGCTGCGGGTACGCCTGCTTGACCGAGGAGAACAGCTCCTCGTAGTACTCCACGCCGTAGTCCGGGTGGTGCCCGCCCTGGAGCATCACCTGGGTGGCGCCCAGCTCGACCGCCTCGCCGCACCGGCGCAGGATCTCCTCGGTCGGGTGGGTCCACCCTTCCTTGTGCTTGGGCGCCCGGTAGAACGCGCAGAACTTGCACGCCGTCACGCAGACGTTCGTGTAGTTGATGTTGCGGTCGATCAGGTAGGTGACGACGTTGTCCGGGTAGCGCCGCCGACGCACCGCGTCCGCCGCCTCGCCCAACGCGTGGAAGGGCGCCTCGGTGTAGAGCAGCAGCGCCTCCTCGGGCGTGATCCGCCCGCCGTCCGCGCCGCGCTGCAGGATGTCGTCGATCTCCCGGCTCACCGTCACACCCCGAGCCTACGTCGGCCCACCCGACTCGACCGCCGGACCCCGGCGGGGTGCGGCACGTCCCACAGCCGCCGTCAGCTCTCGCGTACCTCGACGTGGATGCCGTAGGTGTCCCGCAGCTCCGCCGCGAACTCCGGCCCCGCCCACGCCGGCACGTACGCCTGCCACCACGACTGCTCGGAGCCCCACGGCATCGGCTGCTCGGAGAGCACCGCCCGGAACCGCTCGTCCGCCGCCTCCGTCCGCTCCCGGACCCACCCCATCTGCGGAAAGCCGAACAACCGTTCGTCGGTCAGCACCCTCTCGATGGCTTCCCGGATGCTGAGGTCGAACCAGTACTCGTCGAGGTTGTCGTGATAGCCCTCCGCACAGAACTCGACGAACTGCTCCCACCCCTCCACGTAGCTGGTCGGACGCCGCCCACCGGTGACCTCGGCGAACCGCTCGACGAACTCCCTGTCGTTCGGCGTCGTCATGCGTCGTAGTCGACAGTGAGCTTGTCAGTGGTCGGGCTGGACTGGCACGTCAGCACGTAGCCGGCGGCCAGCTCGTCGGGCTCCAACGCGTAGTTGCGGGCCATCGTGACCGCGCCGTCGACGACCTTCGCCTTGCAGGTCGAGCAGACGCCACCCTTGCAGGCGTACGGCAGCTCACCGCGCACCTTCAGCGCGGCGTCCAGCACCCGTTCCTCGCGACCCATGGTGAAGCTCGACGACCGGCCGTCCAGCACGATGGTCACCTCGGCCCCGGCGCCCGCCTGGTCGACGGGTCGGCGCACCGGCTCCGGTGGCGTGTCGACGTGGAACAGCTCGGTGTGCACCGCCGACTCGGGCAGCCCGCGTGCGGTCAGCACGTCCCGGACGTCGACCACCATGCCGTACGGGCCGCAGAGGAACCACTCCTCGATCAGGTCGCCCGGCACGATGGTGCCCAGCAACCGGCCCAGCCGCTCGGCGTCGATCCGACCGGAGAGCAGCGGCGACTCGCCCTGTTCCCGGGAGAGGACGTGCACCAGGTGCAGCCGGGTGGGGTGACGGTCCTTCAGGTCGGCCAACTCCTCGGCGAACATCACCGTGTTCGCCGTGCGGTTGCCGTACACCAGTGTGAAGGTGCTGGCCGGCTCGACGGCCAGGGCGGTCGCGACCAGCCCGAGCACCGGCGTGATGCCGGAGCCGGCGACGACCGCGCCGTAGTGCCGCACCCGGTCCGGCGCGAACGCCGTGGTGAAGGTGCCCAGCGGCGGCAGCACCTCGACGGTGTCGCCACCGCGCAGCGCCCCGCAGGCGAACGCCGAGAAGGCGCCGCCGGGGATCTCCCGCACCCCGATCCGCAACCGGCCGTGCCGGGCCAGGTCCTCCGGGGTGGAGCAGATCGAGTACGACCGGCGCACGTCCGTGCCGTCCTCCGCAGCTCGCCGCACGGTGAGGTGCTGGCCGGCGCGGAACGCGAAAGCCTCCCGCAGTTCCTCGGGTACGGCGAAGGTGACCGCCACGGAGTCGTCGGTGAGCCGGTCGACGGCGGCGACGGACAACGGGTGGAAGACCGGCCGGCGGCGAACCGGGCGGGTGATGGTGACAGTCACAGCGCCTTCAGGTGGTCGAAGGGTTCGGAGCAGGAACGGCACCGCCACAGCGCCTTGCACGTTGTGGAGCCGAACCGGCTGACCTGCTCGGTCTCCGGTGAACCGCACTGCGGGCACCGGACCGCGAGCGTCAGCGACACGACGCCGGCGGTGGGCACCGGGGCCGGCGGGGCGATCCCGGCGGCGGCGAGCTTGGCCCGCCCAGCCTCGGAGATCCAGTCGGTGCTCCACGGTGGGCTGTAGACGGTCTGGACCTCCGCGTCCGGGTGGCCGGCAGCGGTGAGCGCGCGGCGGATGTCGGCCCGGATCACGTCCATCGCCGGGCAGCCGGTGTAGGTCGGGGTGATGGTGACGGTGACCCGGCCGCTGGCCGGATCCTCCTCGACCGCCCGCAGGATGCCCAGCTCGTCGATGGTGATGACCCGGATCTCCGGGTCCACCACGCTCGCGGCGGCTTCCCGTGCGCTCGCCCTGCCGGTGCCGTTCGCGGTCGTGGGGCTCGCGCTCCTCGCGCTCACCACTTCGCTCCGGGGTGGGCGCGGTGCAGCACCTGCATCTCGGCGAGCAGATAGGCCAGGTGCTCGGTGTGCACACCGGCCCGCCCACCGGCCGGGGCCCAGGCACTGTCCGGCTGGGTGAGCGTCGCCTCGGCCAGCACCGGGCCGACGACCTCGTCGAACGCCGGCCGCAGGGTGGCCGGGTCGACCGGCGCCGCCGGGTCCGCGGCGAACAACTCGTGGGTGTACGGCCACACCTGGTCGACGGCCGCCTGCATCCGACGATGCGACTCCTCAGTGCCGTCACCGAGCCGCTTCACCCACAGCGCGCCATGGTCCAGGTGGTACGCCGACTCCTTGCGCGCCTTGGCGCCGATCGCGGCCAACCGCTCGTCCGCGCATCCGGCCAGCGCCGTGTACAACGGCAGTTGGTACGCCGCCAGGAAGAACAGCTTCGCCATCGTCACCGCGAAGTCGTCGTTGGGCAGCTCGACCACTAGCGCGTTGCGGAACTGGCGGTCGTCGCGCAGGTACGCCAGCGCGTCCTCGTCGCGGCCGGCGCCCTCCAGCTCGCCCGCGTACGACAGCAGCAGGCGCGCAGCGCCGAGCTGGTCGAGGGCGATGTTGGCCAGCGCGATGTCCTCTTCCATCTCCGGCGCGCGGGTGGTCCACTCGGCCAGCCGCTGGGCCGCGATCAACGCGTCGTCGGCGAGAGCGAGGGTGAAGTCGAAGGGTCCGTTCACGCCGTCACCTCGCTGCGCTGACTGGTTCGTTCGCTCCGCGCAACCACCTCGCTTCGCTCGGCGGTGGCGCGGAGCGCCCCGCTGCTGAGCTGACTGGTTCGCTCGCTCCGCTCGCTCACAGGTGGGCCACCCCGTCCGGCACCTCGTAGAAGGTGGGATGGCGGTAGACCTTGTCGGCGGCCGGGTCGAAGAAGGCGTCCTTCTCGTCCGGGCTGGACGCGGTGATCGCACCGGCCGGCACCACCCAGATCGACACGCCCTCCTGGCGACGGGTGTAGAGGTCGCGGGCGTTGCGCAGGGCAAGCTCGGCGTCGGGGGCGTGCAGGCTGCCGACGTGCGTGTGCGACAGCCCGCGCCGAGCCCGGACGAAGACCTCCCAGAGCGGGGTGTGTTGCGTCATGCTGCGACCGTCTCCTTCTGTCCCGCCCGCTTCGCGGCGTATGCCGCGGCGGCCTCGCGTACCCAGGTGCCGTCGGCGTGCGCGGCCCGGCGGTGGGCCATCCGCTCCCGGTTGCACGGCCCGTTGCCGGAGATCACCTGCATCAGCTCGTCATAGTCCGGCTGGGTGTAGTCGTACGCCTGCCGCTCGTCGTTCCAGCGCAGGTCCGCGTCGGGGATGCGCAGCCCGAGGATCTCGGCCTGCTGGACGCACATGTCGACGAAGCGTTGGCGCAGATCGTCGTTCGAGAAGCGCTTGATCTTCCAGGCCATCGACTGGGCGGAGTGCGTGGAGTCGCCGTCCGGCGGACCGAACATGGCCAGCGACGGGTACCACCAGCGGTCCACCGCGTCCTGGGCCATCGCCTGCTGCGCGGGGGTGCCGTGCGCCAGGGTGTGCAGGATCTCGTAGCCCTGCCGCTGGTGGAACGACTCCTCCTTGCAGACCCGGATCATCGCGCGGGCGTACGGGCCGTACGAGCAGCGGCAGAGCGGGACCTGGTTGACGATCGCCGCGCCGTCCACCAACCACCCGATGGCGCCCACGTCGGCCCAGCTGAGGGTGGGGTAGTTGAAGATCGAGCTGTACTTCTGGCGTCCGTCGAGCAGCAGTTGGACCAGCTCGTCGCGGCTGATGCCGAGGGTCTCGGCGGCGGCGTAGAGGTAGAGGCCGTGACCCGCCTCGTCCTGCACCTTGGCCAGCAGGATCGCCTTGCGCTTGAGCGACGGCGCCCGACTGATCCAGTTGCCCTCCGGCTGCATGCCGATGATCTCGGAGTGGGCGTGCTGGGCGATCTGCCGGATCAGCGTCCGCCGGTACGCGTCGGGCATCCAGTCGCGGGGCTCGATCTTCTGCTCGGCGTCGACCACCTCGGCGAAGTACGCCGCCAGGTCCTCGTCCGGCGCGGGCCCGCCACGCCGCCCGCGCGCCGCCGCTGCCCGCAGCTCGGCCTCGGCGGCCTCGACCTCGCCCAGCAGGCCGCCGGGCGCCTCGTCGGTGGCGCCGTCCGGGGCGGAGAAGTCGTTGCCATACATGAGGCTAAGTGTTACAGCTTGCGCCACGTTGCACCAGGGGGTGTAACAGGAATCCGTGCATCCCATCGGTGAGCGGATGAGTGCTTTGCGCTACTTGGACATCGCCATATCGCCGTGACCTAGGCCACGAAACAAAGGTGAATCCCTGCAAAAACCTCATACCGGCCCCATATCCCGCCTTTATCGCAGGTTGCCTAGTGTCGAACCCTGGCGGTCTGCCGGTCCGGACGTAGACTTCTGCCGGACAACCGATCGGCTGCCGACATCGACATCTCCACAGAGGCCACCTCCCCCGGCCTCGGCGATCGCACCCGATTCGTCCCGACGACAAGCCGGTCCCCCCGGCCCTGACACCTGGAGTTCACCCACTCATGCGATCTCGCGTGACCCTGGTGCTCGCCATCACGGCGGTCGTGCTCGGCGGCGTCCTGCTGGTCCCCACCGCGTACGCCCGGCTCGCCAGTGACGGCGGCGGAGGCGGCGGAGGCGGTACGTCGAGCGTCGCCGCGCCCGCGCCCACCCCACCACCGCCGCCCACCCTGGCGGCCGGCCCGGTGTCGGTGAGCTTCAAGGGTGAGTTCTTCTCGTGGGCTCTGCTGGACCGGAAGACGGGCAAGATCTCCGGGTCGCCGAACATGACAGCGACCAGCTCCACCGAATCGATGATCAAGGCGTGGATCGTCTCCGACTACCTGCGGCAGCTCGGCGACAAGGAGCCGCCCGCAGCGATGAAGGAGATGGCTCGACTCGCCATCGTCGACAGCAACGACGGAGCGGCCAACAAGGTCCACGCCGCTGCGGGTGGCTCCTACAAGCCTTCGACGAGCAGCATTCCCGACGCGGTGATCCAGCGGGCGATCAAGATCTGCGGGCTGACCGACACCAAGCGCGGCAACGTCAAGCCGTACACCGGCTACTGGAGCTTCACCCGGATGTCCCCCCGCGACGCGGCCCGGGTCGGCGACTGCATCGCCGACGGTAAGGCCGCCGGCCCGAAATGGACCAAGTGGGTGTTGGACCAGATGAGCAAGGTCAAGGGCACCACCGCGGCCAAGGACCAGCGGGTCTCGTCCGGTGGAGGCCGCTGGGGGATCATCGACGGTCTGCCCAAGTCGATCACCGCTCAGGGGCCGGTCAGCATCAAGAACGGCTGGACCCCCATCTACGACGACGGCAACTGGCACGTCAACTGCCTCGCCGTCACCAGCAAATGGAGTCTCGCGGTGATGCTGCGCTACCCGATCAGGACCGGTCTGGACTACGGCGCGAAGGTCTGCGCCAGTGTGGCCACCCAACTGGTCACCCCGCAGCCGGGCGCCGCTCTCAAGGTGCCGCAGCAGCCGGTCGGAAAGCTCTGATGGCCGGCAACCGTCGGGGCGACCGCCGCAACGGCGGCGAGGCCTCCCCGATTCGGCTGATCGCCGTCGCGGTCATCCTGATCGGGCTGGTCCTGGTGTCGCTGCGGCTGCTGCCCGGCTCGCCGTTCGAGTCGTCCGCCGCGGCCAAGTGGGGCGACGCGGGCTCCGGCACCAACGACCGCCCCACTGGCGCCGGCACCGACCGCAGCGCCCGCCAGCCGTCCGCACCGTCACCGAGCCCCAGCCCGTCGCTGGAGCCGCTGCCCTTCGTGGCCAAGAACCTCGATCTGGACATCGAGGGCTGGTATTCCTGGAGCGTCCTCGACCGTCGAACCGGAAAGATCATCGGTTCGAAGAACATGGGCGAGACCAGCACGACCGCCTCGATGATCAAGGCCTGGATCGTGGCCGACTACCTGCGTCGCGCCGCCGACGCCGGCCAGACCCCGAGCGACGCCAAGCTCGCCGACGCGACACGGATCATCCGGGACAGCGACAACACCCGGGCCGAACAGTTCTACAACCAGGTCGACCGGGACGCCTCGATCAAGCGGCTCATCTCGATGTGCAAGCTGACCGACAGCAGCGTCGCCCCCGACGGCGGCTGGAGCCGGACGGCGCTCTCCCCCCGGGACACCGCCCGCATGGGCAACTGCATCGTCACCGGCACCGCCGCCGGGCCGAAGTGGACCAAGTGGCTGCTCAACGAGATGAAGCTTGTTCGCGGTGCCGGCGACTTCGGTATCCGCAAGGCCTTCCCGGCGGCCGAGCAGAAGAAAATCGCCATCAAGAACGGGTGGATCGACCGGACCAGGGAGCAGGAGATGCACATCAACTGCCTGGCCATCGGTGACACCTGGACGATGGGCGTGATGGTCAAGTACCCGATAAACATGGGCTACGACTACGGCATGAAGAACTGCGAGAAGATCACCGAGGCACTGCTCCGCCCCGGCACCTGAGCCCTCAGGCTGACGCCGCTCTGACCCGAGGTTTTGGCGGGCCTGGATCGTGCCGGCCCGGCACACTGACGGGCCCGGCACACCGACGGGCCCGGCGGCGGTCAGCCGGCGAAGAACTCCGGGCCGCCTTCCGGCAGCGCCGGGGCCTCGCCGATAGCCGCGGCCCGTCGGGCCCACTCGCGCAGCCCGGCGACCTGCCGGTCGCCAAGGGAGAAGTCGAGGGTCCGGAAGTACGTGGCCAGCGTCGCCGCGTCGAAGGTCTCCCAGCGGGCAGCCGCCTCGGCGACCTGGTCCAACTCCGCCAGGCAGAGATCCCGCGAGCGCAGGAAGGCCTCGTGCACCTCCTTCACCAGGCCCGGGTGGGCGGCGGCGAAGTCGCGGCGGACCGCCCAGACGGCGAAGACCATCGGCAGCCCGGTCCACTCCCGCCACGCCTGCCCGAGGTCGGTGACCGTGAGGCCCTTCTGCGGTGCCTCGTAGTACGCCCGCAGCGCCACGTCCCCGATCAGCACGGCGGCGTCAGCTTCCAGCAGCATCTGGGTCAGATCCGGCGGGCAGCGGAAGTACTCGGGCCGCACGTTGTACTGCTCGGCGAGCAGCAGCTGAGCCAGCATGACCCCGGTCCGCGAGGTCGAGCCGAGCGCCACCCGGGCGCCGTCCAACTCGGCGAGCGGCCGGGTGGAGACCATGTTGACCGAGAGCACCGGCCCGTCGCTGCCCACCGCCAGGTCCGGCAGGAGCAGCAGCTCGTCGGCGTGCTTCAGATACTCCAACAGAGTGATCGGGCCGATGTCGAGGTCACCGGCGACCAGCGCCGCGCTCAACCGGTCCGGTGAGTCCTTGTGCAGGTCGACGTCGAGCAGGGCACCGGAGCGCATCAGACCCCAGTAGATCGGCAGGCAGTTCAGGAACTGGATGTGCCCGACCCGCGGGCGTGCGATGCGCTCAGCCATGGCCCGACCGTATCCCCGGCGGCTGGCTCCGGCTCGGCGGGCCGGCCCGGAGTGGCCAAGCCCGCACTTGACGACCGTCGTACCGCGCGGGTCACGACCGGCACGAAGACCAGCACCACCAGCAATCCGACCACACCGGCACCGGCGATCAGCGGCCGAGGAGGGACGACCGCGAGCAACGCCCCGCCGAGCAGAAAGCCCGCCATCGAGCCACCCTGCACCGCCGCGCCGTAGCTGGCGTACGCCCGGGCACGCATCGCCTCCGGTGCCCGCCGAGCGGTGAGCAGGTTGGCGAAGACGTTCTCGCCACCGTTGGCCGCACCACCCACCAGCCAGAGCGGCACCAACACACCTGCCGCCGGCACCGTCGACGCGAGCAACACCATCAGGCTGCACACGGCCAGAGTGGCCAGCACCCCGCGTACCAACCCGGCGTCGTCGTCGAGATTCCTGGCAAGTCGTACGGCGAGCCAGGTCCCCGGCAGCATGCCGGCCATCCATGCGGCACTGACCAGGCCGTACGTGGTCGCCGAACCCTCCAACGTCTCCCGGATGAAGAAGACCTCGATCACGTTGATGCCGCCGATCGCCGCGATCACCACGGCAGTGCTCACCACCATGACGAGCATCAACGGATCGCGGCGCAGCCGCCAGCCAAGTTCCGTACCCCCGGGGGTTGCCACGCCGCCCGAGACGGCCGAGCCGTTCGCGGCGGCGGCCGGACTGGCGGCGGCCTCGCTGCCCACTGCGGTTTGGCTGGCGGCGGCCTCGCTGCCCACTGCGGTTTGGCTGGCGGCGGCCTCGCTGCCCAGGGCGGCCTCGCTGCTCACGGTGGCGGGCGGCCGGCCGCCGCGTCGGGTCCGCAGCAGCAGGCCCGCGACCACGAGCGCCAGGTAGGTCGCGGCATCGAGAAGCAGCGGTACGCGGGTGCCGAACTGCCCCACCAGCAGGCCGGCCAGCACCGGGCCGCCGAGCGCACCGAGCGAGACGGCGGTCTGGCTGATCGCGCTGGCTCGCGGCAGGTCGGCCGGGCGGACCATCGCCGGCAGCAACGCGGCGAGGCAGGGTTGTGTCACCGCGAGCCCGCAGGCCAGCAGGGCGACGAGCCCTACCACCAGGACCGGGTGCTCGACGACGGCGAGGAGCGCGCAGATTGCGGCCTGCCCGAACCCGATGGTCACCAGCAGGGTACGGCTGTCCGTCCGGTCGGCGAGTCGGCCTGCGAGTGGGGCGAGTACCACCAGGGGCAGGGTCGCGGCCAGCAGCAGCCCCGACACGGCCAGCCCGCCGGCACCGGCCCCCTGTAGCGCCAGCGCCAGCGCGGTCGCGGCGAGGAAGTCGCCACAGATCGTGGTGCCTCGGGCGGTGGCGGCGAGCCAGACGTCCGACCAGCGCGACTCGTCAGTTGTGAAGGACATACTTCGAAAATAATCCTTCACAACTGATTCATGCAAGCCTGGCTATGTCAGCGGGACCGCCCGGTACTGCACCGCAACCGTGCGCGCCCCCGGCGGTGGGTCACCCTGCCGCCGCCGCGGCTGATACGGCCGGAGCAGCGCCAGCACCGCCTCGTTCAACTCGGCCAACTCGTCGGCGGTGAGCAGCAACAGCGTGTCGGTGAACAGGGCCGTGTCGTACCACTCGGCCGGCTCGTCCCCGGCGCGCCGCAACCAGTCCCGGGTCCGCTCCATGGCCCGGACCGCATGCGCCTCCACCAGCGCCTGCTCGGCCGCACGCGCCTCAGGCCCGGCATCACGCCCCGCCTCGACCAGCACGCTCACACTCGGCACACGCCACAGCCGCTCGCGCGCATCCCCCCGGCTCGGCGCCTGCTCGACCAGGCCGAACTTCGCCAGCGCCCGCAGGTGGTAACTGGTTGCGCTCGGCGACAGTCCGACGATCTCGGCACACTCGGTGGCAGTCCCGCCACTCTCGCGACTGTTCAGGTACTCCATGATCGCGATCCGGGCCGGATGGGCCATCGCCCGCATCACCTGGGGGTCGCTGATCGTCATACGGCGCGAATCGGAGCGGGCCTCGGTCATAGGCCCATGATCCCGGCAGGCCCGCCAACCTGCCATCACCCCCGCGTCCCGCTCAGGCCACCGCGCGTCGGCCACTGCTTTTACCGACGGCAGCGAGCGGGCGAATTTGACGGCGGGCACGGCTTGGCTGGGTGGCCTGAATGGCGAGCGCGGCGGCGCGGCGCGGCGGCGCGGCTTGGCGGCGGCCAGCGCGGTTTGGCAGCGCGGCGGCCAGAGCGGCTCAGCGGCGAGCGCGGCTTCCGGCGTGGCGAGCGCCGCTTCCGGCGTGGCGAGCGCCGCTTCCGGCGCGGCTTCACGACGCGGCGAGCGCGGCTTCGCGGGCGGCTTCGGCGGCCGCGCAAGCCGGCGCGGCAAGCGGGCAGCGGGCAGCGGGCAGCGGGCAGCGGGCAGCGGGCAGCGGGCAGCTCACGATGATCGACGAAGGTTAGTTCCGCTAATTGATCAAGACGAATAGAAAGTGTCGTACACCAGTTCTATTCTGCTTTTATGTTGGAGGTGTTGGCGCAGGTGGGCGGGGCAGTTGACGACTGCGCCGAGACCACGCTCTGGGCGCTCTCCGATGACGATTTGCTTGCTTCTCTCGACGCGACTCAGGTGTTGGCGCAGCGGTTGGCCGCCGTTCAGCTCGGTCTGGTCCGCGAGTTGGACGGTCGCGGGGTGGCGGTGGCCCAGGGCGCCTCGTCCACTGCCGTCTGGCTTCGGGAGCGGCTGCGGCTCTCGGGTCGCAGCGCCCGCCAGCTGGTCCAGCTCGCCGCCACCATCGACGCCGCCCCGCCAGCGGTGCGCGACGCGCTGCTCAGCGGTGCCATGACCGTCGAGCAGGGTCGGGTGGTGGCCGAGACGATCGCCGCCCTCCCGGTCGAAGCCGGTCCCAAGGTGGCGGACAAGGCCACCCAACTACTGGTCGCCTGGGCCGACCGTTTCGATCCGACAAGCCTGAGCCGGCTCGGGGAGCGCGTCCTCGCGCACGTCGCCCCGGAGTTGGCCGACGAGGCCGAGTTGAAGGCTCTGGAGCGGGCCACCGAGCGGGCCGAGGCCCGCCGGCACGTCACGCTCTCCGAGCAACGAAACGGCCAGGTACGCCTCAGCGGCAACCTCGACACCGAAACCGCGAGCCTGCTGCGCGAGGCGATCGATCCGCTCTGCGCCCCAGCCGGTGAGCATGATGACCGCAGTCCTGGTCAACGCCGCGCCGACGCGTTGGGTGAGATCTGCCGACTGGCGCTACGCACCGGTCAGCTGCCCGACAACGGCGGCGACCGTCCTCAGCTGGTGGTGACCGTTTCGCTGGAGGAACTGGTCAACGGCGTACGCGCCGGAACACTGGAAACCGGCACGCCTCTCACCCCCGGCGCGGTCCGCCGCCTGGCCTGCGATGCGGGCGTGCTGCCGGTCGTGCTGGACGGCAACAGTCAGGTCCTGGACGTCGGCCGGCAGCGTCGGCTCTTCACCGGCCCGTTGCGGCGCGCGCTGGTCCTGCGGGACGGCGGTTGCGCCTTCCCTGGTTGTGATCGACCGCCGAGATGGTGCGACGGTCACCACATCCGACACTGGTCCGACGGTGGGGTGACGGCGCTGGGCAATGCGGTGCTGCTCTGCGGCTACCACCACCGTTTCATCCACCGCGGCGACTGGACGGTCCGTCTCGCGGCGGACGGTCGACCTGAATTCCTCCCGCCCAGCTGGCTCGACCCGCTGCGCACCCCGCGGCGCAACCTCTACCACCTGCGCTGCTGATGCCGCCCACCACGCCCACTCCGCCCGCGACCGCACCTTGCGACCGCCACCGCGACCGGCACCGCGACCGGCACCGCGACCGCGACCTCAACCTCAACGGCACCGGCACCCCGATCGCGACCGGCACCGCCACCCCGACCGCGACCGCGACCGCCACCGGCACCGCGACAGGCACCGCGACCGGCACCGGCACCGCGACAGGCACCGCCACCGCGACCGCCACCGCGACAACCCTGCTGTCCCTGCCGCACCAAGCCGCGCCTCCCGGTGATCGACTCGGCTTCCTGGAAACCGGGGCGTCGCATCGGCCCAGACACCGCGACTTCCTGAAAGCCGAGTCGATCACCGGCGTCGCGGCGGTCGCGGCATGAGAAAGTACGGCGCGAGGCGGGGCGTGATCGCCCAGCGACACCCGGGCGGGCAACACGCCGTCTCGGATGGGTGGTCGCGTCGGTAATTCGCTGGATGCGTCGGGTTGGGGAGCGTAAGGTGGCAGGCCGCTTGACGGCCAAGGTGAGCTGCACCGGAACGGACGTCTTCGCGCCGGGCGGCCGGCCATCCGCCCCCGGACACGCGAGCGCGCAGCAGATGTGAACGATGGGACGTCAGCATGCCCGCACTTGACCTCGACACCCAGCTCGACACCGACACCGACACCGACACCGACAGCGACCTCGACCTCGACGCGGACCTGGCCGCCGAACGCGCACACCTCACCACCTCGCGGGCGGCGCTGGGTCGGATGCGGGAGCGGGCCGAGTCTCTCTTCGCCACCGGTGACCAGGTGGCCGGCGACGCGTACGCGGCCGAGACGCTCGGCCGTACCCTGGCCCGCCGGGTCGCCGAGCTGGCCGACGACCCGACCACTCCGCTCTTCTTCGGCCGCCTCGACTTCGCCGACGCCCCGAACAACAGCACCACCGACAGCAGGACCACGAACAACGGGACCGTCGAGGGCAGGATCACCGACAACGGGACTACGGACAACGGCACCACGAGCAACGGCACCACGAGCAACGGCACCGCGAGCGACAGGCTTACAGCCAGCGGGCCCACCAACGACCCGACCGCGCCCGACGCCAGCGGCGATCATCACGGTCGGCGGTATCACGTGGGGCGGCGGCATGTCACCGATGAGCGTGGCGAGCCGTTGGTACTGGACTGGCGGGCGCCGGTCTCCCGCTCGTTCTACCGGGCCAGCGTGCGGGATCCGCAGGGGGTGGCGGTTCGGCGGCGGTTCGGGTTCAGCAATGGTGTGCTGACCAGCTTCGAGGATGAGCGGCTGGATCGGGGCGAAGAGCTCGGTACGACCAGTCGGATCCTCACCGCCGAGATCGAGCGTCCGCGCGTCGGGCCGATGCGGGACATCGTCGCCACGATCCAGCCGGAGCAGGACGAACTGGTCCGGGCTGACCTCGCTGACTCGATCTGTGTGCAGGGCGCGCCGGGTACGGGGAAGACGGCGGTGGGTCTGCACCGGGCCGCGTACCTGCTCTATCTGCACCGGGAGCGGTTGCGGCGGGCGGGTGTGCTGATCGTCGGGCCGAACCGGGCGTTCCTGTCGTACATCGCGGCGGTGCTGCCGGCGCTCGGTGAGGTCGAGGTCGAGCAGGCCACGGTGGAGGAGTTGATCTCCCGGGTGGCGGTTCGGGCGGTCGAGGCGCCGGCGGTGGCCGCGCTCAAACACGACGTACGGATGGCGAGCGTGCTGCGGCGCGCGGTGCAGGGGCAGATCGGCACCCCAACCGACTCGATCACCGTGTCGGACGGCTCGTTCCGCTGGCGGATCGGGGTGGAGCCGTTGCACCGGATCGTCGAGGAGACCCGACGGGAGGGGCTGCCGTACGGCACGGGTCGGGATCGTGTCCAGGCGCGGGTGGTGAGCCTGCTGCAACGGCAGGCCGAGGCGCGGCGCGCGGAGTCGCCCAGCGATGCCTGGCTGCGCCGGATGGGCCGCTGCCGGCCGGTGCTCGACTTCCTGGACGCGGTCTGGCCGGCGCTCACCCCGGAAGGGCTGGTGCACGGCCTGTTCTCCGACCCGACCCGGCTCGCCGCCGCGGCGGACGGCCTGCTCAGCGACGCCGAGCAGGCGCAGCTGACCTGGGCGAAGCCGGCCCGCACGCCGAAGGCGACCCGCTGGACCGCTGCCGACGCGGTGCTGATCGACGAGGCGACCGGGCTGCTGGAACGGCTCTCCGGGTTCGGGCACGTGGTGGTGGACGAGGCGCAGGACCTCTCCCCGATGCAGTGCCGGGCCATCGCCCGGCGCAGCGAGCACGGCTCGGTCACGCTCCTCGGTGACCTCGCCCAGGGCACCGCGCCGTGGGCGGCGACGGACTGGAGGGAATCCCTCGCCCATCTGGGCAAGCCGAACGCGGTGGTGGTTCCGTTGACCGTCGGTTTCCGGGTGCCCGCCGCAGTCGTCGCATTCGCGAACCTGCTGCTCCCGGCGCTCGCGGTGAACGTACCGCCGGCCGAGTCGCTGCGCCATGACGGCGGCCTGGACGTGCGTAAGGTGACCGACCTGACCTCGGCGACGGTGGCCGAGGTGCGCGCGGCGCTCGCGCACGACGGCTCGGTCGGGGTGATCGCCGCGGACGACGCGGTCGAGGGCCTGCGCGCGGCGCTGGCCGAGGCCGGTGTGCAGACCGCGACCGCCGATGACGTGGCGGCCGCGGCGCGGGTCACAGTGGTGCCGGCGACGCTGGTCAAGGGCCTTGAGTACGACCATGTGGTGGTGGTCGAGCCGGCCGCGATCGTCGCGGCCGAGCCGCGCGGGCTGCACCGGCTGTACGTGGTGCTCACCCGGGCGGTGTCCCGGCTGGCGGTGCTGCACGTTGCGCCGCTGCCCGCACCGCTCGTCGACGGGTCAGCCGGCTGACAGGGCGGTCGCGATCTCCCGCAGCGGGCGGCCCGAGTCGGCCAGCGGCACGTGGAACGACAGCCACGACCCGTCGGCGAAGTCGATCCGCAGCCGCTTCCAGTTCAACCGGTACCTGCCGAACCGGGCGGTGACGGCCGTGCGCGGGACGGACCCGAGCAGTTCGATGTCGGCCTGGGCCCGTTCGTCCGCCGCCGAGTTGGAGAGCAGCCCGACGGGTGCTGTCGCGCCGAGCAGCAGCCGCTGGTCGGTGACCGCCAGCACGAGGGTCCGGAGGCCCGTGCCCTTCGTCGCCACGGTCAGGGCATGGTGCAGCACGGACGCTTGGGAACCTGCCTCGCCTCGACCTCCGACACCGAAGAAGAGCCAGTCGACGGCGTTGTCCGCCCGACCGAAGGTGACGTTCGGTGACAGCACGTTGAGCAGGGCGCCCAGGAAGCCCGGCCCACCCGTGGCGGGTGGCGTCGATGGCTGCGGGGGCGGGGCCGGGGTCAGCCCGCCGCCCGCTCGCACCTGGGCCACCGCGCGAACCTGCTCCCCGGCCGGCAACAGTCGGGTGATCCCGTCGACGTACCGTGCCTGGCTCTCGTCGGCCGTCATCAGCGCCCCTCGTGGTCGGCGGACCGGCGCGGATCGCCGCCTGGGTCGCCGATGACCTCACCGACCAGCTCCCGGACCTGGGCCGCGGCGGCCTCCTGCGCCCGGTTGGCGGCTGCGGTGAACTCCTCGGCCAGGCTGTAGGAGTCCAGTCGCATCGCCCGCGCGTTCAGCTCGGTAGAAATGATCTTGCCGTCGGCCGCGGCGGTCACCCGCACCAGGCCGGAGTCGCTCACGCCCTCGGCGCTGGTCTGCTCCAACTCCGCCATCCGGTCGGCGAGTTGCCGCTGCCATCCGTCCAGGTTGCGAGCCAGCGCCTCGATTCGGTCCAGGGCGGGGAAGGTCATGGCTACCTCTCAGTTCACGATGGAGTCGAAGACATTCTGCACACCCACTGTGTACGGGCCCAGGTCTTCGCTGTACGTGCCGTCCACCAGGTAGTTGCGGTCCTTCTGCCCGTCGGAGATGTCGTGCAGGCCCACGCCGGTGTCCAGCAGGGCACCGCCGAAACCGGGGATGTTGACCGGCGAGACCTGGTTGATGACGAACTTGCCCGGAAAGAGAGTCTTGAACTTCTCGACCTGGAAGGCACGCCCCTCGGGCGTCCAGCCGCCCTTGCTGAGCAGCTTGTACTGCTTCTTCCGCTGCTTGAGCTCCATGACGGTGTCCGCGTACCTGCGGAGCTGCCCGGCCACCTTGCCCAACCGGGCGGCGAGGCGGGTGAGCACCTCGGCGAACCGGGCGACGATCTTCACCATCCGACCCACGGTGGTGGCCAGCCGGGCCAGCACCCGGACCACAGTGGCTGCCAACGAGACGCCGGCGCTCAGTGCCGCGGCCACCGCCGCGATGATCACCTCGGTGAGGAACCAGAGCAGGAACTCGAGGATCAGCTCGACCAGCAGATTGAACGCGTCCACCGCCGCGTTCGCGGCCTCGACCAGCACGTCCTTGGTGCCGTCGAGCCCCTGGGCCAGCTCCTCGATCGCCGCCTCCACCGACTCCATCGAGGCATGGAAGCTCTCGGCGGCGTCGCCTGTCCAGGCGCCGCGCAACCGGGCCCGGTCGGCGATCTGGTCACCGGCGATGTCCCGTACCGCCGCGCCGGTGTCCAGGCAGAGCTGCGCGGCCCGCATCAGGTCGTCCGGTTCGCCGGCGACCAGCTCCAGCAGCTGCTCGAACGGCCAGAGCACCGCGTTGGAGAGCGGCTTGAAGGGTTCGGGCGTGCCCGAGACGATCTGCTCGAAGTAGGTCTTGTTGCGCTGCAACGCCTCGGTGCTCACGCCGGCACCGAACCGTTCGAAGCGCCGGTGCCACCCGACCAGGGGCCGGGCGCGATGACGTCGGGAGCCGGCGGCCGGCCGGGCACGAAGAGATCGGTGTTGGCCACGTCGGTGCCGCTGTAGGCGGCGGCGGTGTCGGTGAGCCCCTCGGCGATGTCCGCCATCATCTCGGCGCCGTCGGCCAGCCCTTGCAGGCACGCCTCGAACTGCTCGGCGTACGTCGCCGCGAGGTTGAAGGACGCCGGCATCACCCCGAAGGCGTGCCGTGGCACGTGCCCGTCGCCGAAGGCGCGGTGCAGCTCGCGGAAACGGGCCGCCCGATCCTTGGACCCGGCGGCGAACGCCGTCAGAGCCTCCGGCTGGACCTCCAACTCATTGCTCGGGCTTGACACGAACCCTCCCCTGTGGCCTGTGCGACCGATCAGTCGCCACGACTGACCACCATAGGCACTGCTCGCCGCATTCGGGTGGTCCCGTCGGTGATGACGGGGTCACCCGGTTCGACTTTGTTCCGTAAAGTAGTTTGCGTGGACCCCGACGATGATTCACCACCCACCGACGCCGCGGCGGCGCTCCGGCTGATCCAGGACCAGCGGTCGGCGACGGCACGCCGGCTCGATCCCGACGCCCGCCTGGTCTACTGGCCGTGGGGTGTCGCCTGGCTGGTCGGCTTCGGCCTGTTCTTCCTGCGGTTCCCCCCGGGTGAGCGGGCGCTGGTCCACCTGCCGAGCTGGCTGCCGCTGACCGTCCTCTTCATACTGCTCGCGGCCGCCGGAGCGACCCAGGCGGTGGTCAGCGTGCGGGCCTACGGCCAGGTGACCGGCGACTCCGCCCGTCGTGGGCAGTGGTACGGGTACGCCTGGGCCCTCGGTTCGGTGAGCGTCTACGCGGGGCTCGGACGGATCTCCGAACACCTGCCGCACGACCTGGCGGCGCTGCTCTGGTCGGCGACCGCCGTCGGGCTGACCGGCGCGCTGCACATGGCCGGCGGGGCGGTCTGGCTGGACCAGGACCTGTTCCGCCTCGGCGTCTGGATCAGCGTGATCAACCTGGTCGGGGCGTTCGCCGGGCCGGGCTGGCACCCTCTCGTCGTGGCGGTGGCCGGCGGTGGCGGAATGCTGGTGGCCGGCGCGCTCGCCCGGCGCCGACAACGACAGCGACAGCAGTCGTGACCGAGCTGGATCCGGTCATCCACGCGCAGGCCCGGCTGCGGGTGGTCGCCACCCTCTCCGCTCTCAACGTCGGCGACAAGATCGCGTTCCCCCGCCTACAGGAGCTGCTCGCGATGACCGCCGGCAACCTCTCGGTGCACCTGCGCAGACTCGAGGACGCCGGCTACGTGGAGATCAGCAAGACCCACCGTGGACGCACCCCGACGACCCTGGTCGGGCTCAGCCGGCGAGGCCGGCTGGCGTTCGAGGAGTACACCGAAGCGATCCGCGCACTGCTCGACCCCACCCCGTCGAAGGAGCAGCCATGACCCTCGCCCGCGCCGAACAGGCCAGCCGCCGGTACGGCGACGTCCTCGCCCTCGACCGTGTCGACCTGGAGGTCCGGGCCGGTGAGCTGGTCGGCCTGCTCGGGCCGAACGGCGCCGGCAAGAGCACCCTGATGAACCTGCTGGTGGGCCTGCGCCGTCCCAGCTCCGGGCGGGTCGAGTTGAACGGTCGCGACCCCCGCGACCCGGCGAGCCGGCGGCAGATCGGGGTCACCCCGCAGGAAACCGGTCTGCCCGGCACGCTGCGCATCGGCGAGGTCGTCGACTTCGTCGCCGCGCACTACCCCGACCCGGTGCCCCGGGCGGAGCTGCTCGACCGCTTCGGCCTCGCCGACCTCGCCCGACGGCAGACCGGTGGGCTATCCGGCGGGCAACGCCGCCGGCTGGCGGTGGCGTTGGCATTCGTCGGCCGACCCCGGTTGGTGCTGCTCGACGAACCGACCACGGGCCTGGACGTGGCCGCCCGGCACACCCTGTGGGAAGCGATCCGGGCCTTCCACGCCGACGGTGGCACCGTGCTGTTGAGCAGCCACTACCTGGAGGAGGTGGAGGCGCTCGCGCACCGGGTGGTGGTCATCGGGCAGGGCCGGGTGCTCGCCGACGACACAGTGGACGCGGTGCGCGGCATCGTTGGCGTACGCCGGGTCAGCCTCGTCGCCGACCACCTGCCCGACCTGCCCGGGGTGGTGCGCACCGAACGGGTCGACGGTCGGCTGCACCTGCTCACCACCGACGCCGACGAACTGGTTCGCGCGCTGGTCACGGCCGGAACGGCCTTCACCGACCTGGAGGTACGACCCACCTCGCTGGAGGAGGCCTTCCTCGCCATCACCAGCGGCGACGCGCCTAACGGGGACGCGCCCGCCGACGCCGACCGAGCCACCGCTGCCGCTGCCGGCGGCCGACCCACCACCGTCTGAGGAGGCCACCGTGCAGCTCGCCCTGGTCCACGCCCGCTACCAACTCCTGGAGATCATCCGGATTCCCGTGGCCGTCGTCGGCAGCGCCTTCTTCCCGGCCGCCGCCATGATCTTCTTCGTGGTGCCGTTCGCCGGCGAGGACTCGGCCGGCGCCACCTTCGCCACCGCGTCGATGGTCACCTTCTCGGTGATGAGCGCCAACATCTTCCAGTACGGCGTCGGTGTCGCCGAAGACCGCGACCAGCCCTGGAACCCGTACACCCGGACCTTGCCGGCCGGACCCGCGCCCCGGTTCGCGGGCCGCGTGCTGGCCGGCCTGGCGCTGACCTACCTCTCGCTGATCCCGGTCGTGGTGATCGGCGCGACGCTGACCGCGGCCCAGATCACCCCGGCGGCGTTCCTGCTGACCGTCGGCACCGTGGCCGTCATCTCGGTGCCGTTCACGCTGATGGGCCTCGCGATCGGCTACTCGCTGCCCAGCAAGGCGGCGATCGTCGTGGCGCAGGTCGTCTTCCTGCCGCTCGCGTTCGGCGGCGGCCTGCTCTCCGCGCCGGGTGAAGCACCCGGGTTCATCGAGACGATCGCGCCTTTCCTGCCCACCCGGGGCGCGGCCGAGCTGATGTGGTCGGCGGTCGGCGACTACCGCGTCGACCCGCTGGCGATGATCATGCTCGGCGTCTGGGTGGTGCTGCTCGCGGCGCTCGCCGGCTGGGCGTACCGGCGGGACGAGGGTCGCCGGTTCAGCTGACGATTCGTCCGTTTCCGCCCCAAGCCGCGGCGGGACGGTGCCAGGATTCCGGCAGGGGGTCGCCGTGGCCGCCCCGGCCGAGAGGGGTCTTGACGTGAGCACCGTCCCGCCGGGTACGCCCTGCTGGGCCGACCTGGCCACCCCGGACCTGACCGACGCGCGGCGTTTCTACCCGGAGCTGTTCGGGTGGACCGGCCAGGTCACCCCGGAGCCCGAGGCGGGCGGCTACACGGTCTTCCTGCTCGACGGCAAGCCGGTGGCCGGCGCCGGCCCGCCCGCGATACCGGACCAGATTCCGATCTGGTCGACGTACCTCGCCACCGACGACGCCGAGCTGGTCGCCGGCCGGGTCGAACGGGCCGGCGGGCAGGTCGTCGTACCCCCGTTCGAGGTCTTCGACAGGGGCTGGATGGCGGTCTTCGCCGACCCGGCCGGCGCCACGTTCAGCGTCTGGCAGCCGCTGGCCATGGCCGGTGCCGAGGTGTTCAACGTGCCGGGCGCGATGAGCTGGAACGAGCTGGTCACCCCCGATCCCGAGGGCGCGAAGGTCTTCTACGAGCTGGTGTTCGGCTGGCAGCCCGACGACCAGGCGGTGGGCGCCATGACGTACACCGGGTGGCGGCTCGGGACGCAGATCGTCGCCGGGATGATGCCGCCGCTGGCCGCCGACTTCCCGGCCGACCTGCCCGCGTACTGGACGGTGTACTTCGCGGTGGCCGACGCGGACGCCGCCGCGGCCCGCGCCTCCGAACTGGGCGGAACGATCCTGGTCCCGCCCCGCGACATCCCGGCGGGCCGCTTCGCCGCCCTCCGCGACCCCCAGGGTGCCCTCTTCTCCGTCATCGACCTGGGCCCCTGACCCAGCGTCACTCGGGCTCAGGGGCGGGTGGGGCGGACCGGGACCACGAGGGGGCCGTGGGCGCCGGGGACCACCCGGACGCTGGCCCGGTAGTGGGTCGCGAGCAGCTCCTCGGTCAGCACCTCGGGCGGAGTCCCGGCGGCCACCACCTGACCGGCGGCGAGCATCACCATCCGGTCGGCGTACTCGCCGGCCAGGGAAAGGTCGTGCATCGTGGCCAGGACGGTCAGGCCGTGCTCGCGGCGCAACTGGTCGACGACTTCGAGCACGTCCTGCTGGTGGCCGATGTCGAGCGCGCTGGTCGGCTCGTCGAGCAGCAGCAGCGTCGCGCCCTGGGCGAGCGCGCGGGCGAGGAACACCCGCTGCCGTTCACCGCCGGAGAGGGTGGCCAGTTCGCGACGGTGGAAGCCGGTGAGGTCCAACTGCCCCAGCACCTCGTGCACGGCGTCGACGTCGGCGGTCGACTCCCGACCCAGGGTCGGGATGTACGGGGTGCGGCCGAGCAGCACGTAGTCCAGCACCGACATGCCGGGCGGCACCACCGGGGACTGTGCCACCGTGGCCACTATCCGGGCGCGGTCCCGACGGCGTAGCGCGGCACTCGGCGTACCGAAGAGAGTGATCGCCTTCGGCGCGGGCAGCAGGCCGCCGACGGCGCGCAACAATGTAGATTTGCCGGCGCCGTTCGGGCCGATCACGGTGACCCACTCGCCCACGGCGACGGTGAGGTCGACGCCGGTCAGGATCGGCGTGCCGCCGAGGGCCACATGCAGCCCGCGCACCTCGACGGCCGGCGCACCGGGGGTGGATTCACGGCTCACGTGAGCACTCGCCGGGCGGTCCGCAGCACGAGGACGAAGAACGGGCCACCCAGCAGGGCGGTCACCACGCCGATCGGCAGCTCGGACGGAGCGGCGACGGTGCGGGCCACCACGTCGGTCAGCGCCAGGAACGCGCCGCCGAAGAGCAGCGACATCGGCAGGATCACCCGGTAGCTGGACCCGGCGAGCAGCCGGACGGTGTGCGGCACGATGATGCCGACGAAGCCGATCAGCCCGGTCGCGGAGACCGCCGCCGCGGTGCCCAGCGAGGCGGCGGCGATCAGCAGGTAGCGGGTGCGCTGCGGGTGCAGGCCCAGACTTCTCGCCTCGTCGTCTCCGACCGCGAGGACGTCCAGCTCGCGGCGGTGCAGCAGCACCACGACGGTGGTCAGCGCGGCGTACGGAAGCACCAGCAGCACGTCGTGCCAACCGGCGGTGGCCAGCCGGCCGAGCAACCAGGAGTAGACCGGCTGGATGCTGTCGGCGTGTCGTTGCAGGAGGTACGTCTGCCCGGCGGAGAGGAACGCGGAGACCGCCACGCCGGCCAGGATCAGCATGGCCGGTGACCCGCGTCGCCCACCGGCCGCGCCGAGCACGTAGGTCATCGTGACGGCGAGCAGCGAACCGGCGAACGCGGCCAACGGAATGGTCATCGGCAACCCGGAGAGCGTGCCCTGCCGGCCGGCGCCGCCGAGGGCGATCGCCGCGGTGACCGCTAGGCCGGCGCCGGCGGCCACACCGAGCAGGTACGGGTCGGCCAACGGGTTGCGAAACACGCCCTGGTAGCAACCACCGGCGAGGGCGAGCAGACCGCCGACGAGCAGGCCCAGCACCACCCGGGGCAGGCGCAGCTCGGTGACGATCGCGATCTCGCGCTCGGTCAGCCCGCTGTCGAGGTGCACCCCGGGAAACAGGTTGAGCAGCTCGGCGGCGACGCTGCCCGGGGGCAGGCTCACCGGGCCGAGCGACACCCCGACGACGAGCGCGACGAGCACCGCGACCAACCCCGCGACCAACCACCGCTTGCGCAGCCCGGCCGGCCGGGCCCCGGACGACAGCCCGGCGGGCCGCGCCGTGGACGGCAACCTGGTAGACGGAGCCACGGCAGGTTGCCCGGCGGGCCGGACTGTGGCGGGTAGCCCGGCGGGCCGGGCCTCGGCAGGAGGCGCGGCCCGCTCAGACGACGGCGGCGGCTCGGCCGGCCGGCCGGTTGGTGCCGGATCGGACACCTGTCGCGGCCCGGTCACCGACGGACGACTGTCACGCGGGCACCTTGGCGACCGCGTCGATGATGACCCGGAGCAGGTCCACGACCCGTGGGCCCCAGCGGGAGGCGACGTCGTCGTCCAGGGCGACGACCTGGTTGTTCTTCACGGCGGTGAGGCCGGCCCAGCCACTGCGCGCCTTGACCGTGTCGGCGCTCTGCTGGCAGCACTTGGCGTCGGCCAGGAAGACGAAGTCCGGGTCGGCCTTGACGATGAACTCCTGGGACAGCTGCGGGTAGCCGAAGTTCTTGCCGTCCGCGTCCGCCGGGTCGGCGATGTTGGTCAGGCCGGCCTGGCTGTAGAGCGAGCCGATGAAGGTCTTGCTGGTGGCGCTGTACAGCTCCGGGCCCAGCTCGTGGAAGTAGGTGAGCTTCTCGGCGCGCTGCGGCAGGTCCTTGACCAGCTTGGCGATGTCGTCCTTCATCCGGGTGGTGACGTCGGTGGCCTGGTCGGCGTGTCCGGTCAGCGTGCCCAGTTCGGTGATCTGCCGGTACGAGTCGTCGAGCGTGGTCGCCGCCGGGGTCTGGTACACCGGAATCTTCAGCTTGCCGAGCTGTTCGACGATCTTGTTGCGGTCGTCGGAGAGCACCACGAGATCGGGGTTCTTACCGGCGATCGCCTCGGCGTTCGGCTGGAAGGCGGAGAGGTCGGTCTTGGGCACGTCGGCCGGGTAGTTCGACTGGTCGTCGACGGCGGTCACCTGCGGGCCGGCACCGATCGCGAAGAGCATCTCGGTGGCGGTGGGCGACAGCACGACGATCTTCTCGGGGCGCTTGTCGAGGGTGAGCGCGCCGACGGTGACCGGGTAGGCGGCGGCCGCGGTGCCGGCGTTCGGCTGGTCGTCGGCCTTATCGGCGCAGGCGCCGAGAGCGAGCGCGGTGACCGCGAGGGTCGCCGCGAAGAGCCGAGGGGTACGTCTGAACATGGGGGCCTCCTGTCGGTCGAGGAGTGTGGTGCTTCGCCGACAGGGACTTTCGTACGCCCGCCCACGAGGCGCCCTTCCTCGAGAGCGCGTATCGCGACCGATCCGTAGGCGACCTGGCTCGTCCCCACCGGCCGGTGGGGCATCACAGTTGCGGGACAGCGCCGGGTTTCGCACCGGCTTCGCTGCGGACTGGTCGCTAAGACGGTAGCGCACCGCCACGAGGTGCCGGATCGATCAAGGATCGATCGGCGCTGGACGATCGACCGGACCGGGGCACCGTAGGGATATGTCCCGTATCTGGAGGCTCGGGAGCGGGTGGTGGGGCCCCGCCGGGGCGGGACGGGGCCCCACCCGATCAGGAGGACGTGATGGTGACGTTGTCCACAGCCGCCTCGACCAGGCTGGCTCCGGACGCGTCCGCCGCCTCGACGAGCACGCGGACCGACTGGCCGGCGTACGGGGTCAGGTTGAGGTTGGCGACCGCCCAGCTCCCGTTACGGTTGCTGGCCGCGCCGGCCTGGGTGAGCAGCGCTGTGGTGCCGCCGTTGTGCACCACGCTCACCCGCAGGTAGTCCGCCGACGAGGCGTTCGAGCCGTGAGCCAGGTACCAGGCGAGCGAGAGGGTCAACGTGCCGGACGACGGCAGGGTCACCGCCGGGGACCGGGCGCTGGTCACGCCGCCGTCGACGTCGTAGTCACCGGCCGCCGAGCCGGCCAGCCGGCCGGTGACCAGGTCGTTGGACCCGGCGTACGGGGTGAGCTGCTTGGCTCCGGAGGACGTGGTCGCCTGGGCGGCGCCCCGCTCGAACGCGCCGAGGGTGGCGGTGTCGGTGCCGGCCGGGTTGATGGTCCAGCCGGTGGCGGTCTCGAAGGTGTCCGACCAGACCGTGGTGCCGCCACCGCCGCCGCAGTACTGCGCCTGCTTGCCGATGGCCCGGTACGGGCAGTCGGCGTACTCGCTGAGGATCAGCACCGCCTCCCGGTTGCGCGAGGTCTGCGCCGGGATCACCTCGTCCGGCGGGTAGAAACCGCCGCCACCGGACGAGCCCGGGTACATCTCGAACGTGTACGCCCAGATGTTGTGGGTGGCCCACATCCAGTCGAGGCTGTCTCCGTCGGTGATGTAGAGGTCGCTGGACTGTTCCGGGGTGTAGCCGTTGGTGGCCGCCATCTGCTGACCGATGGTGGCGAAGGTGTTGTACTGGTCGGCGTTCATCCCGGTCGCGGTGTTCGCTGTGGTGTAGCCGTACGGCCAGAGCACCAACTGCGAGTACGTGTGGAAGTCGATGTTGGCCTTGATCTGCTGCACCCCGCCGACCACCCGGCCGTTGACGAAGTTGCGCAGCGCCTGCGTCTCGGGCGCGGAGAACGCCGACGGGCCCCGGTAGGTCTCCGACGAGGTGCTGCCGGACGAGCCGCCGCAGCATCCCCAGTTGTAGGACCAGTTGCGGTTCAGGTCGGTGCCGACGTTGGACGAGCCGCTGTTGGGCTGCCGGTTCTTGCGCCAGGACCGGTACGACCCGGTGGCGATGTCGTACTCGCTGCCGTCCGGGTTGACCGTCGGCACGATCCAGAGCTCCCGGCCGTTGACGATGTTGGTGATCCGGGAGTCGCTGCCGTAGCTGTCGGTGAAGAGGTTGAGCAGGTAGATCGCCATCTCGACGGTCAGGTGCTCACGGGCGTGCTGCTGGGAGTTGAACAGGATCTCCGGCTCGTTCTCGTCGGTGCCGACGTTGTCGGAGATCTTCACGGCCATCAGGTCGCGGCCCTCGTACGACGAACCGATGCTGATCTTGCGGGCGATCGCCGGGTGGTCGGCGACCACCTGGTTCACGACGGCGGTCAGTTCCGCGTAGTCGTGGTAGTTCGAGTCGGCCGGCGGGAAGGCCTGGGTGCCGAAGTCGCCGGCACCGCGCTCGGCGTTGGGTGGCGGGGCGAGCGGTTCCAGCCGGAAGCCGAGCTTGCCGATCGCGGCGGCCTCGCTCGCGGTGGCCGAGATGTGCAGCACGCCGTGTTCGGAGTAGTCGATGGCGGCTCCGGTGCGGGCCACCGCGTTGCGGTCGGCGAGGGTCCGGGGCCCGAGCACCCGGTAGCCGGCGGCGGCCTGCTCAGCGGTGCGGTCCGGTGCCGGTCGGGCGGCGACCGGACCGGCGGCGACGGTGACGATGCCCAGCCCGGTGACGACAGCGAGCACCAGGACACGGCGGAGGGGGATGGGCGTGCGGAGGGCCATGGACTACCTCCTCGATGGGCGGGAGATCCCGCTCGGTGAAGGACACTTCACCACCTGTCACATGGTCATATCAACATTGATCGCTGCGTTGGCCATCCCAGGCGGATCATCATGGCGGCAATGATTTTCCACCTATCAACATCTGGCGAAACTTCCCTCCAAGCGGAAAACTGACCAGCGACGATGCCCCCTCGACACCGCGGAGCACCCATGGCCAGATCCCGCCTGCGCGCGGCCGCCCTCGCCGGCGTCACCACGCTCACCCTGCTCACCAGCGCCGCGCCCGCGCTGGCGGCCCACCCGCCCGCCCCCGCCCACGACGAGCAGATCACCTACCAGGACTGGTCCGGGCCCGCCGACTGGCACCGCGGCAGCCGGGCCGGAACCCGCGTCGTGCCCGGCGCCCGAGCGGGCGTCACCCTGGCCCGGCCGGCCGGCACCATCGAGTACGCGGACCCGCACACCGGCGCCACCCGCACCTGGGAGTACGGCACCTGGACCTCGCCGGTGACCCGGGTCGGATTCGACGCCACCGAGCTGATCGCCTCCTGGAACGCGGAGACCCCCGCCGGCACCTGGATCCAGGTCGAGATGCAGGGCAGCTACACCAGCGGCGACCAGACCCCGTGGTACGTCCTGGGTCGCTGGGCGTCCGGCGACACCGACATCAAGCGGACCAGCGTCAACCGGCAGGGCGACCCCTGGTCGACGATCTGGACCGACACCTTCAGCATCGACGACGCCACCGCAGGGGTACTGCTGCGGTCGTACCAGCTCAAGCTGACCCTCTACCGCGCACCCGGGCAGAGCGCCGCCCCGGTGGTCCGGATGTTGGGCGCGATGAGCTCCACGGTGCCGGACCGGTTCACGGTGCCGCCGAGCGCCGGGCACATCGCCTGGGGCCGGGAACTGCCGGTGCCGCGCTACTCGCAGAACGTGCACTCCGGGCACTACCCGGAGTACGACGGCGGCGGCGAGGCGTGGTGCTCACCCACCTCGACAGAGATGGTGGTCGAGTACTGGGGACGCAAACCGTCGGCGGCCGACACCTCCTGGGTGGACCCGACCTACCCCGACCCGACGGTCAACCACGCCGCGCGGATGACCTACGACTACGCGTACGACGGCGCGGGCAACTGGCCGTTCAACACCGCGTACGCGGCCAGCTTCCCCGGGCTGGAGGGCCGGGTGACCCGGCTGCACTCGCTGGACGAGCTGGAGCGTTTCATCGCCGCCGGCATCCCCGTCGTGACCAGCCAGTCCTTCCTCGCCAGCGAGCTGGACGGGGCGAACTACGGCACCTCCGGGCACCTGTTCGTGGTGGTCGGCTTCACCGCCGACGGCGACGTGATCGTCAACGACCCGGCCTCGTCCAGCAACGACGTGGTGCGCAACGTCTACAAGCGTGCGCAGTTCGAGCAGATCTGGCTGCGCACCAAGCGCACCAACGCCAGCGGTGGCGTCTCCGGTGGCTCCGGCGGCATCGCGTACCTGATCAAGCCCATCTCAAAGCCCTGGCCCAAGGTCCCCGGCTCCACCAACTGGTAACCCCAGCCACCAGCCACCCGGAGCCCGCCCCACGCGGTTGATCATGAAGTTATCGCCCCGACCACTCGGCGTGTCGTGGCAATAACTTCATGGTCAACGCTGGGAGTCGGGGGTCTGGGTGGGGGGGTCGGTGGGGGTGGGGGTTTGGTCTTCGCCGGCCAGGGCGGAGCGGAGGCGTTCCTTCTCGGTACGGCGGCGCTCGGCAGCTTCGGCGATCTCCCCGGCCATCTCGTCCCGCCAACCGCGCAGCAGGAAGAAGGAGAGCGCGGCGGAGAACACCAACGCCAGCATCAGCTTCAGGAACACGTTCATGTCGACCAGCCAGAGGCCGGCCAGCACGGCGACGAACAGCCCGATCCGGCCCAGCGTGTACTTGAGCGCGGCGCTCACCTGCACCACTCCGTTCTCTCCGTCGCCCGCCAGTGCCGGCGGAAGGGTCGAGCCGCCCGACGGGCGGTCGTGGTCAGCCGGTCCGGCGGGCCAGCCAGCGGACACCCGGGAACCAGAGGGCCGCGTACGCAACTGTGAACGCCCCCGCCGCCAACGCGCCGGAGAGCAGCGGCGGCAACCCCGCGCCCAGACCGGCGATCAGCAGACCGGCGAACACCCCGACGGCGGCGGCGACCACCGCCGCCACCACCCGGGCCGCGCCGAACTCCCAGGCCCGGAAGTCGTCCCAGAACAGCCAGGCAGGCAGGATCACCGCCAGCCAACCGTTGGTGTGCCCGAAGTCGCCGGCGCCGATCGAGGCGAACGCCCAGTCGAACAGCACCAACGCGAGCACGCCGATGACCAGGCCGGCCAGGCACACCCCGAGCAGATCGCCCAGGGTACGGATGCGGCCCTCGACGTCCCGGCGGGGAAACCCACCCTGCTGCTCAGGTCCTCGTTGCTCGGTCATCGACTGCGAGGGTACGTGGTGGCTCAGGCCCAGACCTGCTGCGGCTCGGCGCGCCGCTCGGCCAGCGACGGGGCCTTGTCGTACTCCCGGACCACGTTGTAGCGGGTGTCCCGCTCGACGGGCTGGAAGCCGGCGTCCCAGATCAGGTGCAGCAGGTCGTCCCGGTGCATGGTGTTCGGGGTGCCGTACGAGTCGGCGTCGTGGGTGATCTTGTATTCGACGACGGAGCCGTCCAGGTCGTCCACGCCGAAGTTCAGCGAGAGCTGAGCCACCGACAGCCCGTGCATCACCCAGAAGTTCTTCAGGTGCGGCACGTTGTCGAAGAGCAGCCGCGAGACGGCGAACGTCTTCAGCGACTCGGCCGGCGAGGCCATCGTGGTACGCGCCTGGATCCGGTTACGGATCTTGCCGTCCGCCGAGTCGACGAAATCGTGCTGGTAGCGCAGCGGGATGAAGACCGCGAAGCCACCGGTCTCGTCCTGCAACTCGCGCAGCCGCAGCACGTGGTCGACGCGGTGCCGGGGCTCCTCGATGTGGCCGTACAGCATCGTCGCCGGGGTCTTCATGCCCTTGCTGTGGGCCAGGGCGTGGATGCGCGACCAGTCTTCCCAGTGGCAGGCGTGGTCGACGATGTGCTGCCGGACCTCCCAGTCGAAGATCTCCGCGCCACCACCGGTCAGCGACTCCAGGCCGGCGTCCATCAGCTCATCGAGGATCTCGTCGGCGCTCAGGCCGCTGATTTTCTCGAACCACTGCACCTCGGTCGCGGTGAAGCACTTGAGCTTCACGTTCGGCAGCGCCGCCTTCAGCTCGCGCAGCACCTTCGGGTAGTAACGCCAGGGCAGCGTGGGGTGCAGGCCATTGACGATGTGCAGCTCGGTGAGCTGCTCGTCCTCCATCTCCTTGGCCTTGCGGACCGCCTCGTCGATGCGCATCGTGTACGCGTCCTTCTCGCCCGGCTTGCGCTGGAACGAGCAGTACGCGCAGGACGCCGAACAGACGTTGGTCAGGTTGAGGTGCCGGTTGACGTTGAACATCACCCGTTCGCCGTTCAGCTCGGTGCGCTTGTGGTGCGCCAGCCGCCCCAGCCAGGTCAGGTCGTCACTCTCGTAGAGGGCGACCCCGTCCTCCCGGGTCAGCCGCTCACCGGCGTACACCTTCGCTTCGAGCTCACGCTTGAGTCCGGCGTCCATGGCACGTCCCTTCCACCTGCGGTCCGGATCGAGCGTACGTCGCGGTGCCGACGGGCCCGGCGGCACGGTCGCCGGCAGCGACCCACTTCACCAGACTCTCAGCCTCCCGTAACCCGGCAACGCATCGACATGAGTGGCGCGGTGCGGTAGTAACAAGGTGGGGCGGAACACACACACTGGTACCGTCCCGGCGGTCGCGCCCACCGAGCGCGGCGACGAGCGGTTGGACGGGGAGCGGCATGGTCTACAGCGGGCGCGGGCGACGGCAGCGACGACGGAGCCCGGTGATCTCGCCGGTCCTGCGTCCGAAGCTCTGGGCCGCCCTGCTCGGCGCGATCGCCGCGGCCGTGCTGGCCACCCCCGCGTACGCGGAGCCCGGCGTGCCGACCACCGCGCCGGACACCGGCTCGCGCCCGGCGGTCACCGGCTCGCTTCAGTTGCCCGGCGGCGCGCCGGTCGCTGGCGTGCCCGCCCCGCCGGTGGTCAACATCGGCAACGGCCCACTGGCCACCGCGATCTCCGCCGGTGAGGTCCAGGTCGGCGCGCTCGGCGAGGATTTGCTGGTGAAGCGGCAGAGACGCGTCGACGCGCAGGCGCAGCTCGACGCGGCCGGCAAGGCGCTGGCGACCGCACAGGACGCCCTGCTCCGGGCCCAGCAGACGGCCGACACCGCCGCCGCCGAGGCCGTCAAGGCCGCCGCCGCGCTGCCGCCGGGCGACTTCGCCCAGGACATCCGTGGGCTCAGCCGCCTCCAAGCCATCACCCGTGGCGAGAAGGTCGACGGCGGCACCACCGGCGTGGCCGGGGAGCTGTCCCGGGCCCGCACCGGCGAGCAGGCCGCGTACCAGAAGCACAGCCAGGCCAAGGAACTGCTCGTCGCCGCCGAGGCGGAGTTCACCGCCGGTGAGACGGCGCTCCGCACCGCCGAGGCGAGCCTGCTCAAGCTGCGCCGGGACAACGCCGCCGCGCTGATCGAGATCGAACGTCAGCAGGAAGCCGCCGAGCAGCAGATCGGCGCCGGCTACGTCTCCAACCAGAGCATCAGCGGCATGGCGGCGCACCCCCGGGCACTGGCCGCGGTCCGGTACGCGCTCGCCCAGCTCGGCGACCCGTACAAGTGGTCCGAGGAGGGGCCGAACCAGTTCGACTGCTCCGGCCTGATGTGGGCGGCGTACCGGTCCCCCGGCGCCGACTACTTCGACCTGCCCCGGGTCTCCCGCGACCAGTACGCCGCGACCCGGGGCCGCACCGTCCCGCAGAGCGCGCTGCTCCCGGGCGACCTGCTCTTCTTCGCCTCGGGCAGCAGCTGGACGACGATCCACCACGTCGGCATGTACATCGGCAACGGCAAGATGGTGCAGGCGCCCACCACTGGGGACGTCGTCAAGATCTCGGTCGTCCGCTGGTCCCGGCTGTACGCCGCCACCCGGGTGATCGGAGCGGTGCCGGCACCCCCGGTCGTGACCAATCCGACGCCGCCCGTCTCGCCCCCGAAGCCGACGCCGTCGCCCACGAAGACCACCAAGCCGACGCCGACGCCGTCGCCCACGAAGACCACCAAGCCGACGCCGACACCGTCGCCCACGAAGACCACCAAGCCGACGCCCACGCCGACGCCCACGCTGACGACCACCCCGACGCCCACCCCGACCGGCAACGCCACGCCGAAGCCGTCGAACACCCCGAGCAACACTCCGACGACAGCGCCCTCGGCACCGACCAACGCGCCGATCAGCGCGTCTCCGACGACCACGCCGAAGGCCAGCACGAGCGCGACGGGCAGTGGCAGCGCGACGAGCAGCCCCAGCGCCACGGGCTGATCCGCCACGACCGGCTCCGGCTGTCCGCTCGGGAAGATCTGTGGCACCGTGACAACCAGGCACATCCGACTCGACGTCACGGGTCCGGGTGCGAGCATGGCGCGGAGGGCGGAAATGGCCGAGCAGAGAGATCCGGCGGAGACTGTCGACCCCGTGGTCGACCAGGCCGGCCCACCAGGGCCGGACACCGCCGACCCGGTGGCCGCCAGCGATGCCAGCCCGGCCGCCACCAGCTCGACAGGCAGCGACAGCAGCTCGGCGGACGCCAGCTCCGCTGACAGCGACGCCGGCTCCGCTGACAGCGACGCCGCCCCGGCTGTCAGCGGCCCGGTCGGCAGTGGCACGGCAGCGGCCGTCGCGGACGTCTCGACCGAGGCCGATGACGACGCATCCGCCGGCGGCGACGAGCGCGAGAGCTCGGCAGCCGCACCGGTACGCGCACGTGCCAGCGTCGTGACCGCCGGTGCTCTCCGCAGTGACCTGCCGGCCAGCGCTCCGGTCACCGCGACCACCTACCGTGCGACCGGCTCGGCCAGCCCAGCCGACGTGTCGTTGCCGGGCCAGCGAAGCGACTCCTCCGCGCCGGCCCGGGCCAGCGCCACGGTTCCGAGCAGCAGCCGGGGCACTGCCAGCGCCCTGGGCACACCGGACCGTCGCGAGAGCGCGCCCGCCGTCTATCGAGCCGCGCCGGTTGGTGCCGAGCCGGCCCCGCCCCCGACGCCGTCGACGCCGGAGCCGGAGCCGGAGCCCGACCCCACGCCACCCGGCCCCGGGCCGACCGAGCCGTCGCCACCGGAACCGGAGCCCGCGCCGGCCCCGGGTCCGTACCCGCCCGGTCCGGTGCCGACGCCGAATCCTCGACCCACGCCGCCGCCCGGTCCGGTTCCGCCCGTTCCCGGCCCGCCCACCCCTCCGCCCTCGCCGGTGCCGCCCATCCCCGGCCCGCCGACGCCGCCCGTCCCGAGCCCGCCGCTGCCGCCACCCGGTCCGCCGGTGCCGGCACCGCCGGCCCCGCCCGGCCCGATGCCGGCACCGCCGTTTCCGCCGCCGCCGGCGATGACCGACACGCCCGGCGTACGGGCCAGCGCTTCGGTCTCCGCACCACCGGCCGGGTGGCCGGCCCCCGGTGGGGCGACCCGCCCGACGTCAGGTGCCGGATGGGCCGGGGCAGCCGCCTCCGCGCCGCCGGTGGTGCCCGCACCAGCGCTGCCGAGCTGGCCACCGTCCACCGCCGGGGCCCCTTCGTCGACCGGCAACAGCGGAAACTCCCGGGTGACCGCGCCGCCGAGCGGCCCACCGGCTGGTTCCGCCGGACGGGACGCTGCCGGCGTCCGTGGTGGGCGGCACGACAGTCACACCGACCTGGCCGGCACCGTCTACGGCAACGGCGAGGGCGCCGGCTTCACCACTGTCGCGATCCCCGCCAACGCGGTGGAGACCTCCGGCTCGCTGACCGGGCACATCCTGGCCCAGGGCTGGTCCGACACGCCGGCCGAGCAGTCCAGTAACACCCGGGTGATGATCGTGCTGGCCGCCGCTCTGGGGCTGCTGGTGGCGATCAGTGTCATGGTCGTCCTGCTGGCTGGTGACGCCCTGGACGGTCTGGTGGGCAGCGTGCTCAAGGGGTGAGCCAGCGAGTGCCAGCGATCGTGAGTCCGCCCACTACGGTCGGCCAACCGGCTGGCGGCTTCGCCAGACCGCCGTACACTGGCCGAGATCACTGACCCGGCGCGCGTGGTGTGCGCCCCTGGGCGATCTTGCGGGCGATCCGGCGGTACAGCCGCGGCAGGCCATCGCGAAGATGCGCCCCGCTCGAAAGGTTTTTGTTGACCACCTCTGCTGACCCCAGCACCGTTACGTCCGTTTTCAACTCAGTCCCGGCGGCCGACGCCGTCCGGGAACAGCTCGACGACACCCCGAGCGCGGCCGGCACCGCGCCGGTAGCGACCGCGCAGGCCGAGCCGACCGAGACCGCCGAATCGATCAGCTTCGCCGCTCTCGGCCTGCCCGAGCCGCTGGTCCGCGCGCTGGCGCAGCAGGGCATCACCAGCCCGTTCGAGATCCAGCGGGCCACCGTTCCGGACGCGCTCGCCGGCCGCGACGTGCTGGGCCGCGGGCAGACCGGTTCGGGCAAGACGCTCGCCTTCGGGCTGCCGATGATCGCCCGGCTGGCCACCCGCAACCGGGCCCGGCCGATGCGTCCGCGCGCCCTGGTCCTGGTGCCCACCCGCGAGCTGGCCATGCAGGTCAACGACGCTCTGGTGCCGCTGGGCAAGTCCGTCGGCATCTTCCTCAAGACCGCCGTCGGCGGCGTTCCGTACGACCGTCAGATCGACGCGCTGCGCCGCGGCGTGGAGATCATCGTGGCCACCCCGGGCCGGCTCGGCGACCTCATCGAGCGGGGCATCTGCCAGCTCGACGACGTCGAGGTCACGGTGCTCGACGAGGCCGACCAGATGGCCGACATGGGCTTCCTGCCCGAGGTGACCGATCTGCTGGCGAAGACGCCCGCGAACGGTCAGCGGCTGCTCTTCTCGGCCACCCTGGACGGTGACGTCGACGCGTTGGTCAAGCGGTTCATGACCGACCCGGTCACCCACTCCACGGCGCCGTCCACCGCCTCGGTGTCCACCATGGACCACCACATGCTGTTGATCCCGCCGCACGAGAAGTTCCCGGTGGCGGCCTCGATCGCCGCCCGGGATGGCCGGACCATGGTGTTCGCCCGTACCCAGCTCGGGGTGGACCGGCTGGTCGAGCAGCTCGCGGCCGTCGGCGTACGCGCCGGTGGGCTGCACGGCGGCAAGACCCAGCGGATGCGCACCAAGACGCTCGCCGAGTTCCGTGAGGGCCGGATGAACGTGCTGGTCGCCACGGACGTGGCGGCGCGAGGCATCCACGTCGACGGGGTCACCCTGGTGCTGCACGTCGACCCGCCGAAGGATCCCAAGGACTACCTGCACCGCGCGGGGCGTACCGCCCGAGCCGGTGAGTCGGGCGCGGTCGCCACGCTGGTGCTGCCCAAGCAGCGCCGTACCACCCTGGCGATGATGGAGAAGGCCGGCGTCGCGCCGGCCGAGACCCGGGTCCGGGTCGGGGACGCGGCGTTGGCCGAGCTGGTCGGCGCCCGCGAGCCCAGTGGCGTCCCGGTCCGCGTCGAGGCCGAGCCCCGGGGCTACGGCGACCGCTCCGGCGGCCCGCGCCGGTTCGGTGACCGCACGGGAGGCGACCGGCGCTTCGGCGACCGGCCGCAGGGCGACCGGCGCTTCGGCGACCGGCCCACCAGCGAGCGCCGCTTCGGCGACCGCCCGCAGGGCGACCGGCGCTTCGGCGACCGGCCCACCGGCGAGCGCCGCTTCGGCGACCGCCCGCAGGGCGAACGGAGCTACGGCGACCGGCCGCAGGGCGAACGGCGCTTCGGCGACCGGCAGCACAGCGACCGCCCGCAGGGCGACCGGAGCTACGGCGACCGGCCGCAGGGCGAGCGGCGTTACGCCGATCGGGACACTCGCGGATACGGCGACCGGCCGCAGGGCGAGCGTCGGTTCGGTGACCGGCCGCAGTTCGGTGACCGCGACGGTCGGGGCGACCGACCGACCGGCGAGCGGCGCTTCGGCGACCGGGACGCTCGGGGTGGGTTCCGCCCGGAGAGCCGGGTCCGGGATGACCGGCCCCGCGACGACCGGCCCCGCGAGGACCGCCCGCGTGACGATCGGCGCGGTTTCGGCGGGCGACCGGCAGCACGCACCCACTGATTGATCCACCGAACGCCGTCGTGAAGCCCAGGCTTCGCGGCGGCGTTCGCGCATGCGCTGCCGATAGCGAGCAGGTCGCGTAACGTCCGGCTCATGCCGACCATGCCGAAGTCAATCTTCTGGTCCCGGACTGACACCGCCGGCAGCGAGCAGGTCCTGCTCGACGACGGCCACGGGTTGGCGGCCCGGGGCACTCTGCTCGCCGTGGACCCGATCCCGTGGACCGCCCGCTACCAGCTGGCCACCACGCCGGACTGGGCCACCACCCGGGTCGAGGTCGAGGCCGAGGGTCTCGGCTGGCTGCGCCGGGTGACCCTGGAGCGGACCGCCGGCCGCTGGCGGGTGACCACCGCCGAGCAGGGCAACCTGGACGCGGCCCTGGTCGCGGCCGGTCATCGCCGGGCCGGTCTGCCGGGTACGGACGACCCGGACCGGCTGGCCGACGCGCTCGACGTCGACCTGAGCGGTTCGCCGCTGTTCAACACCCTGCCGGTCCACCGGCTTCGGATGGCGGCCGAGCCAGCCGACGTGGCACACCGGATCACCGTTGCCTGGGTGCTGCTGCCCGGCCTGGAGGTGGTGCCGGCCGAGCAGATCTACACCGGGCTCGGGCCGGGTCGGGTGCGCTTCGCCAGCGGCACCTTCACGGCCGACATCGATCTGGACGACAGCGGCTACGTGGTGCGCTACCCCGGGCTGGCCGAACGGATCGACCCACGCTGATCGGCACCCCGGCGGGCCAGGGCCGCCCGATCGGCCTCAGGCGGGCCAGGCGCACTGGCCGCTTCAAGCGGGCCAAGCCCGCTGACCGGTTCAGGCGGGCCAGGCTCCGCTGGCCAGGAAGCGGTCGATGGTGGCCAGGTGCGGGGTCAGGTCGAGGCCCTGGGCGGCCACCCAGTCGTCGGCGTAGTACGTGTCCGCGTACCGGTCGCCCGGGTCGCAGATCAGGGTGACCACCGAGCCGGTCCGACGCTCGGCGAGCATCTCGGCGATCAGGCCGAACGCCCCCCACAGGTTGGTGCCGGTGGACCCGCCCACCCGGCGGCCGAGCAGCGCCGATCCGGCGCGCATGGCGGCCAGGGAGGCCGCGTCCGGCACCTGGACCATCCGGTCCACCACCGAGGGCAGGAACGACGCCTCCACGGTGGGCCGGCCGATCCCCTCGATGCGGGAGCCCTTACCGGTGCGTACCGACCAGTCGGCGGCCAGCCAGGCCGGGTAGAACGCCGAGTTCTCCGGGTCGACGACGCAGAGCTTGGTGGCGAGCCGGCGGTACCGGGCGTAGCGGCCGATTGTCGCGCTGGTGCCCCCGGTGCCGGCGCCCACCACGACCCAGGCGGGGATCGGGTGCCGCTCCAACTCCAACTGCGCGTAGATCGACTCAGCGATGTTGTTGTTGCCCCGCCAGTCGGTCGCCCGCTCGGCGTAGGTGAACTGGTCCATGAAGTGCCCGCCGGAGTCCTCGGCGAGCCACCGGGCCTCGACCACCACGCTCGCCGGGTCGTCCACCAGGTGGCACCGCCCGCCCTGGAACTCGATCTGCGTGATCTTCTCGGGCGAGGTGGAGGCGGGCATCACGGCGATGAACGGCAGGCCCAGCATCCGGGCGAAGTACGCCTCGGAGACCGCCGTGGAACCCGACGACGCCTCGACGATCGTGGTGCGTGGTCCGATCCAGCCGTTGCAGAGCCCGTAGAGGAACAGTGAGCGGGCCAGCCGGTGCTTCAGCGAGCCGGTGGGGTGTGACGACTCGTCCTTGAGGTAGAGGTCGATCCCCCATTCCCGGGGCAGCGGGAACGGCAGCAGGTGGGTGTCGGCGGACCGATTCGCGTCTGCCTCGACGGCGGCGATCGCCTCGGTCACCCAGGTTCGGCTGGATTCGTCGCACCGGTCGAGATGAGTCACGCTCGGAAACCTAGCAAGCGGGCCAGCGGTGATCAGCGCCGGTCCGGCGGCCTTGACCTGCGGCGTTGGCGGCGCTGACCGGCGCGGCCGGCGGCTCGGACGAGCGGGGTGAGTGCAACGGCCAACCTGGGCAGGGCGTCCAACAGGCGCACCTGCGCTCCCCGCCAGCGGGGCAGGCTGACCACCGGACGTGGCCGGCGGGCCAGCCGGACCGCCCGGGCCGCCACCTGCTGCGCGGTCAGCATCGATCCGGTGAACGAGGCCACCGCCCCCGGGTCGTTCAGCCGGTCGTGCAGCATCGGGGTCCAGATGCCGTCCGGGCAGAGACAGGAGACGTGCACCCGCCGGTACCCGGCCATCCGCAGGTCGGACAGGGTGCCGAGGCTGAACGCCAGCAGAGCGTGCTTGCTGGCCGCGTACACCGTCTCGCCGGGCGCGGCGACCAGCCCGGCCAACGAGACGACGTTGAGCACGTGGCCGTGGCCCTGCCCGCGCATCACGGTCAGCGCGGCGAGGGTGCCGTTCATGGCGCCGTGGGTGTTCACGTGGAGCACCCGACGGCGGGTCGCGGCGTCGTGCTCCCACGACGCCCCGGTGACCAGGATGCCGGCGTTGTTGACCCAGAGGGCCAGGTCGCCCCGGCCTGCGGCGGTCGCGGCGACGGAGGCGCAGGCGTCCTCGTTCCGGACGTCCAGGGCGGCCGACCAGCCGCCGAGCGGCGCCGCGGCGCTCTGCACCGCCACCGGGTCGAGGTCGGTGAGCAGCACCGACCAACCGTCGGTGTGCAGCGCGGTGGCGATGGCGCGGCCCAGGCCGCCGGCAGCGCCGGTCACCACTGCCACGGGACGCGCCGGCGGGGTCATCGGCGCACGCTACCGCCGGCCGCCCGGGCGACACCAGGGGTACGCGGCGGTCAGGCCGCGGGCGGGCCGACCGGCTGGGGGCGGTTCTCCCACTTCGTGGAGAGCGCGATGGCGGTACGGGTGGAGGCCACCCCCGGTGTCCGGTTCAACCGCACGATCAACTGCTCCAGCTCGGCGATCGTGCCTACCCGCGCCTTGAGCAGGAACGACTCCACGCCGGCCATGAAGTAGCAGGATTCGATCTCGGGCAGCACCCGCAGGGACTCGAGCATGTCGTCGCTGTCGGCACCGGAGTCCTCGACGACGCCGATCAGGGCGGTGACACCCAGCCCGATCGACTCCGGGGCCACGTCGGCGCGGTAGCCCCGGACCACGCCACTGCTCTCCAGCTTGCCGACCCGCTCATGCACGGCCGGGGCCGAGAGGCCCACCTGTCGGGCCAACTCGGCGTACGAGAGGCGGGCGTTGCCGCGCAGCAGGTCGACGAGGCTCAGGTCGATGGCATCCACAGAGAGTGACCTTAACCGTTGACACGTAACGTGCGGCCTTCGGCACCCGTTGGACTGAGCGGTGAGTCACTGTTCATAAACCGCCGGTCAGGGCAGAGGTAGCACCAGTAACATTACTAACTCCCCACTCAGTGCATTTTTCGCGTTTGGGCGGACAGGCCATGTCCCTGGTGCTGTAATTGCCATACGTCCCTCATGACGGCTCTGGGCTACGCACCAGCCGGGGGCAGTGTGTTCAGCCGGGGGCTTCGTCGACGCGAGGAGGGGGCTGTGGACACTGGAGATCGCCTGCTGACACCGGGTGAGGTCGCCGCGCTGTTTCGGGTAGACCCGAAAACTGTGACGAGATGGGCGGCGGCCGGCCGGATAGGAAGCATCCGGACTCCAGGCGGGCATCGCCGGTTTCGGGAATCCGAGGTGCGAGCCCTGCTTGAGGGGGAGGGCATGCTGGACGAGGTGGATGAGGTCGGTAAACCACGCAACGTGGGGCCGGCGGCATCCACGGGGCCGGGTCCGGCCAACGCCGGCATGTACTGAACTGGTGCGGACAACGCCACGCGGACCGGGCACCAGTCCGGTCCGCGTCCCGCTTCGGCCAACAGCCGGGCGGCACCACCGCTCGTTCTGAGCAGCACAACGGTGCCCAGCGCGAACGGACGACTCAGCACGAGCGGGACGGCTCAGCTTCGGGCTGCGCCGAGCTGGCCGGACCATCGCCGGAACAGGGTGTGCGGGACGCCGAGCGCGTCCAGCACCTTGCCGGCCACGAAGTCGACCAACTGCTGCGCGCTGGCCGCCGCGCCGGCACCGTAGAAGCCGGGGCTGGCCGGTAGCACCACCGCGCCCGCATCGTGCAGGGCGATGAGGTGCTCCAGGTGGCTGCGGGTCACCGGGGTCTCCCGGGGGACCAGCACCACGGGACGGCGTTCCTTGAGGTTGACCTCGGCGGCGCGCTGCAACAGGTCCTTGGAGAGCCCGATCGCGATGCCCGCGCAGGCGGCCGTGCTGGCCGGGACCACCGCCATCCCGCGTACCCGGTAGGAGCCGCTGCTCGGCCCGGCGGCCAGGTCGCCGGCCGGCCAGTGCCGCACATCCGTAGTGGTCAGGTCCCGGTCCAGCCAGGCGGCGAGGTCCTCGGCCCAGTGCCCGTCACGGAAGGGCCGGCCGGTCTCGTCGAGCACTGTGAGTCGTGCCGCCCGGGACACGATCAGGTCCACCGGCTCGCCCGCGTCGAGCAGTCCGCCGATGACGGCCGCCGCGTACGGCGTACCGGAGGCACCGGAGATCCCGACCACCCATGGTTCCCGCATGCCCCCAGCCTGCCTGGTCCGGCTGGTCCACTGGTGGGCACCCCCGGGTTGGTCCAGTCCGACATGTCGGACGGGGTACCTGCGCATCCCACCGACCTGACATGCTGCCGCTGGCGATTCGCACCGGAACCATCTCGAAGAGGAGGCATCGGTGACGACCGGCGAGATCCTCCGGGCGCTGCGTGGCGAATGTCCGATCCCGCCCCGGCTTCCACCACCACACGCCGATCGTGTGCAGGACTGGCTGCTCGGTCTGCTACCCGAGCTTGGTCTTCCACTGGACGACGCCGCGCTGCACCGGCTGTCCCGGGGCGCCTTCGCCCGGTACGCCGCGCGGCTCTACCCGGCGGCGACCGAAGCCGACCTGCGGGTGCTGGCCGCACTGTTCACCTGGTTCTTCCTGGTGGACGACGCCTGCGACGGGCCGGGTCGGTTGACGCCGGAGCAGATCCGGGCGCTGCGCAACGGCACCCTGGCACTACTGCACCACGGCACCCGGCTGCGACAGACCGGGCTGACCGGCCCGCTGCGGCGACTGCTGGTGCTGGCCTGGCGGGAGCCGCGCCGCCGGATGCCGGCCCGGTGGCGGCACCGTTTCGCCGACGCGGTGGCCCGACACCTCGACGGCACCTGGCAGGAGGCCGTCAACAAGGAGGCCGGCCGCCGTCCCAGCATGGACGAGTACGTCGAGCTGCGTCGGTCGACATCGGCGGCGGAGGTGTCGTACCCGCTTGTCGAGTTCGTCAGCGGCCGGCCGTTGCCCGACCCGGTCTACCACCACCCGCAGCTGCGTCAGATCGCCCGCACCGGCAACGACCTGCTCTCCTGGTACAACGACCTGGCCTCGCTGGAACGGGACCGGGTGACCGCCGCCGGGCACAACCTGGTCCTCGCCATCGAGGCCGAACTGGGCGTGCCGGAGGCGGAGGCGGTCGAACGGGCGGCCGAGCACTGGCGGGAGGCGATGCGGCGCTTCGTCGCGTTGCGCGCCGCGGTGCCGTCGTTCGGCCCGGCGTTGGACGAGGCGGTCGCCGACCATCTCGACGGGATCGCGAACGCCGTGCGCGGGACCATCGACTGGACCTTCGAGAGCGCCCGCTACCCGGTCAGCACCACCCCGCCAGCCTCAGGGCCGTAGGCCGGACCGGACCACCCAGCCTCAGGGCCGTAGGCCGAGCCGGATCACCAGGTCGAGCAGGGCGAAGAGGAACAGCGCGATGCCGACGAACCCGTTTGCGGTGAAGAACGCCCGGTTGACCTTGCTGAGGTCGGTCGGGGTGACCACCAGGTGCTGGTAGGCGAACGCCACAGCGGTCAGCGCCAGCCCGATCCACCAGAGCCAACCGAGACCGATCAGCGCACCGAACCAGATGAACAGGGCGAAGGTCACCACGTGCGCGACGGTGGAGGCGTGCAGCGCGAAGCGCCGACCGTACCGGGCGGGCACGCTGTGCACGCCGATCTCCCGGTCGATCTCGGAGTCCTGGCAGGCGTAGATCAGGTCGAAGCCGCCGATCCACAGCCCCACGGCCGCGCCGAGCAGCCAGGCCGGCCCGGAGCCGTCGAGGGTGCCGGTGACCGCCAGCCAGGCGCCGACCGGGCCGACCGCCTGGGCGATCCCGAGGATGGCGTGCGGCCAGTTGGTGAACCGCTTGGCGTAGGGGTAGACGACCAGCGGCACCACGGCGAGCGGCGCGAGCACCAGGCAGAGCGGGTTGAGCAGGGCGGCGGCGACGAGGAAGACCACAAGTGCGACGGCCGCGCCGGTCCAGGCCGTCCGCACGCTCACCACTCCGGTGACCAGTTCCCGGCCGGCGGTACGCGGGTTCCGCGCGTCGATCTTGCGGTCGAGGATCCGGTTGGCGGCCATCGCGAACGTCCGCGCCCCGACCATCGCCACGGTGATCAACAGCAGGTCGAGCCACCGTACCCGCCCACCGGAACCCTGCATCGCGGCCAGCGCGGAGAGGAACGCGAACGGCAGCGCGAAGACGGAGTGCTCGACGGCGACGAGCTTCAGGAAGGACTTGGTCCGGCCCGGCTTCGCCGTCGGTGCGTCGATGACGGCCATCAGATTCCGTACTCCTTCCAGCGCTTGTCGACCAGGGCAGCGACCTCGGGGGCCATGGTCATTTCCTCCGGCCAACCGCGGGTGTAGCCCTCGGTGGGCAGCTTGCGGGTCGCGTCGACGCCAGCCTTACCGCCCCAGAACTGCTGGTACGACGAGTGGTCGAGGTGGTCCACCGGGCCCTCGGTGAGCAGCAGGTCGCGGGCGTAGTCGACGTTGCCGAAGGCCCGGAAGGCGACCTCGTTGTAGTCGTGCACGTCGCAGTCCTCGTCGACGATCACGATCAGCTTGGTCAGTGACATCAGGTGCGCGCCCCAGATCGCGTTCATCACCTTCTGCGCGTGCTTCGGGTAGCGCTTGCGGATCGAGACGATCGCACAGTTGTGGAAGACGCCGGCGGCCGGCAGGTCGTAGTCGACGATGTCCGGGATCATCAGCTTGAGCAGCGGCTGGAAGATCCGCTCGGTGGCCTTACCGAGGCCGTGGTCCTCCTGCGGCGGCTTCGAGGTGACGATCGAGTGGTAGACCGGCTTGCGCTGCATGGTCATCGCCTCGATGTGCAGCACCGGGAACGGCTCGACCGGCGTGTAAAAGCCGGTGTGGTCACCGAACGGCCCCTCGGGCAGCCGCTCACCCGGCTCCAGGTAGCCCTCCAGCACGATTTGCGCGTGCGCCGGCACCTGCAACGGCACGGTGAGGCAGTCGACCATCTCCACCCGCTCGCCGCGCAGGAACCCGGCGAACAGGTACTCGTCGATGTCACTGGGCAGCGGCGCGCTGGCCGCGTACGAGACGACCGGGTCGCAGCCGATCGCGACCGCGACCGGCAGGCGCTGCCCGAGCCGTTCGGCGACCGCGTGGTGGGCCGTCGAGTCCTTGTGGATCTGCCAGTGCATGCCCAGGGTGTTGCGGCCGTGCTGCTGGAGTCGGTACAGGCCGAGGTTGCGCTTGCCGGTCTCCGGGTGCTTGGTGTGGGTCAGCCCGTAGTTGTGGAAGATCCCGCCGTCGTCGGGCCAGACCTGCAAGCCCGGCAGCCGGTTGAGGTCGACGTCCTCACCCCGGTAGACGACCTCCTGGCAGGGGGCGGTCTTCACCTTGCGCGGCGGCACCGACTTGAGCTGCATGACCTTGCCGAGGCCCTCCCGGATGCCCGACCAGCCGACCGGCAGCTCCGGCTTGATCAGCGCGCCGATCCGGGCACCGACCTCGTCCAGCGAGTCGACGCCGAGGGCCATCGCCATCCGCTTCTCGGTGCCGAACAGGTTGATCGCCACCGGCATCTCGCCCCGGGTCGGACGCTCGAAGAGCAGCGCCGGGCCGCCGGCCCGCACCGTGCGGGTGACCACCTCGCTGATCTCCAGGGTCGGATCGACCGGGACGTTGACCCGGCGCAACTCGCCCGCGCGCTCCAGCGCCGCGATGAAGTCCTTGAGATCGGTGTACGGGAAGCCACGAGCCGCCATGTCGCCCAGTCTCCCGCACCGGCTCCCGCACGGCCCAGGCCGGGTGCTGTGACGCTCGCGATCGCCCCCCTGTCCGCAGCGGGCAGCGGGCGGCGGGCGGAGGCGGCGGGCGGCGGGCGGCGGTTCTAGATCGACTCGGCTTTCAGGAAACCGCGGTGTCCCACCCCGCCGGACACCGCGACTTCAAGGAAGTCGAGTGGATCAACGCTCATGGCCCGCACCTCGGGGCATGGCGGGCGCTTGAGCGGGTAACCGGGCGGGCGGCAGAGAGCGGGGCGGCGGGCGGCAGAGAGCGGGGCGGCGGGCCGCGGGCGGAGGCGGCGATGGGCGTGGAACGGGTTCCGGCGGGGTTCACCGAGCAACGGGCTGGGGTCGGCCAGATCACCATGAACTACGTCCGTGGGGGTGCCGGCCCGCCGCTGGTGCTGCTGCACGGGTATCCGCAGTGTTGGTACATGTGGCGGCACCTGCTGCCCGAGTTGGGGCGCTCCTTCGACGTGGTCGCGCCGGACCTGCGCGGCTTCGGAGGCAGCGACGCCCCGGACGCTGGGTACGACAAGAAGACGGTCGCCGCCGACCTGCACGGACTACTCGACCAGCTTGGCCTGGTCGGTGACCTCCGGCTGGTCGGGCACGACCTGGGGACCATGGTGGCGTACGCGTACGCCGCCGCCCACCCGCAGCGGGTGAGTCGGCTGGTGCTCAGCGAGGCGCCGATCCCCGACGAGAGCATCTACACGTTCCCCGCGCTCACCTCGGCCGGGCCCGGGGTGTGGAACTTCGGCTACTTCTCCATCGGCAACGGGCTTCCGGAGGCATTGGTCAACGGACGGGAGTCGCTCTGGGTGGACCGGTTCACCGACGCGCTGATGGTGCGCAAGGGCAGCATCGCCGGGCCCGACGTCGAGGAGTTCGCCAGCCATCTGCGCGACCCGGCGCACCTGCGGGCCAGCTTCGCCTACTTCCGGGCGTTCGAGCAGGACATCGCGGACAACGCAGCGTACCGGGGCACGAAGCTGACGATGCCGGTGCTGGCCGTCGGGGCGGCGGCCAGCCTTGGTGGGCAGGTCGCAGAGCAGATTCGCCGGTACGCCGACACGGTCCGCGGCGAGGTGATCGAGGACTGCGGGCACTGGTTGTACGAGGAGCGCCCGGACGAGATGCTCGCCCTGCTGCGCGGCTTCCTCCGGGCGTCCTGAGCAGCGACTGTCCGGCACCCCCGGTCAGGCCGCTGGCGTCCAGGCGTGGGCGGCCAGTGGCGGGTCGAGCGGCGCCCGGGTGAGCCGGTTGGCGAAGGTGGACATGGTGTACGCGCCGACGCCGAGCACCACGTCCAGCGCGTGCCGGGGCTGGTAGCCAGCGGTTAGGAAGTCGTCCATCTCGTCGTCGGGCACTGCGCCTCGGTGGTCGAGCACGGCCAGCGTGAACCGGCGCAGCGCCTCCAGTCGCGGCTCGGGGAGCGCCGAGCCGGCGCGTAGTGCGGTGATCAGTTCGGCGGTCGCGCCGAGTTGGGTGAGCTTGCCGGTGTGCAGGGCGACGCAAAAATGGCATTCGTGACTGGTGGAGACCGTCAGGATGACCACCTCCCGGTCCAGCGGGGCGAGGTCGGTCTGTTCGAAGCCCGTGCTGGCGGTGAGGAAGCCGGTGAGCAACTGCGGCGAATCGGCCATCAGCGCCACCGGGGTGGGCAGCCAGCCGAACCGGCCGCGTACTCCCTGGATGGCCCGGCGGGCGGCGGCGGGTGCGGTCTCGGCGGTGTGGGCGGTGAAGACGGACATGGTTACCTGCTTTCCAGAGCCTGGATCGGGGGGCGTTACGATAGTCAACGTGGTTGACGAAATAGTAAACGTGGTTGTCGAGCATGGCAACCGCTGATCCCGCGCGCCCCGGCTTCGCGTTGCCGCTGTTGCTGCTGGCCGGCTTCCGGACGCTGATCGACGACCTGCACGCCGAGTTGGCCCGGGAGGGGCATCCGGAGCTGCGACCGCTGCACGGATTCGTGCTCCAGGCGGTTGGGGCGGACGGCACCACCGCCACCGAGCTGGGCCAGCGGTTGGGCATCTCCAAACAGGCCGCCGGCAAGACCGTCGACCGGTTGGTGGCCGTCGGCTACCTGGAGCGGGCCGACGACCCCTCCGACGCCCGACGGCGGCTTGTCCGAGTGACTCCGCGCGGCGCCGACGGGCTACGCCGCTCGGCCGAGATCTTCGACCGACTGCGTGCACAGTGGGCCGACGCGCTCGGCCACGAACGGGTCACCGCGATGGAGGACGACCTCGGCACGATGGCCTCGGCCAACTGGTTCCGACTCGACGTGCCCGGCTGGTTCGGCGGCTGATCGCGGGCGGCTGTGCGGTGCGACCCGCTGTGGACACCGTTGTGGTCACCGCACCCACCTTCGCCGCGATTGTCGGGCCATGCGACCCACCTGCCGCGCGGTAGCGAGCCTCCTTACTTTGTGTCGTGTCGTGACGCGAATATCGGGGTGACGCGAGCTGAGGCCCTGCCTGGCAGCCCGGCGCGACGACCGCCATCACAAGATCAACTCGGGTTGCAGGAAATCGCGGCGTCCTGGGGCGCAGGACACCCCGACTTCCTGAAAGCCGAGTGGATCAACGGCCGAGCGGGCGCGGCCACCGCCACGTCGCCGACCACGGCTGGTCAAGCCCGGCGGACACATCTCACCGTTCGTGGCGGAACGGCGCGACGCGGGTGCAGGGTTGACCCATGTCGGACGCGTACGTCGTCGGCGACCCGGACGGGCTGTCGCCCCTGCTGGTCGAGCTTCGTGACGCCGTCGCCAGGGAGCTGCACGCCCAACTGGCGATGCGCGGCGAGCGGATCGAACTGGCCGATCTACCGGAGGTGTCCTACCAGGTCACCGTCCAGGTCGAGCGGGCGCTGCGTGCCCGGCGACCGGGGTGGCGGGCACCGGCGGGGTTCGGGTTCGACGAAGATCGCGACCTGGTCGACTGATCGAGAACTGTCACAGGCGATCTCTAAGATCATGGACGCCGGTCGGGTCGGGGTGCTGCAAACCCGGCTTCTTCCGACCGGCTCATCCCTCACCAAGGAGATCGATGAAATCTGTGCACGTTTCGCGTGGCAGGCTCCTGCGCGGCCTGACCGCGCTGGTCGTGGGCACCGCCGGAATCGGTGTGACGGCTGGCCCGGCTGCGGCCGAGGACGACCCCGGCTGGGTCAACGGCTCGCTGGGTGACGTCACGATTGGCGCCCCCGGCGCTGCCGGCCGTACGGTGCCGCTGACCTTGATCAGCACCGGGGCCACCCAGCCCCGGGTGACCATCGACCTGACCGGCCTGGCGGGCGTGGCCACCGCCGGCTTCCCCGACTACTGCGTAACCCAGGGCACCTCGGTGACCTGCCCGATGCCGCCGACGGCCGTCGACGAGGGCGGCACGCTCACCGGCACCGTGCCGGTGGTGTTCCGGCCCGCGCCCGGCGCGGTCGACGGCGCCACCGGCACCCTCGACTACACGGCGCTCGGCGACCAGACCGAGGCGTACACCCAGCAGGCGACGGTCACCGTGCGGTCCGGGCCCGACCTGCTCGACCTGGTCAACGAGTCCCTGACCGGCGTCGAGGTGGGCGACAACCTCGCCGTACCGGTGTCCGTGGTCAATGCCGGCGACCACCCGGCGGTGGATCTGCGGCTCACCATGCGCTTCCCGGCGGGCCTCGTGCCGACCAGCTACCGCAACTGCCGGTACGGCACCAACCAGTCGCTCGCCACCGTGGTGGTCTGCACCGTGCGGGGCACGTTCGCGCCCGGTCAACGCCACGAGCTGCGGGGTGGGCTCGGCACCACGGTCGGCCCGGCGACGCTCGGCAGCAAGCGGATCACCCAGGTCGTAGAGCCGCTGGCCAGTGCCGGGCCGCTCCCGAGCGGCGTGAAGCTCAAGAGCCGCGAGGCCGACCGGGCGCTGCGGCTACGGCCGGTGGGCACTGCGCTCGACGTGCTCCCGGTCGAGGCGACCCGGGCCGACGGCCAGACCTACCTGCGCGGGGTGCACGGCGCCTTCGACATCGTCGCGACGGGCGCGGCCGTCACCGGTGCCGTCGGTGACACCGTGCGGATCACCGTCGGCCTGCGCAACACAGGTCCGGGCGTGCCAGACGGCAGCATCTCCGGCGAGAGCGTCGGGGCCTTCCTCTTCACCCCACCCGCCGGGGTCACCGTGCTGGCCACCCCGCCGGGTTGCTGGTTGAGCGGTGACGAGGAGGAGCCCGAGACCGTCCCGGCAACCTGGTACTGCAACGGGCCGGGATCGGTCTTCCCCGCCGGCACGACTCACGCGGTCGGGTTCGACCTGCGGATCGACAGCCTGTCGGGGGCCCCCGGCGAGGTCCAGCCGTTTCAGCGCTACCCCCGGGTGGACGACGACCCGAGCAACGACATCGCCCCGGTGACCGTGAACTGACCACACCCGCCGAAACGATGCGGGCCGGTCACTGACGGAATCCGTGACCGGCCCGCATCGCGTTGCCACTGTCAGTCCAGCCCACCGTACGAGTGCAGGCCGGTGAAGAAGATGTTCACGCCGAAAAGGTTCATCAGCATGGTGAGGAAGCCGAGCACCGCGATCCAGGTGGCCACGTTGCGCTTCACGCTGGGCGTCGCGCGGGCGTGCAGGTAGCCGGCGTACACCACCCAGGAGATGAACGCCCAGGTCTCCTTCGGGTCCCAGCCCCACGGCCGACCCCAGGCCGCCTCGGCCCAGATGGCACCGGCGATCACCGCGAAGGTGAAGATCGGGAATGCGAAGGCGTGCAGCGCGAAGGTCAGCCGCTCCAGGCCCGCTGCGCCGGGCAGCCGCTTGGCCAGGGTGTACGGGAAGCTCCGCTTGCCCTGCTCGTACCCGTTGCGCATCAGGAAGCCGACCGCCGGCACCACGCCGAGCAGGAAGATGCCGGACGCGAAGACGATCGTCGAGACGTGGATGATGAACCAGTACGAGTTCAGCGCCGGGACCAGCGGCACGATCGGCACGTACAGCACCAGCTCGGCGGTGGCGACCAGCAGCACCATCACCAGGGTGAGGAACAGCCCGAGCTTGCGCAGCGACTGTCGCTTCCAGAGCACCACCAGCCAGGCGGCCACCCCGATGAACGTCACAGTGAGCACGAACTCGTACATGTTGCCCCAGGGCATCCGGTCCGCGGCGAGCCCACGGGTGACCAGCGCCGCCAGGTGCAGCGCGGCGGCGACCGCGGTGGCCCCTACCCCGATCAGGCCCGCAAGCCGGGCCCGCCCTGCGGAACGGTCGACAGTGGGCGGCGACGGGACCGGCGCGGGCGGCGTCGGGACGACACCACCGCCGGCAGCGACCAACTCGCGCACCGGAGCCGCCGTGGCGACCCGGGTACGCACGTTGCCCAGCGCGTACTCGACGGCGTGGCCGATCATCGCGACCAGGTACGCCAGGATCGCCAAGGTCACCAGATTGTCGGAGAGTGCGGACATCACTCGGCTCCTTCTCGCACGCCGGCCCGCTCAGCGGAGTCAGCGCCATCACCAGCTTGTTCGGCACCGCTGACGGCGGCGACCAGCTGGGTGAACTCGTCGGCGAACCCTGGATAGTCGGTACGCGGCAACCCACCGACCTCCATCAAGCTACTACCGCTCGTCGGAGATCCTTCCCCGGGGTCGGCCGGCACCACCCGGAAGAACACCCGGCGGCGCTTCCCGAACAGCGAACCCATCAGCCCGACCAGCAGGACGCCGCAGCTGACCAGCAGCATCGTCGAGCCGGGATCGTGCCGGATGGAGAGGGTGACGTACCGCTCGGTGCCCAGGAACTCGACTGTCGTGCCGTCGTCCAGCTTCCAGGTCTCGCCCTTGCGGAGCAGTTTGGTGCCGACCTCCTTGACCTTGCCGGCCCGCACCTGCCGCTGGTCGAGTTGGTAGACCGAGCCGGGGATGCCGGCGTCCAAGCCGAGGTTGCCCCGGTAGGCGACCAGGTTGAGCGCCGGATTGCGCTCGGTCGGGTACTGCGAGCGGACGAACGGCGCCTGCTCGGGTGCCGTGGGCAGGTAGATGCCGGTGAACGCCATCTGCTGATCCGGTGCGCGCTGGCCGGTCGCCGGGTCGACGTTCGCGTCCGGGAAGGCCGCCAGCCCCTCGCTGGTCAGGCCCATGTCGCCGGTGGTCAGGAACGGCTCGTCACTGATCTGGCTGTTGCCGAACCGGTCGGTGTAGCGGATCACCGGGGCGTACCCGTGGCCGAGCAGGTAGACGCTCGCGTCGTTCAGGCGCAGCGGCGCGTTCACCGAGAAGTCGGCGCTGCGGGTCGGCTCGTCCGGGCCGTCGACGGTGACCGTGGCGTTGAAGAACTCCGGCTGGCCGGACGCCAGGAACCGCGCCTCGAAGTCGTCCAGCCGCAGGCAGAATCGGGGCAGGTCGGCGCTGCTCACCTGGGGGCCGAGCTTCGCTTCGGCGTACTGCTGGCGAGTGTTGCAGAACGCGTTGTCCGCGCCGGCCACCAGCAGCCGGTTGCCGCTCCAGCCGTACCAGGAGCCGAGCGCCACCCCGATCAGCACCGCGATCAGCGAGGTGTGGAACAGCAGGTTGCCGGTCTCCTTGAGGTAGCCCTTCTCGGCGGAGACCTCGTCGCCGCGCACCTCGACGCGCCAGCGGCGCTTGCGCAGCGCCTCCGCGATCGCCCCCGCCCCACCGCGCGGGGCGGGCAGCACGGCGTGCTGCGGCAGCCGGGCCATCCGCTTCGGCGCGGCCGGCGGCCGGGACCGCAGCGTGCGAACGTGGTCGCGCAGCCGGGGGGTGATGCAGCCGATCAGGGAGGTGAACAGCAGCAGGTAGATCGCGGAGAACCAGACCGACCCGAAGACCTCGAACGCGCCGATCCGGTCCAGTCGGGGGGCCCAGTCCGGGTGGTCGACGAAGTACTCGTTGACCTTCTCCGGGCTGATCCCGCGCTGCGGCAGCACCGAGCCGGGGATGGCGGCGATCGCAAGCAGGAAGAGCAGGATCAGCGCCGTACGCATGCTGGTGAGCTGCCGCCACGAGTTGCGCAGTAGGGCCAGCAGCCGGTTCGGCCGGCGGCGTGGCGCGGGCGCCGCGGTCTCCGGTCGGTCGTCGACGACCGTCATCAGATGCTCACCTCGCCCACTCCGACGGTGGTCTGCAGCCAGATCACGAAGCTCTGCCATCCGCCGGAGACCAGGGCCAGACCGATCAGGATGAGCAGGGCGCCGCCGACCCGGGTGACCCAGCGGCTGTTGCGCCGGACGGCGCGGAAGACCCCGAGCAGGCGTTCGAAGCCCAGCCCGAAGACGATGAACGGTATCCCCAACCCGAGGCAGTACGCCACGGCGAGCACCACGGCTCGGTCGCTCTGGCCGCTGGCGGTGGCCATGCCCATCACCGCGCCGAGCGTGGGGCCGGTGCAGGGCACCCAACTGAGCGCGAAGACCGCCCCGAAGACCGGTGCGCCGAGCAGCCCGGCCGACGGCAGCCGGGAGATCCGGAACTCCCGTTGCAGGGCCGGGATCATCCCGAGGTAACTCAACCCGGCCACGATGATCAGCACGCCGACGCCGATCTGCAACTCGCGCTTGTAGTCGAAGAACACCCGGCCGATGCTGGCGAAGAGGATCGCGGTGGCCACGAAGACGACTGTGAAACCGCCGATGAAGAGCAGCGTCCCGGCAAGCACTCGACCCTTGACCGCGCCGACCCGCGCGACCCGCTCCTTGACCGCGACACCCCCGCTGGCCGGCGCGGGATCGGTCTCTGGCCGCCGGCCCTCCAGGTCGGCACCGGCCAGACCGGTCACGTACGACAGGTAACCGGGGACAAGCGGAAGCACGCACGGGGAGAGGAAACTGACCAGGCCGGCGAGCGCCGCCGCGCCGATGGCGAGCAGCAACGGCCCGCTGAGGGCCAGTTGCTCGAAGGTCTCACCCATCAGTTCGACGCCGGCTTCTCGGCGGCGATCCGTTCGACGATCGGTTGCAGGCCCTCCTGCTTGACGGCGGCCCGGATCACCGACGCGATCCGCCCCTCCCGGTCGAGCACCACCGTCGCCGGCACGGTGTTCGGCGGGATGTCCAGGTCGAGCGCCAGCCGGCTGGACGGGTCGAACAGGCTCGGATAGGTGACCCGCCCCTGCTCGAACGCCTTGGCCTTGTCCCGCGAATCCTGGACGTTGATGCCGAGGAAGTTCACCCCGGAACCCTTGGTGGCCTGGTAGACGGCTTCCAGGTCGTCCGCCTCCGCGCGGCACGGCGCGCACCAGGAACCCCAGAAGTTGACCACGACGACCTGGCCGCGGGCCTGGCTGACGTCATAGCTGCCGCCAAGGAGCAGCTCCCCGGCGAGCTTCGGAGGGGCCGAGCGCTGGTCCGGTGCACACTCGAAGATCCCGTCGGTGGTGGCCGTGCAGGTCTTCTCCTGCCCCTTCGACGACGTGCAGCCGACCAGCGCCACCGCGGCGACGGCGGCGAGCAGACCGGCGGTCCACCTCCGGGCGTTCATCAGGCCCCCTTGGCCGTCCGGGCGGTCGCGGAGAGAGCGATCAGGTGCGCGGCCGGCTCGCTGTAGCCGATGCCCGCCACCTTCGCGCCATCGAAGTGGAACGAGGTGAGGCTGGCCAGCCCGCACTGCCGCTTGCGTGGGTCGTGCCAGAGCCGCTTGCGCTCGACGTAGCGGCGCAACGTCCAGATCGGGAGCTGGTGCGACACCAGCACCGCCTCGCGTCCCTCGGCGGCGACCCGGGCGGCGTGCACGGCGGCGAACATCCGCTCGGCGATCACCCGGTACGCCTCACCCCAGGACGGGGTCACCGGGTCGCGCAGCACCCACCAGTTGCGCGGGTCACGGAACGACCCGTCACCCGGGGAGACCTTCTTGCCCTCGAACCAGTTGGCGCTCTCGATCAGCCGCTCGTCCACCCCGACCGGCAGCCCGAACTGGGCGGCGATCGGCTCGGCGGTCTGCTGGGCGCGCTCCAGCGGGCTGGCCACCACGTGCACGACTTCCCGCTCGGCCAGGCCCTGCGCGGCGGCCTTGGCCATCTGCACACCCAGCTCGGAGAGGCGGAAACCGGGCAGCCGGCCGTAGAGGATCCGGTCGGGGTTGTACACCTCGCCGTGCCGAAGCACGTGGACCACCGTCTTGCTCAAGGTCTTCTACCCCCCGTGACCGGCCGCTGCCGCCGCGTTCGCCGCCGTGGGCAGCGCGTCGGCGATGTGTTCCAGAGCGGCGTCGTCCAGCGCCGCCGACACGAACCACGACTCGAACGCGCTCGGCGGCAGGTAGACGCCGGCGGCGAGCATCGCGTGGAAGAACGCCTTGAACGCCGGCACCTGCTGGGTGCGCGCGCTGTCGTAGTCGACCACGTCGGCGTCCGTGAAGAAGACTGAGAACATGCTGCCCGCGTACGACAGTCGGTGCGGGACCCCGGCGGCGGCCAACGCGTCGGACGCCAGCTTGCCCACGACGGCGGCCGTCTCGTCGAGGCGCTGGTACAGCGCGTCGTCGGCGAGCCGCAGGGTCGCCAGGCCGGCGGCGCAGGCGAGCGGGTTACCGGAGAGGGTGCCGGCCTGGTAGACCGGGCCGGCCGGCGCGAGTCGCGCCATGATGTCGGCGCGCCCGCCGAACGCCGCGGCGGGCAGGCCGCCACCCATGACCTTGCCGTACGTCCACAGGTCGGCGTCGGAGGCGTCGAGGCCGTGCCACCCGGCGCGGGAGACCCGGAACCCGGTCATCACCTCGTCCACCACGAGCAGGGCGCCGTGTGCGTGCGCGATCCGGGCGAGCTGCTGGTTGAAGCCGTCGCGGGGGGCCACCACGCCCATGTTGCCGGCGGCGGCCTCGGTGATCACCGCGGCGATGTGCTGGCCCTCGGCGGCGAAGGCCTCCTCGACGGCCCGGATGTCGTTGTACGGAAGCACGATCGTCTCGCTGGCCGCCGCGCCGGTCACACCGGGCGAGTCGGGCAGACCCAGGGTGGCCACGCCGGAGCCGGCGGCGGCGAGCAGCGCGTCGACGTGGCCGTGGTAGCAACCGGCGAACTTGACGATCTTCGAGCGGCCGGTGAAGCCGCGGGCCAGCCGGATCGCCGACATGGTCGCCTCGGTGCCGGAGTTGACCAGGCGGACCTGCTCGACCGGGGTCCGGGCGACGATCTCGGCGGCCAACTCCACCTCCCCGGGCGTGGGCGTGCCGAAGCTGGTGCCTCGGGAGGCGGCGGCCTGGACGGCCTCCACCACCTCCGGGTGGGCGTGCCCGAGGATCAGCGGACCCCAGGAGCAGACCAGGTCGACGTAGCGGCGACCGTCGGCGTCGTACAGCCACGGGCCCTCACCACGGACCATGAAACGCGGGGTGCCGCCGACCGCCTGGAAGGCGCGCACAGGGGAGTTCACCCCGCCCGGCACGATGGCGCGGGCGCGGTCGAACAGAGCCTCGGAGGCCGGCGCGTCGGCTGGGTAGCGGCCGGATCCGGCGGGAAAGATGTCGGTCACGATGCCGCCATTGTGACAGCGCCGGACGGTCAACCAGCAGCCACCCCGTGGTGGGGTTACCCGGCTCACCTGTGACCCGTGCCGGTCAGCAGCGCCGACACGGGGGGCCTCGTGGCCTGGACGGCGACGGCTCGCGGCCTCGACAGGCCAGGTCGGTCGGATCGCGCTAGGCTGACCGGGTGGATCGTGCCGAACTGTCCATCACGCTACACCGGACGGGCGACGAAGCAGTCTTGCGCCTGGCCGGTGAGATCGACATGCTCACGGCAGCCCAGCTCTCCACCGTCGTCAACGAGGTGCTGGCCGACCCCCCGCCGAAGATCGTGCTCGACCTCGGCGGCGTCACCTTCTGCGACTCGCAGGGCCTGGGCACCCTGGTCGTGCTCAGCCGCAAGGCCAGCCACGCGCAGAGCCTGCTGATGCTGACGCACGTGGGCGACTTCCTGATCCGCGTACTGGACATCACCGGCCTGCGCAGCGCCCTGATGATCCGCAACGACCAGCCCACCGGCTGAGCCGCCCCGCCGCGTCAGGCGGTGTTTCCCCAGCGAGCCTGTTCGAGCAGCCGTACTGCCCGGTCGCGGACCTCCGGGTCGTCCGAGCGGAGCTGGGCGGTCGCCTCGTCGACCGCGTCGGTGAGCCGCCGCCACTGTGTGTCGCGCTCCCGGACCAGATCCGACTGGGTGGCGAGCTGCCGGGTCTTCACCCACAGCTCGACGAAGACCGACACCTTCGCTCGGAGCACCCACGGGTCGAACGGCTTGGTGAGGTAGTCCACAGCGCCCACCTGGTAACCCCGAAGGGCGAGCTGGGCGTCCCGGTCGGCGGCGGTGAGGAAGATGATCGGCACGTGCCGGGTCCGCTCGCGGCGCTTGATGTGGCTCGCCGTCTCGAAGCCGTCCATGTCCGGCATCTGCGCGTCCAACAGGATCACCGCGAAGTCGTCCACCAGCAGCTGCTTGAGCGCCGCCTCACCGCTCTCCACCGCCACGGACTGGACCGGCAGGCCCTGAAGGATCGCCTCCAGGGCCGTCAGGTTCTGCCGCCGGTCGTCCACGAGCAGCGCTTTGGCCATCTGGGTCACGAAGTCTCCTCGGTCCGGCTGCCGTTGATCCAGGACGACATCAGCTCGATCAGGTCGTCCAGGTCGACCGGCTTGGTGATGTAGTCGCTGCCCCCGGCAGCGAGCGCCGACTCACGGTCACCCGGCATCGCCTTCGCGGTCAGGAAGACCACCGGAAGGTCGGCGAACCGGTGGTTGCGGCGAATCTGGCGGGTGGTCTCGTAACCGTCCTGGTCGGGCATCATGGCGTCCATCAGCACGATGTCCACCTCCGGATGCTCGGCCAGCAGACGGACACCGTCCGCCCCGTTGTCCGAGTACAGCACGGTCATCCCGTGCAGCTCCAACGCACTGGTCAAGGCGAAGACGTTGCGTACGTCGTCGTCCACGATCAGCACCGTGGCGCCGTCCAGCTGACGGGTGGCCGGTGCCTCCGGCCGTTCCGGCAGCAGTTCCAGCGGCGGCATCAGCAGCGACGACGGCAGCCCGGCGCGCTGCGGCGACGGAGTCTGCGGCGCGACCACTGCGTCCGGGGCCAGCACCTGCGGCACGAACAGGGTGAAGGTCGAGCCCTGACCGGGCGCGGACGAGACGGTGATGGTGCCGCCGATCAGTCGGGCCAGATCGCGGCTGATCGACAGGCCCAGGCCGGTGCCGCCGTACCGGCGACTGGTCGTGCCGTCGGCCTGCTGGAACGCCTCGAAGATGATCGACAGCTTGTCGTCGGAGATGCCGATCCCGGTGTCGATCACGGTGAACGCGATCACCTGCTGGGCGTTCGTCAGCGCCGGCACGTCGAAGACCGCGTTCTCCGCGGCCGGGGCGATCCGCAGCGTCACGGCACCGTTGTCGGTGAATTTCACCGCGTTGGAGAGCAGGTTGCGCAGGATCTGCTGCAACCGCTGCGCGTCGGTCACCAACGCCGGCGGCAGATCCTTGCTCACCCGTACCTGGAAGTCCAGGTTCTTCTCCTCGGCCTGCGGCGCGAACGCCTGCTCGACGTAGCCGCGCAGCTCGGTGAAGCGGATCTCGGTCGGCTCGACGTCCATCCGGCCCGCCTCAATCTTGGACAGGTCGAGGATGTCGTCGATCAGACGTAGCAGGTCAGAGCCGGACCCGTGGATGGTCCGGGCGAACTCAATCTGCTTCGGGCTGAGGTTCTGCTCCGAGTTCTCGGCCAGCAGACGGGCCAGCAGCAGCAACGAGTTCAGCGGAGTCCGCAGCTCGTGGCTCATGTTGGCCAGGAACTCCGACTTGTACGCCGACGCCCGGGTCAGCTGCTGCGCCTTCTCCTCCAGGCCCAGCCGGGCCAGCTCGATCTCCCGGTTCTTCGTCTCGATGTTGCCCTTCTGCTCGGACAGCAGAGTGGCCTTCTCCTCCAGCTCGGCGTTGGTGCGCTGCAACTCCGCCGACTGCTCCTGCATCTCGTGCGCCAGCCGCTGCGACTGGGCCAACAGCTCCTCCGTACGCCGGTTGGCCTGGATGGTGTTGACAGCGATGCCGATGGTGAGCACCAGCCGCTCCAGGAACGACAGGTGCAGCTCGGAGAAGGCTGACACGCTGGCGAACTCGATCACCCCGAGCAGCTCGCCCTCGAACAGGACGGGGAGCACCACCAGGTCGGACGGGGGTGTCTCGGCCAGGCCGGAGCGCAGGGTGAGTCGACTGTTCGGGGAGGCGCTGACCCGGATCGTGCGACGGGAGAGCGCGGTCTGCCCGACCAGCCCCTCACCCGGCCCGAAGGTGACGTCGTGCCCCCGCGCCACGTACCCGTACGAGGAGGTCAGCCGCAGCCGCATGCTGCCGTCGGCGTCGTCGGCTAGGAAGAAGGCGCCGAGCTGGGCGTCGACCAGCGGAGTCACCTCCGTCATGATCATGCGGCAGACCTCGCCGAGGTCGCGCTGGCCCTGCAACAGGCCGCCGATCCGGGCGAGGTTGGAGTCCAGCCAGCCCTGCTCGGCGTTCTTCTTGGTCGTCTCCCGGAGGGTGACGATCATCTGGTTGATGTTGTCCTTCAGCTCGGCGACCTCGCCCTGCGCCTTGACCGCGATCCGCTGGGTCAGGTCGCCCCGGGTCACCGAGGTGGACACCTGGGCGATGGCCCGCAACTGCGTGGTCAGCGTCGAGGCGAGCTGGTTGACGTTCTCGGTGAGGTCGCGCCAGGTGCCGGAGACGCCCTTCACCTGCGCCTGACCGCCGAGCTTGCCCTCGATACCGACCTCGCGGGCCACCCGGGTCACCTCGTCGGCGAACGACGACAACTGGTCGACCATCGTGTTGACGGTCGACTTCAGCTCCAGGATCTCGCCCTGGGCGTCCACCGTGATCTTCTGCGACAGGTCGCCCTTCGCCACGGCGGTGGTCACCGAGGCGATGTTGCGGACCTGGCTGGTCAGGTTCGACGCCATCGAGTTCACGTTGTCGGTCAGGTCCCGCCAGGTGCCGGAAACCCCCTTAACCTGCGCCTGACCGCCGAGCTTGCCCTCGGTGCCCACCTCACGGGCCACCCGGGTCACCTCGTCGGCGAACGACGACAGCTGGTCGACCATCGTGTTGACGGTCGACTTCAGCTCCAGGATCTCGCCCCGCGCGTCCACCGTGATCTTCTGCGACAGGTCACCCTTGGCCACCGCCGTGGAGACCTGGGCGATGTTGCGCACCTGGGCGGTCAGGTTCGACGCCATCGAGTTCACGTTGTCGGTGAGGTCGCGCCAGGTGCCGGCGACCCCACGCACCTGCGCCTGACCGCCCAACTTGCCCTCGGTGCCCACCTCACGCGCGACCCGGGTCACCTCGTCGGCGAACGACGACAACTGGTCGACCATCGTGTTGACGGTCGACTTCAGCTCCAGGATCTCGCCCCGCGCGTCCACCGTGATCTTCTGCGACAGGTCACCCTTCGCCACAGCGGTGGTCACCGAGGCGATGTTGCGGACCTGGCTGGTCAGGTTCGACGCCATCGAGTTCACGTTGTCGGTCAGGTCCCGCCAGGTGCCGGAAACCCCCTTCACCTGCGCCTGACCGCCCAGGTTGCCCTCGGTGCCCACCTCACGGGCCACCCGGGTCACCTCGTCGGCGAACGACGACAACTGGTCCACCATGGTGTTGACGGTGTTCTTCAGCTCCAGGATCTCGCCCTGGGCGTCCACCGTGATCTTCTGCGACAGGTCGCCCTTCGCCACAGCGGTGGAGACCTGGGAGATGTTGCGGACCTGGCTGGTCAGGTTGCCGGCCAACTGGTTGACGTTCTCGGTGAGGTCCCGCCAGGTGCCGGAGACGCCGCGCACCTGGGCCTGACCGCCCAACTTGCCCTCGATGCCCACCTCACGCGCGACCCGGGTCACCTCGTCGGCGAACGACGACAACTGGTCCACCATCGTGTTGACGGTGTCCTTCAGCTCCAGGATCTCGCCCTGCGCCGCCACCGTGATCTTCTGCGACAGGTCGCCGCGCGCCACCGCCGTGGAGACCTGCGCGATGTTGCGGACCTGGGCGGTCAGGTTCGACGCCATCGAATTGACGCTGTCGGTCAGGTCCTTCCACGTGCCGGCCACGTTCGGCACCTCGGCCTGGCCACCCAACTTGCCCTCGGTGCCCACCTCGCGGGCCACCCGGGTCACCTGCTCGGCGAAGAGCCGCAGCGTGTCGGTGAGGTAGTTCATCGTGGCGGCCAGCTCGGCCACCTCACCACGCGCACCGACCGTGATCTTCTGCGACAGGTCGCCCTTGGCCACCGCCGTCGCCACCTGCGAGATCGACCGCACCTGGCCGGTCAGGTTCGACGCCATGGTGTTCACCGAGTCGGTGAGGTCCTTCCAGGTGCCGGCGACGCCCCGCACGTCGGCCTGGCCACCCAACTTGCCCTCGGTGCCCACCTCACGGGCCACCCGGGTCACCTCGTTGGAGAACGACGACAGCTGGTCCACCATCGTGTTCACGGTGCGCCCGATGCGCAGGTACTCACCGCGCAGCGGCCGACCGTCGATCTCCAACGCCATGTGCTGGGACAGGTCACCGTCGGCGACGGCCACGATCACCCGGGCGATCTCGGTGGTCGGTCGACCCAGGTCGTCGATCAGCGAGTTGATCGCTCGCTGCCCCTCCGCCCAGGAGCCGTCCAGCCCCTCGTCGTCGAGCCGCTCGGTGAGCCGGCCGTCGCGACCGACGATCCGGCTGATCCGCCGCAGGTCCAGGTACTGCCGCTCCTGGAGCGAGACCACCTCGTTGAAGGCGTCCGCCACCTCACCGGCCGCGCCGGCTCGGCGGGGAAGCCGGACCTTCAGGTCGCCGCGCCCGATCCGTCGCAGTGCCTCGGCCAACTCACCGAGGAGCGCCTCGTGGTCGGACGCGGACGGATCCGCCACCGACTGCTTCGACGTGGTCATCATTCCTCGCTCAACTCGGGGGCGCCGGTCCGTGCGGACACACCGGCACCCCATATTGTGCCCGCGCGCGCCGTGGTGCCAGGGTGCGCGACCCGCCAGGTGGCATCGATCGCCTCCGGACCCGCCCGATCCGCGTCGGACCGGCACAGCGTGCCGCAAACCTCGCCCGGCTCCCGCACCGGTCGTTTCCACGTCAACACGCGCGCTGCCACCGGTGCCGCTGACCGACGCGACAGCCCGCGATCGGTGATCGGCTTGGCACCCGGCAGGAGGACGGTGGAGGATACGGGGGTGTCAGCCGAGGCGGGGCCCGCGACGGCCGGGGCGCCGGACGGGGCCGTCCGGCGTGTCCGGCTGCCCGCCGACCGCCGTACGCCGGCCGCCGCCCGCGCCGTGGTCCGCTCGGTGTTGACCGAGTCACACCTGGACGAGCTGGCCAACGAGGCGCTGCTGCTCACCACCGAGCTGACCACCAACGCCGTCGAGCACGCCCGCACCGAACTGGACATCGAGGTCGTCGCGGACGAGATCGGGCTCACCGTCACCGTCTCCGACTTCGCCCCCGGTTCCGGCGACGAGTTGACCGTCGGCGACCGCAACGACTCCACCGAGATCAACGAGGTCTCCGTGCGGGGCCGGGGCCTGTTGCTGGTCGACCACTTCGCCAGCCGCTGGGGCACCACGTACCTGCCCACCGGGAAGGGCGTCTGGTTCCGGCTGGACCGCGCTGGCGCCGACCAGCCCTCCAGCGGGACCATCGGCGAATCGACACCGGCCAACGCCAGCCCTCGGACCAGCACCGACGGGTCCGCGCCGAGCGCCAGCGCGATGAGCGAACTCATGCAGACCGCCCCCGACCTGTACGGGGACGACCCGTTGCCCGACTTCGCCACCAGCCTGCTCAGCCGGGTCGCCGAGATGGTGGGCGCAGCCGGCGGCACGATCCGCCTGGACCGGGGCGACGGGCAGGGCAGTCAGGTGCTGGCCCGCTTCGGTCGGCCGCCCCGCCCCGGCAGCGACCTGCTCCGGGTGCCACTGACGGTGCACCGCCCGTACGCCGGGGAGTTGGAGTTGGACGCCGCGCCCTCGGCGTACGCCCAACCGCTGGCGGTGCTCACCGCCGAGCGGCTGTCGCTGCACCTGGAGAACGACCGGCTGCGCCGGGCCGACGTCCGCCGGCAGGTCTGGCTGACGTTCCTGGCCGAGGCGAGCGAACTGCTGGCCCAGTCGTTGGACGTCGACCTGACCATGGCGCTGGTGCCGCAGTTGGTGGTGCCGCGACTCGGCCAGTGGTGCGCGGTGCACACCACCGACGAGTGGGGTCGGCTCCGGTTGGCGGCGGCCAGCCACGCCGACGAGTCGATGCTTCCGCAGCTGCACAAGGTGCTGGCGGAGACCGGGCCGGACTCGATCCAGGCCCGCCTCCGCGAGGCGTCCCGCAGCGCGGCGCAGATCCCCCTGGGCGGGCCGATGGAGGGGTTCGCCGTCCCGCTGATCGCCCGCGGGCAGCGGCTCGGGACCCTGGCGGTGGGGCGGCACCAGCGGCACCGGCACGACCCGGACGAGGTGGCCGTGTTGGAGGACGTGGCCCGACGGGCCGCGCTGGCCATCGAGAACGCCCGCATCCACGCCGAACGCCGTCGGGTGGCGCAGACGCTCCAGCAGTCTCTGCTGCCGCCGGTGCTGCCGCTGGTGGACGGGATCGGCTTCGCCGCCGAGTACGTCCCGACCGGTGACGACGCCGAGGTGGGCGGCGACTTCTACGACGTGGTGCCGCTGCCCGACGGACGCTGGCTGGTGGTGATCGGTGACGTCTCGGGCAAGGGTGTCCAGGCTGCCGCGGTGACCGGGCTGGTCCGCGACGTCATCCGGGTGCTGGTCGGCGACGGCAAACCATTACCGGAGGCGCTGGCGCGACTCAACGAGACACTTGTCGAGCGCGGTGGCGGTCGCTACTGCACGCTGGCGCTGGCAGCGGTCGGGCAGGGCGAGGGTGACCAGTTGGACGTCTCGCTGCACCTCGCCGGGCACGACCGACCGGTGCTGCTTGCCGCGGCGGGCGGCGCCGGGTTCGTCGGCACCGGCGGCACCGCGCTCGGCCTGCTCGACACGATCACCTCGCCGACGGCAAAGGTCACGCTCGCGCCGGGCGATTCGCTGATCTTCTACACCGATGGCGTCACCGAGCGGCGGCGTGGCCGGGAGCTGTTCGGCACCGACCGACTGCGGGACGCCGCCGCGCCCCTGGCCGGATATTCGGCCGACGTGGTGGCCGCCCGGCTGCGCGCCGCGGCGATCAACTTCTCGGTCGAGCCACCCCGGGACGACATCGCCGTCCTGGTGCTCCGCAACGACGCGACCTGACCGTCGGTGTCACAGGCCGCCGGGGAGCCGCCCGGGCGCGAGCCGGTGCTCCGGATCCAGGTGCCGCTTCGCGGCCCGCAACTGGGCCAGGCCCGCCAGCTCACCCCAGAGGTCGACCGCCTGGCGGACCGCCGCCGGAGCGGACACCACCACGCAGCGGCCCTGCCGGGCCAACAGCACCCCTCGGACGGCGGCCAGAATGGACGCCACCCGATCGGCTGCCAGCGCCCCGGGCAGTGCCGCGTGCACCACGCCCAGCCCGGCGGATCCGCGCACCGGCACCGGCGCGCCGGCCGCGTCGCGTAGCGCGTAGACGGCGGCGTGCAGGTCGCCGATCGGCACCTCCAGGCGCAGCGCCGTGTCACCGGGCGCGAACGGGTAGCGGCGCCACCACGTCGGCGCGGAGTGGGCGATCGTCGCCTCCCCGTGCAGCAGGCCGACCAGCCGCTCGGCACGCTCGGTGACGTCGGCGGGGCCGCCCTCCAGCAGCACCACCAGGCTGCCGGCCCGGGACGGGGCGTTGGCCCGGCCGGACATCGACGGATGGCGCTCCCGGGCGGTGGCCGCCGGGTGACCCGGCGGGTACGGCGTACGTGGGCGGGGGGTGCCTCCGGGCAGGTCCAGCTCGATGGCCGACGGCTCCAGCCGAGCCGCGAGGATCGTCCGGACCAGGTCGTGCACCTCCAACGGCGTCCACACCGGGCGGGACACCCAGAGCCTGCTCGCCGGCACCGGCTGCACCCGCAGGCTCGCCGACACCAACACGCCGAGCGCGCCCTGGGAGCCGCAGAGCAGGCGGGCCAGGTCGAGCCCGGGCGCGCCACCGCCGACGCTGATCAGCTCGCCGTCGGCGGCGAGGTAACGCACACCGAGCAGTTGGTCGCAGGGGCTGCCGTGGCGGTGGCGCAGCGGGCCGGCCTCGCCGGCGGCCAGCACACCGCCCACTGTCGCGCCGGGCGAGGGGGCGTCCATCGCGAGCCGCTGCCCGGTGCGCTCCAGGGTGGCCTGAACCGCCCGCAGTGGAGTGCCGGCCCCCACATCGGTGACCAGCGAGTCGACCGGCTCGTGACCGATGCCGGCCAGCCGGCCGGTGTCGAGCAGGATGTCGACCTGAACGGGGGCGGCCCCCCAGTCGATCTTCGTGCCCGCACCTCGCGGCACCACCGCCAGATCGTGCACGGCGGCCAGCCGCAGCACCTCGGCGGCAGCGTGCGGGCCGCCTGGGACGGCCACCCAACGCGCCGGTCTCCCCGCCACCTCGTCGGCCGGCCCGGCCAGCCGGGAGAACGGTGGACCGCAGATCGCCGCCAACCGCCGGGTGATTTCGAGGGCTCCGGACCGGCCGAGGGAACTCGCTGCTGCCGCCATGCCGGCTATCGTACATGTGTTCGAATGTCGTGGCGGCGAGTATCGGGATGCCGCTGGTCCGGCGCGCTGCGGCTGCCGGCCGGTAACGTGGCCGCCGTGACCACCGAGACAGCCCCGCCCGCGGCGAAGCGGGTGCCCAGCGAGCGCACCCACCACGGCGACACCGTCGTCGACGAGTACGCCTGGCTCGCCGCCAAGGACGCCCCGGAGACGATCGCCTACCTGACCGCCGAGAACGAGTACACCGACGCTCGTACGGCACACCTGGTCGACCTGCGCGCCGACCTGTTCGAGGAGACTCGCCGGCGCACCCAGGAAACCGACCTGTCCGTGCCGACCCGCAAGGGCGGGCACTGGTACTACACCCGGACGGTCGAGGGACAGCAGTACGGAGTGCAGTGTCGTCGGGCGGTCCGCGACGGTGAGACCGACCCGCCGGTCAGCGCGGACGGCGCCCCGCTCGACGGCGAGGAGGTGCTGCTCGACGGCAACCTGCTGGCCGAGGGGCACGACTTCTTCTCGCTCGGTGCGTTCGACGTCAGCCCGGACGGTCGCTGGCTGGCCTACTCCACCGACTTCTCCGGTGACGAGCGCTTCACCCTGCGGGTGAAGGACCTGACCACCGGTGAGCTGCTGCCGGACGAGGTGCCGGACACGTTCTACGGCACCGCCTGGTCGGCCGACGCCTCGGTGCTGTTCTACGTGACGGTGGACGACGCCTGGCGGCCGAACCGGGTCTGGCGGCACACCGTCGGCTCCGCAGCCGCCGACGACGTGGTGGTCCACCAGGAGGACGACGAGCGGTTCTGGGTGGGGGTGGAGCTGACCCGGTCGGAGAAGTTCATCCTCATCGACGTGCACAGCAAGGTGACCAGCGAGGTGCTGGTGATCCCCGCCGGCAACCCGGCCGGCGCGCCGGCCGTGATCGCCCCCCGCCGACAGGGCGTCGAATACACGGTGGAGCACCACGGTCACCGTTTCCTGATCCTGCACAACGACGGCGCGGAGGACTTCGCGCTGGCGTTCACCTCGGCGGACGTACCGGGCGACTGGGTGCCACTGATCGAGCACACCCCCGGCACCCGACTGGAGGCCGTCGACGCCTTCGCCAACCACCTCGTGGTGTCGCTGCGCACCGACGGGCTCACCGGGCTGCGGGTGCTGCCGGTGGGCAGTGACGACGGGTACGACATCGACTTCCCCGAGCCGCTGTACAGCGTCGGGTTGGACGCCAACCCGGAGTACCGCACCGGCCAGGTCCGGCTGCGCTACTCGTCGCTGATCACCCCCGACTCCGTGTACGACTACGACCTGGTCACCCGGCAGAGGGTGCTGCTCAAGCAGAAGCCGGTGCTGCCCGGGCCGGACGGGCGACCGTACGACCCGGCCGAGTACGAGCAGCACCGCGACTGGGCGCTCGCCGACGACGGCACCCGGGTGCCGATCTCACTGGTCTGCCGCGTCGGCACCCCCCGGGACGGCTCGGCACCCTGCGAGCTGTACGGCTACGGCTCGTACGAGGCCAGCATGGACCCGTGGTTCTCGGTGGCCCGACTGTCCCTGCTGGACCGGGGCGTGGTCTTCGCGGTGGCGCACACCCGGGGCGGCGGCGAGCTGGGCCGACGGTGGTACGACCAGGGCAAGCTGCTGGCCAAGAAGAACACCTTCACCGACTTCGTGGCTTGCGCCCGGCACCTCGTCAAGGCCGGCTGGACGGCCAGCGACCGGTTGGTCGCCCGGGGCGCCTCGGCCGGTGGCCTGCTGATGGGTGCGGTGGCCAACCTGGCACCTGACGCGTTCACCGGGATCGTGGCGCAGGTGCCGTTCGTGGACGCGCTCACGTCGATCCTCGACCCGTCGCTGCCGCTGACAGTCACCGAGTGGGAGGAGTGGGGCAACCCACTTGAGGACCCCGAGGTGTACGCGTACATGAAGTCCTACACGCCGTACGAGAACGTGGCCGCCCTGGACTACCCCGCGATCCTCGCGGTGACCAGCCTCAACGACACCCGGGTGCTCTACTCGGAGCCGGCGAAGTGGATCGCCCGGCTGCGGGCGGTCGCCCCGGGCGGCGACTACCTGCTGAAGACCGAGATGGGTGCCGGGCACGGCGGCCCGAGCGGTCGCTACGACTCCTGGCGCGAGGAGGCGTTCATCAACGCCTGGATCCTGGACCGCATCGGCCGCGCCTGACCGTCGGGTCGGCATGATCGCGCTCGGTGGTGGGAGTAGTCCCCTCGGCGGCTCGGGGAGACCACCACTTTCGTGATCGGGCGCGATCATGGCCGGGTCGTGTATGCGCGGCCTGGCCTTTCGGGGTTGCGGCGGATGCAGCGGCCTAGACTTCCGGGGTGACCGGGGCTACGGACAGTGACGGCGGAGCCGCCGAAGACGTACGTCGACCGAGCGTGGCGGCGGTGGCGCGGGACCGGCGGGTCTGGCTGATCCTCGCGGTGGTCGCCGGCCTCCTGGTCTGCTGTTGTTCGGCCGTGGTCGGCACCCTGATCGCACTCTCCTCCGGCCTGCTCGCCGCCTGACCCGACGGCGCGGGTCATGCCGGCCGGGGGACAGTTCGGTTCAGGGCGTCCGCAACTCGGCCACCAGCTGACCGAACTGGAACAGCACCCCGAACTCGGTACGCCGCAGCCGGGACCGGGCCGCCTCCGACCAGGTGTCGATGCGGTGCCCGCGCCAGGTGACCTCGCCGGCGTCGGGCCGGAGGATCCCGGCCAGGCAGTGCAGCAGGGTCGACTTGCCGCAGCCACTCGGCCCGGTGACGGCGACGATCTCGCCCTCGGCCACCTCGAGCGTCACGCCGCGCAGCGCGGGCGTCGGGCCGTACGCCCGAACCACACCGCGAGCCTGGAGTTGCGTCACTGATGCACCTCCCGGTGCCAGTCGGCGACCCGGCCCAGGGTGGCGTGCAGCCACCGCAGATCCGCGTCGAGGTGGGCGATCGCGAAATCGGCCGCGACCACGTCGCTGAGGGTGGCGGCCGGGTCGGCCTTGACCGCGGTCAGCTCACGCAGCCGGGCGGTGTGCGCGGCCCGCTGGGCGATCAGGTACGACCGGGCCCGGTCGACATCGGCGACCAGCAGCGCCACCACGACCTTGGCGAAGAGCGTGCTGGCCACGTACGGCATGGGCGGTTCCACTGTGGACAACCACTGGTCCAGTGTGACCCGCCCCTGGTCGGTCAGCGCGTACGCGGTGCGATCTGGCCCGCCCACCCGGTCCTGCCCGGCGGTAGCCACCAGCCCGTCACGTTCGAGGCGGCCGAGAGTGGCGTAGACCTGCCCGAAGGCCAGCGGCCGCGCCCGCGGCAGCCGCTCGTCGTGCGCACGCTTCAGCTCGTACCCGTGCCGGCTGCCCCCAGCGAGCAACCCGAGCAGAACATGCGGCGTAGACACCCCGCCCACTATTCACCCAGCGAATACCCGAGTCAACACCCCTTCCCGCACGCGCCCACCGGTCCTTCACCGCGTTGGCCGGGGGCGGGGGCGGGTGGGGGCGGGGTTAGGGGGACTGGGGCCAGGTGGGGGTGCGGCCGGTCTGGGTCAGGAGGTGGGCCAGGTCGGGGGTTGGGGTGGGGGTGGGGGTGGGTGGTGGGTCGGCGAAGACGCCCATTTTGCGGGCGGTGGGACCCAACTGCTCCACCAGCGCATGCAGCTCGGCCACCGCCTCCGGGGCCGGGTGGTACGGCTGGCCGGTGGCGACCGCGAGGTCCCAGCCGTGCACTGTCAGGTCCAGCAGGGCCATACCGCCGATGACGGGCTGCGGCATGCCCATGCCCGGTGACACGCCCTCCAGGGTGGACGGATCCGACCAGGCGTCGATCAAACGGCCGGTCTCCACCTCGAAGCGGTCCCGCCAGCCGTCGCCCAGGTGGTCGGGCTTCTCGGCCCACTCCACCTGGCGCTTCTCGGCCAGGTCCTGAAAGTTGACCACCACCTGGAAGAGGTGGTTGAGCAGATCACGGACCAGGTAGTCGCTGCACGGGGTGGGCAGGTCCAGCTGGTCGTCGGAGACACCCCGTACGACATTGACGGTTCGCGGCGCGGCGGCCGCCAGCAGCTGGCTAGTCTGAGTGGACATAGGGCCAGCGTATGAGGGTGGTCTTGAACAAATGCGACAGCGACCGCGGGGCGACAGCCGGGGAATTCTCGACCCCGGGCGTCTGCTGCGGGAGGTGCGCTTCCGTCGACACCTGCCGGCGGAGTCGCTGCGCCAGTGGGTCGAGCACTACTGGTTGATCGACTGGGTGTTGGGGGCGCCGTTCGAGCAGCGGGTCGTGCCGCACCCGGCGGTGAACGTGGTGTTCCGGCGGGACGACGACGGGCCCGAGTCCGGCGAGGTGGCCGGGGTGGGCCGCGACCTGTTCCGGATCACGCTCAACGGCACCGGCCGGGTGTCCGGGGTGCAGTTCCGCCCCGGCGGTTTCCACCCGTTCTGGCGGCGTGCGGTCAGTGAGCTGACCGGCCGTAGGGTGCCGCTGCCCGCCGGCCGGCTGACCCGTCCTGACGCCACGGTGGGCGCGGGCACGTTCCCGGGAGCACCCACCTCGGCGGCCAGCGACGACGAGCGCTGCCGGGCGCTGGACACCCTCCTCACCGCCTGGCAGCCGGAGCCGGAGCCGATGGCCGAGGAGGCCGTGCGACTGGCCGAGGCGATCCGTACCGACCGGACGGTGCTGCGCGTCGACGACTTCGCCGCACGGCACGACGTTCCGGTCCGCCGGTTGCAACGGCTGTTCCTTGAGTACGTGGGGGTCGGGCCGAAGTGGGTGATCCGCCGCTACCGGCTCCAGGAGGCTGTCGAACAGGCCGCCGGTGGCCCGGTGAGCTGGGCTGACCTCGCCGTCGACCTCGGCTACAGCGACCAGGCCCACCTGGTCCGTGACTTCACCGCCGTGGCCGGGGTGTCCCCCGCCGCGTACGCCCGCTCGGTGAGCTGAGGAGAGCTGACAGATCAGCGACGGCGCAGGACGACCACGGCGACGTCGTCCTGGATCTCCGGTGGGGCCAGTTCCACCAGCAGTCGGGCGCAGAACTGGTCCAGGTCACCGTCGACGGTCGCGGCGACCGCGGCCAGCGCGGCCAGCCCCTCGTCGATGGTGGCGTCCCGTCGCTCGATCAGCCCGTCGGTGTAGAAGACCAGCGTGGCTCCGGCCGGCACCACGAACTCCAGGTCGGCCGGGCGAGGGGCGCGGACGCCGAGCAGCGGCGCGGCATGCTGCACGAACTCGACCTTGCCGTCCATGACCAGCAGCGGCGGAAGGTGACCTGCGCTGGCCAGCCGGACCCGTCCGGTCGGTGGGTGCAGCAGCAGAACGCAGAGCGTGGCGATCTCGTTCGGCAGCAGGGTCCGCATCAGCTCGTTGACCCGGTGCAGGATCTCGCCGGGCTGGTGGCCCTCGACCGCGTACGCCCGGACCGCGTGCCGCAGCTCGGCCATCACGGTCGCCGCGTGCAGCGAGTGGCCGGCGACGTCCCCGATCGCGAGCAGCAGGTGCCCGTCGAGCATCACCAGCTCGTAGAAGTCGCCGCCCACCTCGGTCTGGGCGCTGGCCGGCTCGTAGCGCACCGCGAGGTCCAGGCCGGCCACTGTGGGTAGCCCACGCGGGAGCAGGCTGCGTTGGAGGGTGACAGCGATCCGGTGCTCCTCGTCGAAGGAGCGCTGCCCCTCCACGGCCGCCGCCACTGCCTGAGCCAGCTGCTTGAGCACCGGGGTCCGCGCGGTCTGGGTGGCGGTCGGGACCACCACGTACAGCGGGGCCCGGTCCTCGCGCAGTCGGGCGGCGGCGACGGTCACCGTGTCGTCCGCCGGCCAGTCCACGAGCGCCCAGTTCGCCGGGGCCTCCACCCGGACCGTCGCCCCGGTGGGCACTCCGGTGTCGTCGACGACCCATGGCACCACGGCGGCCACCGCGCCGGGACCGGCGCAGACGCCGGCGAGGCAGTCACCGTCGAAGGTTTCGGCGATCACCGCCGCCGGACTCTTGAAGATCTGGGCGGCGCCCTCGGCAGCGGCCTCCAGCAGGCGCGCGAAGGTCGGCGCCGCATGCACCGCGACTGTCGTGTCGGCCAACCCGAGCAGCCGCTCGGCGAGCAGTTCGGCGCGCTGCCGGGCCTGGTAGTAGCGCAGCACCGCCCGGGTGGTGGCAATCAGCTCCTCGGGCTCGATCGGCTCGGTCAGGTAGGCGTCAGCGCCCCGGGTCAGCCCCTGGGCACGGTCGGCCACGTCCACGGCGTGCGCCGACACGTGGATCACCGGAATCGCCGGGTGCCGCGCCTTGATCTGTTCGCAGACCTCGTAGCCGCTCAGGTCGGGCAGCCGGACGTCGAGGACCACCAGGTCGATCCGGTCCACCTCGACCCGGGCCAGCGCCTCGGCGCCGTTCTCGGCCTCCAGCACTGTGAACCCGGCCCGGGTCAGCCAGCTGACCAGCAGGTAACGCTTTGTGCGACTGTCATCGACCACCAGGATGGTTGTCGGCATGGCGTCCACGCCGTCACGCCCTACCTGTGGGCAGGGAGACGGTGAACGTGCTGCCTTCGCCCGGCGCGCTGGTCAGCTCCAGCGTGCCGCCGAGCAGCGTCACCAACCGCCGGGCGTACGGCAGGCCGAGGCCGGTGCCGCCGACCCGGGTGGCGCCTGGCACCTGGTAGAACTCCTCGAAGATCCGGTCGTGCAGCTCGGGAGCGATGCCCGGCCCGGTGTCGCTGACCTCGAACTGCCAACGGTCGCCGTGTCGGCTGGCCCGCAGCCGCACCTCGCCGCGCTCGGTGAACTTCAACCCGTTGTGCAGCAGGTTGCGCAGCACCTGACCGAGCAGCACCTCGTCGGTGCGCAGCACTGCCGGCCCGCTGGGCTCCTCCACGACCAGCTCCACCTCCGGGCGGGTGGCCAGCGCGCGCAGGGTGCCGCGCAGTTGACCGAAGACCGGCCGCAGGTCGACCTCGGCCAGCTCCGGCTCGATCCGGCCGGACTCCGCCTTGGCCAGGTCGAGGAGTTCGTTGACCAGGTTGAGCAGGTCCGCCGCCGAGGAGCGGATCAGATCGACCTGGCGGCCCTGCTCGTCGGTGAGTGGGTCGGAGGCGGAGTCGGTGAGCAGCCGTCCCAGACCGATGATCGCCGTGACCGGGGCGCGCAGCTCGTGGCTCACGTTGGCCAGGAACCGGCTCTTCGACTCACTCGCCGCGCGGAGCTGGGCGGACTTCTCGTCCAGCTCGGCGTAGAGGGCGACGACGCCGCGGTTGGTCTCCTCCAATTCCTCGGTGAGCTGGTTGTAGAGCGCCAGCACGCCGCGGTTGGTCTCGGCCAGCTCCTCGTTCAGCACGGCCAGCTCGTCGCGCTGGCTGCGCACCTCGTCGAGTGCGGCGATGAGCTGCCCGTTCTGCACTGTCAGCTCGTCCAGCGCACTGCCCGGCGCGGTACGGCCGAGTTCGGTGCGGAACTCGGCGAGCCGCTCCATGGTCGGCGTCGGCGCGTTGGCCGGGACTCGTCGGGACATCCGTACGACCGTAACCCCCTGGACGGTCGACACGCTCAGTGTGTCGACCAGTCGGGACACCGCGCCGGACTGCGGCTCGTAGCGATCGTCGGGCAGCGGGGACACCGGAGCAAGGTCGGCGCGCAGATGGAACCGGCCGTCGGCACCCGCGTCGACGTGGAAGGAGACGTCCGCTCCCCCGGTCGTCCGTAGCAGGTCCCGGGCCACCTCGCTGAGCGCGGTCGCGATCCGCACCTGGTCCTGGTGTTCGAGGCCGACCACGGCGGCCACCTCGCGGCCTCGTTGGCGGATCACGAAGATGTCCTGCTCGACCCGCAGCGCCATCTGGAGAAGCGGCAGCGCGGTCGGCCCCCCGCTCATGCCCACGACCTCGCGACCAGTACGCAGGCGTCATCACGTCGCACACCGGCGTCACGGAGCAGGGTCGCCGCCATGATCAGCGGGGATCGCTCCGCCAGGCCCGGGTAGTCGGTCATCCGCCACCGGTCGACCACCCCGTCGCTGTGCATCACCAGCCGAGCACCGGGACCGAACGGGTAGTCGTACTCCCTGATCGTGGGCCGTTGGTGGCCGGCGATGCCGGGCAGCGACACCAGCCCTCGACGGCGGCCGTCACCCTCGACGACCACGCCGGAGATGTTGCCCAGGCCGGCGTAGTGCAGCACGCCGGCCTCCGGCATCAACTCGGCGACCGCGAGCGCGCTGCCACGGGTGTGCGACATGCTCCGGTGCAGGTGACCGACCACCACCGCCGGCGGGCCGGCCGGGGCGTCACGGAACGCGGCCAGCGCGGCTTCGGTGGCGGCGTTTGCCAGCGGGCCGTGCCCCAACCCGTCGCTGACCAGCACCTGGTGCCGCCCGTCGACGACCCGGACGCCGTAGCCGTCGCCGCTGACCGTCTCGCCGGTCAGCGGTCGGGTGAGAGCGCCGGCCCAGGACGGCCGAGCCGGCTCCGCCGGCCAGACCTGCACGGCGAGGACGGTGCCCCGGCCCGGCAGCGAATATCCGTCGAACCAGCTGGCCTGCCGGACTATGGCACCCAGACCGATGCCGAGGGTGCCGGTGGTGGAGTGCCCGTCCCGGGACGACACGGTCAGGTCGGCCATGCCGGGCCCGGAGTCGATGGCGATCAACTCCACGCCCGCCTGCCCGGCGCGGCGTACCGGCCGGAGCAGCAGGACACCCTCATCGGCGTGCTTGACCAGGTTGCTGGTCAGCTCGGCCGCCACGATGGCCAGGTCGGCGATGCGCGCCGCCCCCATCTCCACCTGCCTGCCGAGGCGTTCGGCGGCCCGCCGGACGGCGCTCGCCGCGCTGCTGGCCTCCACCCGGAACCAGATGCCACTGTCGGTGACCGCGTCGCCGTTCACCTGGACCACTTGGTGACCGTGATTTGCGTACCGCTCTCCGCCGACGTCTCGATCTCGAATTCGTCGACCAGCCGGCGGGACCCGCTGAGCCCGAGGCCGAGACCGCCGCCGCTGGTGTAGCCGTCGGTCATGGCCAGGTCGAGGTCGGCGATGCCCGGCCCGGAGTCGGCGAACACGATCTGCACGCCCTTGCGTCGGCCGTTGCTAACCACCGTCACCTCGACCGACCCGCCACCGCCGTACACCAGGGTGTTGCGGGCCAACTCGCTCGCCGCGGTGACCACCTTGGTCTGGTCGACGAGGGACAGCTTGACGGACACCGCCACGGCGCGGACCAGCTGCCGGACGCGCACCACGTCCTCATCGCTGCGAACCGACTGCGCCTGCGGCTGGCCCAGTTCGACGCCCGTGGTCACGGCGTGGCCGTCTCGGCGTCCGGTTCGTCGTCGAGCTGGTAGTCGAGCTCGTCGGCGTGGGCCGCCGCGATCAGCTCCATGCCGCGCTCCACGTTCAGCGCGGTACGGATGCCGTTCAGCGACAGCCCGAGTTCGACAAGGGTGATGGCGACGGCCGGGCGCATCCCGACCACCACCGTCTCCGCGTCGAGCACCTTGGAGATCGACGCGATGGTGGAGAGCATCCGCCCGACGAAGGAGTCGACGATGTCCAGCGCTGTGATGTCGATGATGACGCCGTGGCAGCCGGTGTCCACGATCCGCTCGGCCAGGTCGTCCTGGAGCTGCACGGCCGTCTGGTCGGACATGTCCAGCTGGATGGAGACGAGCAGTATGTCCCCGATCTTGAGGATCGGCACCCGCTCCATCAGACGTCCCGGCGCGGCTGGCGGCGGGCGGTCTCCACCCCGTTGAGCCGCAGCACGTGGCGCAGCGCGTCGGCGAGGCTCGCCTTGGTGGCGATGTCGCCGAACTCGATGCCGAGCGCCACGATGGTCTGCGCGATCTGCGGGCGGATGCCGGAGATGATGCAGTCGGCGCCCATCAGCCGGGCGGCCACCACGGTCTTCAGGATGTGCTGGGCAACCTGCGTGTCCACCGCCGGCACGCCGGTGATGTCGATGATCGCGTACGGCGAGCCGGTGTCGACCAGGGTCTGCAACAGCCGCTCCATGACGACCTGGGCCCGGGCCGAGTCCAGGGTGCCGACCAGCGGGACGGCGACGACACCCTCCCAGAGCTTGACCACCGGCGTGGAGAGTTCGAGCAGTTGCTCGGCCTGATCCGCGATCAGGCTCTCCCGGGTGCGGACGAAGCTCTCGAAGGTGAACAGGCCCATCTCGTCGATCAGCTTGGAGAAGGCGACGAAGTCGTGCAGCGCGGTGGCCCCGCCGGACTCCTGCACCAGCTCGGCCAGCACGTCCTTCAGGGCGAAGATGCTGATCGTGGTCTCGGTGGCGGAGAAGCCCTGCCGGGCTCGGCCACGGGACAGCTCGGAGAGCGCGGCGCGCAGTTCGGCGGCGCTTTCGGCGGACAGGTCGATGGCACCCTGCTCGCTGGTGCTGACGATGACGCTGTGCAGGTCCTGGACCTGTCGGCGCAGCTCCGCCTGGCTCAGCCGGCCCCGCAACGAACTGGTGACGATCTCAGTCCACCGAGTAGTGACCCGTTCGGCCTGCCCGATGAGCAGCGCGGCGAGCCGACCACTTTCTTCGGTGCTCAACGCCATTTCGAACCCCCTTGACCTGGACCGGGCGGACTCTATCACCGGGGTCTGACCAACTACTTGCCCCGTAGCAATGGAATGACGACGGTCACCGGATCAAGGCTCCGGTTCTACCTCCGACCATGGTCGTGGGATACCGTTCCCCCGATAACAGGAGGTCTGGCGAATGTCGTTGACGGTGCACACGGAACAACGCGGCGACGTGGTCGTCGTGGCGGTCGCGGGCGAGCTGGACATGGCCACCGCACCGCAGCTGCAGGACCAGATCACCGACCTGCTCGACAAGGGCCGCAACCGGCTGGTGTTCGACCTGGCGGACGTCTCGTTCTGCGACTCGACCGGTCTGTCGGTCTTCGTCCGCGCCAAGAACAGCTGCGACGAGGCCGGCGGCGTGGTCCGGCTGGCCGCCCCGCAGCGCGGTGTGCTGCGCATCCTTGAGGTGAGCGGGCTGGTCGAGGTGCTGCACACATACCCGACGGTGGATGAGGCAGTCGCCGGCGAACCGACGCCGGCTTCCTCCTGACCGTCAGCGTTTGTCACTCGTCCTCGACGTAACGGGGACGAGCGATCGCCATGCCCGCCGTCGTCTGCACGGCGAGGGCGCCCAGCAGGAACCCGATCGGCGCGGTCCAGCCGCCGGTGGCCTCGTAGAGGATGCCGACCATCAGCGGGCCGAGGGCGGCGATCACGTACCCGGTGCTCTGCGCGAACGCGGAGAGCGCGACAGTGCCCTCGGCGGTGCGGGCGCGTAGGCCGATGGCGGTCAGGATCATCGGGAACGCCCCCTGACCGATCGCCAGCAGGGCGACCCAGAGCAGCGCGGCCCCGTGCGGAGCGAGCGCCAACCCCAGGTAGGCCAGCGCCGACGCGGTGGTCAGCCCGAGCACCAGCGGCCGCAGGGTGCCCAACCGGCCGGCCAGGGTGGGCATCAGCAGTGCGATCGGCACACCGAGCGCGGTCACGCCGGCGAGCAGCAGCCCGGCCGACTCCGGCTGGTAACCGGCGTCGCGGAAGAGCTGGGCCAGCCAGCCCATGATCGCGTACCCGCTGAGCGACTGGGCCCCGAAGTAGACGGCCATCGCCCAGCCGAGCCGGGTCCGCGCCGGCCGGATCCGCACCGGCGTGGCGACGACCGCCGTCGGGGTCGCCCGCCGCGCCGCGGCGCGGGTCCGCAGTGCCAGCGGCACCCACGGGAGTACGGCCACCGCGGCCATCGCGGCCCAGACGCCGAGCCCGGCCCGCCACGACCCGAAGGCATGCGCGATCGGCACCGCGGAGGCGGCGGCCACCGTCGTGCCCACTGTCAACGCCATCGTGTACGCCCCGGTGACCAGGCCGGTGCGGTGCGGGAAGTGCTGCTTGACCAGCATCGGCAGCAGGATGTTGGCGACCGCGATGCCGGACAGCGCCAGCGCGCTGGTGAGCACGAAGATCAAGGCCGAGTCGGTGGCGACGCGGAGCACCTGGCCCACGGCGAGGGCGAACATGGCGACCACCAGCACCCGGGCCGGCGCCACCCGGCGGACCAGCCACGGGGTGAGCGCGCCGAGGCCGGCGAACGCGATGGTCGGCAGGGTGGTGACCAGACCGGCGGTGACGCCGGAGAGGCCCAGCCCGTCGCGAACCTCGTCGAGCAGCGCGCCGAGGCTCGTCACCACGGCGCGCAGGTTGAGCGCGACCAGCAGCATCCCGACCAGCACCAGCGCACCACCGGTCGCCGGGTGCGTCCGCCGGCCGACACCGGGGTCCCGCGTCGGGCGAGGGTCGACGGCGACGGGGGCGGGCAACGCCGGAGCGGCGGTTGGTGGCGGGGTCATGACCCTTAACCTACAATCATGGGATGAATTTGGGACCGGTGATGTAACCAGTGCCACCGTCGGTTGAATTCCCCTCCGCGCCGCCGGTGCCGCCCGGCGGCCAGCCCGCCGTGCCGCCCCGCGGTCACCGCGTCCGGCAGACCACCGAGCAACTCCGCGCCCGGATCCTCGGCGGCGAATGGCCCGTCGGCGGGCGCATCCCCACCGAGCCACAACTGGTCGCCGCGCTGGGCGTCGGGCGCAACACGGTCCGCGAGGCGGTCCGCGCCCTGGTGCACGCCGGGGTGCTGGAGTGCCGGCAGGGCTCCGGCACCTACGTGGTGTCCACCGACGAACTGGCACCCGTGGTCGCCCGCCGGCTCGGCGACGACCGGATGACCGAGGTCATCGAGGTACGCCGCGCCTTCGAGGTGGAGGCCGCCCGGCTCGCCGCGTTGAGGCGTACCCCGGAGGACCTGGCGGCGCTCGACGGCGCGCTCGCCCAGCGCGAGGCCGCCTGGCACGGCGGCCGGGTCGACGCGTTCGTCGAGGCCGACGCGGCACTGCACACGGCGGTGGTCGCCGCCGCGCACAACGCCATGCTCGCCGAGCTGTACGCCTCGGTGGGCACCGCCCTGCGCAGCACTGTCGCCCAGGCCATGGGCGGGGCACTCACTCCCGAGCGCTACGTCGACCACACCCGGCTGGTCGAGGCGATCCGGGCCGGCGATCCCGGCCGGGCGGCGCTCGAAGCCGGCGCTTTTCTGGAACCCGCCGAACGGGCATAGGTTGTGCCCGACAGAAAAGCGGACACCTCGGGAGTACGAATGCTCAAGGGCTTCAAAGACTTCATCATGCGCGGCAACGTCGTCGACCTGGCGGTCGGCATCGTGATCGGCGCCGCGTTCACCGGCGTGGTCACCCAACTCACCAAGTCGTTCCTCGAACCACTGATCCGGGTCATCGTGCTGGTCATCACGGGCAGCGACAAGGGCCTGGCCGGCACGGCGCCCGAGTTCCGTGGCATCCCGTTCGACTGGATCGCCTTCGTCAACGCGGTGATCACCTTCCTGCTCACCGCGGCAGCGCTCTACTTCCTGGTCGTCTTCCCGATGAACCGGCTGGCCGAGCGACGCAAGCGGGGCGAGGAGCCGCCGCCCTCGGCGCCGAGCGAGGAGGTCAAGCTGCTCACCGAGATCCGGGACGCCCTGGTCTCCGCCGGCCACACCACTTCCGGCCAGCAGCGTGGAGCGCTGGACGACGTGCTGGGCCGTCGCACCGAGCCGCCGACGCAGCGCTGACCCGAACGGATGCACATCGGCCCCTGTGGGATTCCCGCAGGGGCCGCACTTTCTCGTACGTGTGTTCGATAGAGTCCCGCCATGGAGCAGCGAAAGCACTGGTGGAACGGGAAGTGGGGGCGGCTGGCCCGGCGGGACGTCTTCCTACGGGTGGACGCCGACCGGTGGCACGTCGAGCAGCGGGCCGGCGGCGCCGAGGGCATCTCCCGTTTCTACGAGTACGGCAGTGCGGACGAGGCCGAGGACACCGTCCGGGCACTGCTCGACGGCCCGGACACCTGGCGGGAGCTGTCCCCCCGACCGCCCGGCGGCTGGGCCCTCCCGAACAGCTGAGTTGGGCGGGACGCCATGCGCGGGCGCGCGGGCAGCGGGCGGGCAGGCAGGCGGCGGCAGCGCGCGGGCGGGCAGCGGGCAGGCGGGCGGCGGGCAGGCGGGCAGCGGGCAGCGGGCAGCGGCGGCGTTTAGCGGCGCGCCGCCCTGGGAACCGCAGCGGGATGGACCAGCAGGACGAGCAGCAGGCGACCATCTCGCGGATCACCACCGGGATGCCGGTGATCGACTCAGCTGGCACCGAGGTCGGCACCGTGGACCTCGTCCAGCGGGGTGACCCGAACGCGGTGACCGTCCAGACACCGACCGCCGACCCGGGCAGCAGCCTGGACGAGCTGATCGAGGCGACCGCGGTCGAGGAACCGGACGTCCCGGCCGACCTGGCGGCGCGGCTGCTGCACAGCGGCTATCTGAAGGTGTCCACCGACCTGACCCGCACCGGCGCGGTCTACGTACCGGCCGACCGGATCGGGTCGGTGGCCGACGGCCGGGTCCTCCTGGCCGTCGGGGTGGCCGACCTGCCGCCCGAGGAGTGACCCCACCGCCCTGATCGACTCGGGTTCACGGAAGTCGGGGCATCCGGAGCCTCGGGACCGCCCGACTTCATGAAACCGGAGTGGATCTTCCCTGCGCGGCGGGGGTGGGCTGGTCGGGCGCGGTGGGCTGGTCGGGCGCGGCGGGTTGGTCGGGCGCGGCGGGTTGGTCGGGCGCGGCGGGTTGGTCGGGCGCGGCGGGTTGGTCGGGCGCGGCGGGTTGGTCGGGCGCGGCGGGTTGGCGGCGATGGAAGAACAGCAGCATCAGGCAGCCCGCGACCAGGCCCCAGAACGCGCCGCCCACGCCGATCAGCGTCACTCCGGACGCGGTGACCACGAAGGTGACCACGGCGGCCTCCCGGGTCGCCGGGTCGGTCACCGCCGAGGCGAGCGCGGTGGCGAGGGCGCCCAGTAGCGCCAGCCCGGCGACGGCTTCGATGAGGATCGGTGGGGCGACCGCCACCAGCGTGGTGGCCACGCCGGCGCCCAGGCCGAGCACGGCCAGCCCAGCGCCCGCGGTGACCGAGGCGATCCATCGGCGCTCCGGGTCGGGGTGCGCGTCGGGGCCGGCGGCCAACGCGGCGGTGATCGCCGCGAGGTTCACCGCGTGCCCGCCGGCCGGGGCGGCGAGCAGACTGGCCAGGCCGGTGGTCCGCAGCGCGGCGCCGAACGGCGGCCGGTAGCCGTAGCCGACCAGCACCGCCATGCCGGGCACGTTCTGCGCGGCCATGGTGACCAGGAACAGCGGCAGGGCCAACCCGACCAGTGCGGACGCGCTCCAGGCCGGCGCGGTGAGCATGACCGACGGGATCAGCGCGGCACCGGTCAGGCCGGTCGGCGGTGCGGTCAGTGCGATCGCCGCCACGGCCACCACCAGCGCACCGGGCACTGCCCAGCGTCGGGCGAACCGGTGCAGCAGCAGCCAACCGACCACCACCGAGCCGGCCACCACCGGCAGCTCGACCAGCGCGCGGACCGGGGCGGTGCACAGCGGCAGCAGCACCCCGGCGAGCATCGCGCCGGCCACCGGCTTGGGGATGGCGGCCACCGCACGGCCGAGCGGCGGGAACAACCCGGCCGCGACGATCAGCACACCGGAGACGAGGAAGGCCCCCACCGCTACCGGCCATCCGCCCGGCGGCGGCCCGGTCGCCACCAGCAGCGCCGCGCCCGGAGTGGACCAGGCCGCACTCATCGGTATCCGGTACCGCCAGCCCAGCCAGGCGGCGGCGAGCCCACTCCCCACGCAGAGAGCGAGCAGGCCGGAGGCGGCCTGTGCGTCCGACGCGCCCGCCGCTCGGAGCCCGGCCAGCACGACGGTGAAGGAGCTGGCGAAGCCCACCAGCGCTGTCACCACCCCCGCCAGCACCGGTTGCACGCGTCCGGCCACCCCACCCTCCCGACTGTTCCGTTTATGGAACGGAAGCGTGTAGCACGATAGCCGGGTGCCGCACCCACCACCAGCCCCGCGCCCGGGCCTCGACGTGGATCCCGCCGTGCTCGGGCGCCGGGTCCGTGCCCTGCGCGAGGAGCAGGGGATCTCGCTGTCCACACTCGCCCGGCTCGCCGGTGTCGGAAAGGCCACCCTCTCCGGTCTGGAGCACGGCACCCGCAACCCGACCCTGGAGACGCTCTGGGCGGTCACCGCGCAGCTCGGCGTACCACTGACGGCGGTGCTGACGGAGCCGGCCGCCGGGCCCACCGTGCACGGCACCGCGGTCACCGCCACCCTGCTGGAGGTCTTCACCGACACCGACGCGACCTATGAGCTGTACCGGATGCGGGTCGCGCCCGGCCCCGGGCAGCTCTCCCCCGCCCACCCGGCGGGAGTCACCGAGCACGTCACCGTCTTCGCCGGGGTGCTGCGCGCCGGGCCGGCCGACGCACCGCTGACCGCCCCGGCCGGCGGTCACCTCCGCTGGGTGTCGGACGTGCCACACAGCTACGCGGCGGTGGGCGATGAGGACGTCGCCGCGAGCCTGCTCCTGCGCTATCCGCGCCGCTGAGACCCCGCCGAACGGTCACGGACCGTCGGCCCCGTCGACGAAAATCGCAATCATTTCTCGACCTAGGTAGGAGGCGTAGAGACGAATGCGGGTTGTTCTTGGCAAGCTTGACCCCATGACGCTGATCCTCCGCTCGGTCATCCTCAACGACATCGGCTTGGTGCGCACCAACAACGAGGACTCCGCCCTCGCCGGTGACCGCCTGATCGCCGTCGCCGACGGCATGGGTGGGCTGCCTGCGGGCGAGGTGGCGAGCGAGATCGTGATCCGGATCCTGGACGAGCTGGCTCCGCCCACCGACCCCGACGGCGCCGCCGACGCGCTGCGTGCCGTGGTCAGCACCGCCAACCAGCGCATCCACGCCGCCATCACCGTCGACCCGAGCCGGGACGGCATGGGTACGACGCTCACCGCGGCGCTGCTGGCCGGGGAGACACTGGTGCTGGCCCAGGTGGGCGACTCCCGCTGCTACCTGCTGCGCGAGGGGGAGCTGACCCAGCTCACCCGTGACGACACGTTCGTGCAGGCGCTCGTCGATCAGGGCACCCTCTCTCCCGAGCAGGCCCGCCACCACCCGCAGCGGTCCCTGGTGACCCGGGCCGTGCAGGGCGCCGACACCCCACCCGCCGTCGGGGTGCTCACCGTGGTCCCCGGTGACCGGCTGCTGCTGTGCAGCGACGGGCTCTCCGACTACGTCGAGGACGAGGCCATCGCCGCGGCCCTGGGCATGTACGCCGACCGCCAGCAGTGCGGTGAGCAGTTGGTGAAGCTGGCCCACCACGCCGGCGCGCCGGACAACGTCACAGTCGTGGTCTCCGACGTCGTCGCCCGCTGACCCGTACGGCTCACTCGGCGGCTCACCCGAACCGACTGGTTCGGGTTCCGCTGCCACAGTAGGTGGTTGTGCCATCTAGCTTGCGCCGCTACTGTCCGACGCGTGGATTCCGACCGGCGCGGGCAGTGGCTGCGGGGGGTGCTCGACATCTGCGTCCTGGCCCTGCTGTCCAAAGGCGAGTCCTACGGCTACCAGCTCGCCCAAGCGCTCGACGCGGCGGGCGTCGGGCCCATCCAGGGCGGCACGCTCTATCCCGTGCTGCTGCGCCTACAGAAGACCGGCCTGGTGACCGCGCAGTGGCGCGAGGGCAGCGCCGGGCCGGCCCGCAAGTACTACCGGCTCACCGACGACGGGCACGCGGCGCTCCGCGCCGGCGGCAGCGCCTGGCTCACCTTCGTCCAGCCGGTGAACGACATCGTCACGAAGGGGGTCACCCGGTGAACGCCGACGATTGGCTGCGTACGCTCACAGCCGAGCTGCACCAGCGCCGGGTCGCGGCGGACGCCGCACGGCACGTGGTCGCCGAGGCCGCCACGCACCTACGCGAGGGCGGCGGCGACCCCTGGGTCGTCTTCGGCCCACCCCAGCAGTACGCGGCTGCGGTCGTGGAGAGCATCGGCGCGGCGCCCGGACCGCGCCCCGGGCCGGTCCGGCTGCACGCGGCGGGCATCACCAAGCGGTACGGGCGACGAACCGTGTTGCGCGACGCCACGCTGACCGTCCGGGCCGGACAGATCGCGGCCGTCGTCGGCGCGAACGGCTGCGGCAAGAGCACCTTCCTCCGGATCTGCGCCGGACTCATGTCACCGGACGCCGGTGAGGTGACCGTCTCCGGGCGGCTCGGCTACTGCCCGCAGTCCGGCGGCACCGCCGACTTCCTGCTCGCCGACGAGCACTTCGTGCTGGTCGGCGCCGGCCAGGGTGTGGCCCGCGGCCCGGCCCGCCGCGCCGGTCGGGCGGCGGCCCGGCAGCTCGGCTGGGAAGCGGGCGGCGACGTGCAGGCCCGCCACCTCTCCGGCGGCACCCGACAGAAGCTCAACCTGACCATGTCCACGCTCAGCGCCCCCGACGTGCTGCTGCTCGACGAGCCGTACCAGGGCTTCGACCAGGGCACGTACGTCAATTTCTGGGACCAGCTCAGCAGGTTGCGCGACGCCGGCACCGCCATCGTCGTGGTAACCCACCTGCTCAACCAACTCGACCGGGTGGACATCGTGCTCGACCTGACCCCGGCACACGAGACCGGGTGGCACGCACCCGGCATCCAGGGAGGCCGCCCGTGAACCGGCTCGTCACCGTCGCCGAGATGACAGTGCGGGAACTGCTGCGGCGTCGAGGCGTACTCCTGCTGTTGTTGTTGATGCCGTTGACCTTCTACCTGATCCGGCGGGACGCCTACCTCGGGCAGTCGGTTCGCTCGCTGCTGCTCGGCGTGGGCTGGGCGGTGAGCACAGCGGCGCTGTTCGCCACGACCGCGGCGCGCGAGTTGGAGCCGAGGCTGCGACTGGCCGGCTACCGCCCACACCACCTCTATCTCGGTCGGATGCTCGGTCTGTGGACGGTGGGGCTGGTCATCTCCGTACCGTTCTTCCTGCTCCCGATGGTCGACAGCGCGGACCTGCGGTACGGCGGCCTGGCGGCGGCGCTGCTCTGTTCCGTCGCGGTGGCGGCGCCGTTCGGGATGTTGATCGGTGCGCTGCTGCCCCGCGAGTTGGAGGGCACGCTGCTGCTGCTCACCGTGGTGACGGTGCAGATGCTGATCGACCCGGCCGGATCCGGGGCGAGGCTGACGCCGTTCTGGTCGAGCCGGGAGATCGCCACCTGGACTGTCGACAACACCGACCAGGGCTACCTCTCCCGTGGCCTGCTGCATGGGCTCGTCGTCACCGCCCTGCTGGTCCTGGGCGTGGCCGCGGTGGCCAGCGTCCGCCTGCGCCGCCGTCGCCACCTGCGGCACCTGCCGGTCGGCTGACCGCCGTGCCGGCCGCGGATCGGGCCAATCCGGTTGCTGCGACCCGCGCGGCGGGTTGAGATGGGCGAATGACCATCCGCCGGGTGACCGACGACGACCGTCTCACCACCAGCTTCCCGTTGGCCGCGTACGCCTTCGAGTCCTCGCCGCTCAGCGCCGCCCGGACCGCGGAGTTCCGCGACTACCTGCCCTACAACCAGGGCAACCGGACGCTGATCGCCGAGGAGGACGGCACCACGTTGGCCGCCGTCTCGGCCATCCCGATGCGACAGAACCTGCGCGGGGTGGTGCTGCCGATGGCCGGTGTCGCCGGGGTGGCGACCCATCCGCTGGCCCGCCGGCAGGGGCACGTCCGGACGTTGCTGCACCAACTCCTCGACGAGATGCGCGACGAGGGCCACCCGCTCAGTGCGCTCTATCCGTTCCGGCCCAGCTTCTACGCCCGGTTCGGCTACGTCGGGCTGCCCAAGCCGCGCCGGGCCACCTTCACTCCCGCCAACCTGGGTTCGCTGCTCCGGACGGACCTGCCCGGCGAGGTCGTGTGGGAACGCGTCGCCGCCGGCTATCCGACGTGGCGGGCGTTCACCGAGCGCAACCTCCAGGAACGACACGGCTTCGCGATCTTCCCGGACTACCGGGCGGTCGGAATGCGTGACCGTGACGAGTACTGGCTGCTCACCGCCCGGGTCGGCGGGGAGGTCACCGGCGCGGTGACGTACCGGATCGACGAACACGGCGGCACGTTGCACGGCAACGAGCTGTTGGTCACCGACCCGCTCGCGCGGGCACTGCTGTTGCAGTTCTTCGCCCGGCACGTCGACCAGATCGAACGGATCACCGTTCAGGTTCCCCCGGACGAGTTGCCCGAGCTGTGGCTGACCGACCTGGACGTGCACGTCGAGGCCCGTACGGCCGTGCCGGGTTCGTCCGCGCCGATGGCCCGGCTGCTGTCGCTGGACGCGTTGAGCGGGCTGCCCGCCGGCCCGGGCCGGGTGCGGATCGAGCTGACCGGGGACCGCTGGTTGGCCGGCACCCACCTGCTCGACGGCGCGACCGGCGCGCTGGAGTTGGTCGACGACACCACCGGCCGCGCGCCGACGGCCACGCTCACCGCCGCCGGGCTCTCCGCCCTCGCGTACGGGGTGCTGGACCCGACCGAGCTGCCGCTACGCGGCCTGGGTGAGGTGCCGGTGGACGCCGCCACGGAGCTGCGCGGCCTCTTCCCCCGCCGGGTGCCGTACCTCTTCGCCGACTTCTGAGCCCTCCTCACAATCGGGTTTGTCGCCTCGGCGACCGTGGGTACGGTCCCGCGAATGCCGGAGTGGTTACAGGCGGGTGGATGGGGGCTGCTGGCCGGGTCGGCTCTGCTGGTCGGGGCGGCGGTCGGCTGGTTCGCCCGGGTGCCGCAGCGCGTCATCGCGTCGATCATGGCGTTCGGCGCGGGGGTGCTGCTCTCCGCCGTGTCGTTCGAGTTGATCGCCGAGGCGCACGCGCAGGGCGGGCTGCTGCCCACCGCTCTTGGCGCTGCCGTCGGCGCACTGGTCTACACCCTGGCCAACGTGGCTCTCGCCCGGCGCGGCGCCCGGCACCGGAAGCGGTCCGGCGACCAGCAACCCTCCGAGAACGAGCAGCCTGGTTCCGGCTCGGCGCTCGCCGTCGGCGCGCTGCTCGACGGCGTACCGGAATCGGTAGTGATCGGCGCCAGCCTGCTCGGCGGCGGCACGGTCAGCCTGGTGACGGTGGCGGCCGTGTTCCTCAGCAACGTTCCGGAGGGGCTGTCCAGCGCGGCCGGCATGCGCCAGGCCGGCCGCAGCCGACGGTACGTGTTCCTGCTCTGGACCGGGATCGCGCTGATCAGTGGCGTCGCCGCACTGGTCGGCAACACGCTGCTGGGTGGCGCGCCGCCGGAGGTGCTGGCCGCCATCACCGCGTTGGCCGCCGGGGCGATCCTCGCCATGATCACCGACACCATGGTCCCGGAGGCGTTCGAGGACGCGCACCTGCTGGTCGGTCTGATCACGGTCGCCGGCTTCCTGACCGCGTTCGCCCTCTCCCACGCCTGACCACCGCTCAACCGGCGGCGGGCGTGGCTTAGCGGCGCATTAAACCGGCTCGGCGGATTCGTCGCGACACCGTCGCGGCTCCTAGCATCACGGGGTGCGCATGACGTCGCTAGCCGCTCTCCTCGTCCTCGGTGTCGCCACCGCGACCCTGCCCGCCTGCGCGGCCGACGACCCGGCCCCCGCCTTCGAGGCCGGCTCGTCCGCCTCGCCGACGGCGGCGCCCACCGGCGGTCAGGGCGAGGCTCCGGGGGCTCGCGACGGCCTCGGCGGCCCGGGGGCCAGCGCGAGCCCGAAGCCCGCCAACAAGGTGCTCGCCGCCGGCAACCCGAACGGCAGGGCCACCGTGCCGGCCGAGGCGCGGGCGGTGGACACCTCGAAGCCGACCCGGACCATCGGCACCGGCACCCCGGCGAGCTGCACCTCCGCGGCGGTCGTGAAGGCCGTCGCGGCCGGCGGTGTCATCACGTTCAACTGTGGACCGGCCCCGGTCACGATCAAGATGGCCGCCACCGCGAAGGTCCGCAACGCCAACGGGCCGAAGATCGTGCTGGACGGCGGCGGCACTGTCACGCTGAGCGGCCAGGGGCAGCGCCGCATCCTCTACCTGAACACCTGCGACGAGGCCCAGGGCTTCACCACCTCGCACTGCCAGAACCAGGATCACCCGCAGCTCACCGTGCAGAACCTGACCTTCGCCGACGGCAACTCCACCGGCGAGAAGGCCGAGGGCGGCGGCGGTGGGGCAATCTTCGTCCGCGGTGGGCGGCTGAAGGTGGTCAACTCGCGCTTCGTCCGCAACCGGTGCGACCGCACCGGCCCCGACCTGGGTGGCGCGGCCGTCCGGGTGCTGAGCCAGTACGAGAACAAGCCGGTGTACGTGGTGGGCAGCACCTTCGACGGCGGTTCCTGCTCCAACGGAGGGGCGCTGAGCAGCATCGGCGTGTCGTGGGTGGTGCTGAACAGCCTGCTCAGGGACAACGAGGCGATCGGCAGCGGCGCCAACCCGGCCAAGTCCGGTACGCCCGGCGGCGGCAGCGGCGGCGCGATCTACTGCGACGGCAACGAGTTCACCGTACGGATCGCCGGCACGATCATCGAAAACAACAAGGCCAACGAGGGTGGCGGCGCGGTCTTCTTCGTGAGCAACAACCGCACCGGCACCATGAAGATCGAAAACTCGACCCTGCGCCGCAACCCCAGCGCCAAGTTCGAGACCCGCGGCTTCCCCGGCATCTTCTTCCTGGGCGCCCGCAACCCCACGCTGACGGGCTCCAAACTGAGCTGAGGCTGCGTATCTCAGTAGGGGTTTCCCTGGCCTGGGGGCGGGCGCGGAGGAGGGCGGCGGTGCGGCCGGGCAGGTCCCGTGCGCCGGACATCGGTGGGCTCGGCGTGTGGTCGCCGTCGGCCATCCCGGCGAAGAGTTCCTTGAGCGCCGCCAGCGCACTGATCCTGGGCTGCCAGCCCAGCTCGGTCTCCGCGCGCTCGCTGGACATCAACGGGGCGTTCAGACCCAGCTCCACCCAGCCCGGGTCGACCGGTTGCAGCCGCGCCCGCCAGGTCAGCGCCGCCGCCACCCGCAGCACCGGCGCGGCGACCGGCACCGTCCAACCATGGAAGTGCCGGGCCACCAGCTCCGGAGTGAGCACCGGGTCCGCGGCGACGTTGAAGGCGCCGCGCGCATCACCCAGCACCGCCCTGGTGTACGCGTCAGCCACGTCATCGGCGTGCACCGCCTGCATCCGCAACCGGCGGTTCGTCGGCACCAGCGGGATCCGGCCGTAGCGCAGCAGCCGCACCGGCGCCAACGGGCCGAGGAAGTACCGTGTGATCTCCGCACCCGCGGCCCGCTGGAAGATCAATCCGGGTCGCATCCGCACCACCCGCAGCGTCGGCTGATCCCGTTCGACCCCGTCCAGCAGCGCCTCCACCTCCGCCTTGTGCTCGCTGTACGACGAACCGGGCACACCGGTGGCCGGCCACCGCTCACTGATCGGGTGATCCTTGGGACCGGGCGCGTAGGTGCCGACCGACGAGGCGTACACCAGGGCTGGCACACCGGCCTGGACCACCGCGTTGATCACCGCCCGGCTGCCCTCGACGTTGGTCCTGCGCAGCACCCGCTGGTCGTGGCTGGGCTGGATCTGCCAGGCCAGGTGCACCACCACGTCCGCACCCGCGAACACCTCGGCGAGCTGGCCGACCGCGCTCGGCGCGCCGATGTCGCAGGAGTGCCACTCCACCTGGTCGTACGGCTCGCCCGCATCCGGGCCGGGCAACCGTCGAACGACCCCGGCCAGCTCCACGCCCCGCTCCCGGCGCAGCCGCCGCAGCAGCGCCGTACCGACGTTGCCGCTCGCCCCCACCACCACGATCCGCATGCCCGACCCCGTACCCGCCCAGCCGCAGCTCAACCACCCACCCGCACGCCCAGCCCGCACGCCCAGCCCTCGCAGCGCACGCCCAGCCCCGCAGCGCGCCCCGGGCGCCCTGTCCCCGCAGCGCGCCCCGGGCGCCTTGATCCACTCGACTTCCTGTAAGTCGGGGCATCCCCGCGCGCAGAACACCCCGACTTCCTGAATCCCGAGTCGATCAAGGGCGCGGTGAGTCCCGTACCCAGCCGTGCTTCTCCTTCCCCCGCCGGCCGGTGGTGGCCGCCAGGCAGCGAGGGCAGATCCAGCCCACCGCGTCCGCCTCGGTGAGCACGTCCGTGCCGGAATAGTCGAACCGCACATGCGGGAAGCGACGCAGTCTGGTCCGGCTCAGGGCCAGGCCGCAGACCGTCTGGTTCTGGCCGGGCAGCCAGGCGTGCACCTCCCCACCCGGCTGGCGTACGCCATCGGGCCCGACCTCCTCCCCGGAGGCCGCCACGGCCGGCGAGCTGCTTGGTCTCATGCCCGCTCTGGTTCCCCACCGACCCACACCCATGCGCCGCCGCGCGAGGTCGCCTGATTCACCCAGCTCACCGACCCAGCGCCTCGGACCCTCTGCATCGCCCCGACAGGTGGTGATCAACTGCGGCGGACACCGGCCGGCCGCAGCCATCGACGGCCGGCCGGAAGCCGAGAGCCGTCGACGCTCACCGTCGGGTAACCTGAGCGCGCGGGCCGCTAGCTCAATGGCAGAGCTGTGGACTTTTAATCCATAGGTTCAGGGTTCGAGTCCCTGGCGGCCCACTCTTATGCAGGTCAGCGGCCTTTATGCGGCCGCTGTTGCCGTGATTCGGGCCGGTGCAGCAGCGACGTACGGCCGTAGCCGGTTACCGGTCCGGCGAATCACGGCCCGGCCGTGACGTGTCCGCCTAGGTGATCATCGGGCAAGCTGGTAAGTGATGACCCCGCTGCCCATCTTGACTACCGGACTTCCGTCGAGACCGGGTCGAGGAAGAAGAGGCACTGGGCGGCTTTGAACTCGCCTACCTCGGCGACGAAGCGGAACTTGTCGCCTACGCCAACGGTGGCGGGGATCTGCTTGCCGGTAAGTTTCAGGTCAAGGATGTTGACGTCCTCGTACTTGAAGGCCGGGCCGACCGTCGTGTTCGGCCCCTTGTCGCCTGGGCCCAGAAGGAAGTCGTAGCGGGTGTCGTAGTCACCGTGGGGCACCATGTTCACGAGCGAGCCGTTGAACGCGACCGTCTTGCCCTCGTGCCTGGTCGCGAAGGCCAGGTTCGCGTCGTCGCAACTGTCCGCCTTCAGCAGCGCGGCGAACTCCGCATTGTTCTGCGGCGTGATCACTTCAGTGGCAGCCGACTCGACAGCGGTCGGAGCCGGCGTAGCCGACGGTTTCTCACTCACAGCAGCCGTCGACTTGTCTGACTCGTCATTCTTTTCGTCTCCGCCGCTGAGTGCAGAGGCGGCGCCGATGACGACGGCCAGGATCACGAGGACGGCGGCCGCCGCACCCATAAGGAGCCACGGCTGCGGCTTCTTCGGCCGACGGAAGTCGACGGTGGAGCGAAGCGTGCCTGGGGCCTGTTGCACGAGCTCCCAGCCATCCTTCTGCATCTTCGCGATGACCCAGCCGTCGGTGCCGCGAACTGGCCGTACGGTCTTGTACTCGTACTTGATCTCGTCGGCCATGCGGCTCCGCGCCCCCTGAATGGACTGATCGCACCAACTGCCTGGCGCAGCATAGGGGACAGACACAACCGACACCGGCTCTATGTAACGCCAGGCTGATCGACGACGCCGGACGAGTGGAGATCTTGATCTCCAGTCCGGCCTTCACCGTCCTGGGAGGGCCGTCACCTGCAACGTGAGGAACCTATGCGCCCTCGTTCCCTTTCCCGCTCGATCCGACGTACCTTCTCCAGCTCGCTGGCCACCCTCGCCCTCGTCGGGGGCGCGGCTGCGCTCGCTCCGGCCGACGCGGTGGCGGCCGGGCGACTCCAGCCCGATCTGGTCGTCGATCTGATGATGACCAACGTGTTGAACCCTGCGGAGGGCGAGACCTTCAACGCCCAGATCGACATCCGGAACTACGGCACTGGCGCGTCGGACCCGATCAGCGTCACGGTCGCGGTGCCCGCCGGGCTCAGGACCACGACCCCGTCGGTCGGTGACCCGGGCTGGACCTGCACGGCAGTGAGCACGACGAGCTACACGTGCTCGCATCCGCAACTGGCGGCTGGCGGTCGGGCGAGCCGGCTGTTCGTGCCGTTCGTCGTGGCCGGCGCGGCACCGGGCAGCAGGGTGCCCGTGACCACGAGCATCACCCCGCAACGCCGCGAGATGAACACCGACAACAACACCGGCTCCGTCACGGTGGCGATCTCGGGCACGTGCGTCATCCGCGGCAGTGTGTGGCACGACCTTGACCGGGATGGGCAGCGCGACGCGGATGAGCCGGCCATCGCCGGTGGCCCGGACGGCGTGTTGGACGTGCGTTTGTGGAATCGGCAGGGACAGGCCATCGGCGGTGGCTCGGCCACCGTCAACCCGGACGGAACCTGGTCGATCACCGCCCGCACCGAGCTGTTGTACGAGGTCCGGGTGGAGGCGGCCGCCACGTACGGTCGGACTGTCGCAGACGTGGGTGACGACGCCACGGACTCGGACATCGTGACCTCGTACCAGTTCGAGCCGACTCTGCTCGTCGCCAGCGCCGAGTTCCAGGCCGTACATGGCGGAGAGTACGTGGTCGACGCCGGCCTGGTCACCCAGAACTGAGCCCCTCGCCGCCCGCCCGAGATTTTCGGGCGGGCGGCGACCCGGACAGACAGCAGCGGCTGTTGATCGCCGCGCCGTCGAGACAGCTCCAGTCGACGACGAGTTCGGCACCTGGCGCCGGGGGCTGACGTAGATATCCTCTTCAGGTGCTGGCTCGTGTGGAGATCGTTGACACGGGTCCGGCGCTGCGAAGGGACTATCGAACATGCCCCGTGTGGTACCGGCGGTCATCCGCGCACTCGACGTCCTGGAACTGTTTCTGGACTGCCCCCAACTGTCGGCCCGCCAGGTGATGGAGCGACTCGATCTGCCTCGCACGACCGTCCACGAGTTGCTCGTGACGCTTGAGGCTCGCGCGTACCTGATCTCCATACCGGGTCAGCCCGTGCAGTATCGGCTCGGCATGCCGCTGTTCCAGTTGGGCGCGGCGTTCGCGGGCCGGCTTGATCTCGTACGCGAGGCGCAGGGCGTCGCGCGGGACGTTGCCGCCGCGTGCGACGAGGCGGTTCATGTGGCGGTGCTCGACGGCGCCGATGTCATCTATCTCGTCAAGTTCGACAGCACCCACCCCGTTCGGATGGTCTCCGGGGTCGGGCTGCGGCTGCCCGCGCACTGCACGGCCGTCGGCAAGGTACTGCTGTCGGCTCTCGATCAGGCGGACCTGGATGCCGTCCTGCTGAAGGACCCCCTGCCGGGCATGACGCCGGACAGCATCACCGACCCGGATCTTCTTCGTGAGCATCTGAACCGTGTCCGGGCGGAGGGTGTCGCGGTCGACATCGGCGAGTCGGACACCGCGATGCGCTGTGTCGCTGCGGGGATCCGGGACCATACCGGCGCCATCATCGCTGGGATGAGTCTGTCCGCGCCGATCATTCGTTGGACGCCTCAGGTGCAGGTGGAGTGGACCGGGCTGGTTCGCGAGGGCGCGGCTGTGTTGTCGGCTCGCATGGGCTACCGGGCGCAGCCTCGGTAGGCCACCTCCCGCTTTCGGTTCGAAACAACATCGAAACATTGACATCGCTCATCACGCTGCCCTAGCGTCGCGACCACTCGATACGGTATATCGAACCTAGTTCGAAATCTCGAACGGCGGTGGTCCCGTGACTCGACCGAACTGGAACGTCAGCGCTGCTTCCTCGGCCCGGTCGCCGATCGCCTCGATCTCGTCGCGCTACCCGGCGAGCGACACGCGGATTCTCTCGCGCGGCCCACACGGACGCCAAGGCAAGACGACGGTGAACGGCGGCACGAGCGAGCCCGCCGTCACCGTGGCAACCCCACGCATTTCGACAACGAGCACGCGAACGCGCTGATCGATGCGGGCGACGCGTCTCTGGTCGCCGTCATGGACACGCCTGGAGCACGAGCATCGCGGTGTTCGTCAGACAGGCCTTCGGCGTGCAGTGGTGCGGAGACTTCAAGGAGGCGAATGTTCATGGAGATCAAACCGGCGTGGTCCCGGCGCGGCTTTCTGGGGATGGGGGTGGGGGTGCTCGGCGCGGCCGGTCTGGCCGCGTGTGGGGACAGCTCAGAATCGCCCACCAGGGTGCAGCCGGAGGTTCCGCAGGAGCTGATCGACGCCGCGGCGGCGATGAAGGGCTCCTCGATGGGCATGCTGTCGCAGAAGCTGTACTCGACGGCGGCGAACGAAGCCCTCGACAGCTCGATCAAGAAGTTCGCCGACACCACCGGAACGAAGATCGAGAACAGTCTGGTCCAGGCCGACGCCGGCGACGTGGTGGCCAAGATCGACGCTGAGGTCAAGGGTGGGGTGGCCCGTGACCTGGCGTTCATGACCGACTCGCGGTTCGTCGCGCAGTTCCAGGCGCTGGGCGACCTGGAGGACGTGACGGACGTCGTCAAGGCGCTGACCGCCAAGTACGGCGAACCCTGCGCCGAGGCCAAGAACTTCTGCGTCTTCGACGGCAAGTGGTTCGCCATTCCGTACCACTTCATCGGGATCGGGTCGTTCCTGCGCAAGGACTGGATGCAGGACAAGGGCATCACCCCCAAGGACATCTACAGCTGGGAGGAGCTGCGGGACCTGTGCCTGGAGATCTCCGATCCGACCAAGCGCCGGTTCGGCTGGGGCATGACGGTGAACCGGTCCGGTGACGGCAACGGCATGATCGAGGCGCTGATCAACGCCTACGGCGGGTCGATCGCCGCCAACGACGGCCGGAAGGTCACCTTCAATTCACCGGAAACGGTGCAGGCGGTGACCTTCCTCGGGGACATCTACACCAACCCCAAGTACAAGCCGATGTTGCCGCCGGGGATCGCGAGCTGGACCGACACCAGCAACAACGAGAACTGGCTCGCCGGGATCCTCGGCTACACCCGCAACCAGTTCAGCGTCTACGCGGACTCCCGGACCAAGAAGAACCCGGTGCACGCGAACACGCACGTGTTCTCCGACTGCATCGGGCCGGCGACCGACAATCCGCTGCTGCTCGGCCAGTCGCAGGGCTTCGTAGTCTTCAAGGGTGCCAAGAACCCGGCGCTCGCCAAGCTCCTGGCGCAGTACCTGGTCAGCGCGCCCGCACTGCTCGGGGTGGCGAAGGAAGCACCCGGCCTGGTGATGCCCGCCTGGGAGAAGGTCTGGGACGCCGACCCGTTCTTCACCAGCGGCGACCCGGCGTTCCCCATGCTGCGCAAGATCACCGAATTGAAGCTGCCGTTGAACACGAAGAACGGCCTGACCTTCCCGCAGAAGGCCAGCGCGGGCCAGCAGGCGGTGGGGTCGGCCTACGTCCTCACCGACATGATGCAACAGGTCGTGCAGGGCACAGCGCCGGCGCAGGCCGTGACGGCCGCCCACGCGAAGATGGTGCAGATCTTCAACCAGCAGGGGCTGCGGCAGTGAAGTCGGTCCGTCCTGCGCGGGTCCCGGCGGCGAGGAAGTCCCCGCCGCCGGGACCCGGCTCCCTCACTGCGGTCCAGCGGCGGCTGGGTCGTGACTGGCGACTGGCGGCACTGTTCCTGGCGCCGATGGCCGTGCTGGTCGGCGGGCTCGTCCTCGTGCCGATCGCCCGGTCGATCATCACGAGCACCACGGAACGGCACGGGCAGGACACCGTCTTCGTCGGCCTGGACAACTACCTAGCGCTCGTCGGCGACGACCAGTTCCACACCGGCGTGGTGAACTCGTTCGTCTTCACCGCGTACGCCGAGGTCTTCAAGGTCGTGCTGGGACTGGCCGCGGCCCTGCTGCTGCACCATCGCCGCCGTGGGCGGGCCGTGCTTGCCGGGCTGCTCCTGGTGCCGTGGGTGGTGCCGACGGTGGTGACGGCGTTCAGCTGGCGTGCGCTGCTCGACCCGATCTTCGGCAGCGTCAACACCCTGCTCACCGCCACCGGGATCGGGCCGCTGCTGGCCAGCGCGCACCTGGTCGACAGTTGGCCCGCGGGCTGGCTGTCCGACCCGTCGCTGGCCATGCCGTCGGTGATCCTCGTCAACGTCTGGAAGGGAGTGCCGTTCTTCACCGTGTGTTTCCTCGCGGGGTTGAAGGCCATCCCGGCGGACCTCTACGAGGCGGCGACCATCGACGGCGCCTCGTCGTGGCAGCGGTTCGCCAACGTGACGCTGCCCGGACTGCGCCACGTGATCACCGTGACGGTGACCCTGTCGTCGATCTGGACGTTCAACAACTTCGACCTCGTGTGGTTGCTGACGCAGGGCGGCCCGGGTGACGTGACGGCGCCGTACGTGCTCATCGCCTACTCGAAGGCGATCCTGCAGCTCCAGTACGGCGCGGGCGCGGCGGTCACGCTCGTCATGCTGCCGATCATCGGCGGGCTGGTGTTCGTCCTGGTCCGGTTGCTGCGCCAGGACACCACCATCAAACTGCCCCGGCGACGCCGGACAGCGCGGTGGATCGGGACACAGCGGTGGGCCGCGACGGCGCGGAAGGCGCTGCCGTGGGTCGTCGCCGCACTGGTCACCGGTCTGCTGGCCTGGGCGTCACCGCAGATCTTCTGGAAAGCGGCGGTGGTCCTCGGTGTGATTCTGCTGATCGCGGCGGGAGTCGGCCGGGTGGTCTCGACCCTCCAGTCCCGAGGTGGTCGCCGGTCGTCGTCAGTGGTGTCGGGCCTGGGTTCCTGGGCCGCGCTGGCCGGCTTGCTCTTCTTCGTGCTGGGCCCGCTGTACTGGATCGCCGTCACGGCCTTCAAGTCCGAGGGCCAGGTCGTCATGCGCACCGACGACCTGTGGCCGACGCCCTGGACGCTTGAGCAGTTCGGCGCCCTGTTCGACAACCAACCGTTCGGCCGCTGGTATCTCAACACCCTGCTGGTGTCCGCGGCGTCGACAGCGGTGGCTCTGGTCTGCGCCGCCCTGGCGGGGTACGCGCTGGCCCGGCTGCGGTTCCGCGGGGCGCAGGGCTTCACCGTCACGGTGCTGCTCACCTACGTGATGCCGGGCGCGCTGCTGTTCATCCCGCTGTACCAGATGCTCATCGGCGCCCGGCTCACCGACTCGTTGTGGTCCCTGGTTTTGACCTACCCGACCTTCACGCTGCCGTTCGCCACCTGGTTGCTGGTGGGGTACTTCTCGTCGATCCCCATCGAGTTGGAGGAGGCCGCGCTGGTCGACGGTTGCAGCCGCATCCAGGCGTTCGGCCGGGTGGTGCTCCCCCTCGCCAAGCCAGGGCTGCTGGCGGTAGCGCTCTTCACCCTGACCAACGCCTGGAACGAGTTCCTCTTCGCCTTCGTGTTCATCACCAAGGACGAGTACAAGACGCTCCCGGTGGGGATGCAATCGATGATCGCCGGAGACGTCGTGCCGCAAGGACAACTCGCCGCGGCGTCGCTGCTCGTCAGCATCCCCGTGGTGATCATGTACGCCCTCGGGCAGCGCTTCCTGACCGAAGGGCTCACCGCGGGCGCGGTGAAGGGTTGATCGGGGGCAGCCGACCGCTCGCGCTACCAGGCCATGTTGATGGCCCGCTCGAAGTTGACGTAACCGGCGCGGGCGAAGGCCTTTGCCATGGGTACGTTGCCCAGGTCGGTGGCCGCCCGGTTGCGTGGGACGTCCTCGGCAGCCAGGGTTCGGGTGCCTTCGGCGAGGAGCCCGTCGACGTACCCGTGGCCCCGGTGCTCCGGAACGACGCCGAGGTAGGCGATCACCGGGTGGTAGGCGTTGCGGGCGGGAACGACGCGATCTCGTCCGGCCCGGTGAGGGGACGGATCGTGACGGTGTCATGGGACGTGCTCATGCGAGCTCGTTTCCGGCCTGTGCGCGCGTGTAGGTGAGGAAGAGGGCGCCGCTGTCCAGAACGGTGTGGTCGGTAAGGCGCCAGGTGCGTGGTGCGAAGACGGCGTCGCGGCCGAACAGCGGGATGCCGGCGCCAATGGTCAACGGGGCAAGCTTGATGATCAGCTGGTCGATCTCGGGGTAGAGGGCACCGGCCAGCGCGCCGCCGCCGATCACCCAGACGTCCCTGCCGTCGTGCCGCTTCAGCTCTCGTACCGTGGCAATTGGGTCTTGGCCGATGACCTCGACGGCCGGGTCCGGGCTGCTCCCCAGCGTCCGGGAGAACACCAGGTGGCGCAGGTGTGGGTACGCGTCGGTCACGCCGGCCTTCAGACCCACCTCGTACGAGTGGCGCCCTTCCAGCACGGTGTCGAACCGGCTGCCCTGGTCGGTGATGCCGAACGCCTGCCGGGCCGGACCGGGGAGGGTCTCCGGATATTCGCTGACCAGGTGGCGCAGGTAGTCGTCCGGGATGGGCCAGAAGCCGTCGGGGCCGGTGGGGTCGGCGCCGTCGGGGCCGGCGATGAAGCCGTCCAGGGTGGCGGCGATGTAATACACGAGCTTGCGCACGACGATCTCCTCGTTCAGGCTGCCGGATGCTGTTCGGCGACGACGTCCACCAGCCTGCCCGGCGAGGCACCGGGCCACAAGATCACCACCTCAGCTCCATCGGGTAGCCCGGCTGACTCCCCCCGGCCGCGTGGTACGAATGCCGCAGAGCGCGCTCCTCGTACCGCCGATCGTGGCCGCCCTCGCCGCCGCCGCGGTCCTGGCCGGGGTCGCCATCTCGGACGCCGCTCGTACGCGGGGACACCCAACTGAGCCGCCGTCGCCACCTGAATAGCCCCCGAGGCCGTCACTGCCTGAGCTGCTTCTCGAACCAGTGGTGGGCGTAGCGCTCGGTGTTGTACGCCTCGATCTCCCGGTAACCGGTAGCCCGGTACAGGGCGATCGCCTCGGTGAGGTTGCGGTTGGTGTCCAGCCGGACCGCTGTCGCGCCGCGCTCGGCGGCGTACCGTTCCAGCTCGCCCAGCAACCGCCGTCCGACGCCGAGCCCACGTACGGTGTCGGCCACCCACACGCGCTTGATTTCGGCGGGCGCGTCGGGGTGGAGTTTGACCGCGCCGCAGCCGATCGGTTCGCTGTTGAGGGTGGCGAGCAGGAGCACCCCGTTGGGCGGGACGAGCGCTTCGTCGTGGACCGGGTTGCTCAGTGCGGGGTCGAACCCGTCGTCGAACCGTCGCGCGATGTCGCGGGCGTAGGCCCGCAGACACGCGCGGGCTCGCCTGTCGCTCGGCGGGCATGGCTCGATGACGACCATCGAGCCGATGAGCAGCCGTTCGACAGCGGCCATGGCGGTGACGAGTCGTTCACGGCGGTGTTCGGTGAGCGGTTCGAGGATCGAGGCGGCGAGATCGTCCGACCGCTGGTCGAGGTCGGCCCACTGGGTCCGGCCGGCGTCGGTGAGCGTGGCGACGCGTACCCGGCCGTCGCCGCCGGTCTGGTCCGCCGGTCCGACGGCGATGAGGCCGTCGTTCTCCAGGGTGCGCAGGAGTCGGCTGAGGTATCCGGAGTCCAGGCCGAGCCGGGCCCGCAGCGCGGCGACCTCGGCACCGGCGGGGCCGATCTCCCAGAGCAGACGAGCCTGCCCCAGGGGGCGCCCCTGGGCCATGTACTCGTCGTCGAGCGCACCCACCCGTTGGGTGACCGTCCGGTTGAACCGCCGCACGGCGGCGATGAGGGCCGAGTCCATATGCCTGACTTTAGTCAGGCTTCTTGACTACGCGCCAGCTCGGTGGCGATAGGACCGGATGCCGGCGTGGTCCAGGACGACCACCACGAGCACCACCCCGGTGGCGACCGCGCTGACCGCCAACAGCGGCAACCGCAGCACGGCCGCCGCACCGGCCAGCACGAACAGGGCGGCGACCCGGGACCAGGAGAGTCGCCGGTGGATCGCCGCCGAGAAGAGGATCCGCCCGACGAGGAACAGCGTCGGGCCACTCAGGATGACCAGGACCGCGGCCGTGTCGCCGGTCCGCAGGGGGTGGGCGATGCTCAGTTCCGCGCCGACGGCGGTGACCACCAGCCCGGCGATCATCACCAGGTGCAGGTATCCGGTGATGACACCGAGTTGGGACGGGTCGGCGCGCTCGATGGCCGGGCCGAGGCGCTGGCCGGCGGGCGTGACATAGAGCAGACCGATCAGCACGGCGATGGTGAAGACCAGCAGAAACGCGACAGTCTGTGGGAAGTGGAGGTCGGTGCCGGCGTACGACAGGCCGGCGACCAGAACGAGTTCGCCGAGCGCGATGATCATGATCTGCTGGTACCGCTCGGCGAAATGCTCACCGGCGAGGTGCAGTTCCTCCCGTCCGGTCCGGCCCATCCCCGGCGTGGGCCAGCCGAGCCGGGGACCGGTGAGGTCGAGGGCGAGGGCGAGCAGCCACAGCGGCACCCGCCACTGCGGCAGCAACCCGCCGGCGAGCCACGGTACGGCCGAGACGCTGAACCAGCACAGGATCCGCAGCGTCCGGATCTGCCGCGGATGACCGCGCAGCCCGACGGCGGTGACCACGCCCCGGGCGATGTGCACCGAGACGTACGCGCCGGCGAAGAGCAGCCCCCGCCCGTCCAACGCCTGCGGGATCGCCACCCCGGCCAGCAGGGTCCCCAGCGCGGCGCCCACCAGCAGCCACCGCACCGCCGGGCTCTCCGGGTCGTACCAGTCGGCGAACCAGGTGGTGGGCACCCAGATCCACCAGACTCCGGTCAACAGCACGGCGGTCCGCAGCGCGCCGGCCAGGGTGAGGTCGTGCAGCAGGTGGGTGGCCAGCTGACTGAGGGCGAGCACGAACGCCAGGTCGAAGAAGAGCTCCAGAAAAGAGGCGCTCAGCGGCGAGTCACTGCCCCGCAGCAGCCGTTCGGGTCTGCTCGCCATCGGCGCTCCTCCCGCTGGCGCACGCCCTGCGTCCGTGGTACCACCCGAGGCCGGCCACCGGAGGCGGAAGCGGTCAGCCTCGGGGCGACGACCCACCGCCCCCTCGTGTCGTTGATCCGGCTGCGCCCATGGTCACCGCTGACCACGGTGGGGGCACCGACTCAACGAGGAGGGACGCCGATGACCGCTCAGCGCGAGACCGTGCAGGTCGACCACGACCTGTTCCGCGCCGTGTACGACTCGCCCGCATCACTGCCCGGCCGACACCGCTGGACCACCCCCGAGTCGGACGTCCGGCGGTTGGAGAAACTGCTCGGCATGCCGGCGCGCAGCATCGGCGCCCCGCTCTGGGTCAGCGGCGACGAACCCGACTGCCCGAAGTGCCGTCGGCGGGTCACCTGGTACGACATCGTCTCGTCGGCGCTCTCCGGCCTGCACGACAAGGCCATGATCGCCACGGTCATCCTGGGCGAGCGCAAGTACGTCAACACCGAGATCCCGGATGCCATCGCCGGGGTGCGTTGCTCCGACTGTCACACCGCGATCGACGGTCTGCGCAGCTTCAAATGCCACAACTGGGCGTACGCCTTCGAGTCGCTGGAGGCCGTCCGCGAGCGGATGGCCGGCGGTCCCGCCCCGACCTGAGCCGGCGCCACGAGCCGACCTGAGCCGAGGCCGTGGCGGCCCCTGAGCCGGTCGGGGCGGCTCAGTCGGCTGAGCGGCGAGTGGGGCGGCGGCCGGGCGGGGAGGGCGGCTCCGGGCCGGGATCGGGCACCGGCGGCATCGGCAGGGTGACCGGCTCGGCGCCGGTGACCCGCAGCGACTCGCCGTGGTGCCACAGCTCGACCTCGGCATCCGCGGCGGCGTCGGGCAGCTCGTAGCGGGCCTCGGCCGGAGTCAACGTGACCCGCAGCCGGTGGCCGCACCAGCGCAGGCTGAACGCCAGCCGGTCGATCCGGCGCGGCAGCCGGGGGTCGAAGGAGAGCACCCCCCGGTCGTCGCGCAGCCCACCGAAGCCCTGCACCAGCGCCAGCCACGCGCCGGCCAGCGAGGCCAGGTGCAGCCCGTCGGCGGTCTTGTCGCCCAGGTCGGCCAGGTCCTGAAGGACAGACTCGGCGAACAGGTCGTACGCCAGATCCAGGTGCCCGACCTCGGCGGCCAGCACGGCCTGCGGTGCCGCCGACAGCGACGAGTCGCGGACCGTGCGGGCCTGGTAGTAGGCCAGGTTGCGGGCCTTCTCGTCGGCGGTGAACTCACCAGGGCAGAGCTGCATGGCCAGCACCAGATCGGCCTGCTTCACCACCTGTTTGCGGTACAGCTCCAGGTACGGGAAGTTCAGCAGCAGCGGGTAGTCGTCCTCGCCGGTGTTCGCGAAGTCCCACTCGGGCTGTTCGGTGAAGCCGGCGGCCTGCTGGTGCACCCCACGCTCGCGGTCGTACGGGACGGCCATCGCGTCGGCGGCGGCCCGCCAGCCGGCCACCTCGTCGCGGTCCACGCCGAGCCGGCCGGCCAGCTCGGGATGCGCCTCGGCGGCGTCCGCCGCGCCGCGCAGATTGCGCTTCGCCATCAGGTTGGTGAACACGTTGTCGTCGACCAGCGCGGCGTACTCGTCCGGGCCGGTCACCCCGTGCAGGTGGAAGTCGCCCTCGTCCGACCAGTGGCCGAAGCCGTGCCAGAGCCGGGCGGTCTCCACCAGCAGTTCCAGCCCCGCCTCGGCCAGGAACCGCTGGTCGTCGGTGGCCGCCAGGTAGCGCAGCACCGCGTCGGCGATGTCGGCGTTGACGTGCAGCGCTGCGGTGCCCGCCGGCCAGTAGCCGGAGCATTCCCGGCCGCCGATGGTGCGCCACGGGAAGGTCGCGCCGGCCAACCGCAGCTCGGTCGCCCGCTTCCGCGCCTCGGGAAGGTGGGCGTGCCGCCACCTCAACGCCGAGCGGGCCACGGCCGGGGCCAGGTAGGTGAGCACCGGCAGGACGTAACTCTCGGTGTCCCAGAGGACGTGCCCGTCGTAGCCGTTGCCGGTCAACCCCTTGGCCGAGATGGTCCGGTCGGAGTCCGGCCGACCGGCCTGGATCAGGTGGAACATCGCGAACCGGACGGCCTGCTGGAGCTCCGGATCGCCGTCGAGCTGCACGTCGGCGACCTGCCACGCCGCATCCAGGGCGGCGCGCTGATCGGTGAGCAGGGCGTCGAAGCCGTCCGCGCGGGCCGCGTCCGCCTCGGCGGCGACCAGGGCGGCCAGCTCGTCGGCGGGTGTCGCGTCGACAGCCGCCCACTCGTAGGCGGCGAACTTCGTCAGCCGCAACCGCTCCCCCGGGTGCAGGGGACCCGTCACGGTCACCCGTACCCGGTCCGCTGTGCAGTCACCGGTGGTGCTCACCGTGCCCGGCCCCTCCAGCAGGTGACTGACCGCGACCGCGACGCGCTGGTCGCTGCGCTCGGTGCGGTGCACCAGCACCCCGTCGAGGCCTGTCGCACGGTACGTCTCGGAGGTCAGCGGGTCGGTGGGCACCGAGGCGGCCCGAGGGTCGTCCGACCGCTCCGGCACCTCCTCGTTGGCCAGCAGATCCGAGCAGACCCGCAGCTCGACGGCGGTGTCCAGCGGCTCGACCTCGTACCGGACGGCGGCCACCGGGCGGCGCGGCAGGGACACCAACCGGGTGCTGCGGACGCGGACGCCCCGCCCGGCCGGTGAAATCCACTCGGTCTCCCGACGCAGCACGCCGGTACGCAGGTCGAGCACCTGTTCGTGGCTGCGTACCGTCCCGGTCCGGAGATCCAGCGGCTCGTCGTCGACCCAGAGCCGGATCAGTGCGGCGTTCGGTGCGCTGATGACGGTGTCGCTGGCCGACGGGAACGCGTACCCCTCCTCGGGATAGCTCAGCTCGCGCCGCTCGTGGAAGCCACTGACGTAACTGCCTGGCATCCCGCACGGAGCACCCTCGTCGAGCACCCCCCGCCAGCCGATCCACCCGTTGCCCAATGCGAAGATCGACTCGGTCTCGCCGAGCCGGCCCAGGTCGGCCTCCGTACGCCGGATCCGCCAGGTCTCGTCATTCCCCGTAGCGGCGGTGAACTGCTGTTGATCGGTGGCCGAACCGGTCTGCACGAGGTCTCCTGTCGATGTCGACGTCCTGCAACAGCCAACCAGAGCCGGCTGTGCGAATCCTGGACGAAGGTCTGACAGACCACCCGACCTTCGACAGCAGCGATGCCCTCTGGCGCGTTCCTAGGGTGTGCCCAAGGTGAACAGGGTATGAACGTGAAGTGAGGTGATGCATGCTCGACAACGGCAGCATGGACGTTCCGGAGATCAGCGCCGAGTGGTACAGCGACGTCATCGACGCCGCCGCCGGCAGCCCAGAGCCGGTGCAGTGGTTCGTCGGACACGCCACCGAGGGGGTGATCCTGCTGCTCGGCGCGCTCCTGCTGATGGCCGCGCTGAGCCGCTGGTCCGGCGGACCGCACGGCCGGGCACTCGCCCTGATCGCGCCGGTGCCGGCCCTCCTGGCGTACGTGGGCAGCGAGTCCTTCAAGACCGTGGTGGACGAGGACCGCCCCTGCCGGACGATCGGTCGGGAGATCATCGCGGGCGCCTGCCCACCGCCGGGTGACTGGTCGTTCCCCAGCAACCACGCCACCATCGCTGGCGCGCTGGCGGTCACCACGCTGCTGCTCTCCCGCCGGCTCGGCCTGATCGCGCTGCCCCTGGCGGCGCTCGGCGCCTTCTCCCGGGTCTTCGTGGGCGTGCACTACCCGCACGACGTGATCGCGGGAGTGCTGTTCGGCGCCCTGGTGGCCGTGGTGGTCACCCCGTTGCTGGCCCGCCCGACCAGCGAGGTCCTCCGCCGCCGGGCCAACCGTCCCGACAGCCCGGTCCCCAAACTGGCCAGCCGCTCCCGCCCCTGACCATCGACGCCCCTCGCCGTTCGAGCCGGGCGGGTCAGGTCGCCAGTAGGAGGGCGGCCGTTGTGCCGAGCAGCAGGAACGGTCCGAAGGGCAGGTGGGTGCTCCAGTTGGCGCGGCGGGTGGCCAACAGGCCCAGACTCACCAGGGCGGAAAGCCCGAAGGTGAGCACCAGCCCGAGCAGCAGCACCGGCCAGCCGTACCAGCCGAGCAGCGCGCCGACGCTGAGCGCCAGCTTGGCGTCGCCCAGCCCGAAGCCACGGCGGCCGAGCAGCACCGCGGTGCTGGCGAAGAAGAACGCCAGCCCGGTACCGCCGATGACTGCTCGCAGCCAGTGCCCCGGGTCGGCGTCGAGTGCGGCCACACCGAGCAGCAGCCAGGTCCCGGCCGCCGCGGGCACTGTGAGCCGATCCGGCAAGCGGTGCACGGCCAGGTCGACGAGGATCGCCGGGATGGTCCAGCCGAGCCACCAGATCAACGCCAGCAGCGCCCCGCCCGACGGACCGGCGACCGCCAGCAGCACCGCCGCCGCGAGCACGACCAGCTCGACCGTGCCCGGTGGTGGGCCGACCCGGGCGCGGCAGCGACCGCACCGGGCTGTCGGGCCGAGCGCCGGCCAGGGGCGGGTCAGGCCGACCGGCGCCCCGCAGGCATCGCAGCCGCTCCGACTGGGCAGACCCGGGCGTACGGCGTAGCGCAGCGCGGCCAACCGCATCAGCGGGCTGACCGCGAGGATCGCGAACACTGTCGAAACCCGGGCGCGTGCCACCGCCGCGGCGAGGCCCGCCGGTCGTTCGCTCGGCGGAGCGGGTGTTGCCTGGCGGACGGGTTCCGTCGGAGCACCGGACGGCTGGGGTGCCGGGCTCCGATCGGGTGGGTCCTCCCGACCGGGGACGGCCGGCGGGGGGCCGGTCAGCGCCATGTCGGCTCCATTGCGGGCAACTGCTGCCTCGCGATGGTGAACACGGATCGTGATTGAACGCTCGCTGTGGTGTAGCGGATGGCGCGGAAAGCGACCTGCCGACCGGAGCCTGCGCGGGCGCTTTCGACCGCTTCCGAGTCAGGCGCGCCGTTGGACGAGGCGGCCCGCCGGCAGGGTGCCGACGTTGGCCGAATGCCGGGATGAGACCGCGATGTCCCACTCCCGCGACCGGTGGCGCGACTCCGGTGAACCCATCCGGCCCTGCGACGCCCCATCAATAACGACAGTTCGCTCGCCCATTGCCCGGGGAGCAGTCTGGACACCGGCCACCACCACCTGCCATCACGCTTAGTGTTCGCTTGAATTGCCTCTGTTGCATCGGCGGACGTCAGCCTATGCTCGCCCCTTGGGTGTGACGCAAGCCTCACCTTCACCATCGGACGACACAGGACCCCGAGTTTGTAAAAGATCCGTAACGGTGAATGCAGAAGCGCAATGAACGGCTCCGGATGTGCTGATCCGGGCGCGCTTCCGCATGCCCGACGGCGGTGAACCGTCACCGCCCCGGGCGACCACGAGGAGGCTCGACGGTGCGCGGACGGCAGCTCAGAAGAGCGGCAATCTGCCTGCTGGTGGGCGTGGCGGCGATGCCCGTCACCGCCTGCGCCAGCGGACGGGAAACGGTCGAACGGCCGACGGAAGCCCGCGACAACGGACCCCGGACCGATTCCGACGTCGAACGACGCGCTGCCGAAAAGGCGGCACTTGACGCGTACTCCGGATATCTCGCGGCCTCGCGCACGGCGGGCCTGCGCAGTGATCCGCGCTCGCCGGAACTGTCCCGGTTCCTCGGTGATCCACTTTTGACCCGGGTTCGGGTGTCCATTCGTGAGGCTAAGGAGCACGGCGCCATGCGTACCGGGACGTTCAAGTCCGACCCGTCCGTGACCGCCGTCACCCTGGACGCAAAGCCGGCCACCGTGGAGATCCAGGACTGCCTGGACACGACCGGCTACCGGCTGGTCTACGCCAAGGACAAGCGCCCGGTCCCGGGCAGCGGCGGCGGCAGGCACCTCTCCACCGCCACCGCGAGCCGATATCCGGATGGTCGCTGGCTGATCAACTACGGTGCGACGCACCGGGACCAGCCGTGCTGAGCCGGGCCGCGACAACCCGACGGGCGCTCGCCGGGCTCGGCCTCGCGCTCCTGCTGGTAGTCGGTGCGGCCCCGCCGGCCGCCGCCGCCCTACGGGCCGACCCGGGAGCGGGCTGCCCACCCGACCAACCCGACTGCAGCGTCTGGGACGACGAGCCCGGTGATCCCGGTGATCCTGGGGGCGGCGGGGACGACGGTGGGGGCGGGGACGACGGCGGCGGTGGCGGTGGTGGCGGCTGCCAGTGGAACGGGCGGACCATCCCCTGCTACGACGAGGACCTGGGCTGGTTCAACAACGGCGACGGGTGCTACTACAAGCTGACCGAGGGTTCGGTCACGCCCCCCGAGGGTCAGCAGTGGTATCTGCAAACCTGCAACGGCGGCGACCTGGGTGCCCAGGACACGGTGTTGCTGGCCGATCCGCCGGCGGGCTTCGGCGCTCCGCCCGACCCGGAGGAGCTGGCCCGTCGCGCCCTGGCGTCGATCAGTCTGCTGCCGGCCCGGCTGAAGGTGGCACCCCGCAAGGACATCGGTCCGGGCCTGGTCGGCCTGCCCGTGTGGATGTGGGCAACCGCAGGAAAGAACTACTTCGGCCCGCTGTACGCCGACGAGTCCGACCGGGGGTTGACCGTCTACATCGAAGCCAAGGTCGACCGGATCGTCTGGGACATGGGCAACGGCGAGAAGATCCCCTGCTACGGCGCCGGCACCGAGTACAAGGCCACGGGCACGCGGGCGGGTGCCACCTCCCCGGACTGCGGCTACGACGAGGGCTACCCGAAGGCAGACACCTACGACGTCACCGCCACCACGCACTGGACGGTGAGCTGGTGGACCAACAGCGACGCCACGAGGCGGGTGATCCCGCAGACCCGGAGAAGCGGCATCGTGCAGATCAGGATCAACGAACTTCAGGTGGTCACCAGATGAGCCTCGCGACGCGCAACGGGACCCCGTCGGTGGACGCGCCCGTCAACCCGCCCACAGTGGTCCGACAGCGCCGGGTCCGTCCCGGGCTGCTCGGTCTCGCCGTCCTCCTGATCGCCCTGGGAGGGCTGGGCGCGGCGTTCGCGGTCACCTCGGTACGGGCCACCGGCAGCTATCTGGCGGTGGCCCGCCCGGTCGAGGTGGGCCGTGAGATCAGCGCAGCGGACCTGGTCACCGTGCAGGTCGCCGGCGGCCAGGGGTTGCGCCCGGTGCCCGCCGCACGGCTCGACGAGGTGGTCGGCAAACGGGCCGCCGTCGCGCTGCTTCCGGGCACGCTGCTCACCCTGGGACAGGTCACCGACGACCCGCTGCTCGGCCCCGGCCAGCAGCAGATCGCGCTCGGTCTGAAGACCGCCCAGGTGCCGGCCCGCGAACTGCACCCCGGCGACAAGGTGCTGCTGGTCAGCACTCCGGACAGCAATGCCGACGAAGACACCCCGGCCGCCGCCGGCACCCGGTTCGCGGCCACCGTCATCGACATGGTCAGCCCGGCCAACGACGACAAGGTCCTGTACCTGGCGCTGCTCACCCGTGACGTGCCGGCGGTGGTGGCGCTCGCCGCACAGGAACGACTCGCCGTCGTGCTGACCGAGGCGGCCTGAGCATGGCGATCATCGCGCTGGTGTCCGCGAAGGGTTCGCCCGGCGTCACCACCTCGGCGCTCGCCTGCGCGCTGGCCTGGCACCGGCGCCTGGTGGTCGCCGAATGTGACCCGGCCGGCGGCTCGATCCTCGCCGGATACCTCGGCGGCCAGCTGGACGGCCCGCGCGGCATCGGAGAGCTGGCCGTCGGCGAGTTGCGCGACGGCAACCTGGAGACCGCGTTCTGGTCCCAGTTGGTCGACCTGGACGCCCCCCGCCGGGAACGGCTGCTGCTGCCCGGCCTCGTCGACCCGGCCCAGAGCGGCAGCGTCACCCCGCTCTGGCAACGCTTCGCCGACTACTTCGACGCCCTCGACCGCGGCACCCCCGGCTACGACGTCCTGGTCGACTGTGGTCGGCTGCACGTGACCGGGCCTCCGTGGCCGGTGCTACGGGCCGCCTCGGTGGTGCTGTTGGTGACCCGGGCGAACCTGCCGGACCTCTCCGGCACCCGCGCGGTGGTCACCGCGATCGAACGGGACTTCGCCGAGCACCGGGTGCCCCCAGGCACCCTGCGGCTGCTGCTGGTCGGCGACGGGCACGGGCGCGCCGAGATCAGCCGAGCCCTGAAGCTGCCAGTCATCGCACGGCTGCCGCACGATCCGCGTACCGCCGGGGTGCTCGCCCTGGGCGGGACCGTGCGGGCCGGTCGGCCGTTGATGCGCGCGGCGGCCGCGCTGGAGGTCCCGATCGGGGCGCTCCTGGAGCGGCGACGGGCCCGGTTGGCGTGGCCCGTGCAGCAGGGGGTGCCGGATGCGGTTTGAGCCGGTCTCCACCGATCCGCGCCAGCAGCCACCGGCCGTGACCTCCACCGCGCCGCCCCTGGCCGTGCCGAACGGCCGGCACCACCAGTCCGGGCCGCAGCCGCAGTCGACGCCCGCGGCCAGCCCGCCGCCGGAGTCACCACCCCGGGCCCGGATGGACTTCCAGGTGGTCCGGGAGCTGCGCCGGGAACTCACCGAACGGCTCACCCTCTGGCAGCGCGGCCGGGAGTTCACCGTCGACGAGGAGGACACCGAGCGGGCCCGACTCGCCGTCACTGTGGTCGCCGCGTACGCGGACTCGGTACGCCGGGCCGGCACCCCGATGGCCGCCGGTGATGAACGCCTGCTGCTCGACCAGGTGACCGCCGAGCTGGTCGGGCTCGGCCGGCTACAGACGCTGCTTGTCGACGACACCATCGAGGAGGTGCACATCCTCGGCTGCGACCAGGTACGCATCACCCGGCACGGCGGTGGGGTGGACTGGGCCGAGCCGATCGCCGACAGCGACGCCGAGTTGGTGGAGATCCTCCAGGCGGCCGCCCGTCGTGCGGGCGCGACCGAGCGGTCCCTCTCGACCGTGAAGCCCACCCTCGACCTGCAACTGCCCGACGGCAGCCGGCTGGCCGCGGTGTTCCTGGTCAGCCACCGCCCGTACGCGGTGATCCGCAAGCACAACACCCTGGACGTGAGCCTCGACGACCTCGCGGGCGCCCGAGGTGACCTGGACGAGATGATCGATCCGCTGCTGCGCGACTTCCTCCGCGCGGCGATGCGCGCCGGTCTGAACATCATGGTCGCCGGGTTGGCCGGCGCCGGAAAGACCACTGTCATCCGGGCGCTGATGAACGAGATCCCACCCGACGAGCCGTACGTGCTGCTGGAGGAGAGTCGGGAGCTGCTCCCGGCGCGCCGCCGGGAGCGGCACCGGGCGGTGATGAGCTTCGAGGCCCGGGAGGGTCACGGCGAGCGTGGCTTCGACGGCCGCCCAGCCGGTGAGGTGACCATCGCCGACCTGATCCCACTGTCGCTGCGGATGGGCGTCCTGCGAATCATCGTGGGCGAGGTGCGGTCCCGGGAGATCGTGCCGATGCTCCAGGCGATGACCACCAGCCGGGGATCGATGTGCACCATCCACGCCCGTACCGCAGCGGGTGTGGGTGAACGGATCGTCGAGCTGGCCCTGGCGCACGGCCGCGAGATGACCGTCGACCAGGCCCGCCGGATGGCCGGCAACGCGCTCGACCTGATCGTCTACGTCACCATCGAGGACGAGACCGCGATCGGCGGGCGCAAGCACCGGTTCGTCTCGCATGTGGAGGAGGTGATCGGGGCCGGCGAAGCCGGTCGGATCACCACCACCACGGTCTTCGGGCCGGGACCGGACGGTCGTGCGGTCCCCCGGCACCTGCCGGAGCGGGTCCGCGACCAGTTGCTGCGGGTGGGTTACGACGCGCGGCTGCTGACCCGGTGGGTCGAGGCCGGTGCCGGTGCCTGGCGGCGACCTCGGCAGACCCGACTGGCCCGGCGGTGATCTGGTGCTCGACAGCCTGGAACTGATCGCGGTGGTCTCCGGTGCCTCCTGTGTCGCCGGGCTGCTGCTGGCCGTGGTCGCGCTGGTCGGGACCCGTCGACCCCCCGGGCCGCGGCCGGGCAGCGGGCCAGGGCTGAGCCGACTGTGGCGCGGACCGGGCAGCACTCCGGCCGAGCAGCGGGCCTATCAGGGGCTGCTGGTGGCCGCGCTGGTCGCCGGCGCGTTGGCGTTCCTGCTGACTGGGCTGCCGGTGGTGGGCCTGCTGGTGGCGGTGGCGGTGCCCGGCACCCCGTGGCTGTTCGGGGTGGGCAAGGCCGAACAGCGGGCGATCGCCCGGATCGAGGCGGTCGGCGAGTGGACCCGCCGACTCAAGGACGTCTCCGGCACCGGGCAGGGCCTCCAGCAGGCGATCATCGGCACGATCGGCAGCGTGCCACCCGGCGTCGAGGACGAGGTGCGGCTGCTCGCGGCCCGCCTCCAGGCCGGCTGGATGGCCCGCTCCGCGCTGCTGGCGTTCGCCGACGAGATCGCCGACCCGGTCTGCGACCAGGTGGTCGCGGCGCTGATCCTGCACCTGTCGGACCGGGGTGAGCGGCTGGGTGACGTGCTCGGTTCGATCGCCGGCGCGGCGTCCGCGGAGGTGGCGACCCGTCGGGAGATCGAGGCCAAGCGCACCCAGCCCCGGTTCGCGGTCCGCTTCCTCACCGGGATGACGCTGGCGACCCTGGCGTACGGGCTGATCAACACCGAGTACATCAGTCCGTACGGCACACCGGTGGGTCAGCTGGTGATGGCAGCCCTCGGCGCCGCCTTCATCGGCCTGCTGGCCTGGGTGCGGTCGATGAGCCAGCCGCGACGGCCGGCCCGGTTCCTGCCGGCGCCCAACCCGAGCGAGGTGATCGCGTGAGCGCGAAGAGTGCAGCGCAGCGGAGCCCCGCAGCCGCGAACGAAAGGCGGCTCCCATGATCGTGAACTGGCAGTTCGCCCTCGCGGTCTGCGGTGGCGCCGGGATCGGTCTGGGTGTGTTCCTGGTCGTCCGGGAGTTGGTGCCGGCGACACCGGCGCTTGGACCTGCGCTGCGCCGACTGCATCAGCCGCCGGGCACCGGCCGGGTGGCCGCGCCCGCGTCCCGGCGGCTCGACTGGCTGACCGGGATGTCCCGCTGGTTGCGGCCGCCGCAGATGCAGCTCGCACTGATCGGTCAGACCTCCGAGCAGTACGCGTTGTCGGTGCTGCTCTCCGCGCTGATCGGTTTGGCCACGCCGACAGTGCTCGGGGTGACGCTGTGGGTCCTCGGCATCCCGTTCCCTCTGGTCGTACCGGTGCTGGGAAGCCTCGGCCTGGCGCTGCTGGCCGGCCTGCTGGCGCACCGCGCCGTGCTGACCAAGGCCAACGCCGCCCGCGACGAGTTCCGCCAGGCCGTCTGCACCTACCTGGACCTGGTGGCGTTGCAGCTCTCAGCGGCGCACGGGCCGGTGCAGTCGCTGGAGCGGGCGGCGGCGGTCTGCGACGGTTGGGTGTTCGACCGACTCCAGGAGTCGCTGCGGATCGCCCAGATGCAGATGCACGCGCCCTGGGACGAACTGCGCGACCTCGCCGACAAGATCGGCATCCCGGAGTTGGGCGACGTCGGCGCGATCATGCGCTCCTCGGGCAGCGAGGGCGCGCAGGTGCACGAGACGCTGCGCAGCCGGGCCGACTCGCTGCGCGACCAGATCCGCACCGACAACCTCGCCCGCGCCGAAGGGGTGACCAGCAAGCTCGACATCCCGGGCGCGCTGCTCGTCTTCGTGCTGCTCGGGTTCGTCCTCTATCCGTTCATCGCCCGTGTCTGACCCCGTCCCCTGAAGGAGTACGCCATGTCCATCCTCAGCTATCTGCACGTCGTCGTGACGACGCGCCTGGCCGAGCTGCGCCGCGACGGTGAGCGCGGCGACAGCCCGGTGCCCACCGCGGTGATCATCGCCGGCCTGGTCGCCGTCGCCATGGCCGTCACCGCCTTGGCCCTGACCAAGGCCAACAACTGGATGACCGGCATCCCGGACCACACGAACCCGAAATAACCGGGATGCGTCGAGCCGCGTACCCGAGGTGGAGCCGAGCGGTCACCGCCGCCCGGTGCCACCTCGCGACCGGCGACCGCGACCGGGGTGCCAACCCGGTGGAACTGGCCGTGGTGATGCCGCTGATCCTGGTGCTGCTCTTCGCCTCGATCCAGATCGCGGCCGTCTTCCTCGCCCGCTCCACCGCGTTGCACGCTGCGCAGAGTGGCGTCAACGCGCAGCGGACGTACCAGGCGCGCGACGGCGCCGGGGTGGACAGCGCCTCCCGCTTCCTCAAGGCCGCCGGCGGTTGGCTGGTGGGCTGGGACAAGGCCGGTCCGACCTGCGTGACAACCACTACCGACGTGACCTGCACGGTGAGCGGTCGGTCCCTGTCGGTGGTGCCGGGCGTGGACTTCGCGGTACGGCAGACCGCCCACGGAACGGTGGAGAGGGTGACCCCGCCATGACCCGTACCGCCGAGCGGGGCTCGGTCTCCATCGAGGTGGCGGTGCTCGCGCCCGCGTTCATCGCGCTGATGGTGCTGGCAGGTGTGGTCGGGCGCAGCGCGGTCGCCGCGGAGGCGCTCGACGCGGCCGCGCACGACGCGGCGCGTGCCGCCTCGATCTCCCGGGATTCCGACACCGCCCGGGAGAAGGCACTGGAGGCAGCCCAGAAGCAGTTGGACTGGCACGGCCTGGTCTGTGCCAACGACCTGGACCCGGCGTTCACCGGCTCGTCGCCCGGCAATGAGTCCAGCTTCGACGAAGCCTTCAGCAGCTCGGTCGGTACGAACGCCACGGTGACGGTGACGATCAGCTGCCTGGTGTCCTTCAAGGACATTACCCTGGGCATCCTGCCCGGGATGGAGAGCGAACGGCTGATCTCCGCGCAGTTCACCTCCCCACTCGACCGTTACCGGAGTCGGCAATGACGGCCACCACGTCGGCTGCCCGGCCCTCGCGCGCAGGTGAGCAGGGCCGGGTGAGCATCTTCCTCGCGGTGACGATGGTCGGCGTACTGGCCATCATCGGCCTCTCCTTCGACGCCGCCGGGCAGCTCCGCACCCTGCAACGCGCCCAGAACCTCGCCGCCGAGGCGGCCCGGGCCGGCGGTCAGGCCATCGACCGGGCCACCGCCATCGAGGGCGGGCCGAAGCGGATCAACGAGCCGGAGGCGCGCGATGCGGTCGCCAACTACCTGGACGCCGTGGACGCCGCCGGCCACACCGTGAACTTCCCCGAGGTCGACGGGGAAACCCTGATCCGGGTGACCGTCTCCATCACCTACCACCGCTCGATGGTCGGACCGTTCGTCCAGGAGAAGACGGTCACCGTCACCGGCGAGGCGACCGCGCGTGCCATCACCGCAACACCGTAGGAAGGAAGGCAGCCATGCCCGTATCGGGTGGGTCCGTCGTACGACGGACCGGACGGATCCTCACCGGCATCGGCGCGCTGGCCGTGCTCCTGGTGCTGCTGGCCGGCGCGCCGATCGCGCTGCTCGCCTTCGCCGGTAACCCACTGCCCGATCACCTCCCCACGATCAGCGAGGTGGGGACCGCGCTGACCAGCCGGGACGACGGTCAGCTCTTCCTGCGGGCGTTGGCCGTGGCCGGTTGGATCGGCTGGGCCACGTTCGCCTTCTCCGTCCTCGTCGAGTTGGGCGCACAGGCCCTGCGCCGGCCGGCGCCGAAGCTGCCCGGGATGGGCCGCCAGCAGAAGGCCGCCGCCGCGCTGGTCGGCTCGGTCGCGCTGATCCTGGTCGCCAGCCCGGCCGCCGCCAGCGCCGCGGCGGTCTACGGAACTCCGGTGTACGCGAGTCCGAGCGCAACGGCCATCACCACAGTGGCCGCGCCGACCCGCGCCGCGACGACACCGGACACGGCCGCACCGGTGGCCCGGGGCGGGCTGCTCGGCATGGCCGGCACGGTGCCGGCCGCACCGGGTGCCTCGGCGGCGAACGACGAGGCCGCGCCGGTGTACCGGGTGGCGCGGGGCGACTACCTCGGTGAGGTGGCCGAGCGGTACCTGGACGAGTTCGGGGACTACCGACAGCTCGCCAAGCTGAACAAGCTCGACGACCCGGACCGGATCCGCCCCGGCCAACTGCTCCGACTGCCCACCGAGGCCTCCGACCAGGGGACCCGGCGGCACGCCACCGGTCGGCTCGTCGACCGGCCCGCAGCGCCGAAGCCGTCCGCGCCCCGGCCGGCGCCCGAGCGGGCCGCACCGCCGCGGGTGGCCCCGGCACCACCCAGCGGTACGGAGTCAACGGGCCAACCACCAGCGATGACGGTCGGTGCGGCCCGGGCCGGTGCCGCCGATGGGGTGAACCGTCCGCTGGCGGTCTCCGCCGTACTGGCGGTGGCGAGCATCGTCGGCGCCCAGATCGGCGCAGTCCTGGGGCTGCGCCGCCGTCCAGCCACTGCCGGGGCGGCTCCCCGACTGGCGGCGTCCTCCCGCACATCCCGGGGCGGCGCGGGCCGAAGCAGCGGTGGCGCGGGCCGGCGGGGCAGTGGCGGGGCGGCCGGGAGCGGTGCCGCCTGGGCTGCCAGCCGGGCCGCTGCGGCCATCGAAGCTCCCGCGACACCGGGCGGCGCGGCACCGGGCGGGAACGACTTCGCACCTCGCGGCGACGGAATGACATCCACCGGCAGTGGCGCGGCACCTACCGGTAGCCGGGCTGCACCTAGGGGCAGCGGGATGGCACCTACGGGCAGTGGCGCGGCACCCGCCGGCAGCGGAATGGCTTTCCCCGGCAGTACGACGTTCCCGGGCAGCGCGATGGCTCTCTCCGGCGGCACGGCACCCCCGGGCGGCGGAATGGGGACCGCCGGCCCTGGGAGCTGGAGTGCTGACGACGGCTGGGCCGGTGCTGGTGGCGAGGGCGGGCTGTTCGACGGCGGGCACGGCCTGGACTCCGTGCCCGACGGTCCGCCGGTCGGCCGACACCGACGCACCTGAGCGGGCCCGCACTACCTGTTGTCTCCGCCGCCCTGTGGAGGCTCCGCAGAACTCAGCAGGGTCGTGCCGGGTGCCAGGCCGGCGACTCGGCCACCGCATGCTGGACCAGCGACTCGGGTGGCCACCGCGCGGGCCGGTAGGACAGGCCGGTCAGGGCAGGCGGGTCTGGAGCACGCCGTTCTGGATCCGGGTGGGCAGAATCTGCTGGTCGTTGCCAGACGGCCCCTGCACGACCTCACCACCGTTGAGCCGGAAGGCGCTGCCGTGCCACGGGCAGACCACGCAGGCGTGGCCGTCGATCTCCCGCACCTCACCCTCGCCGAGCGGCCCGCTCTGGTGCGGGCAGCGCTCCAACATCACGGTCACCTCGTCACCGTGCCGGTAGAGGATGACCGAGATGTTGTCGTCCACCTCTCGGGTGATCAGGGTGCGTTGCGGCAGCGTGGCCATGTCGGCCAGCGAGTGCCAACCATCGGTCATCCGGTGCAGCTCGGAGATGCTCTGGTTGACCTGCGCCCCCTGCTTGTAGGCCAGGTGACCCCCGATGTACGCGCCAAGGCTCACGGTGGAGAGCCCGAGGAAGCCGAGGGCGCGACCCATGCCGTGGCGGCCGGACAGCCGGGCGGCCAACGAGCCGGCGTAGAGCGTCATGCCGACGGTGTTGGCGGCGGCGTGCACCAGGCCGACCCTGCGCTGGTCCCGGGCGAGTGCCGCCCAGTCGTTCAGACCGGCGACCGCTGCTGGCAGCGCGCTGACGGTGCCCAGACCGACCAGCACGGTGGCGGGCCGGCGCTGCCCGGGCATGAGGTCCAGCACCGCGGCGCTGATCCACGCGCCGACCGGCACCTGCACCATCGCCGGGTGCAGCGGATGCCCGAGGGTCACCCCGTGCAGCAGGTCGCGCAGCCGGCGTGGACGCAGCGTCCCCAGGACGACCTTCTGCAACCGGTCACCCGCGCGGTCCAGCCGGGAGTCCTGCTCAACTTTCGTCAAAAGTGCTCGCACGAGTACCGACTTCCCGGCGATCGCCGTCGCAAACCGGTCGGCGGCGACAAACCTGCCGCACCGCCCGACGCCGCCGATCTTGCAGTTCCTGCTCCGAGGATCCGGGGCACAAGCCGCATAACGCCAACCGGAAGTGCAAGATCGACGGGGATTGTGGGGGTGCGGCGGGGCGGGCATGCTGGCCTGATGGGTGTGCGGGTGGAACGGCGCGGGGCGGTCAGCACCGTTGTGCTGGATCGGCCGGCGGCTCGGAACGCTGTGGACGGGCCGACAGCGCGAGCGTTGGCGGACGCGTTTCGGGCCTTCGACGCCGATCCGGACGCGTCGGTGGCCGTGCTCTGGGGCGCCGGTGGCACGTTCTGCGCCGGCGCCGACCTCAAGGCGATCGGCACACCGAGCGGCAACCGGGTCGAGCCGGAGGGGGACGGCCCGATGGGTCCGACCCGGATGACGCTCAGCAAACCGGTGATCGCGGCGATCTCCGGTTACGCGGTGGCGGGCGGGCTCGAACTGGCGCTCTGGTGTGACCTGCGGGTCGCCGAGTCCGACGCGACCTTCGGGGTGTTCTGCCGCCGCTGGGGAGTGCCTCTGATCGACGGTGGCACCGTCCGGCTGCCCCGGTTGGTCGGCGAGAGTCGGGCCATGGACCTGATCCTCACCGGCCGCCCGGTGGCGGCCGACGAGGCGTACACGATGGGGTTGGTCAATCGGTTGGTGCCACCCGGCCAGGCGCGGGCCGCGGCCGAGGAGTTGGCGGCGGCGATCGCCCGGCATCCGCAGACCTGCCTGCGCAACGACCGGGCGGCGCTGCTGGCCGGCGCGGGGCGAGGAGAGCCGGAGGCGCTGGCGACCGAGTTGGCGTACGGGATGGAATCGCTGGCCACGGACGCGGCGGCCGGCGCGGCCCGGTTCGCCGCGGGCGAGGGCCGACACGGCGCGACGCCGCCGGGAGGGGTACGCCCCCCGGCGGCGTCGGCTACCGGCTAGCTCAGTTGCGGTTGATGGTGAAGGTTGTCGTGGGGTTCTGGATGTCCACCGCGTTGTTGCTCAACCGGAGGTTGTTGAAGGTGACCGACCCGACGGCCGGCCCCTGCCCGGCCTCCGGCATCGGGTTCGCCCAGATGGCGAAGCCGGACTTCGCGTCGTAGGCGTCCCCGCTCTTACGGGCACCGCTGATGAAGATGTTCGTGAAGACCGTGTCGGTGATCGGGTTCTGCGGCTGCCCGCCGACGTAGTTGGTCTGGAACATGATGCCGCTGTAGGTCGGATCGATGATGTCGACGTCGCTGACCCGGATGCCCTGGAACACCTTCGAGGCGGAGAAGACCCAGATCGCCGGGAAGGTTTGTGAGCCCCAGAAATGCCCACCGGCCCGCACGATCGAGATGTTCTCGAACCGGGTGGGCGGGCTGGCACCGAAGCCGTTCATCGGATAGCCGAAGTCGAGCGAGCTGATGGTGATGCCCGAGTAGACCAGGGTGTCCGCGATGTAGATGTTGCGGAACGTGTTGCCGTAGCCGCCGTACACGGCGACACCGGCGGCCCGCCAGGTCAGGGTCGAGGTCAGGTTCTCGTAGATGTTGTCCTTCATGTCGGCGCCGCCCGCGTCGATCGCCGAGAACAGCGCGAAGCTGTCGTCGCCGGTGGCCCGGGCGTCGTTGTTGCTGACCAGGTTGTTGGTGCTCCCGTTGGTCATGTTGATGCCGTCGGCGAACATGTTCCGGATCCGGGAGTTCTTGATCGTCATGTAGTCGGTGTTCGCGCCCCAGTAGAGGCACACCATGTGCTCGTTCCAGATGTTGTCGATCACGATGTTCGACACGTTGGAGAAGTCGAACACCTTGCCCGGGCCGTCGATCCGCGAGGTGTAGTTGCCGAAGTACGCGAAGTTCTTGAACGACGAGTTGGCCGCCGAGTTCTCGGCCCGGAAGCCGATGTCGGTGTTGTCCTGGCCCGACGGCGCGTTGAACCGGGTGTACCAGGGGCCGGCGCCGGTCACCTGGACCGCCTTGCCGTACACCTGGAACTTCGACGAGGTGGAGTAGTTACCGGCCGGCAGGTACACCCCGATCAGGGTGCCGGTGGTGTCCATCCGCACCCGGTCCAGGGCGTTCTGCACGTCCTGGTGGGTGAAGCCGGTCGGCGTGGTGTAGCGCGCCGGGTCCGGGTTGGCGATCGGAGCCACCTGCTCCGTGTTGACGAAGTCGATGGCGTACGTGGTGGTGTTGGCCGGGTCCTTCTGAAGGCGGATCTTGCTGCCGGCCGGAACTGTGGAGTTGAGCATGACGTTGGCTTCGTCGTAGATGTGCCGCGGACCGCCAGCGCTCGGCGAGTTGCCCGGGCTGGTCTCGTTGCCGTACAGCCAGGCGTACCGGGACGTCAGATCGATGGCCTTGTGGAACGTGCCGTTGACGTAGACGTTCAGCGTCGAGTTGATCCCGCCACCGCCGAGGGCGTCCGGGATGGAGAAGCGGGTGACCAGCGTGTTGGTGCTGGCCCGAGTGGTGAACTCGACGTAGCTGCCGTTCGAGTTGAGGGTCACCGCCCGCCGACCGGACGCCTCGCCGGCCAGGTCGCCGACCTCCCGGTTCGGTCCGACGACGGCGGCGCCGCCGCCGATCACGCCGTCCTCAGCCTCGTACATGTCGTACGGCATGTTGGCACCGCGACCGACGAAGAGCGGCCGGTCACTCGTGTTGTTCGCCTGCTTCACCGGCAGCTCGTTGCCGTCCACGGCGAGCACCACCCGGACGGTGTACTTGCCGTTCGCGGCGGTCCAGGTGCCCAGGCTGATCGGGCCGACCGTGGCACCGGCGTTGATCACGCCGGAGTGCGAGCCGGTCAGGGTACGGACCACGGTGCCGGACTCGTTGAGCACGGTCAGGGTGATGCCGTGCGCACCGGAGGCGGAAGCCTGGTTGCCGGCGTTGCGGATGGACACGGAGAAGGTCACCGTGTTGCCCGCCGAAGGGTTGCCCGGCGACCAGGCGACCGCCGAGGCGACCAGGTCGGAGCTGGCGACCGCGGCGACGACCAACGGGCTGGGGTTGGTGTAGCTGTTGTTGGTGTCGTCCTGCTCGACGACGGTGTTCGACTCGTCGACCTTGGCGCTGAGCGGGTAGCTGCCCGAGTCCCGGGTGCCGATGCTGGCGCTGACAGTGGTCGAGGCACCGGCCGCGAGACCGCCGACCGAGGCCGTGCCCACCCGGGTGGAGCCCAGGTAGAAGTTGACGTTGGTCGCGCCGGAGGCCGCCGAGCCCGCGTTACGCACCGTCGCGGAGAGCGTGATGGTGCTGGTCTCCACCGGTGCGGACGGGCTGAACGACATGCCGGTCACGGTCAGGTCCGGGTTCGGGGCCGGGGTGCCGAAGACCTGGAACTCGGCCACCTGACCGGCCGGAGCGCCGGTGTTCGAGGCGATCGAGAGCCGTATGTCGGCCGCCGCGCCGGTGACCGGGATGGTCACCGTATTGCCGCTGCCCGGGTTGAAGCTGTAGTTCGCCGCGCCGACCAGCGTGGTGAAGCTCGACGAGCCCTGGTCCCGGCCGAGCACCGTGATGTTCTGGGTACGGGTGCCCCACGCCGAGTCCGGGTTGAGCTTCACGACGACCTGGCTGAGGCTGGCGTTCGCGCCGAGCTGCACTGTCAACGTGCTCGGGTTGCCGTTGCCCTCCCAGTAGGTGGCCACGTTGTTGTCGTTGGCGTTGGTGGCCACGAACGTGTGCACGAACCCGGAGGCGGTGATCGGCTTGCCGACAGCCAGGTTGGAACCGGTCGGCGGGTTGCCGGTGCCGGTGCGGGTCACGGTGTTGCTGTTCGCCGACTGGTTGCCGGCCGCGTCCTTGGCCCGGACGTAGTACGACACAGTGGCACTGGTCGGCTGGCTGTCGGTGTACGTGAGCGTCGAACCGTTGACGCTGCCACGCAGCGCGCCGTTGGCGTAGACGTCGTAGCCGGTCACCCCGACGTTGTCGGTGGACGCCGACCAGGCGAGCCGGATCTGCCCGCTGACCGGCTGGGTGTAGGCCAGGTTGCCCGGCACGCTGGGCGCCTGGGTGTCGGTGCTGCCGGTGGCGCCGTACACCTCGACCTCGGACAGCTGCGCGGCCGGCCAACCGGTGTTGCCGGTGACCTGCACGCGTACGTAGCGGGTGCTGGCGGCGGTGAAGCTGACGGTCGCGGTGTTGCCGCTGCTCGGGTTGAAGGTGTAGCCGGCGGACGCCTTCAGGGTGGTGAAGGACGAGCCGTTGGTCGAGCCCAACACCGACAACGTCTGGGTACGGGTCTGCCAGTCCGACGCGGGCGGCAGCTTGAGCACCAGCCGGTCCACGCTGACAGTGGCGCCCAGGTCCGCCTGGATCCACTGCGGGAACGCGTTGTTGGCGCTCTCCCAGTAGGTCGACGCGTTGCCGTCGTTGGCGTTGCCCGCCACGTAGTTCTGGTTGTAGCTGCTGGCGGTCATGGTGGCGGAGAGCCCGGCCAGCATGGCCACCCGGGCGGCGGCCGTGGACGGGTCGGCCGCCGGTGCCGCGCTCGCCATTGGGGTGACGACCGGGGCGGTGGCGAGGAGCATCCCGGCGAGCGCGCCGGCGAGGAGCCGTCGGTGGCCGGTTCGGGCGGTGCGGGGGACGGTGGTGGGCGCGCCGGTTGGCGGCGTGCCTCGTCTGGTGCCGGTCCTGGACATGGGGTCGCTACACCTCTTTCGGGGGTGGGTGTGGGTGCGTTGCCCGGCGACGGGTGCAGGGGTACGCCCGTCGATCCGCGACAGGTGGGGGCCGGTGCGTTCTCCCTTCCTGGTGGTGTGGTGGCGGCGGCCGGGACGGGCCGCCGGCACCACGGCGAGCAGAGTCAGGTCAGGCCGGGCCGTCCGCCGCGCGCGGCCCGTCGGTGGATTCGGCGGTACGCAGCCAGACCGCGGTGTCGGACGGCAGCAACCCGTCGTCGAGCGGCCCGCTGGCCAGCAGCAACTCCCCCTGAGCTGGCATCGGCACCGGCGCGGCGGACAGGTTGACCAGGCAGGTGAAGCCGCCACCGCGGCTGAACGCCAGCACCCCGTCCGGGGCGGGCAACCAGGTCAGCTCACCGTCACCGAGCGCCGGGTCGGCCTTTCGGGCCTGGATCGCCGCCCGGTACAGCTCCAGCATCGAGGCCGAGTCGCCGGTCTGCGCGCTGGCCGTCCGGTCCTTCCAGTCGGCCGGCTGCGGCAGCCAGGGCGCCGCAGCACCCTCGGGGCTGAACTCGAACGGCGGCTCGTCCCCGGCCCACGGCAGCGGTACGCGGCAGCCGTCCCGACCGGGGTCGATCCGGCCGGACCGCTCCCACATGGGGTCCTGCCGCATCGCGTACGGGATGTCCTCGACCTCGTAGAGGCCCAGCTCCTCGCCCTGGTAGACGTAGGCGGCACCGGGCAGCGACAGCGAGAGCAGCGCGGCGGCGCGGGCCCGGCGGGTGCCCAACTCCAGATCGGTGGGGGTGCCCTCGCGTTTGGCGGCGAAGCTGAACCGCGTGTCCGCGCGACCGTAGCGGGTGACGTGCCGGGTGACGTCGTGGTTCGAGAGCACCCAGGTGGCCGGCGCGTTGACCGGCGCGTGCGCGCTCAGCGTCCCGTCGATGCTTTCCCGCAGCGCCGCGGCGTCCCAGGCGCAGCCGAGGAAGTCGAAGTTGAACGCGGCGTGCAGTTCATCCGGGCGCAGGTAGTTGGCGAACCGCTGCCGGTCCGGCAGCCACACCTCACCGATCAGCGCACGGTCGGCGTACTCGTCGGCGACCCGACGCCAGCCCCGGTAGATCTCGTGCACCCCGTCGAGGTCGTGGAACGGGTGCGGCTGGTCCTCGCAGACCTCGGGCAGCGTCCCGTCCTTGACCAGGAGCCCGGCCGAGTCGATCCGGATGCCGTCAACGCCCCGGTCGAACCAGAACCGCAGGATGTCCTCGAACTCCTCCCGCACCCGGGGGTGGTCCCAGTTGAAGTCGGGCTGCTGGGGGGCGAACAGGTGCAGGTACCAGTCGCCCGGGGTGCCGTCCGGGTTGGTGGTGCGGGTCCAGGTCTCGCCGCCGAACTCGCCGACCCAGTCGGTGGGTCGTTCGTCGCCGTTGGGACCCCGACCGGGTCGGAACCAGAAGAGGTCCCGTTCGGGCGCGCCGGGTCCGCCGGCGAGCGCGGCCTGGAACCAGGGGTGCGCGTCGGAGCAGTGGTTGGGCACCACGTCGACGATGGCCCGGATGCCCAGCGCGTGCGCCTCCGCGATCAGCGCCTCGACCTCGGCCAGGGTGCCGAAGACCGGGTCGATGTCGCGGTAGTCGGAGACGTCGTAGCCGGCGTCGGCCATCGGGGACGGGTACCAGGGGCTGAACCAGATCGCGTCGACGCCGAGCGCGGACAGGTGGTTCAGCCGGGACCGGATGCCGGCGATGTCACCGATGCCGTCGCCGTTACCGTCGGCGAAGCTCCGGGGATACACCTGGTAGATCACGGCTCCACGCCACCACGGACTTCTGTCAGCTGTGGACACGAGCACCTGCTTTCTGCGTCAGTACGTCGGCGGGTTCGCCGGACCTGGTTATGTGTCGGGCGAACGGTCGTTGTTCGCCGCGCGGGAGGACCGGTGGTCGCTATCCCTTGATGCTGCCCGTGGTCAGACCGGACATGATGTTCCGCTGGAAGATCAGGAAGATGATGACAGTGGGGATCGCGGCGATGACCGACGCGGCGATCACCACGTTCATCGGTGTGCCGCCCGCGAAGGTGTAGATGCCGACGCTGACCGTCCGGGTCTCGGGCGACGGCATGACCAGCTTCGGCCAGAGGAAGTCCTTCCAGACCGCCGTCACGGCGAAGATCGAGACGACGCCGAGGATGGGGCGCGACAGCGGCAGGATGATCGACCAGAGCGTGCGCAGTGAGGACGCCCCGTCCATGAGGGCGGCCGCCATCAGCTCCTCGGGAATCGAGTCGAAGAACCGCTTCAACAGGAAGATGTTGAACGCGTTCGCGACCATCGGCAGCCAGATCGCGAACGGTGAGTCGAGCAGGTTGATGTGCAGGATCGGCAGGTCGAGCACCGTCACGTACTGCGGAACGATGAGGACCATCGCCGGGATCATCAGGGTCCCCAGCATCAGGGCGAGGATCGTGTTGCCGAAGATCGGTCGAAGTTTGGACAGCGAGTACGCCGCGGCGCTGTCGAAGACGAGTTGGAACAGCACCGCGCCGATCGCGTAGTAGAAGGTGTTGAAGAGCAGCTTGGCGAGGGCCAGGTTGTTCCACGCGTCGATGTAGTTCTGCGGCTGCGGGTCCTTCGGGAACAGCGACGGTGGGGTCTGGGCGATCTCCTGGCCGGATTTGAGCGCGCCGGTGACCATCCAGTAGAGCGGTCCGAGGAAGACGAGCGTGAACCCCGCCACGACCACGGCCAGCAGCGTCCAGTAGATGACCCGGCCGCGCCCCCGGCTGAGCTGGGATTGGGAGATGAGGGTCCGGGTTCCGGAATCCTGTGCCATTCCTCGCCGTCCTAGTCCTGTTTCGCAGTCAGCCGCACGTACACGGCGGAGAAGCCGGCCAGCACCACGAGCATGATCACGCCCAGGGCGGCGGCGCCGTTGAGGTCGTTCTGGAAGAACCCGTGCTGGTAGATGAGGTACGCCACCGAGGTCGCCGAGTCCTCCGCGCCCGCGCCGTTGGCGAGGATCAGGGGCTCGATGAAGAGCTGCATGGTGGCGACGATCTGCAACATCGCCAGGAGCGCGAGGATCAACCGGGTCTGCGGGATCGTCACGTGACGGATCCGCCGCCAGATCCCGGCGCCGTCGAGCTCCGCCGCCTCGTAGAGCTCGCCGGGGATGTTCTGCAACGACGCCAGGTAGATCAGCACCGCGCCGCCCATGTTCATCCAGGTCGACGCGAGCACCATGGCCGGCATCGTCATCTCGGGCGACTGCATCCACTGCGAGGTGGGCAGGTGCAGTGCCTTGAGGATCGCGTTGAAGAGCCCGGCCTCGCTCGGGTCGTACGCGTAGAACTTGAAGAGGAACAGCGCCGAGGCCGGCGGCAGCATCACCGGCAGGTAGACCAGGATCCGCAGGTATCCCTTGGCGTGGCGGAACTCGTTGAGCAGGATCGCCACGAAGAACGGCACCACGTAGCCGAGGGCCAGCGCGAGGACGGTGAAGTAGAACGTGTTCTGCCAGGCCGTCCAGAAGCTGGGGTCGGCGATGATGCGGGAGTAGTTGTCCCAACCCACCCAGGTGGTCTCGCCACGCCGGGTCCGCTGGAAGCTCATGATGATGCCGCGGACCATCGGGTACCAGGAGAAGACGACGAAGCAGAGCACCGCCCCGATCAGGAACGCGTGACCGGTGAGGTTGTCCCGTACCTTGCGGCCGAGGCTGGTGCGCTGTGGCCTCGCCGAGTACGGCGACGGCGGGCGGCCCGGTTTCCTGGGGGTCTCCGGGACGGTGGTGATCGCCAAGGCAACTCCTGAGTGAGTCGGTGACGTCGAGATGTGGTGCGAGTGGCGTGGGGGTCGGGTCGGCGTCCCGACCCCCACACGATCGGTCAGCTCTCGGCGGCGAGGAGCTGGTTGACCTTCTCCTCGGCGGTCTTGAGCAGTGCGTCGATGTTCGAGTTCGGGTTGGTCAGCACACCTGACATCGCGGCGTCGAGCACCGCGTAGACGGCCTGGGCGTTGCGCGGCTCACCCTTGATCGGGACCGGGGTGGCCTCGAAGAGCGCGAAGTTCGCGGTGTCGACGTTCGCGTTCGCCTTCCGCAGCTCCAGTTCCTGCTTCTGCGCGTCGCTGCCGTTGGCGAAGAGCAGCGGCTGGGGCAGACCCACCGGGTAGTTCTGCGGCTTGGCCCGGACGTAGTCGAACTGGCCCTTGCCCGGGGTGAGCTTCTGGTACGCGATCCACTTCAGACCGGCCTTGACCTGCTCGGGAGTGAGGTCCTTCTTGAAGAAGTAGCCCTCGCCACCACCGAGCGTCCCCTTCGCCGCGCCGTCCTGGCCGGGCAGCGGGGCCATCGCCCAGTCCTGGAACTTGCCCTGGAACTGGCTGACGATCGCCTGGGTGGCGTCCGGCGCGCCGATGAACATGCCGACCTTGCCGGCGCCGGCGTTCGTCAGCAGGTCGCCCCACTGGAGCAGCTGGCGGGCGCCCATGCTGTTGTCGCCGTACCGCATGTCCTTGAGGTTCTGCAGGACCTGCTTGCCCATGGGGTTGTTGAAGTCGGCCTTCTTGCCGTCCTCGGTCAGCACCCGGCCGCCCTGTGAGTAGAGCAGGGAGGTGAAGTGCCAGCCGCCGGTGTTGCCGGCGCTGTACTCCGAGTAGCCGGCGATGCCGTTGCCGAGCGCGGAGATCTTCTTGGCGGCGGCCCGGACCTCGGCCCAGGTCTTGGGCGGGTTGTTCACGTCCAGCCCGGCCTGCTGGAACAGGGCCTTGTTGTAGACCAGGCCCATCGAGTAGTTCTTCACCGGAACGGCGTAGAGCTTGCCGCCGTCGGTGAAGACCTCCTTGAGCACCGGGTCGACGCTGTCCCAGGTCGGGATCGCGTCCTTGTTGACGTGCTGACTGATGTCCATCGCCTGACCGGAGTCGAGCACCTGCTGGAGATCGGTCATGTACCCGTAGAAGACGTCGGTCACGGTGCCGCCGGCGAGGCGGGCGGTGAAGTCCGGCGGGTTGTTGCACTGCTCGCCGACGCTGACGCTCTTGATGATGATGTCCGGGTTCTGCTTCTGGAACTCGGCGACGTCGTCGTTCCAGTTCTGCAGCAGCTCTTTCTGGGCGCCGACCGGCTGGCAGTCGACCGTGATGGTGACCTTGCCGCTGGCGTTCGAGCCCTTGTCGTCGCTCTTCGTGGAGCATGCCGTGAGGCTGAGCCCCAGGCCGGCCACGAGCGCAACCGCCGCAGCCTTTCGGTATTGCGGTACGGACATCTGTCCATCCCTTCGGGAACGGGTGTCTCCAATGACCTTCGCTGATCTGCGGTGATACGACCTGACGCCCAGTAGCTGCGTCGGAGCCAGGTGTGAGTGGAGTCACTGTAGCGAGGCCGACTCATTTCGGCAAGGTATCGACCCTGCTCCGAAAGGACACGACGTGATTACGACAGATGTTGGCAATGCACTGAAAGTGGTCCGGTTTGCCGGCTCTTGATCCCTTATGGCCAGTCATTCGGTGCGGTCAATGCCGACCGGGGCGAGCAACGACGAAAACGGCCGCCGACCGCGAGAGGCGGTCGACGGCCGAAGCGTCGTTCGGTGTGGTGCCTAGCGGCCGGGGGCGGGCGCGGTGGAACCCCGCACGACCAACTCCGGCTCGAACAGCAACTCGTCCTGAAGGACGCCGGCACCCTCGATCTGGGTGACCAGCAGATCCACGGCGGCCTGCCCCATCGTCTCGATCGGCTGCCGCACCGTGGTCAAGGGCGGATCGGTGCACGTCATGAAGGCAGAGTCGTCGAAACCCACCACCGACACGTCGGCCGGCACTGAACGGCCCAGCCGTCGGGCCGCCCGGATCGTGCCCAGTGCGAGCACGTCGCTGGCGCAGATGATGCCGGTCACGCCCCGCTCAACCAACTTCGTCGCGGCGACCCGCGCCCCCTCCATCGAGAAGCTGGAACGCTCGACGCACTCGGCGTCACCCTCGTCCCAGCCGGCAGCCTGGACCATCGCGTCGAGCTTGCGCCGCGACGGCACATGCCCCTCCGGGCCGAGCACCATGCCGATCCGTTCGTGCCCGAGCGAGCGCAGATGGCCGTACGCCTGCTCCACCGCCACCGCATCGTCAGTGGAGACCCGGGGGAAACCCAGCTCGTCCACACCGGCGTTGACCAGCACGACCGGAAGCCCCCGGTCGGTCAGCCGACGGTAGTGGTCGTGTCGGGCGTCGGCGAGCGCGTACGAGCCACCGGCGAAGATCACTCCGGAGACCTGGTGGTCGAGGAGCATCTCCACGTAGTCCATCTCGGAGACCCCGCCGATGGTCCGGGCACAGAGCGCCGGGGTGTAGCCGCGCTGGGCGAGAGTGCCGGTGACCACCTCGGCCAGCGCCGGGAAGATCGGGTTCTGCAACTCGGGCAGCACCAGCCCGACCAGCCGGGCGCGTTCGCCGCGCAGCTTGGTCGGCCGCTCGTAACCGAGCACGTCCAGCGCTGTCAGCACGGCGGTGCGGGTCGCCTCGGAGACCCCGTCGCGGCCGTTGAGCACCCGGCTGACGGTGGCCTCGCTGACGCCCGCCTTCTTGGCAACTTCAGTCAACCGCTTGGTCACGGTCGCAATCGTACGTCACCTGAATGAAAGAAATGAACAGCAATCTGCCCGTCGTTTGCTGGTCGCCTGCCGCATTCTTCCCACGGTCGACCATTCCGACCTTCACGATCCGCACACCAAACGCCGAGTCCGCCCTTGCCGGCGCCCGGTCACACGAGCACTCTCGTCCGGCCACACGAGCGGAGACGGCCATGATCGACTCGGTTTCAGTGATATCGCGGGGTTGCGATGCCCCGGATACCCCGACTTCCTGAAACGCGAGTGGATCATGCCCAGCCGCCGCGCGCGGGGCATCGCCAGGCGCGGGGCATCGCGAGGGCCCTTGGGTGGGGCTGGGGTCAGGACAGGTCGCGTAGGGCGGTTTCGATGGCCCGGTGGAAGGTCGGGTACGCGTAGATCATGTGCCGGAGCTGACTCAGCGGCACCGCCGCGTGCACCGCCACCACCAGCGCGGACAGCACTTCGCCGCCGGCCGGGCCGGCCGAGGTCGCGCCGATCAGCACGCCCTGGTCGGCGTCCGCCACGAGCTTGATGAAACCGTCGTCGCCGACCCGGTGGATCCAGCCGCGGGTCGAGCTGGCGAGTTTGGTGAAACCCACCTGCACGTTGATGCCGCGTTCGCGGGCCTGCTGCTCGGTCAGCCCGACCGCGCCGATCTCGGGATCGGTGAAGGTCACCCGGGGCAGCGCGCGGTAGTCGGCTCGCGGGACAGTGCCGGCCGATCCGCTCGATCCGCTGGCGGCCAGCGAGCTGGACGCGCCCATCGCTCCGCCGACCACGCTGGAGGTGCCGCTCGCGTCCGCCCCCGCCTTCGCCTGCCGAGCGCGGGCCAGGACGTCGGCGATCACGATCCCCGCCTGGTACATGGCGATGTGCGTGAAGGCGCCCTCGCCGGTGATGTCGCCGACCGCCCAGACGTGGTCGGTGACGTGCAGACGGTCGTCGACCGGAAGGTAACGCTGGCTGGCGTCCAGGCCGATCGTGTCCAGGCCCAGCTCGGCGAGGTGAGCCTTGCGCCCGGTCACCACCAGCAGCCGGTCGGCGGTGAACTCCGCGCCGCCGTCACCGCGCAGTGTGAACCTGGCCCCGTCGTGTTCAACCCGTTCGGCGCGTACCCCGGTGTGGATCTCCACGCCGTCGGCGCGCAGCGCCGTGGCGGCGACCTCGGACGCCTCGGGTTCCTCGATGGCCAGCACCCGGTCGAGCGCCTCGACCACTGTGACCCGGACCCCGAAGCGGGCGAAGACCTGCGCCAACTCCAGGCCGATCGCGCCGCCACCCAGCACGAGCAGCGACTCCGGCAGCTCCTCGACCTCGATCGCCTGGTGGTTGGTCCAGAACGGCGTGTCGGCGAGGCCGTCGATCGGCGGTACCGACGGACGGGTGCCGGTGCCCAGCACCACCCCGTGTCGGGCCTCGAACACCTGGTCACCGACGCGGACCCGGCGCGGGCCGTCGAGCCGGCCGCTGCCCCGCACGAGTCGGCCACCCTTGCCGACGAACCGCTCGGCAGCGACCGTGTCGTCCCAGGTGTCGGTGGCTTCCTCGCGGATCCGCTTGGCCACCGGCGTCCAGTCCGGTTGGACCTGCGCCGTCCCGGCGAGCCCGTCGACCCGGCGAGCCTCGGCGAGAGCGTTGGCCGCTCTGATCATCATCTTGCTCGGGATGCAGCCCCAGTACGGGCACTCCCCGCCGACGAGATCCCGTTCGACGCCGACGACGTTCAGGCCGGCCTCGGCAAGTCGCTCAGCCACCTCCTCGCCGCCAACCCCGAGCCCGACCACGACCACATCCACCAGCTCCGGCTCCGCCACACCGAACAGCATCCCTCAGCGACACCACCCCAACCACCGGGGTCGGCGGAAAAGTCGGCACGCGCACCGGCCCGGACGCTTACCGTGGCCGGATGCACGCACGCTTCGCTCCGGTCCGGGACTGCTTCCACGACCTGCTCACCTCCGGCCGGGAAACCGGCGCAGCCCTGACCATCTGGTACGACGGGCAGCCGGTCGTCGACCTGGTCGGCGGCTCCCGGACCGGTGACGGGCCGGGCGGTGAGCCGTGGGGGCCGGACACGCTGGTCAACGTCTACTCGGTCGGCAAGCCGGTGGCCGCGCTCTGCCTGCTGATGCTCGTCGACCGGGACAAGGTCGATCTCGACGCGCCGGTGGACCGGTACTGGCCGGAGTTCCGCACTTCCGCCACCGTGCGTCAGGTGTTGTCGCACACCGCCGGGCTTCCCGCTTTCCCGGTGCCCCGGCCGGCCACCGCGGTCGCCGACTGGGCGCTGCTCACCGGCGACCTGGCCGCCGCCGACCCCGAGTGGTCGCCGGGCTCGGTCGCCGGGGAACACGCCTGGACGTACGGGCATCTGGTGGGCGAGCTGGTCCGCCGCGTCGACGGACGGTCGGTGGGTCGGTTCCTGGCCGAAGAGATCGCCGACCGGTGGCAGCTCGACCTCGGCTTTGGGTTGACCGAGGCGGACCAGTTGCGCTGCGCAGACCTGCGCTACGGCGACCCGCAGTGGCCGAGTCGGAAGCTCGGCGAGCCGGGCTCGCTGCGGGCGCGCGCGATGGGCAACCCGGCCGGCGGGCTGGACCTGGCCGTGCTGAACAGCCCACTGTGGCGGGGCGCCGAGATGCCCGCCGTCAACCTGCACGCCACCGCGTCCAGCCTGGCCCGGCTCTACGCCGGTCTGCTGGCCGGTGGTGTCCTGGACGGCGTCCGGCTGGTCAGCCCGGACCTGGTCGCGGAGGCGACCGGGGTCCAGTACGACGGGCCCGACCTGGTGCTGGACCGCCCGGTCCAGTGGACGCTGGGCATGCAACGGGAGCCGGATGGCAGCTGGGGCATGGGCGGCATCGGCGGCAGCAGCGCGTGGGCCGACCCCGAGCGCGGCTACGCCTTCGCGTACGCCACGGCGCACCTCGCCGAGCACGACCGGGTGGACGAGCTGGTCGAGGCGTTGCACTCGGTGCTCTGATCAGCGCAGCCAGACGGGGTCGGTGCCCGGTACCGAGAGGGGCGGCGGGTAGTTGAGCGTCTGGCGCAGGGCCTCGGGCAGCCGCCACGGTTGGTGGATGGCCTTGCCCTGCACTGTCGCCAGCTCCGGAACCCACCGGCGCACGTAGTCGCCGGCCGGGTCGTACCGTTCGGCCTGCCGGACCGGGTTGAACCCCCGGTAGGGCTTCGTGTCGTTGCCGGTGCCGGCGACCCACTGCCAGTTGCCGGAGTTGTTCGCCACGTCCCCGTCGAGCAGCCAGCGGAAGAACACCGCCACCCCGGACCGCCAGTCCTGCCCGAGGTGCTTGGTCAGGTAGCCGGCGGTGATCAGCCGGGCCCGGTTGTGCATCCAGCCCTGTGCCAGCATCTGCCGCATTCCGGCGTCGACGATCGGCGTCCCGGTGCGCCCCTCGGTCCAGGCCGCCAACGCGTCGTCGTCGTAGCGCCACTGCTCGGTGGCACCCCGCCGGTACGCCGCTGTCGAGATCTCCGGGAAGGCGGCGGTGACCTGGTAGTAGAAGTCCCGCCAGCAGAGCTGCCGGACGAACGGGCCGGGTCGGTCGCCGGCGCGGTTCGCCACCGCCAGCGGCGACACGCAGCCGAAGCGCAGGTACGGGCTGAGCCGGGAGGTGTCGTCGCCGGCCATGTCGTCGTGCTGATCGCCGTACCGGGTCAGGTCGGGCAGCCAGTCGGCGAGCCGCGCCTGGGCGATCCGCTCGCCGCCGATGGCCGCTTCCGGCGAGTCACCGGGCGGCAGCGCCGGTAGCCGGCCCACACTCACCCCGTCGGGCAGCGCGATCCGGCGCGGCGCGGCCAACTCCTCGCGCCACCGGTTGGCGGCCCAGGCCCGGTGGTACGGGCTGAACACCCGGTAGTGGTCGCCGCCGCCACCGGGCCGCAACGCGCCCGGCTCGACCACTGTCAACCCGGGAAACAGTCGCAGGTGCAACCGGTGCCGCTCGCACTCGGCGCGTAGTCGCCGCTCCCGGCGGCCGGCGTAGTGGCTGACGTCGGCCGAGAGCGCGACGGCGGCTGCCCCGACCTCGTCGGCCAGCCGGATCGTCTCGGCCACCGGGTCGCCGTGCCGGACCACCAGGTCGCCACCACGCTCACGGAGTTGGTCGCGCAGGTCGGCGAGGGCCTGGTGCAGGAAGCGGGTGCGGTTGGCGGAGAGGTCGGCCAGCGCCGGGTCGAGCACGTACAGCGGCACCACCTGGTCGAAGGCCGCACAGGTGGTGGCCAGCGCCGGGTGGTCGTGCACCCGCAGGTCGCGGGTGAGGAGCACGATCGCCGTGCTCGCGGTCACCGGCTCTCCGGCTCGATCGTCGGCCCGGGGATGACGACCGGCGTACCGGTCGAGCTGAGCAGTGCCCGCGCGGCCACCGCCATCCGTCGCCGCTGCGGCACCACGGCCCGCCGGACGAAGACGTCGTAGTCCTGCGCGGCCACCTCGTCGAGGATGCCGCCGTAGAGGGCGTACGCGGTGCGCATGCACGCCTGCGAGGCGGGCGCCAGCATGGTGATGCCCGGCGCGGCTGCGGCGTAGTGGGCCTGGGCGCGGGTCACCTCGTACTCGATCAACTCGCGGATCCGAGGGGTGACGCGGCCCCGGGCGCGGGCCTCGGCCAACTCCTCGCGGGTGACCCCGAACTTCGTCATGTCCTCGTCCGGCAGATAGGTGCGGCCCCGGTCGAGGTCCTCGGCGACGTCCCGGATGAAGTTGGTGAGCTGAAAGGCGAAGCCGAGCTGCCGGGCCGGCTCCCGGGCCGCCGCCGGGTCGGAGCTGCCCAGGATCGGCAGCATCATCGTGCCGATGACCGCCGCCGAGCCCTCCATGTAGTCGAGCAGGTGGTCGTAGGTCGGGTACGCGGTGACGGTCAGGTCCATCGCCATGCTCTTCAGAAACGACGCAAAGTCGTCCCGGTCCAGATCGAAGACGGCGATGGTGTGCAGCACGGCCGGCAACAGTGGGTCGTCGACCGGCGCGCCGTGCAGACCGGCCACGAACTGGCTGGCCCAGCGGTCCAGCAGGGCAGCTCGCTCGGCCGGCGGCAGGTCCTCGGTGCGGTCGACGATCTCGTCCGCGTACCGCGTGAACCCGTAGAGGGCGTGCACATGTCGTCGTTTCCAAGCGGGGAGCAGGCGGGTGGCGAGATAGTAGGTGCGGCCGTGGCGTTTGTGCAGCTCACGACATTGGTCATAGGCAGCGGTGAGATCGGTTTCCACCGGCCCTCCTCCATTTATCGACGCACCAATCGACGCAACTCGTAGCCTAGGGTACGCTCAGCCGCATGGCCAACGACGCAGTTACGGGCAACGTGACCCGCGTGGCGCCGACAGGGCCGGGTGACGGGGACGATCCGGTCCGCGCCGTTCTGGCCGCGTACACCCACGAATTGGTCACGGCGGTTGACCAGACCCTGTCCACTTTCCTCACCGACGAGGTCGAAACCCTCAACGACATCGACCCATCGATGGGCGCCTTCGCCGCCACCGCGCGGGAAATCGTCCTCACCGGCGGCAAGCGGATCCGGTCCACGTTCGCCTACTGGGGGTGGCGCGGGGCCGTCGGAGGCACCGCGGCGCTGCCACCCGTGCTGCCCGCGCTGGCCGCGCTGGAACTGCTGCACACCTTCGCGCTGGTGCACGACGACGTGATGGACGCGTCCACCACCCGCCGCGGCCGGCCCACCGCGCACGTCGCGCTCGCCGAACAGCACGTCGCCGCCGGTTACCGAGGTGATCCCGGCCGGTTCGGTGAGGCCGTCGCCGTGCTCATCGGCGACCTCTGCATGGTCTGGGCCGACCAACTGCTGGCCCACGCCTCGGTGCCGTCGACGCGCCTCTTCGAGGTGCGCCGCTGTTACGACCAGATGCGGGTCGAGACGGTCGCCGGGCAGTATCTGGACGTGCTCGGCGAGAACGACCCGGCCAGCTGGTCGGTCGACCGGGCACTACGGGTGGCCCGCTACAAGACCGCCAGCTACACCGTCCAGCGACCGCTGCTCTTCGGTGCCTGCCTGGCCGGGGTGCCCGCCGACGACCCACTGGTCTCCGCATACACCCGCTATGGCCTGGCTGTCGGCGAAGCGTTCCAGCTCCGCGACGACCTGCTCGGCGTCTACGGCGACCCGGCGGCCACCGGCAAGCCGGCCGGGGACGACCTCCGCACCGGCAAGCCGACCACGCTGCTCATGCTGGCCCGTGAGCTGGCCACGCCGGCCCAGCTCGCGGCGTTGGAGCGGGCCTCCGACGGATCGGTCGACACGCTCGCCGAGCTGGTCGTCGAGACCGGCGCGGTGACCCGGGTGGAGCAGATGATCGCCGAGCGGGTCAGCGACGCGCTGGCCGCGCTCGACGCCGCACCCGTGGACCAGACGGCGCGGACCGGGTTGACCGGTCTGGCCACCGCCGCTGCCAACCGGCGGGCCTGATGAGCGACTTGAGCAAGGAGGTGGTCACGTGCGGACGGTGACAGGACGGACGGACCGGGTGGTGGTCGTCGGGGCCGGGCTGGGCGGGCTCGCCTGCGCACTGCACCTGGCCGGCAGCGGTCGACAGGTGACGGTGCTGGAGCGCGAGCCGGTGCCCGGCGGGCGAGCCGGACGCCTCGGCGTGGACGGCTACGAGTTCGACACCGGCCCGACCGTGCTCACCATGCCCGACCTGATCGCCGAGGCGCTCGGCGCGGTCGGCGAGGAGCTGCACGACTGGCTGGACCTCACCCCGCTCGACCCCGCCTACCGGGCGTACTACCCGGACGGCTCGACCCTCGACGTGCTCACCGACACCACCCGGATGGCGGCCGAGATCTCCCGGGTCTGCGGTCCCCGGGAGGCCGACGGCTACCTGCGGTTCGTCGAGTACGCGCGAGAGCTGTGGCGGTTGGAGCGCACCGACTTCATCGAGCGCAACCTGGACGCGCCGACCGACCTGATCACCGGCAACCTACTCAAGCTGCTCAGCGGCGGGGCCTTCCGGCGCCTCCAGACGAAGATCAACCAGTTCTTCCGGGACCCGCGTACCCAGCGGATCTTCTCCTTCCAGGCGATGTACGCCGGCCTCGCGCCACACGACGCGCTGGCCATCTACGCGGTCATCGCGTACCTCGACTCGGTCGCCGGGGTCTACTTCCCGCGCGGCGGCATCCACGCGGTCTCCAGGGCGATGGCCGGCGCGGCCGAGAAGCACGGCGTGCAGATCCGGTACGACACCACGGTGACCCGGGTGGAGACCGTGAACGGCCGTGCCACCGGCGTGCTCACCGCCGACGGCGACCTGGTGCCGGCGGACGTGGTGGTGCTCAACCCCGACCTGCCGGTCGCCTACCGGGACCTGCTCCCCGCCGCGCCGCAGCGCCGGCTCACCTACTCGCCGTCCTGCGTCGTTCTGCACGTCGGCTCCCGACAGGCCTATGCGAAGATCGCCCATCACAACATCCATTTCGGACGCGCGTGGAAGGGCACCTTCGATGAGGTCATCCGACGGGGTGAGCTGATGACCGATCCGTCGCTGCTGGTGACCAACCCGAGCCGGACCGACCCCGCGGTGGCCCCGCCGGACCGACACACCTACTACGTGCTCGCCCCGGTGCCCAACCTGCACCGGGCGCCCTTCGAGTGGCGCGGCGACCTGACCCAGCGCTACACCGACCAGCTGATCGGCACCCTGGAGGAGCGCGGCTACGTCGGCTTCGGCGCCGGGGTTGAGGTGCTCCAGGCGATCACCCCCGCCGAGTGGGAGGAGCAGGGGATGGCCGCCGGCACCCCGTTCGCGGCCGCGCACACCCTCTTCCAGACCGGGCCGTTCCGCCCGTCCAACCTGCACCGCGACCTGTCGAACGTGGTCTTCGTCGGGTCCGGGACCCAACCCGGCGTCGGCGTACCGATGGTGCTCATCTCCGGCAAGCTCGCCGCCGGCCGGATCACCGGGGAAGGCCGATGAGCAGTCGTGAGAAGCACCTCGTCGAGCTCGTCGACGAGACCGGAAAGGCCCACGGCGAGACGACCGTCGCGGCGGCGCACCAACCACCGGGGCAGCTGCACCGGGCCTTCTCTGTGTTGCTGGTGGACCCGGACGGCCAGGTGCTGCTCCAGCGCCGGGCCGCCGTCAAGACCCGGTTCCCGCTGCGCTGGGCCAACTCCTGCTGCGGCCACCCCCAGCCTGGAGAGTCGCTCGCCGAGGCGGCCAACCGACGGCTGAGCGAGGAGTTGGGCGCGGGCCCGGTCGAGCTGACCGAGGTCGGCATCTACGTCTACTACGCCGAGGACCCGGCGACCGGTCGAATCGAGTTCGAGTACGACCACGTACTGCGAGGCGAGTTCCTGCCCGGCGCTCCGCTACTGCCCGACCCGGACGAGGTGGCCGAGCTGCGGTGGGCCGACCCCGCCGCGCTGGAGGCCGAGTTGAAGCGCGACCCCCGGTCGTACGCGCCCTGGCTGGGCGGGGTGGTGAACCGGCTGCTACGCCCCGCGGAGTCCCGGTCGGGCGCAACCGGCCCGGCCATGACGCCGCCCGGATCGTTGGCGGATGACACGGCGGAGCGGTCGGGTGGTCGATGAGGCGCTGAGCGCGGGCGCTGTCGCACGTCGGTTGGGGGTCGCGGTGACGACCCTCCGCACCTGGCACCAGCGCTACGGGCTCGGGCCCAGCGAACACATCCCCGGTCACCACCGCCGGTACACACCCAGCGATCTGGCCCGTCTCGAGATCATGCGACGGCTCACCGCCGAGGGGGTGAGCCCCGCCGAGGCGGCCCGCTGGGCCCGCCAGGCACCGGAGCCGATGCCCAACGGCAGCGGCACCGTCGCCCCCGCCCGGATCCACCCGACCGGCCGTGACGGTGGGGGCTCCATCCCGGTCGGTCGTGCCGGCCCAGCGGCCCGTGGCTTGGCCCGGGCCGCCATACGACTGGACGCGGCGGCGATCAGCGAGACGATCGCGCACGCCCTGGCCGCCAGCGGGGTCGTCGCCACCTGGGAGGGTCTGCTGCGCCCGGTGCTCGCCGGCATCGGCGAACGGCACGCCGCCACCGCCGGCCTGATCGAGGTGGAACACCTGATGTCCCGCTGCGTCTCGGAGGCGCTCGCGGCGGCCAGTCGGGCCAACGTGCCCACCGGGCCCGCCCGGATCCTGCTCTCCTGCGCCGACGAGGAACAGCACACCCTGCCGCTGGAGGCGTTGGCCGCGGCGCTCGCGGAGGCCGGGGTCAGCTACCGGATGCTCGGCGCCCGGGTGCCGGTGGCCGCTCTCGTCGAGGCGGTCAACCGGACCGGACCGGCCGCCGTGGTGCTCTGGTCGCACACCCGGGCCACCGCCGACCCGACCCAACTCAGCGCGCTGCTCGCCGCGCCCCGACGCCCGTTGCTGGTACTCGCCGCCGGCCCCGGCTGGCGAGCCGACACGCTGCCCGCCGGGGTGGTGCGGCCGGTCGACCTGGCCGAGGCGGTCTCGCTCTCCGCCGCCGTCCGCGACTCCCTGGGCCAGTCGAAGCGTGATTGAACGCACTGTCGCCGGATCGCGGCGTGAACTACCGTCGGGCGGGTCCGCCTACCCCGACCCTCCGGGAGCGAGCAGATGCAAGCCCGCGCCATCATGGCGTCCGTCCTCGCCGTGGCGCTGGTCCTTTCCGGCTGTGCGCAGCCGGAGCGCACCATCGCACCCGCCGGCGCTCCACGGCCGGTGGAATCGACCACGCCGCCCACCCCGACACCGCACCCCAGTGTCACCAAACCGGCCAAGCCGCCACTGCGCCCGCTGCCGGCCAAGCTCCCCTCCGGTCTGGGACGCAACACCGGGGTACGCCCGGTGGCCCTGACGTTCGACGACGGGCCCAGCCCGGCCTGGACACCCAAGGTGCTCGACCAGCTGAAGGCTGCCAAGGTGACGGCGACCTTCTGCGTCGTCGGTCGCGAGGTGCAGCGTCACCCGGAGTTGGTCCGGCGGATCGTCCGGGAGGGACACCAGCTCTGCAACCACAGCTGGCGTCACGACCTCGATCTTGCCCGTCGACCTGTCGGCGAGATCCGGGCCGACCTGGACCGCACCAACAAGGCCATCCACAAGGCCGCTCCCGGGGCGAAGGTGTCGTTCTACCGGCAGCCCGGCGGCCGGTGGACGTCGGAGGTGCTCGGGGTGGCCAAGGACCTCGGCATGCGTCCGCTGCACTGGTCCGTCGACCCGCAGGACTGGGACAAGCCGACCGCAGCCACTATCGGCAAGCGAGTCCACGCCGCCACGCGGCCCGGTGGGATCGTGCTTCTGCACGACGGGGGCGGTAATCGGTCCGCGACACTCGCCGCATGCCCGAAGTTGATCGCCGACCTGAAGAAGCGCTTCGGCATCACCCGACTCCGCTAGAACCGCTCTGACCTGCGGTTATGACCCGTCCCAAGCCCTTGCCGATACCGATTTTGTCGACCGACGGAGCATCACGTATGCTTTCGAAGCCTCCGGCGGGGCCGGATGGGAGCAAGTCCGCTTGAAGTTGCGAATGTGCAATGATGGCGGGGCCGCCCTCATCGTCTAGCGGCCCAGGACGCCGCCCTTTCAAGGCGGTAGCACGGGTTCGAATCCCGTTGGGGGCACGACCGGCGCAAGCCGGAGCAAGGTAAGGCCGGCGCAAGCCGGAGCAACACAAGCTAGGTCCTGTGGAGCAGTTGGAGTGCTCGCCGCCCTGTCAAGGCGGAGGTCGCGGGTTCAAGTCCCGTCAGGACCGCAGCGCCGACGCCGCGCCCCGCGCGGCGTTCTGCGTATCGGAGCAGGTCGCCTTGCCGCCGGTTCGTCCGGTTGCCGGGTAACATGAGCCGAGCGACACGGCCAGGTAGCTCAGTTGGTACGAGCGTCCGACTGAAAATCGGAAGGTCGGCGGTTCGACCCCGCCCCTGGCCACATAGCCTTTCGCCGGGCTACAGAGGTCCCCACCAGCGGAAACGCAGGTGGGGATCTTGCTTTGGCGGTCGCTTTCGACCCGGCCAGCCTGCGTGATCAACACGACTTTCTTGAAGTCGCGGTGTCCCAGCAGGCGCGATACCGCGACTTCAAGGAAACCGAGTCGATCATGCCCGGGGTCGCCTCCGCATCGGGGCAGCACGCCGGACGTGACGCACGACCGCGCGGCGGACGCGACGCACGACCGCGGCGTCAGTGGTCGCGGCGACCTTGCGGGCGATGCTGGGCCACACTGCCCTGGATTGCCTCCCACACGCTACGTCCGGCCTCTCGCAGCGTCTCCCCCGCCTGCTCGGCGAACTGGGCTGCGCTCTGCGCCGCGGTCTGCGCAGCGCCCGGCAGACCACCGCCGCCATCCCCGGACGGGCTCGGACCGGACGCAGCCGACTGGCCGGACTTGTTGCCGGTCTCCCCGGCCGCCGGCCCCGCCGATCCCTCGGGGCGCTGCTGATCCCGGCCCGCCGCCGAGCGCTCTCCGTCACCCGAGCCTTCGGGCCGCTCTCCAGCGGCGTGACGTGACCCCTCGGGCCGCCGGCCTTCCGGGCGGTTGCCACCTGGCGCGCCGCCCTCCGGCTCACGGCCCTCCGGCCGCCGTCCATCTGGCTGCCGTCCCTGAGGATGCTGGCCCTGCGCATGCGGCCCCTCAGGACGCTGGCCCTGAGGATGCTGACCCTGCCCGTGCGGATCCTCCGGACGCCGACCCTGCGGCTGCTGGCCCCGCGGCTGCTGGCCCTCCGGATGCTGGCCCTGCGTATGCGCCTGATCGGCCGGCCCTGGGCCGCCGGCTCGCGGCCCAGGGCCGCCGGCACCCGGTCCCGAGCCGACCGGCCCCGCCCCGGACCCACCCGCATCCGACCCACCCGCATCCGGCCGATCAGAACCCAGACGACCAGGGCCGAGCTGATCGGGACCCGGCCGGCCAGAACCCGATGGCCGACCCGGACCCGGCCGGTCGGAACCCAGTCGGTCGCGGTCGGCCACCGGGCTGGCAGCGCCGACCTGCTGGCCCGGCTCGTCGCGTACGTCGTCCGAGCGTCGACTCGACGCCTTGATCTCCGCTGCGCCCGCGGCCAACTGCTGGGCGCTGCGGTTCACGTCGTCGACGGCGGTGCCGGCCGTGCGCGCGAGCGCCTCGATGATGTGTGGGTTGTGGTCGAGCGTGTCGAGCGCGCGGCCCAGGATTCTGGTCAGCTGCTCCAGCCGCACCCGCAGCTGCGCCTCGGCGTTGACCCCGTCGATGTTCAACTCGCCGCCGTTGAGGTGCACCCGTACGCCGGCGTCGACCTGGAGCAGGTTGGCCACCCGGGCCCGCAGCGACAAATCGGCCTCGAGACCGTCGACCGCCAGTCGGATGGAGTCGACGGAGATCTTCGGAATGTCGAGCAGGACGTCCGGGTTCGCGCTGTCGACGTTCCGGTCCGGCTCCCGCTGCTGCCCGCTCTCGCTCATGCTCTCCCGCCCACCTGCACACCGGCCCGGTCGTCCGAGCCGTTGGGCGCGGTTACCCGCTTTCCGGCGGGCCATCCCGTCCGTGACGACTCGACGACCGTCTGTCTGGAACCGGGCACCGCGTGAAGCTGCACACCGAGGCATCAGCCGGTATGGTCCGGGCCTATGGGACAGGAATTGACTGATCCGGCCGACATCCGGCAGGACGCCGGCCAGTTCTCTCTCCGGTGCAGCCTTCTCGTCCCGGGCTCCGCCGAGCACGCGTTCACGGTCTTCACCGACGAGCTGACCGACTGGTGGGTCACCGAATACACCTGGTCCGGCCCGGACGCGCTGGCCGAGCTGGGCATGGAGCCTCGGGGCGGCGGCATGCTCTACGAGATCGGCCCGTACGGTTTTCGCGCCGACTGGGGCCGTGTGCTCACCTGGGATCCGCCTCGCCGGCTGGTCTTCGTCTGGCAGATCGGCCCCGACCGGGCGCCGGTGCCGGACCCGGCCCGCGCGAGCGAGGTCGAGGTGCTGTTCCAAGCCGAGGGACCGGAGCGCACCCGGGTCGAGCTGGAGCACCGGCACTTCGACCGGCACGGCGAGGCTGCCGAGGGTTACCGCAAGGCGCTCACGGCCGGTTGGCACGAGCTGCTCACCCGCTACGTCGCCACGGTGTCGCGCCACCGCCCCAGCACGACGGCCTGACGACCCACCGGGTCACCGGCCGAGCCGCCGACCGGCAGCGGCGCCGCCGAGGTCCCGACCGCCAAGGTTCGCGCGTTGGCCGGCCTCCGCCCCCGAACCGAAGCCGGTGCCGCCCAACCGACGTGGCGGTGCGGTGCGCAGCCGTGGGTACTCCTCAATGAGCCGGCGCTGCACCCGGTCGGACCGGTCGGCCAGCACCAGCGCCACCGACGGGGTGCCCGACTCGCTGGCCGCCGCCGACTCCGCCGCCCAGAGTCGACCTCCGACCACCTCCGCGAAGCCGGCCAGCCAGGAGCGGCGGAAGGCGGCGGGGTGGTCGTCCGCGGGCACCTCGGTGGCGGCCAGGCCGTGCGCCGCCTGCACGAGCAGTGAGGTGAAGAGCAGGTCGACCCGTTCCAGGTCACTGGCGAAGCCGAAGAGGTGCAGGGCGAAGCCGTTGTCCTGCCGACGGCGTACGCAGCGGCAGCGCAGCGGCTCGGCCACCGCGGCGAGCAGGCCGACCTTGTCGCGGGCGTACGGGGCGACGACGTCCAGCACTCGATCGCCGACCGGGTCGGTGGTCGGGTCCCGGGCGGCGAGCAGCGCCCTGTCGACGCCGTAGCGGGCGATCAGCTCGGTCGCCTTGGCGGTGAACGCGGCGGACTCGGCCGGCGTGCAGGCCGGGTCCTCGGCCTGGGCCAGCAGCTTGCGCACCTTGCTGAGCATGGCCTCGGACATGCCTACAGAGCTACCACACGGACCGGACATCGTCGGGGCCACGGGGAAATCAATCGATACGTATCATCGTCACGGTCAGATGATCAGTCCTATACGGACGGTCAGTTAACTGTCTCCGGAGGGACGAACGAATGCCATCCCCGACCGCTCGCCTGCTCGCCGTCGCCACGGCCACCGCACTACTCTCCGCCGGCACACCAGCGCGGGCGGAGCCGACATCACCGACCACACCGGTCAGTTCCGGGCCGAACGCGTTCGCCCCGCTCGCCACCTGTTACGGCGGGGCGGTCCGGTCGTACTTCGAGACCGGCCGCTACGGCGGCTCCGCCGGCCAGTACCGCACCACGACGCGCTGTCGCGACATCAACGTCCGCAACGCGAGCGTGTACGCCACCGAAGCGTGCGTGATCTTCGTCGACAAGACGAGCGCCTGTAACTACTGGACCTACCTGCCGGCCAACTCGGGCTGGATCACGGTGGCGACCAACGTCAAGGACGGCGTCAACTTCCGGGTCCGCTTCGAGAACCTGCGGTACGAGTACGAACCGCTGATCGCGTACCACGCGTTCTGACCGACCCGCACGGTCGCGGCGTCCGCCCCCCGACGGACGCCGCGACCCGGCGGCGCGTCACCCGGCGCGGCTGCGCAGGGTGGCGATCGTCGAGCCGGCGAGTGTGAGCAGGCAGTCGGGGAGCAGCCCGTCGGCGGCCGCCGCGCCGAACAGCGCCTCCCCGGTCGGCTCGTCCCGATTCGCGTACGCACTGACGAAGCGGGCCACCCAGCGGGTGTCGTACCCGGCCTGATCGATTCCCGGAAAGTCGAGCGCCGCCCCGCTGGCCGTCGGCGCGTCACCGAGCATGGTCGCGGCCAGGCACCACGCGACGCCGTACGCGCCGTCCAGGCCGGCCCGGTCGACGACCGCGTCGAACGCTCCCACCACCGCGTCTCCATCGCCGGTGAGCGCCGAACGGAGCACGGCGGCCGCGTCATCGAACGTCTGCTGTGGTAGGTCGGTCACGCAGCGCACAGTAGGACGGGTGGTCAAGCCTCCCCGCAACCGTCACTGTCCGTGTTCAATGCGAGCTACCTGCGCATTACGCCACCTCCACGGTCCCGCCGCCGGCCTCGGCACGCTAATGTGCGCAGCGGACCTTCGCCGGAGGAAGGACGACCATGTTCGAATCACGCCGCTCGTGGGTAGCCACACTGGCTGCCTGCGCGACGATCCTGCTCGCCACAAGCGCTTGCGGGGATGACAAGCCCGAGGAGGCAAGCGCCCAACAGGTGCGCCTCTACGGCACGGACGGCAACATGCTCAACTCCTATCCCGCGGAGTTGAAGGAACGGGCGAGTCTCGTCGACGGGATGAAGGGCACCACGCCACTCACCCCGCTGCCAGACGACTTCAAGGGCCGACTGCGAGCCGTCAATCCGGCGCTGACGGACTACCTCTACTCCGCCGAGACGTACGACGCGGTGGTGATCGCCGTACTCGCCGCCCAGTTGGCCGGCAACACCAACCCCGCCGACATCGCGAAGCAGATCGTCGGTGTGACAAACGACGGGCAGCGCTGCGAGGACCCCGCCAGCTGTCTCGCGCTGGCCCGCAACGGGCAGGACATCGAGTACCGCAGCGTGTCGCTGACCCGGGCCGGCTTCACCGACAAGGGTGAGCCGGCCACCGCGAGCTACGCCACGCTGACCTTCGACGGGCAGCAGATCAACGACGGCAAGACCGAGTTCGTCGGCGCGGGCATCGAGTCGGCGGCGAGCACCAAGACGCCACCGAAGCCGAAGAAGCAGCGCCCCGGTTCGAACTCCGACCAGGAACCGCTGATCCTCGGCGGTCTGCTGCCGAAGACCGGTGACCTCGCGATCGCCTACCCGCCGATGGCCGCCGGCGCGGCGCTGGCGATCAGGGAGATCAACGCCGCTGGCGGCGCGCTGGGCAAGCCGGTGACGTGGCTGGACGGCGACGACGGCACCAGCCCGACGGTGGCCAAGGCGACGGTGGCCAAGCATGTCACCGACGGCGTCAGCGTGATCATCGGCGCCGGCGGTTCGGGCATCTCCCGAGAGGTACTGCCGGACGTGGTGCAGGCCGGGAAGATTCTCTTCTCCCCGTCCAACACCGACAGCAGCCTGACCGACGTGGAGGACAAGGGCCTCTACTTCCGCACCGCCCCGCCGGACAGTCTCCAGGGCCGAGCGCTGGCCGACGTGATCCTCCGCGACGGGTCACAGAAGATCGTCATCGTCGCCCGCAAGGACTCCTACGGTGAGGGCCTTCAGGGCACGGTCCGCGACGAGCTGGAGAAGGCCGGTATCGCCAACGACCGGCTCAAGCTGATGACGTACGAGCCGCCGGCCGACGCGAAGGCACCGCCGGTCGACTTCAGCGGCGGCGCGAAGGAGATCAAGGCGTTCGGCGCGGACGCCGTACTGATCATCGGTTTCGGTGAGTCCGCCCAGGTGATCCGCGGCCTGGCCGACGCCGGGGTGCAGATCCGGCAATAAGCAGGACCCGAGGCCCACGACGGCCGCACCGGCTTCCCGCCGGTGCGGCCGTTTCTGGTACGCGGGATCAGCGCGGCCGGCGGCGTTCCAGGAACTCGGTCATCCGGCGGTGCTTCTCGTCGTCCTCGAAGAGCACCGCCTGGCTGACCAGGTCGAGATGCGGGTGCGCGGCGGCGGGCGCGTCCACCGCCAGCTTGGTCAGCCGCACCGCCAACGGTGAGCCCAGGGCGATCTCGTCCAGCAACGCGTGCGCCACCGTCAGCAGCTCGCCGGGCTCGTCCACCACCCGGTTCACCAGGCCGATCCGCAGCGCCTCGGTGGCGTCCACCCGCCGGCCGGTGAAGAGTAGCTCCTTGGCCCGGCCCTCGCCGATCAACGCGGGCAGTCGGTGGGTCGCGCCGGCGCCGGCCAGGATGCCCAACCGCACCTCCGGCTGACCGAAGACCGCCCGCGCCGTGCACACCCGCAGATCGCAGGCGTACGCCAGCTCCGCGCCACCGCCCAACGCCGGGCCGTCGACGGCCGCCACGGTCGGCATCGGCAGCGCCCGGATGCGGGCGAAGGCGGCCGAGTTGATCGCGGCGAGGGCGTCCGTGCGACCCCGTTCGCGCAGCTGGCCGATGTCGGCGCCACCGGCGAAGATGCCCGACGCGCCGCCGGTGAGCAGCAGCAGGCGCGGGCGCGCCTCCAACTCGGCGCAGACCTGGTGCAGCTCGGCGATCAGGTCAGCGTCGATGGCGTTGCGCTTCTCCGGCCGGTCCAGGGTGACCACCAGCCGGTCCGGCCGCTCCTCGATCCGCAACCCGCTCACTGCTTGACACCGCCTTCCCAGCGGTAGAAGCCCTGCCCGGATTTCTTACCCAGCCGCCCCGCGGCCACCATCTCCACCAGCAGCGGGGGCGGCGCGAAGCGGTCCCCGTACGCGGCCTGGAGGGTGCGGGCGATGTCCAGCCGCACGTCGAGGCCGACCAGGTCGGTGAGTTCCAACGGCCCGATCGGGTGCCGGTAGCCGAGCACCATGGCCTTGTCGATGTCCGCCGGGCTGGCCACCTCGTCGGCGACCATCCGGATCGCCTCCAGCCCGAGGGTGACCCCGAGCCGTGAGGTGGCGAAGCCGGGCATGTCGCGTACGACGACGGGGTCCTTGCCGAGCCGGCCGGCGAGCGCGACGGCGGCGGCGGTGGTCTCCTCGGCGGTGGCCGGGCCGACCACGATCTCCAGCAGCGCCATCGCCCAGACCGGGTTGAAGAAGTGCAGGCCGAGGAAGCGCTCGGGCGCGTCCAGCTCGGCGGCCAGCGCCCCGATGGCGATGCTGGAGGTGTTGCTGCCCAGCAGTGCCGGGCGCAGCGCGACGGCGTCCCGGAGCACCGCACGCTTCTCCTCGAGGCGCTCCGGCACCGCCTCCACGATCACCTGGGGGGCGGGCGCGACCTCGGCGAGGGTCGGGCGCAGCGTCACCCGCTGCCGGTTCGTGGCGGCTTCGTCGGCGCTCAGCTTCCCGCGCTGCACCGCCCGCTCCCACAGCTCGGCGAGCCGGTTCAGGGCGGCCGCACCCCGCTCGGGGTCCACCTCGACCAACTCGACGGCGTGCCCGGCACCGGCCGCCACGTACGCGATGCCAAGCCCCATCGTGCCGGCACCGACGACCACGAAACGATCGCTCATCACGCCTCCCTGTCCCGCCCGCCGACGCGCGGGGTCCCCGCTGCACCGGCCCGGGTGTCCCGCCCGCTCCGCTCGCTCATGGTGCGACAGTAGACAGCGCGACGGCCCGGCCCATGCTTGGGGGACAGCCGGATCGGGTAATGACGGCCCGTCAACCGAGGGAAGGACCGCATCGACATGAGCCAGGCACCGGAGAGCGTCACCGACGGGGAGATCGTGGAGACCCGAGGCGACGAGCGGGTCGAACTGCTGCGCGCCGACACCAACAACGACGGCAAGACCGACGTGTGGGTGGTGGACACCGACGGCGACGGCAAGGCGGACCTGTTCCAGTTCGACACCGACGGTGACGGCAAGGTGGACATCACCATGGTCGACATCGACGAGGACGGCCAACCGGACGAGGTGGTCGACGGCGACGGCGGCCTTCCGCCCGAGCAGCTCCCCCCGACCGTCCAGGTCTGAGACGTACGACGGCCCCCGCTCTCCGCCGGGCGGAGAGCGGGGGCCGTCCTGCTCAGTCGCCGAGGCGCAGGGTGGCCAGGTAGTAGGGGGCGTCGCGGTCGTCCACATCGGTGAGCCGCCAACCGGTGCCGTGGATCAGGCTGGCGAACTCGTCCGCCGAGCAGACCAGGTAGTCGAACCATTCGGTGCTCAACTCGCGGTAGCGCAGCCTCAGCCGTAGCTGGCCACCGAGCCGGCCGCGCCGACGGTTGCGTTCGTGGTAGCCGGTGTGCAGCGGGTCGCGGGTGCCGTACGGGTCGGTGCCCTGCGCGATGATCTGCGCCCCCGGTCGGGCCAGCGCGGCGAGCGCGGCCAGCAACTCGGGAGCGCGCTCCCGCCCCTCGAACAGCCCGAGGTTGTTGCCGAGCAGCAGGAACGTGTCGTACCGCGACCCGTCGGCGACGTGCGTGTCGACGGTGCCGTGCACCAGCCGCCGGACGCCGCGACGCCGGCTCACCTCCAGCGCGCCCGCGGAGGTGTCCAGCCCGGTGACCGGTACGCCGCGCTCCTGGAGCAGCAGCGCGATCCGGCCGGCTCCGGTGCCGATGTCCAGCGTCTCGCCGTGCGCCCGGTCCACCGCGCGGTGGTCGTACGGCTGCCACTCCGCCGGCCCGTCCAGGTAGTGCGCGGACGGGGCGCCGTTGATCAGACCGTCGTCCCGTTCGATGATCTCGATGACCGGTCGCGGCAGTCGACCACCGACCAGGGGTCGGGGGCCTACCCCGGTGGCCACGGCGAGCGTGTCTCGCAGCAGTTCGCCGATCACGTCACCGATTAGAGGCTCAACCGTCACGACGTTCACGCTATCCGGCCACTCAGTGGCCCGCGCCGGCCGTATCCTGGCGGCGTGACCATGCTGGACCGGCTGTCGGCCGAGAAATACATCCTGCTCACGACCTTCCGCAAGGACGGTCGGGCGGTGCCGACCCCGGTCTGGGCGGTACGCGACGGGGAGGCGTTGGCGGTCTGGACGCGGGCCGACTCGGGCAAGGTGAAGCGGATCCGCCGCAACGGCGAGGTGACCGTCGCACCGTGCGACGTGCGGGGTCGACCACACGGGGCGGAGGTGCAAGCTCACGCGACGATCTACGGGAGCGGTGACACCGGTCGGGTCCGCGACCTGCTCAAGCACAAGTACCGCCTGATCGGTCGACTGAGCCTGCTGGGCAGCCGGTTGCGTCGTGGCGAGGGCGGCACGGTCGGCATCCGGGTGACGTTGGCCGAGCGACGGCGCTGACCCGCGGCCGGGCATATGAAAGGGGCGGCGGATCGAGATCCACCGCCCCTGACGAAGAACTGTTGCCTGCTCAGTCGCCCTGCCGCTGCTGCGGGATCTGGCCCTGCAGCAGCGCCCTGACCTCCGACTCACGGTACCGACGGTGGCCACCCAGGGTGCGGATGGCACTGAGCTTGCCAGCCTTGGCCCATCGGGTCACCGTCTTCGGGTCGACCCGGAACATCGACGCCACCTCGGCCGGCGTGAGTAGCGGCTCTGGTTCGTGCGTTCGCGATGCCATCGGTCACTCCTCCACATGTATAGACATCGGCCGGGGTCCCGCCGGCCGACGCGTCTCCCATGGTCCGGCTAGTCCCCGATGTCCGACATGGGCCGAACGGATGAAGGTCCCTAGACGGACGGATGAACCATGCCCGATTTTTACGACTTTTACATGGCAGAAAGTACCTTATTCGGACTCATGATCACGGTTCGTGATGCGTCAACTACGAGCACAACTCACCTTGGGAGCGCTCCTAGGGTGATATGCCCTAGTTGCACCGCTCCAACAGCTGCACCGCGCGCCACCGCGCGACCAACTTGTCGTAGGCGGCCGACGCCTCCTCGGCCTCACCGCGCGACAGCCCCGCGAGGCCGCCGGCAACCAGCTCGGGCGAGTCGTCCGCGGCGAGCGTCTCGTCGGAGAGCAGGTCGACCAGACCGCCGTAGTCCAGCTCGACCACGGCCCGCGGATGGAACTCCTCCAGCCAGCGGGCCGCCTCCTCCACCGCCTCGGTGATCGGCGCCTCGCCCACCGACTTGCGCAGCACCGACAGCGCCCGCGACGAGCGGCGTCGAGCCTTGGAGATCTCGGTGCGGTAGCGCAACGCCCGCCGGCCCGGCTGGGTGACCAGGTCCCGCTCCGCCGGGTCGAAGAGCACGAACCACCGCAGGGGTACGCCCCAGGTGGCGATCTGCTCGTGCACCCGGGGCACCCCGTGCTCCAGCACCCGGGCGCCACTGCGCCAGTCGTCCACCACCGCCCTGGCCTGCCCGGCGAGCACCGGCGGCACGAAGGCGTCGGCGAGCACCGAGGGCACCCCGTCCCGGGCGCTGAGCGCCGCCTCAGCGACCCGGATGCGCAGGTTCCACGGGCAGACCAGCAGGCCGTCGTCCGTCTCCAGGACGTACGCCTCCTCCGGCAGGTCCGGCAGCCGGGTCCAGCCAGCACCCAGCGCCTCGATCACCGCCGTCCGCTGCCGACCGGGCCCCTCGACCGGGGCTATCGCGCGCCCCTCCGAGACATAGCGGCGCCAGTAGCTCTGCCGGTCTCGATCGAAGGCGGCCAGCGGTTCGTACACGCGCAGGTAAGAAGCGAAGAGCGACGGCACCGCGCGATCCTCCCACGAACCACGCCCGTACGCGGTCAGCGGCCGGAGCACGCGCGCCGCACCGTGGGACGGCGGCGGCGCGTCGAGCGCCCGTCCGGCGGCCGATACTAGGCTCGATCACACCGGCAGCATCCCCGCCGGGTCCACCAGGTCCGCGTCCCACAAGGACGCACACCACAGTAGGAGCCAACCATGGGCGTTTTCGCGAGCACCGACGACCCGATATCGACCGGTCACGAACAGGTCGTGTTCTGCCAGGACAAGCAGAGCGGCCTGAAGGCGATCATCGGGATCTACTCCACCGCGCTGGGCCCGGCGCTCGGCGGCACCCGCTTCTACCCGTACGCGAGCGAGGACGACGCCCTCGCCGACGTGCTGGACCTGTCCCGTGGGATGGCGTACAAGAACGCGCTCGCCGGGCTGGACCTGGGCGGCGGCAAGGCCGTCATCTGGGGCGACCCGGAGCAGATCAAGAGCGAGGCGCTGCTGCGCGCGTACGGCCGCTTCGTGGAGTCGCTGGGCGGCCGCTACTACACCGCCTGTGACGTCGGCACGTACGTCGCGGACATGGACGTCGTGGCCCGGGAGACCCGCTACGTGACCGGGCGCAGCGTGGAGCACGGCGGCGCCGGGGACTCGTCGATCCTCACCGCCTGGGGTGTCTTCCAGGGCATGCGGGCCGCGGCCGAGCACGTCTGGGGCACCCCGAGCCTGCGCGGCCGGCGGATCGGCGTGGCCGGGCTGGGCAAGGTCGGCAAGTACCTCACCGGGCACCTGCTGGAGGATGGCGCCGAGGTGGTCGCCACCGACGTCAACCCGAAGGCGCTGGCGTGGGTGCGCAGCAACCACCCGCAGGTCACCCTCGTCGACGACGCCAGCGCGCTGGTCGCCGCGGACATCGACGTGTACGCGCCGTGCGCGCTGGGCGGCGCCCTGAACGACGACACCGTGCCGGCGTTGCGCGCCAAGGTGGTCACCGGGGCGGCGAACAATCAGCTCGCCCACCCGGGCATCGAGAAGCTGCTGGCCGACCGGGGCATCCTCTACACCCCGGACTACGTGGTCAACGCGGGCGGCGTGATCCAGGTGGCCGACGAGATCGAGGGCTTCAACTTCGACCGGGCGAAGCTGCGGGCGACCCGGATCTACGACACCACCCGCGAGATCCTGCACCTGGCCGACGCGGAGGGCGTGCCGCCGGCGGTGGCCGCCGACCGGCTGGCGGAGCGGCGGATGGCGGACGTCGGCCGGCTGCGCGCGATCCACCTGCGCTGAGCGTTTCCCGGAGGCGGATCGACGAGATCCGCCTCCGGGCCCCCGTGCCGGGCGTCGCTGGGTAAGCTGAGCCGGGGTCAAGTTTGATGCGGTTTGTCCGGTGTCACGGGTGCTAACCGTTCCGCTCCTTACCCGGTACACTGGGTGACGGCCGGATCGACGCGACGCGCAGAGCCGGCTGACGGTAACCCGAGGTGCCGAACGATGGCATCCCCATGTACCGTAAGAGCCACGAGAGATGCCTGACGTCATCGGGGCCCGCCTTCGGGCTGCCCCGCATTCTGTGCGAGGGGGTCGAGCCATGGGGCGCGGCCGTGCTAAGGCCAAGCAGACTAAGGTGGCGCGGGAGTTGAAGTACCACTCCCCGAACACCGACCTCACCGCTTTGCAGCGCGAACTGGCGGGTGCTGGTAAGTCTGAGCACCACTTCGACGACGACTCTAAAGAGTTCGTCGACGACGATGATGAGGATCACGCGGACGACGATCCGGATCCCTGGGTCCGTCCGACCCGCTGACCTCTCGACGCAGCTGAGCACGCGGTAACCCCCGCGTGCTCACGCGCGTCCCGTGCGGGTGCAGTCGCCGACGATCAGGGGCCTGGCCCGACCGGATCACTCCGGCCGCTCGACAGGCCCCTGACAACGGCTTCCTCAGCGCGGGCGATTGTTCCAGTTGTAGAACGTCGGGATGTTCTCGAAGTGGTTCCAGGCGCAGACCGCGCTGGAGCCCTCTCCGCCCGACACCTCCGAACGCAGCCGCCGCGCGTCCTCGGCCTCCTGGAGCAGTGCGACGAGCGCGGGAGCCGCGTCCCGCACCCGTTCGGTGACTCCGTCGTCCGCTTCGCGCTCAGGCCGCCGGTGACTGGTGGTCTCGGGCATGCTCCAACACTCCCTCCAATAGGCGGATCTTGCTGTTGCGGCAGTGCTCGGTCTCCGTACCGTCAAAACGCCCCAGTTCGAAGTAACGGTTGGCGGCATGGCCACCACCGCAGAAGCCGAAGTACGGGCAGGACGCCCGACACGCCTCCACCCCGGCCAGGAACTCCTTGACCCACGGCGTCGTCGCCGCGTTGCCGAGGATCTGCGCCAACGGGGTGGTCAGCACGTTGCCGCTGCTGAAGTCGCCGTAGCGGGGGTCGGTGAAGCCGGCCAGCTCCGGGGAGAGCACGATCACCGAGCCGTCGTGACCGATCGTCGGGATCGGGTCCAGGTGGCGGGGCAGCACCCCGTCCGCCGAGTTGTCGAGCACCGCGGCGGCGTAGCGCAACGACCACTCGATCTCGCGGAGGTGGATCCGCGGCTCCCGGCGCCACGCCCCGACCAACTCCGCCCAGAACGCGGACACCGCCGCCGGGTCGTGGCGGTTGTCGCGGGTGTTGACGCCCTCGGTCTCCTCGATGTTGATGCCCAGCACGTCGCAGCCCAGCTCGAGGAAGTAGTCGTACAACTCGGTGGCGAGCCCCGGTTCGGGCCGGGACACCACGGCCAGCGCGGAGAAGGGCAGACCGCGCCGGCGCAGCACCGAGATCCCGTGCAGGATCCGGTCGTACGCCGGCTGACCGCCCCGGTTGACCCGGTCGCCGTTGCGCGCCCGGGGCCCGTCGACGCTCACGCTCACCCGCATCTCGTGCCGGGCGAAAAAATCGCACCAGTCGTCGTCGATGAGGGTGGCGTTGGTCTGCACATGGTGCTCGACCTCTGGCCCGAACGGGGCGATGAGATCGGCCAGGTGCTCTCGACCGGCGGCCAGAGGCTCGCCGCCATGCCACACCACGGAGAACCGACCGTTCGCCGCCCAGGAATTGACCGCAGCCGCGACCGCCTCGGCCACCCCCACCGGCATCCGGCGGTCGGCGGCGCGAAACGGCAGATAGCAGTACGCGCAGTCGAGGTTGCAGAGGGTGCTGGGCTGCATCACGACGTACGACGGGACGGCGGCCAGACCGCGCATCCCGCTGAACGACTGTCCCCGAGCAGCCATCGCCCTCCTCCGCCTAGCCTGAGGGTGCCCTTCAGGCTAGGCGGCATTGGCCACTCGGGTGAAGCCCTGATCAGGTGCCCGTACGATCACCAGAAAGTGATCATCCTCGGGTGTGCTGACCGACCATCTGCACGTTGCCGGTGCCCTCGATGATCTCGCCGGCCTGCCACGCCTCGACGCCACGGCCGGTCAGGGTGGCCAGCGCCCGGTCGGCGTCCTCGGCCGAGACGATCGCGAACATGCCGACGCCCATGTTGAAGGTCGACTCCATGTCGTGGTCGTCGATCCGACCCTTCGTCTGGATCAGGTCGAAGATCGGCTGCGGCTTCCAGGTGGACCGGTTGACCACCGCGTCGACGTGCTCGGGCAGCACCCGGACCAGGTTGCCGGGGATGCCGCCACCGGTGATGTGGGACAACGCCCGCACCTCGGCCTCGGCGATCAGCTTGAGGCAGTCCTTGGCGTAGATCTTGGTCGGCGTGAGCAGCTCCTCGCCGAGGGTCCGCTGCCGACCGAAGTCGTCGATCACGATGTCCAGACGCATCCGGGCCGCGCCCAGCAGCACGTGCCGGACCAGCGAGTACCCGTTGGAGTGCAGGCCGGAGGAGCGCATGGCGATCACCACGTCGCCCACCTCGACCCGGTCGGGGCTCAGAATGTCGGCTTCCTCGACCACGCCCACGCCGGTCGCGGAGATGTCGTACTCGTCCGGACGCAGCACGCCGGGGTGCTCGGCAGTCTCCCCGCCCAGCAGCGCGCAGCCGGCGTAGCGGCAGCCGTCGGCGATGCCCGCGCCGATCTCGGCGACCTTGTCCGGCACGACCTCGCCGGTGGCGATGTAGTCGAGCAGGAACAGCGGCTCGGCGCCGCAGGCCACCAGGTCGTCGACGACCATGGCGACCAGGTCGATGCCGACCGTGTCATGAATGTCCATCTGCTGGGCGATCACCAGCTTGGTGCCCACCCCGTCGGTCGAGGACGCCAGGATCGGGCTCTTGTACTTCTTCGTGTCCAGCCGGAACAGGCCGGCGAAGCCACCGAGGTCACCGAGCACCTCGGGACGGCGGGTCTGCCGCACCTTCGACTTGAGCAGCTCCACCGCGCGGTCACCCGCGTCGATGGAGACACCGGCGTCGGCGTACGAGACCGAGCGTTTGCGCGCCTGGCGGCCAGCACCGCCCGTCCACGGCTGGCGGTCGCCGCCGGCGCCGGTCGGGCTGCTTCCTGCGCCGCTGCGCTCGGACACGTGCGTCACGGTTCTCCCCTTTGGTTCTCGGTGCCGCCGGCGGTAGCCGGGCCGCGCCGGTTGGTGCTACGGGCGGTTTGCGGTAACGCCACCCGGAGTGGCGACGGACGAGCCGTTGGTGTGCGGGGCCTCCGGCGCCGAGTTGGCGACGCGTCGGCCCACCCCTTCGAGCACGTGCTTGCCGATCAGGTTGCCGGCTGGCAACTCGATCGGGTACTCCCCATCGAAACACGCCCGACACAGCCTGGTCTTCGGCTGCTCGGTCGCGGCGATCAGGCCGGGAAGGGAAACGAAGCCCAGCGTGTCGGCGCCGATGGAGCGCCGGATGCCGTCGGTGTCCAACCCGTTGGCCAGCAGCTCCGCCCGGGTGGCGAAGTCGATGCCGTAGAAGCACGGCCAGCTGACCGGCGGGGAGGAGATCCGGACGTGCACCTCCAGCGCCCCTGCCTCACGCAGCATCCGCACGATGGCGCGCTGGGTGTTGCCGCGCACGATCGAGTCGTCCACGACCACCAACCGCTTGCCGCGGACATTTTCCCGCAGCGGGTTGAGCTTGAGCCGGATGCCGAGCTGACGCAGGGTCTGCGACGGCTGGATGAAGGTGCGACCCACGTACGGGTTCTTCATCAGGCCGGCGCCGTACGTGATGCCGGACGCCTCCGCGTACCCGATGGCGGCCGGAGTGCCCGACTCGGGCACCGGGATCACCAGGTCGGCTTCGACCGGGTGCTCCTTGGCCAACTGCCGGCCGATCTGCACCCGCGCCGAGTGGACGTTGCGCCCGGCGATCGTGGCATCCGGGCGGGCGATGTAGACGTACTCGAAGAGGCAGCCCTTCGGCTCCGGCGCGGCGAACCGGGTGGAGCGCAGCCCGTTCTCGTCGATCGCGATCAGCTCGCCCGGCTCGACCTCGCGCACCACGCTGGCGCCGACGATGTCCAGGGCGGCCGTCTCGCTGGCCACGACCCAGCCGCGCTCCAGGCGGCCGAGCACCAGCGGGCGGACGCCGTGCGGATCGCGGGCCGCGTAGAGGGTCGACTCGTCCATGAAGACGAAGCTGAACGCACCGCGCAGCTGCGGCAGCACCTCCAGCGCGGCCGCCTCGACCGACAGGTCCGGTCGGCTGGCGAGCAGCATCGTCACCAGGGAGGTGTCGTTTGTCGAACCGTCCGCGATGAGGCCGCGCTCGGCGACCTCCTTCTCCAGCTCGGCCGTGTTGACCAGATTGCCGTTGTGGGCCAGCGCGATGGTCGTGCCGGACGTGGTAGACCGGATCGTCGGCTGGGCGTTCTCCCAGTTGGATGCGCCGGTGGTGGAGTATCGGGCGTGCCCGATCGCCAGGTGACCGCGCAGGCTCGCCAGGGTGGGCTCGTCGAAGACCTGCGCCACCAGGCCAAGGTCCTTGTAGACCACCACGCCGGAGCCATCGCTCACCGCGATGCCCGCCGCCTCCTGGCCGCGGTGCTGTAGGGCGTAGAGGCCGAAGTAGGTCAGATTGGCAACCTCTTCGCCGGGGGCCCAGACGCCGAAGACGCCGCAGGCATCCTGGGGGCCAGGTCGTTGGGGGTCAAGGTCGTGGCTCAGCCGGCCGTCGCCTCGGGGCACCTACCGCTCCCTCATGCTGGTCTGGACCGGCCGGGCGGGGATCACGGGCGGATCCACTCTCCTCTGCCGGGACCACTGTCGTCGCCTGACAGTGTACGCGAATCGACGTCAATACAGAAAGTCACGATTCCCATGCCCACCGTCACGCTGAGTGGGACAACGGGATGGCTAGAGGGGCAGATAGGCCGAGAGGTCCGCCCGGTTGCCACTCATCTGGACGCGACCGTCGGTGACCGCCTCGGCCCAGCCGACCCTGCCGGTTGCCAGCTCCAACCAGGTGTTCGGGGCCATCTCGACCACGTTTGGTGGATTTCCCCTGGTGTGTCGAGGCCCCGGTACGCACTGGATCGCCCCGTATGGTGGAACGCGCACCTCCACCGATCGGCCGGGGGCGCGCTCCGCGAGGACGGCCAACAGCGACCGGACCGCCTCTCGGAACACCGGCCGTTCGGGTGTACGCCCCTCGTCGAGCGCCGACAACGCGGCCGTAACGGCAGCGGACTTACTGTGCGGAGAGGACACGACGGGACGATACGACCCCCAGGCCAGACACGCGACGCTGGCCCTGGGTCGCGCTCATGCAGTCGGACAAGGCATAGTTGCCGACGGCGTATTCGTACCGTGATGATCCCCGGCCCGGCGCCCCGCCGGTCAGAGGGAAGTCAGCCCGGAAGGCGGTGGACGTGTCAACACACCGACGTGCCTGGAAGCAGCGGGCCGGTGTGGTCGTAGCGCTGGTTGCCGGCGCTCTGCTCGCCGTCCCCGCCACACCAGCCATGGCCGCTCCCAACGTTACAGACGTCTCGGCCTCGCCGAGCAGCGTCGAGGCCGGCAAGACCACGAAGATCAGCTACCGACTCGCCTTCGAAGACGACGCAGGGCCTGCTGACATCAGTTTCAGCTCGAGCAACTCGAAGTTGACCTGCGTTGACGGGTGTTCCCGCGGTCGGGTGACATCCGGCGGCACCTTCGACGCCACCTTCAAGGCTGCGGACGATGCAGCCAACGGCAGCGCCACGATCACCGTCAAGGCGACGGACTCCACCGGGGTCGTGAAGCAGAGCGAAGAGGCGTCGACGACTGTCACGTTGGTCGCCAAGGCAGCGCCGCCGCCGCAGAACCAGACCGTGCGGTCGGTCTCCGGCAAGGTGGTCTCGCAAGCCGACGGCAAGGCCGTGCCGAACGCGTTCGTGGTTCTCCAGGACACCGCCGGTCACCGCTACGACGCGACGAGCGACGGTAGCGGCAACTTCCGGTTCACCGGCACCACCCAGAACCCGATCGCGCCCGGACGGATCGACCTGGGCGCGTCGTTCGACAACATCAAGGCGTTCAAGACCCTGAACGCCAACGCCGGGCAGGCCATCACCGGGCAGCGGCTCAGCCTTGCCATCAAGGTCGAGGTGACGCCCAGCGCCACCCCGTCCGCCACCCCCGAGGCCACGCCCACCGACGAGGCCACCACCGAGGAGGGCACCGAGGAGGAGCCCACCGAGGAGGCCAGCCAGGGTGCGCCGGCGAACGCCGCGAACACCGAGGACAGCGGCGGCATCGGGTCGTACCTGATCATCCTGCTCGGTGGTCTTCTGGTCGCCGCCGGTGTCGGCACGATCGTGCTGCTCTGGATGAAGCGCAGGGAGAACGGCGACGACGACGACGCTCCGGCGGCTGCCGGCGGCGGCGGTGTGGTGCCGCCCTCGCGGGGCGGGTTCCGCGGTCCCGACGACCAGACCCGGGTGGTCGGCGGTCGTCCCGGCGGTGGCGCAGATCCGACCATGGTCGGCGGCGCGGCGCTGAGCGATGCACCGACGATGATGCACCGCCCGGTGGTCGACGACGTTCCGCCGGACCCGTACGGCGCGCCTGCGCAGGCGTACGGCGGCGCGGGTCAGCAGGGCTGGGGCGGCGCCGGATACGGCGAGGAGCCAGCGCCCGCTGGGTACGGTGCCGGCGGTTACGGCAACGCGCCCGCTTCGGGTGGCGGCTACGGCGCTCCGGCGGGCCCAGAGGGCGGCTACGACGCGGCCGGTGACGGCTACGGTGCCGCGCCTGGTTCCGGTGCCGGCTACGGCGGCGCGCCAGCGTCCGCTGGTGGCTACGGCAATGCTCCGGCCTCCGGTGGCGGCTACGGCAGCCGTGATTACGACGCCCCAGGCGGCACCGCCGCCTACCCGCCGGCTCCCGCTGGCGGCGCGGCCTACGGCGAGCGGTTCGACGAGCCGACCGGCCGGTACACCGGCGACAGCACCCAGTACCCGGCCCCGGCCGACCCCTACGCCACCGGCGTCTACCAGCCGGAGCAGGAGCAGGGGTACGGCCAGCCCGATGCCGCCCCGTACGGCGGTCGCGCTGCCGAGCCGACCGCAGGGTACGGCGGCCCGGAGGCTGGCGGGTACGACCAGGGCGGCTACGGTCAACCGGCCGGCGGATACGACCAGGGCGGCACCTACGGCCAAGAGCCTGCGCAGCAGCGCGGCGGCTACGACGACCGGGGCTACGACCAGGGCGGCTACGGCCAGCCGGCCGGCGGATACGACCAGGGCGGCACCTACGGCCAAGAGCCTCCGCAGCAGCGCGGCGGCTACGACCAGGGCGGCTACGGCCAGCCCGCCGGGCGGAACCGACCGGAGACCCCGCCGCCGACCGAGCGCGGCGGTCGGCGCCTCGACTGGCTGGACGACTGACCCCACCACAGCACATGGAAACGGCCACCCGGAGATCCGGGTGGCCGTTTCGCTGCAAGAACGACTCGGCTTTCAGGAAGTCGGACCATCCCGCAGCCCTGGACACCCCGACTTCCTGAAAGCCGAGTTGATCACGCGCTGCGGCCAGGCGGCCAGGCACGGTCGGGCGCGGTCGGGCGCGGACTTGGCGCGGCCGGGCGCGGGCCCGGCGCGGTCAGGCGGCGGAGAAGACGCCCTGGTGGAGCACCGGTACGACGTCGGACACGTCGATCCGAACGGCGACGTCCACGTCCGCGGCGAAGCCGTTCTCGGTCAACTCCCGCCCGGAGACGCTGCCGCGCACTGCGGCGGGCACATCCGGGGTGCTCGCCAGCGCGGCGAGCGCCATGGCCGCCTCCACCGAGAGCCCACCCGGCACGCCGGAGAGGGCATCCAGCACCGAGGCGGCGCCGAGTTGGTCCTCCACCGACGGTCGCAGCGACCCGTCCGGCCACCGCTCTCCCGAGGCGATCACGCCGATCGGGGAGTCCAGCGTGCCGTACCCCTGACGGCGCAGCCAATGCCCGACGGCGCGCGCGTTGCGCAGGCACGCCGCGACCACCGGCAGGCCGGTGGCGCTGGCGGCGGCGCTGATGGCCGAGCCGTTCGGGGAGGGCAGCACGAGGTCCGCCACCACGGGTGCGCTGCTCAGCGCGGCGGGCGAGAGGGACCACGGATATTCCGCCGTCGTCTGCCGCCGCCCGACCGCAGCGGTCGCACCGACCCGGACGGCGTACTCGGCGGCCTGCTCACCCCAGGGGAACGGGTGCACCCGCATGCCCCGGGCCACCGCCACCTCCACGGCGGTGGTGAACGAGAGGACGTCCACCACCACCAGCGCCGCGCAGACCCGGCCGAGTTCCGCCGCCCCGGTCAGCCCCCAGTCGAACCGGGCACCCGATCCGGGTTGGCCGTAGACGGCGGCCGTCAACGCCTCAGCGCTCGTCAGGCGACGGCTCGATGACACCGGAGTCAGACTCGGACGCCCCGCCGGGCTGCTCCGACCCGATCGGCTCGACCGCGCCGGTCTCGGGCGAAGGCCCCGAAGAGGCGATCGGCTCGGAGACCACCTCGGCCGGGTCGATCGGCTCGGCCGGCTCGCCCGGCAGCGGCACGGCCTCAACCGCACCCGCCACATCGGCGGCCGGAGCGGGCACCTCGACGGCCGCCGAGCCCCCGAAGAGGCGCGGCAACGTCTCGGTGTGCGCGGTGCGCAGCTCGTCCAGGCCGATCCGGAACTGGCCGTGCACCTCGAGCGCCCCGCCGGACGGGTCGGTGACGCCGATCAGCTCGAACGGCACACCCCGCTCGGCGCAGAGCGCCGCGAACGCCTTGTCGTGGCCGCGCGGCACCGAGACCAGCGCCCGCGTGGCGGACTCGCTGAACAGGTAGACGAACGGCATCGAGCCCTCGGTGAACTGCTCCGGCACCGCGACCCGGGCACCGACGCCGCGACGCAGGCAGGACTCGACCAGGCTCTGGGCGAGACCGCCGTCGGAGAGGTCGTGCGCGGAGGCCAGGTGGCCGACCCGGGCCGCCTCTGCCAGCAGCTCGGCCAGCGCCTTCTCGCGGAGAAGGTCGACCTGTGGCGGGATGCCACCAAGGTGCTCGTGCGTCACCCAGGCCCACTCCGAGCCGGACAGCTCCACGTTCGTCTCGCCGAGCAGGTAGAGCTGGTCGTGGTCGCCACCGGCGCGCGGCACGAAGCCCATCGGCACCCGGTCGGCGACGTTGTCCAGCACGCCCAGCACGCCGACCACCGGGGTCGGGTGGATGGCCGCCGCACCGGTCTGGTTGTAGAAGCTGACGTTGCCGCCGGTCACCGGGATGCCCAGCTCCAGGCAGCCGTCCGCCAGGCCGCGCACGGCCTCGGCGAACTGCCACATCACGCCCGGGTCCTCCGGGGAGCCGAAGTTGAGGCAGTTGGTCACGGCGATCGGCTTCGCGCCGGTCACCGCCACGTTCCGGTACGCCTCGGCCAGGGCCAGCTTGGTGCCGTTGTACGGGTCCAGTCGGGTGTACCGGCCGTTGCCGTCCACCGACAGCGCCACACCGAGGCCGGTCCGCTCGTCGATCCGGATCACACCGCCGTCCTCCGGCTGGGCGAGCACCGTGTTGCCCAGCACGTAGCGGTCGTACTGCTCGGTGACCCAGGTCTTGTCGGCCAGGTTGGGCGACGCGATCATGCGCAGCACGGTCTCCCGCAGCGCCTCCGGGTCGGCCGGGCGGGGCAGCGTCTCGGCCCGGTCGGCCTGGAGCAGGATCAGGTCGGCCGGCTCACGCATCGGCCGGGCGTAGACCGGGCCGTCGTCGACCAGCGAACCCGGCGGCACGTCGACGACCAGGTGGTCCTGCCAGGTGATCAGCAGTCGACCCGGGCGGCCGTCCGGCTCCGGTGCGGTGACCTCGCCGATCGCGGTGGCGAGGACGCCCCACTTCTCGCAGGTCTTGAGCACCGCGTCGAGCTTGTCCGGCTCGACGACCAGCAGCATCCGCTCCTGCGACTCGCTGGCCAGGATCTCGTGCGGGTCCATCGAGGGCTCGCGCAGTGGAACCCGCTCCAGCCAGACCCGCATGCCGGTGCCGGCGGCGGCTGCGGTCTCGGTGAGCGCGCAGGTCAGGCCGGCGCCGCCGAGATCCTGGATGCCGACCACCAGTTGGCCGTCGTACAGCTCGAGGCACGCCTCGATCAGCAGCTTCTCGGTGAACGGGTCGCCGACCTGCACGGCCGGTCGACGCGCTTCGCTGCCCTCGTCGAAGGTCGCGCTGGCCAGCACCGACACGCCGCCGATGCCGTCCCGGCCGGTCTTGGCGCCCATCAGCACGACAACGTTGCCCGGGCCGGCGGCGGCCTTGTTCTGCAGCCGGGTGACCGGCAGCACGCCCAGGCAGAGCGCGTTGAGCAGCGGGTTGCCCTGGTAGGAGGGGTCGAAGACCAGCTCGCCACCGATGTTGGGCAGGCCCAGGCAGTTGCCGTAGCCGCCCACTCCGGCGACCACGCCGGTGAGCACCCGGGCGGTGTCCGGGTGGTCCGCGGCACCGAAGCGCAGCGGGTCCATCACCGCGACCGGGCGGGCACCCATGGCGAGGATGTCCCGGACGATGCCGCCAACGCCGGTCGCCGCGCCCTGGTACGGCTCGACGAAGCTCGGGTGGTTGTGCGACTCGACCTTGAAGGTCACCGCCAGCTCGTCGGAGATCTGCACGACACCGGCGTTTTCACCGATGCCGGCGAGCAGCCGGTCGCTGTGCGGGGCCTTCTCGCCGAACTGGCGCAGGTGCACCTTGCTCGACTTGTACGAGCAGTGCTCGCTCCACATGATCGAATACATGGCCAGCTCGGACTGCGTGGGCCGGCGGCCGAGGATCTGCCGGATCCGGTCGTACTCGTCGTCACGCAGGCCCAGCTCGGTGTACGGCTGAAGCTCGCCCGGGGTGCCACCGGCGCGCGGCACGGTGTCCACGCCCTCGGTCCAGACGGCGGCGGCCGGCTGGGCGGGAGCGGTCGCCGGTGCGACCGGCTGCGCCGCGCTCGGCTCGACCGGCTGCGCCGGGGCGGAGTACGCCTCCGGTGTGTCCCGTACCGGGTCCGGATGGGTGGTCATGACCTCTCCTCGCTGCGCTCGTGCCCGCCAGGCCGGCGGTTGAGCTGACCGATGATCGTGCCGCCGGTCATGCCGGCGCCCCCACCAGGTGCTTGAGGACCGACGTGAAGAAGCCGAGGCCGTCCAGCGAAGGGCCGGTGAGCGCCTCCACCGCGTGCTCGGGGTGCGGCATGATGCCGACCACGTTGCCGGCGGTGTTGGTGATCGCGGCGATGTCGCGCTGGGACCCGTTGGGGTTGCCGCCGACGTAGCGGGCGACCACCCGACCCTCGGCTTCGAGCTGGTCCAGCGTCGCGGTGTCCGCGACGTAGCAGCCCTCGCCGTTCTTGACCGGGATGAGCACCTCCTGGCCGGGCTGGAACGCGTTGGTCCACGCCGTCCCGGCCGAATCGATGCGCAGGACCTGGTCCCGGTTGCGGAAGTGCAGGTGCTGGTTGCGGGTGAGCGCGCCGGGCAGCAGGTGCGCCTCGCAGAGGATCTGGAAGCCGTTGCAGATGCCGAGCACCGGCAGACCAGCCCGGGCGGCGTCCACGATCGTCTCCATCACCGGGGCGAACCGGGCGATGGCGCCGCACCGCAGGTAGTCACCGTAGGAGAAACCGCCGGGCAGGACGACCGCGTCGACACCGTGCAGCTCCGGGTCGCCGTGCCAGAGCCGGACCGGCTCAGCGCCGGCGATCCGGACGGCCCGGGCCGCGTCCCCGTCGTCGAGCGAGCCGGGGAAGGTGACCACACCGACCCGGGCGGTCACGAGCGGGCGTCCGCAGTCTCGTCGGCCTCGACCAGGCGGACGGTGAAGTCCTCGATGACCGGGTTGGCGAGCAGTTTGTCGGCAATCTCCCGAGCGCGGTCCAGGTCCGGTTCACCGGTGAACTCGATCTCGATCCGCCTGCCGATCCGAACCGAGGCGACGTCACCGACGCCGAGCCGGGGCAGCGCGTTTGCGACGGCCTGGCCCTGCGGATCAAGGATCTCGGGCTTGAGCATGACGTCGACGACGACGCGAGGCACTGGGCACTCCTGACTGTGTACGCAGTTGGGTGCCGACCCACAATGGGCGAGCGCAGCCAGCGTACCTGGCAGATATCGCCGCGGACGCACCGGCCGGGTGCAGTTCAGGCAGTGATCGACATTACTGACGCTCAGTCTGACCTGTCAGGCACGACAGGTGGCCCTAGCAGGACATATACGGCGCAGCGGGTGGCCGAATCGTTACATTGGGCAACGTCGATCAGCTCCTTGATAACGATCGCGTCGCGTCCTACTCTACATCGACGCAAGTCGATTTCGCCGGCTCCGGGAACCCCCCGCCGCCCGGCACCATCCGCACCCCGGCGACCCCGGGCCCGCCCCTCCAAGGAGTCCACCCGATGCGCATCCGCCCCCTGCTCGCCGTACTCAGCACCGCGCTGGTCGGCGCCCTCGGCGTCACGTCCGCCGCGTCCGCCGCCCCCGTTGCCCCCGCCGGCCCACAACCCATCATCGGCGGCGGCACCGTCTCGTCCGCGCCCTGGGCCGCCGCAGTGCTGAGCAACGGCTCGTTCACCTGCTCCGGCAGCGTCATCGCCGCGCAGTGGGTGCTCACCGCTCGGCACTGCATCAGCGGCACCATGTCGGTGCGCGTCGGAAGCGTGAACCGCACCTCCGGTGGGGTCACCCGCACGGTCAGCGCCACCTACACCCGCAACGACCTCGCCCTCATGCGGCTCTCCAGCGCCGTCAGCACCTCCGCGGTGAGCCTGGCCAGCAGCAACCCGCCGATCAACTCGACGAACTCGATCTACGGCTGGGGCATGACCTGCTACAGCGGCTGCTCGGCATCCACCCAGCTGAAGACCGCCACCGTCCGAGTGACCAGCAACAGCGCCACCGACGCGTACGGCGGCCAGGCGATCCGCAGCACCCGGATCAACGGCAACGCCTGGCGCGGTGACTCCGGCGGCCCGCAGTTCTACAACGGTCAGCAGGTCGGCGTCGCCTCCACCGCCGACGGGTCGAGCATCCAGAATTACGGCAGCGTTGCGTACAACCGGGCCTGGATCACCTCGGTGGCCGGTGTCTGACGGTTAGCGCCTCGCTCGGCGCGGATGGCCGGCCGCGTGCCGGTCGTCCGCGCCGCGTCGTTTTGCAGCATCCGATCAGGTGAACAATGCACACGATCGGGTCGCGCCACTCCTGACAGCATCGGAACGTGCTGGTCGTGACGACAGAGCAACTGCCCGGCTACGAGATCCGCCAGATTCTCGGTGAGGTGGTGTCATCGATGGCCAGGACGCGCAACCCGTACCGCGAGGGTGTGAAGAACCTGCGCGGTGGCGCGTACGACCCGATGGCCCCGGACAACCTGACCCGGTGGCGCACCGACTCGGTGGCCCGCCTCGGCGAGGAGGCCCTGCGGCTCGGCGCGAACGCGGTCATCGGCATGCGGTTCGACAGCCGAGACTGTGGCGAGATGTGGATGGAAATCTGCGCGTACGGGACGGCCGTGGTCGCCGTACCCAAGATGCCCGAGGTCATGCCGGCCGACCAGCCGGCGGTCGCCGCGGAGACCGCGGAGCCCGCGGGCTTCGCCGAGGCGCTTGGCGGCATCGCCGAACCGGCCAGCGCCCCCAACCTCAGAACCGCCGCCGAAACCCCAACCGGCGAATAACCCCACCGGGCCCGCCACCCCTGTTGATCAAGAGGTTTCGGTCATCAGGGAGATCGAAGATGACGCGAAGCTCTTGATCACCCGGAGGGGCGGGGTTAGAGCTAGAGGATGGGGGGTGGGCTGTAGGTGGCGGCGTGGGGGTGGGCTTCCACCACGGCCGTGATGCGGCTGGTTACCGCTGCCACCTGGGCTTGGGCGGCGCCCACGAAGGCGTTGCGGTCGGCGACCAGGGTGTCGATGTCGGCGCGGGACAGGCCGAGTCGGCCGTCCGCCGCCAGGCGGTCGAAGAGGTCGTTCTCCGGTGAGCCCTTCTCGCGCATCGCCAGGGCCACCGCCACCGCGTGCTCCTTGATCACCTCGTGGGCGACCTCCCGGCCGACGCCCCGCCGGACCGCCGCGACCAGGATCTTCGTGGTGGCCAGGAACGGCAGGAAACGCTCCAGCTCCCGGTTGATCACTGCCGGGTACGAGCCGAACTCGTCGAGCACTGTGAGGAACGTCTGGAACAGCCCGTCGGCGGCGAAGAACGCGTCCGGCAGTGCCACCCGGCGGACCACCGAGCAGGACACGTCCCCCTCGTTCCACTGGTCACCGGCCAGCTCGCCGACCATCGACAGGTAACCCCGGATGATCACGGCGAAGCCGTTCACCCGCTCCGAGGAGCGGGTGTTCATCTTGTGCGGCATCGCGCTGGAACCGACCTGACCCGGCTTGAAGCCCTCGGTCGCCAGCTCCTGACCCACCATCAACCGGATCGTGGTGGCCAGCGACGACGGCGCGGCGGCCGTCTGGGCCAGCGCGGCCAGCACGTCGAAGTCCAGCGAGCGCGGGTAGACCTGCCCGACGCTGTCCAGCACCCGGGAGAAGCCCAGGTGCTCGGCGACCCGTCGCTCCAGCTCGGCCACCTTGTCGGCGTCGCCGTCGAAGAGGTCGAGCTGGTCGGCGGCCGTGCCGACCGGTCCCTTGATCCCCCGCAGCGGGTAGCGGGCGATCAGCTCCTCCAGCCGCTCGTACGCGATCAGCAGCTCCTCCGCCGCCGACGCGAAGCGCTTGCCCAACGTGGTGGCCTGCGCCGCCACGTTGTGCGATCGGCCGGTCATGACCAGTTCGGAGTGCTCGTGGGCCAGCCAGGCCAACCGGGCCAGGGTGGCCACCACCCGGTCCCGGATCAGCTCCAGCGAGGCGCGCACCTGGAGCTGCTCGACGTTCTCGGTGAGGTCCCGGGAGGTCATCCCCTTGTGCACGTGCTCGTGCCCGGCGAGCGCGCTGAACTCCTCGATCCGGGCCTTCACGTCGTGCCGGGTGACCCGCTCCCGCTCGGCGATCGAGGCGAGGTCGACCTGGTCGAGCACCCGCTCGTACGCCTCGACCACGCCGTCCGGCACCGGCACGCCCAGATCGCGCTGAGCGCGGAGAACGGCGAGCCAGAGCCGCCGCTCCATTCGGACCTTCTCCTCCGGGGACCAGAGGGCGACCAGTTCGGGCGAGGCGTACCGGTTGGCCAGCACGTTGGGGATCGTCGTCACGTGCCTCATTCTCTCCTACCCGGCGGCCGGTGCGGCCGGCAGGCCAGGGCGGGTGCCGGTGGGGCCAGTGGCCGTTTTGTCGCCCGGGGCGGCACAGCTACCAGCCGGTATCGGATCATAATCTCCATCTGATCTCCGGCGAAGCCGAATCTCTTTTTCACGACAAAGGGCATGCATGCGTAGAAGATCCCTCGCCGGCCTCACCGCGATCGCGGTGACCGGCGGCAGTCTGCTGGCCACCGGCGCACCCGCCCAGGCAGACGACCCTGTGATGATGCTGTACGTCAAGCAGGCCGACGCGAACTGCTCCGACCAGGGGCCCGGCTCCGACGACACGCCGTTCTGCACGATCGGTGCCGCAGCCGCCGTGGTGACCGCCCCCGGGGCGGTCCTTATCGAAGGCGGCACCTACGCCGAGCGCGTCACCGTCACCAGCTCTGGCGTACCAGAGGCGCGGATCGCCTTCACGGCCTGGAACGCCCGCACACCGGTGACGCTTGTCGGCCCGAACGCGGGCCTGGTCATCGACGGCCAGCACGACATCCAGATTGAGAACATCAATGTCAGCGGGTCAACCGACGTACCCGCCCTCGATCTGCGTAACGCCTCGAACATCATGATCGCGGGCGGCACATTCACGATGGCGAACGTCGCGACCGCGCCCGCCATCCGACTCGCCAATGTGAGGGTGGCGGCGCTGGAACAGCTCACCGTCAGCGGGACGGCGCTGGCCGGCGGCCTGACCATGGATGCGTCCACCAGCGAGGTGCTCGTCGAGGACGCACTGGTGGCGACCGACCCGAAACACGTCGCGGCCGATGGCGGCGTGGGCATTCGAGTCGACGGGCCACAGAACACGATCATCGACGGCGACGTCGCCGGCTTCTCCGGAGCTGCCATCTCGGTGGGCCCTGCCGCCGCCGGGACGGTGATCGCCAACAACCGGATCGGGGGCGGGATCGGGTACGGCATCCACAACCGTGGAGCCGTGGGCACGGCCATCGCCAACAACGAGATCCAGGACCGCTGCCTGGGCGGCATCCGGGTCGACGGGGCGTCGTCCCAGGTTTCGGTGCAGAACAACGTGCTCCGCAACAACGCCGCCTTCACCCAGGGCTATTGCGACCCGCAGGCGCCCGAGGGCGCTGAGATCGCGGTCCACGACGCCGCGCTGAGCGGCACGGTGATCGATTACAACAACACCTGGCACCAGTCCGCGTCCGCGACCGGCTACTCGTGGAACGGAACCAGGATGGGTCTCACCCAGTTCCGCACCGTCTCCGGGCAGGCCGCACACGACCGGTACACGTCGGATGTCCGGGAGAATGTCGACTCGGCGAACTCGACGGCACCCGGCTACCAGGAGCTTGACACCAACGGCAAGCCACGCCGGGACGATCCGGCCGTGCCGAACACCGGCGCCGGCCCGATCGCGTACGCCGACCGTGGCACCACGGAGTCCATCAAACACCCGGTGTCGTCCTTCGACGCCACAGTGGACCTCGCCACGAGCACGGTCAGGGTGGACGCCTCCGCCTCGACACCGGGCTTCGTCCCGATCCGTGATTACGACGTCAGCTGGGGCGACGGAACCTCCACCCGCCACTCCAGTCCGATCGCCACGCACAAGTACGCCAAGCCGGCCACCTACAACGTCACCGTCAGCCCCATCGGAACCGACGGCCTGAGCGGCAGCAGCACCGAGCAGGTCAGCGTGCTGCGGCGGACCGCTTCCGTGGGCCTGCTCGCGATGTCGAACCGTCGCTACGTGGCCACGTCCGCGTCGGTTCTCCTGCCGAACCAGGCCGGGTTGACCGCTGCCGCGCAGTACGACCTGGGGGACGCCGGCAACGGCCAGGTGGCCCTCGTCGCGCGGTCGAACGGCCGCTACGTCACGCAGTCGGCCAACGAGTCCCTGAACGCCGCGGGCCAGGTGGTCGGCACGCCGGAGAAGTTCACTGTCGTCCGCAACAGTGACGGCACCGTCAGCCTCAAGGCGAGCAACAACCTGTACGTCACCGCCGACGCCAGCGGCACCGTCTCGATGAGCGCCAGCCGGTCCACCATCAGCGCCTCGGAGAAGTTCGCCCAGGTTCCGGTCGCCGACGCGAACAGGTCGCTGAAGGCCAGCGTGAACGGCCGCTTCGTGATGGCCGACGGTGCCGGTGTGAAGCCGCTGATCGCGAGCGCGGCGACCGTCGGCAGCTGGGAGCGGTTCGACATCGCCGACCTCGGTAGCGGTCAGATCGCCCTCTTCGCCCGCGTCAACAGCCGCTTCGTTTCCGCCGACGGCGCGGGCACCAAGCCGCTGATCGCCAACGGCCCGGCCGTCAGCACCTGGGAACGGTTCACCATGGTCCGCAACAGCGACGGCACTGTCAGCTTCAAGGCCGGCATCAACAGCAAGTACGTCAGCGCCGACGGCGCGGGTAGCAAGCCGCTGATCGCCAACGGCCCAGCCGTCAGCACCTGGGAGAAGTTCACCCTCGGCTGAGCCGGCCCGACCGATCGACGCCCGCCGGAACCTCAGGGTCCGGCGGGCGTCGTCGTGCGAGGGCCGGTCAGCGCAGCTCGTAGACCGTCACGCTGCCGGAGACGAGGCGTACCTGGGCCAGCCCGGCCAACGCGGGCGACACCTCGCCGGCCCGGGTGTCGGCGAACAGCCACCGGACCCGGTAGTCGGCGCGCAGCCGGTCCAGGTCGGCCGTGGTGGGTGCCCGGAACACCCTCTCGTTCAGCGCGAACCGGGCCGGGTCCGGCGGATCCTGCCGTACGTATCCGAGACCCCGCCGTCCGTTGGCGGCCAGGGCGGCATCGGTGTAGCCCCAGCTCTCCACCACCGTCCGGTGCCCACCCAGCCCGGTCACCCAGTAGGCGCGGGCGTCGCAGTGCGCGGTGGTCGGCACCGGGCGGCAGTGCACGTTGGTGGCCACCACGTCGTCGGCCGCCGCGTGCTCGTCCAGCCACAGCGCGGCCCGCATCTCCGCCGCCGTCACCGTGGACGGCTGCGCGACAGACGCGGGCAGCCCCGGTGCGACCTGGACGTACCGGACGGCTCCGTCGACGCCCCGGGCGACGCTCGCGCCCAGCAGCGCCGCCGTGACGCCGGCCAACGCCACCGCCACGGTCCGCCGCCGCCCGCCGCCGTCGGGGCCACCCAGCAGCGCACGGACTCCGATCGCGACGAGCGCGGCCAGTAGGAGAAGGACCGCGAGCCGCAGGTACGACCGGCCGAGGACGCCCATCCAACCGGCCATGGTCGCGGCCGGCCGGGGCATCATGGGCACAAGGAGGTACGACGCCACGCCGAGCACCGCGGCGGACACCGCCACCGGCCAGGGCGGCCGGACGAGGGTGAGCAGCCACACGGTCAGCACGGCGCCGAACGGGAGCACGTCCAACCAGAAGTAGACCTGGCTCAACGACGGATGGTGCAGGGTCCAGATGCCGCCCGCGCCGGCGAGCACCGCCCCCGACAGCAGCCAGGGTGCCGGATCGGCACGGCGTGGCCCGGCGAGGACCAGCATGCCGATCAGCCGGGGCAACTGCACCAGCAGCCACCAGCCGAGCAGGACGAATGTCAGCAGCCAACCGGACGCCCCCGCCCTGCTCAGACCGAACGGCAGCAGCCCGCCGCCGCGCACCCCGTCGCCCGCGCCGATGGTCTCCCGGTACTGCGGCATCGCGTGCAGGAACGCGAACGCCTGTGGGGCGAGGGTGCCCGCTCCGCCGCCGGCGAAGAGGAGATAGCCGACGCCCATCGGCACCACCAGACAGAGCAGGGTTGCGAGCGCCGGCCAGGGCACCCGCCCGCGCTGCTGCCACCAGGTGGCGGCGACGGCCACGGCGACGCCGGCGATCAGCGGCGGCAGCGCACTGGACTTGGCGCCGGCGCAGGCCAGCCCGAGTGCCGGCAGCAACGCCCAGGCCACGCCCAGCGGTCGCCCGCGTACGGCGTCGACGCAGATGCCGGCGAGCAGCACCAGCAGTGGCAGGACGTACGTCTGTGACGGGCTGGAGAAGGAGAATGCGAAGGCGCCGTCCGCGATGGCCGAGTTGACGGCCACCGGCATGCCGAGGCCAGCCGCCGCGCCCGCCACCGGGCCCGCCCACCAGCGGCCGGTCAGGTCCCGGGCCAGGCCGGCGGTGACCAGCACGCTGACAACGGCGACCGGCGCCAGCCACAGCCGTAGCAGGACCGTCGCGGGTGGAATACCGGTGATCATGCTGCCGGCGGCCATGTGCGCGTCGGACAGGTAGTGGTAGCGCAGCGGCTCGCCGGCCAGCTGCGGCAGTTGGAAGGGTAGGTCCCGGGTCAGCTCTTGGACCAGCGACAGGTGGTAGAGCAGATCCTGGTAGTAGCTGTGGTTCACCGGCGGGAGCGGCACCAGACGCCACTGCGCGACGGCCCACAGCAACACGAGTAGCAGCACAGCGACGACAGACCAGTGCCAGGCGAGAGGGAGCGGCCGGCGGGCCCCGACCCGCCAGTGCCGACGTAGCCGGGGAACGGCCAGGAAGGCGAGTACGAGGGGCACCGGCCACCATCGCAGCAGGTGCTGCTGACCGGTGGCCGCGGCGGCGACCCAGGCACCGAGTTCGAGGAGCAGGCCGGTGGCCGCGCCGAAGCCCAGGTCCTCCGGCAGGTTGCCGCGGCCACCGCGTACCGCCCGGTGCACCAGGGTGCCGGGTAACACCAGGGCCAACGACCAGTACGCCACGTAGCGGAGCACGTCGACGGCGGGAACGTCGGTGTACGACCAGGCGGCCGGCATCGCGGCGAGGAGCACCGCCCAGGGCAGGGCCGCGACCACGGCGGACCGGAGTGACCGGGCGAGTCGTCGGTCCGGCTGCGGCGCGGGCGCTGAGGCGGGTCGGTCCACCAACCCGAGCGAGTCAGGCACCGGCGCTACCCACCGGTGCGGCGGGAAACGGGGAGGCCAGCTCGGTGTCCGCCGAGTCGGCCCCGACGTGGTACGTCGGTCGACCCTGCACTGTCGCGTAGATCCGCCCGACGTACTCGCCGAGCAGGCCGAGACAGACCAGTTGCACGCCACCGAGGAGCAGGACCGCCACGAAGGTCGACGTCCAGCCCGGGATGGTCAGACCGCGCACGTACGCCACGACGCCGAAGCCGATGAGGCCGAGACAGGCCAGGAAGCTGATCGCTCCCAGCCAGGTGGCGAGACGCAGCGGCGCTGCGGAGAAGTTGGCGATGCTGTCCCAGGCGAGCGCGATCATCCGGGGCAGTGGATATTTCGTCTCGCCCGCCGCCCGAACCTCTCGGGAGTAGCGCACCTCCGCGCTGGCGAAGCCGAGCGCGGGTACCAGCAGCCGGTAGACCGGGGTGCGTTCGGGCAGCTGACGCAGGGTCTCGATCACCTCCCGGCTCACCAGCCGGAAGTCGCCGGCCTGGGCGGGCACCTCGGCGCCGACGAGCCGCCGCATCAGTTGGTAGTAGAGCTGCGCGCTGCGCCGTTTGAACACGGTGTCCGAGCTGCGGTCGGCGCGTACGCCGTACACCACGTCGACGCCCTGCTCACGGGCCACCCTCAGCATCTCGGCGACCGTCTCCGGCGGGTCCTGCAGGTCGGCGTCCAGGCTGACCACCCACTGCCCACGGGCGCGGTACAGCCCGGCGGTCAACGCCGCTTGGTGTCCACTGTTGCGGCGCAACTGGAGCAGGCGCAGTTGCGGCCAGCTCCGCGCATGGGTGAAGAGCACTGAGACGGTGTCGTCCCGGCTGCCGTCGTCGACGGCCACCACCTCGTACTCGACGCTGAGCGCGTCGAGGGCCGGACGCAGCCGGTCGATCAGGGCCGGGATGACCGCGGCCTCGTTGTACATCGGAATGACGACAGACAGCACCAACACTTACCGGCCCCGTTCCGGACGCAGGTGGCATCGAACGCACCTCGTTCGGGGGTGCGGACGGTCACCGTTACCCGACAACCTCACGGGCGGTCAGCCACCCGTTGAACAGGACGTGAACGTCTACCTGTCGGCCGCTTCGATCCGCTGCGACCAGGGCGGTCACGAGGCGGCTGGCCGTTTTGTCACCCGGGTCAGCGCCTCGCCTGCCGATCATGCAAGATCACCTGTATCTGACTCCCGGCGTCGCCGGTTCCTCCTCATCTTCGAGGCCAGCATGCGTAAATCCCTCTTCGCCGATTTCGCGACCGTCGTACTGACCGGCGGCACCCTGGTGGGCACCGCGCTGCCCGCCCAGGCGGACGCTCCGACGACGCTCTACGTCCGGCAGAACCCCACCACCGGCTGCTCCGACCAGTTCCCGGGCACGTTGACGCAACCGTTCTGCACCATCGGCGCGGCGGCCGCGGTGGTCACGGCCGGTCAGTCGGTGGACGTCGGCGGCGGCAACTACCGGGAGCGCGTCGCGATCCCCACGTCCGGCACGCCGGAGCAGCCAATCACCTTCCTGACCAGTGGCGTGGCGACTCTGATCGGCGCGACCGCCGGCTTCGTGATCGACGGCCAGCATGATGTCGTACTCAAGAATCTGCGCACCAACGGGTCGACAAGCGTGCTGCCCGGCCTCGACCTGCGCAACTCCTCGCGAATCACCATCCAGGGCGGCAACTTCGCGATGGACACCTCCTCGACCGCGCCCGCGGTCCGGTTGGCCGGTGTCACCGAGTCGACGCTGAAGCAGATCAACGCCAGCGGACCGGCCCTGAACGCCGGGATCATCATCGACGCCGCTAGCAGCGACGTGCTGGTCAAATCCGTGAACGTGTTGAGCACCGCCGGGTACCGGACACCCTCCGACGGCGTCGGCGTTCGGGTCGACGGCCCGAGAGTCAGCATCCTCGACAGCAAGGTCAGCGGTTTCACCGGAGCGGCAGTCGCCATCGGGGCGGGCGCGGTCGACACTGTGGTGGCCAACAACCAGATCGACGGTGGCCCCGGCCACGGGGTGCACAACAACGGTGGCACCGGCACGGCGATCACCAACAACACCATCAAGGACCGTTGCCGCGACGGGATCCGGGTCGACGGTGCTTCGTCCGGCGTTTCAGTGCAGAACAACGTGCTGATCACGAACGGCTTCTTCAACCAGAGCTACTGCGATGCGGCGTTCCTCGACGGCGTCGAGATCGGCGTCTACGGCGGGGCCGTCGGAAAGACGGTGGTCGACTACAACAACGCCCACCACTACAACAACGACTCCCCGCAGATCTACGCCTGGAACACCCGGATGGGCCTCGCCGCGTTCCGGGCCGCCTCCGGCCAGGCCGCGCACGACCGCGAGACGGGACAGGCCCGGGACAACATCGACTCGGCGAACTCGGCCGCCCCCGGTTACCCGACCCTCGACCGCGCCGGCTCGCCGCGCGTCGACGACCCGGCCATACCCGACACCGGTGCCGGCCCGGTTCCCTACGCCGACCGTGGCGCCGTGGAGGCCATCCGCGCCCCGGTGGTGTCGTTCGACGTCGCCCTGAATCTCCAGGCGCAGTCGGTGACTGTGGACGCGTCCGCCTCCACCCCCGGCCTCAACCAGATCGCGTCCTACCAGTTCTCGTTCGGCGACGGCAGCGCCGTCACCCAGACGAGCCCGATCGCCTCGCACACCTACGCGAACCCGGGCAACTATCTCGTCATCGTCACGGTCACCGGGACCGATGGTCGGTCGGCGGCTCACAACAGGCAGATCAGCATGCTGCGGCGGACCGGAACGGTGGGTCTGCGCGCCCTGTCCAACCGCCGCTACGTGAGCTACGAGAAAAGCCACGGGCTTCGACCGAACCAGGCTGAACCGACCGCCATTGCGCAGTTCGACCTGGCGGACGCCGGCAACGGCAAGGTCGCCCTCTTCTCCCGGGCGGTCGGTCGCTACGTCGCCGTCGCCCAGTCCGACCTCGCCACGTTGACCGCGGACAGCGTCGTCGTGGACGTACGCGAGATGTTCACGCTGGTGCGCAACGCCGACGGCACCATCAGCCTCCAGACCCCCATCACCAGCCAGTACGTGACCGCGGACGTCGGCGGCGCCATTCCGCTGAGCGCCAGCCGACCCTCCATCGGCGCCTGGGAGAAGTTCCTCCAGGTCGTCGTCCCGGACGCGAACCGGTCCCTGAAGGCCCGGGTCAACGGTCGCTTCGTCAGCGCCGACGGCGCGGGGACCAAGCCGTTGATCGCGAGCGCGGCGACCGCTAGCAGTTGGGAGCGGTTCGACGTGGTGGATCTCGGCAACGGGCAGGTCGGCCTCCTCGCCCGCGTCAACAACCGCTTCGTGTCCGCCGACGGCGCAGGATCCAAGCCGCTGATCGCGAACGCACCGACGGCCAGCACCTGGGAGCGGTTCACCCTGGTCCGCAGCAGCGACGGCACTGTCAGCTTCAAGGCCAGCATCAACAACAAGTACGTCAGCGCCGACGGCGCGGGCAGCAAGCCACTGATCGCCAGCGGCCCGGTCATCAGCTCCTGGGAGCGGTTCACCCTCGGCTGAGCCCCTACCGCACTGTCGACGCCCGCCAGACCCTCGGGTCGGGCGGGCGTCGCCGTGCACAGTCCGTTCAGCGTTCCAGGATGGCGGTCACGCCCTGACCACCGGCGGCGCAGATGGAGATCAGCCCGCGCCCGCTGCCCCGCTCGGCCAGCAGCTTGGCCAGGGTCGCCACGATGCGTCCACCGGTGGCGGCGAACGGATGCCCGGCGGCCAGCGACGAACCGTTGACGTTGAGGCGGTCGGTGTCGACCGCGCCCAGCGGGGCGTCCAAGCCGAGCCGGTCCTTGGCGAACTCCGGCGACTCCCAGGCGGCGAGGGTGGCCAGCACCTGCGACGCGAACGCCTCGTGGATCTCGTAGTAGTCGAAGTCCTGCAACGTCAGCCCGGCACGGGCCAGCATCCGGGGCACCGCGTACACGGGTGCCATCAGCAGCCCTTCATCGCCGTGCACGAAGTCCACGGCCGCCGTCTCCGACCAGCTGAACCAGGCCAGCACGGGCAGGTGGTGCGCCGCCGCCCACTCCTCGCTGGCCAGCAGCACCGTGGACGCCCCGTCGGTGAGGGGTGACGAGTTGCCGGCCGTCATGGTGGCGTGCTCGGCGTCCGGGCCACGGGTGCCGAAGACCGGCTTCAGCGAGGCGAGCTTCTCCAGGCTGCTGTCCGGGCGCAGGTTCGCATCCCGGGTGAGCCCCAGGTACGGCGTCATCAGGTCGTCGAAGAAACCCCTGTCGTACGCGGCGGCGAGGCGCTGGTGTGAGCGCAGCGCCAACTCGTCCTGGGAGCGCCGGTCGATCTGCCAGCGCACTGCGGTCCGGGCGGCGTGGTCGCCCATGGACAGCCCGGTACGCGGCTCGGCGTTGCGTGGGATCTCCGGCTTGAACGGCTGGGACGGGCGCAGCTTCGCCGCGATCTTGAGCCGTTCGCCCAGCGTACGGGCCGAGTTGAGCTTGAGCAGCGTGCGGCGCATCTCCTCGTTGACGGCGAGCGGGGCGTCGGAGGTGGTGTCGACACCGCCGGCGATGCCCACGTCGAGCTGACCGAGGGCGATCTTGTTGGCGACCAGAATTGTCGCCTCCAGGCCGGTGCCGCAGGCCTGCTGAATGTCGTACGCCGGGGTGTGTGGGTCGAGCCGGGAGCCGAGGACCACCTCGCGGGTGAGGTTGAAGTCGCGGGAGTGCTTGAGCACCGCCCCGGTGACCACCTCGCCGATGCGCTGCCCGGCCAGCCCGTAGCGGGCGATCAGCCCGTCGAGCGCCGCGCCGAGCAGGTCCGCGTTCGACGCGTCCGCGTAGCGGGCGTTGGAACGGGCGAAGGGGATGCGGTTGCCCCCGATGACCGCGACCCGCCGGATGTTCTGCACGATCCGCCTCCTCGACATGTGTTGCTCGAACCCTACTCGCCAGTAGGCTACGCCCATGACCGACAGGTACGCGAGCTTCGTCCAATCGGCCGCCGGCCGCGCGCTGGTCAAGCGCCTCGGGCTGCCCGACCCGCCCCGACTGCGCCGGCACCACCCCGGCGACCCGCTGCTGGCCGGCCCGGCCCTGCTCGGCGCGGCCACCGGCGGCCGGCTCGCCGAGCCGGTTGCCAAGATCCTCGCCAGCGCCGGGGTCGAGCTGGCCGACCCTGCCGGGGCCAACCCGCAGCGGTACGGGGCACTGCTCTTCGACGCCACCGGGATCATCGACTCGACCGACCTGCGCCAGCTCTACGACTTCTTTCACCCGCAGGCCCGGGCCGTGCTGTCCAGCGGTCGGGTGATCGTGCTGGGCACCTCGCCACAGGAGTGCCCGACACCCCGCGAGGCGACCGCCCAACGCGCCCTCGAAGGGCTGGTCCGCAGCATCGGCAAGGAGTTCGGCCGGGGTACCACCGCGCAACTCGTCTACGTGAGCGGTGACGCGTCGGTCGACCCGGCCCACTCGGCTGGCACCATCACGAGCCTCGAGTCGACGGTCCGGTTCCTGCTGTCCGGCCGGTCCGCGTACGTGTCGGGGCAGGTCATCCGGGTCGGCCCCGGCGCGGCGAGCGTCCCCGCCGACTGGGACCGCCCGCTGGACGGGCAGGTCGTGCTGGTCACCGGCGCCGCACGGGGCATCGGCGCGGCGCTGGCGAAGGTGCTCTCCCGCGACGGCGCGAAGGTGGTGGCCCTGGACATCCCGGCCGCCGGTGACGCGCTCGCCGCGGTGGCCAACGACATCGGCGGCACCGCCGTCCAACTCGACCTGACCGCGCCGGACGCGCCGACCCGACTCGCCGAGCACCTGGCCGGCCGGCACGGCCGGGTCGACGTGGTGGTGCACAACGCCGGCATCACCCGGGACAAGACGCTCGGCAGGATGGACGCCGACCGGTGGGACCAGGTGATCGACGTCAACCTCTCCAGCCAGGAGCGGATCAACGACGTACTGCTGGCGCGGGAGCTGATCCCGGCCGGCGGGCGGATCATCTCGGTCTCGTCGATCGCCGGGATCGCCGGCAACCGGGGGCAGACGAACTACGCCACCAGCAAGGCCGGCGTGATCGGGCTGGTCGACTCACTCGCGCCGGCCCTGCGGCAGCACGGGATCAGCGTCAACGCGGTGGCCCCGGGCTTCATCGAGACCCGGCTGACCGCGCGCATCCCGCTGGTGGTCCGCGAGGCGGGGCGGCGGATGAACAGCCTGGCCCAGGGCGGGTTGCCGGTGGACGTGGCCGAGACGATCGGCTGGCTGGCCTGGCCGGCCAGCGGTGCGGTCAGCGGAAACGTGGTCCGGGTCTGCGGCCAGAGTTTGCTGGGGGCGTGATGGGCGCGGTGTCGGAGTGGGGCGGCCGTACCCGGGTCGAGTTGCCCCGCATGCCGGCGGTCGGGGCGCTGCACCGACGGGCGTTGCTCGGCGCGCTGCCGGGCCTCGGCAAGGGGCGGCGCGGGCCCGACCTGCCGGCGGTCGAGTTGGCAGTGGGCGGGGTCAGCGTCGACCGAGCGCAGTTGGCCGACTACGACCGGGTCTGCGGGTTCCGGCTCACCGATCGGCTGCCCGCGACGTTCCCGCACGTCATGGGCTTTCCGCTGGCCCTGCGCCTGATGACCGCGCCGGACTTTCCCCTCCCGCTGATCGGCCTGGTGCACGTCGGCAACCGGATCACCACGCACCGCCCGATCACCGCCGACGAGACCCTCGACTTCACCACGTACGCGCAGGACCTGCGCCCACACGACCGGGGGCGGCAGGTGGACGTGGTGCTGGTCGGCTCGGTCGACGGGGAGGAGGTGTGGCGCGGCGTCTCGACGTACCTCGGTCGGGAGCGCAAGCCGGGCGGGCGCGAGGCCGGCGAACGTCCCGCGGCGCCGACGGCCACCGCCCGCTGGCGGGTGGAACCGCGCATCGGTACGGAGTACGCGCGGGTCTCCGGCGACCACAACCCGATCCACACCTCCCGGCCCGGGGCGCGGCTGTTCGGCTTCCGCCGGCCGATCGCGCACGGCATGTGGAGCAAGGCGCGCTGCCTGGCGGCGCTGGAGGCCCGGCTGCCGGACGCCTACACCGTCGAGGTCGCCTTCAAGCTGCCCGTGCCGCTGCCGAGCACCGTCAGCTTCGCGCTCCTGCCCGACGGCGGGTTCGCAGTGCACGACTCCCGTGGCCGACCCCACCTGACCGGTTCCGTGCGCTGAGCGCACCGCGCTGGCTCCGTGCGCTGAGCGCACCGCGCTGGCTCCGTGCGCTGAGCGCACCGCGCTGGCTCCGTGCGCTGAGCGCACCAGGCGGGTTCGTGCGCTGAGTTGCCCTTGGCAGGCGCGCACTTCTGCGCTAAGTTGTTCTCACAGAGAGATGTTCTCAGGATGAGAGAGACGTGATGAACGAGCAGGAGTTCCTGGCCGCGTACGACCCCCGGGCCTACCCGTCGGTCGCCGTGACCGTCGACGTGGTGGCGCTGACCATCCGCGACAGCGCACTGCACCTGCTGCTGATCCGGCGCGGCGAGGCACCCTTCACGGGGCACTGGGCGCTGCCCGGGGGCTTCGTCCGCCCCGACGAGGACCTGACCGCCGGCGCCCGACGGGAGCTGGCCGAGGAGACCGGGCTCGGCGGCGAGGCGCTGCGCCGCGTACACCTGGAGCAGTTGGGCAGCTATGGCGCTCCCGACCGTGACCCGCGCATGCGGATCGTCTCGATCGCCCACCTCGCGTTCGCCCCCGACCTGCCGGACCCGGCCGCCGGCAGCGACGCCGACGAGGCGCTCTGGCTGCCGGTGACCGCGCTGACCAGCCGACAGCTCGCCTTCGACCACGGCCGGATCATCGACGACGCATTGGAACGGGCCCGCTCCAAGCTGGAGTACACCCCACTCGCCACCCGCTTCCTCGCCGCCGAGTTCACCATCAGCGAACTGCGCGCCGTCTACGAGACGGTCTGGGGGCACCCGCTGCACGCCGGCAACTTCCACCGCAAGGTGCTCTCCGTGCCGGGCTTCGTGGAGAGCACCGGCGCCAGCACGGAGCGCGGTGGTGCCCGAGGCGGCCCGCGCGCCCGGCTCTACCGGGCCGGCGACGCCCGCCTGCTGCACCCGGCGCTGCTGCGCCCCGCCGGCGAGGAGACGGTGCGGTGAGGGCCGCGGAGGCCATTCGCCTGGTCGCGGCCGCCCGCACCGACGCGGACCTGTTCGGCGCCGACCAGCCCGCCCGCCGCTACCGCGAGCTGGTCGCGGCCCTGCACCCCGACCGCCTGCCGACCGACCCGGCGGTACGCGCCGAAGCCATCGACGCGTTCATCCAGGTCACCACCCGGTGGCAGGCACGGCAGACCACGGTCCTCGGCGACTACCAGCTCGGCGCGCCAGCCCACTCGGGTGACCTGGCCGACCTCTACGACGTCGGCGACGACCGGCTGCTCAAGCTTCCTCGACGGCCCACCGACAACGACCTGATGGCCCGCGAGGCGCACGCCCTGCGCACCATCGCCGAGCGCGGCGACCCGCGCTACCTGCCGTACGTGCCCCGACTCGTCGACGAGTTCCGGCACCGGGACGCCGCCACCGGCGCGGAGCGGCGGATCAACGTCCTCGCCGCCGCACCCGGCCTGCACGACCTCGAGGAGGTGCGGCGCGCGTACCCCGACGGGCTGGACGCCCGGGATGTGGCCTGGATGTGGCGGCGGCTGCTGGTGGTGCTCGGCCTGGCCCACCGGGCGGGCGTGGTGCATGGCGCTGTCCTGCCCCGGCACGTGCTGATCGAGCCGGACGCCCACGGCGTGGTGCTGATCGACTGGTGCTTCTCCGCGGCCGTCGGAGGCACGGTCCCGGCGGTCGTACCCGGGCACGGCTGGGACCCGGAGGAGGTCCTCAAGAAGCAGCAGTGCGGCCCGGGCACCGACATCGCGATGGCCAGCCACTGCATGAGCTGGCTGATGGGGCCGCGCGCACCCCGCGAGCTGCACACCTTCGCGCAGGGCTGCCGGCAACGATCCCTGGACGCCCGACCCGACGACGCCTGGCGTCTGCTGCGCGAGCTCGACCAGGTGCTGGACCGGCTCTACGGGCCACGCACCTTCCGACCCTTCACCCTCACCCCCTAAGGAGCTGTCATGGGCAGTGGAATCTGGTCCACCGACGTGTACGACGCCGCCGACCGCTACCGCCGGTCCACCGGCAAGAGCGCCTTCTCCTACAGCGACAGCGGGGCGCGCACGGTGCACCCCGCGCTCGACCCCAGGGACGCGACCCGCGAGAGCCGCGACTCCGAAGAGCACCCCCGGTCGACGCCCGTCGCGGTGCTCTTCGACGTGACCGGCTCGATGCGCACTGTGCCGCGGGTCCTGCAGACCAAGCTGCCGCAGCTGCTCGGGCTGCTGCAACGGCAGGGCTACGCCAGCGACCCGCAGATCATGTTCGGCGCCATCGGCGACGCCACCTGCGACCGGGTGCCGTTGCAGGTGGGCCAGTTCGAGTCGGACAACCGGATGGACGACGACCTCGGCCGGATCGTGCTGGAGGGCGGTGGCGGCGGACAGATGAGCGAGTCGTACGAGCTGGCGATGTACTTCATGGCCCGGCACACCGTCACCGACAACTGGGAGAAGCGTGGCCGGCGCGGCTACCTGTTCATCATCGGCGACGAGCTGGCGTACCAGCGGGTGAAGGCCCGGGAGGTGGCCGGCCTGATCGGGGACGACCTCTCCGAGGACGTGCCGCTGCGGCAGGTCGTCGACGAGGTGACCCGCCGTTGGGACACCTACTACCTGCTCCCCGCCGGCAGCCACTACGCCGGCAACGCCAAGGTGCTCGACTTCTGGCGGGACCTGCTCGGGCAGAACGCCGTAGTGCTCGACGACCTCGACGCGGTCTGCGAGACCATCGCGCTCACCATCGGCCTCGGCGAACAGGCCATCGACCTGGCCGAGGGCCTGCGCGACCTGGACCGCGCCGGCTCCGGCGCCACCGGGACCGTGTCGAAGGCGCTGGCCCGCCTCGGCCGGAACCGGCGGGCCGAGGTGTCGACGCTGCCGGCGTTCCGCGACACCGCCAGCGGGGTGACCCGGCTGTGAACCACGTGGCGGTGGTCGACCTCGGCTACGGCGATGCCGGCAAGGGCACTGTGGTGGACTGGCTCTGCGCCACCCGTCCCGTGCACACGGTGGTCCGCTTCAACGGGGGCGCGCAGGCGGCACACAACGTCGTGCTGCGCGACGGGCGGCACCACACGTTCGCGCAGTTCGGGGCCGGCACGTTCCATCCCGGTGTGCGTACGCACCTGTCCCGGCACGTGGTGGTCGACCCGTTGGCGCTGGCCGCCGAGGCCGACCACCTCGCCACCCTCGGGGTGTCCGACGCGCTCGACCGGCTGACCGTCGACGGGGACGCACTGCTCGCCACCCCGTACCACCGGGCCGCCAACCGGGCCCGCGAGATCGCCCGGGGAGCCGACCGGCACGGCTCCTGCGGGCTGGGGGTGGGCGAGGCCGTCGCGTACGGTCTCGCCCACCCCGACGACGCGCCCCGGGTCGCCGACTGCCACAGCCCAGCACTGCTGCGCCGCAGGCTGACCACAGTGCGGGACCGGCTGACCGCCGAGCTGGGCCCGCTGGACGCGCCACCGGTCGAGGACTGCCTGCCCGCGTTCACGGGGTTCGCCGGGCGGGTCGCCGTCGTCGACGACAGTTGGCTCGCCGGGGCGCTGCGCACCGGGACGTGCGTCTTCGAGGGCGCGCAGGGGGTGTTGCTCGACGAGTGGCACGGCTTCCACCCGTACACCACCTGGAGCACCACCACGTTCGCCAACGTGGACAGCCTGCTCGCCGAGGCGGGCCGGTCCGGCGACGTGACCCGGGTCGGGGTGCTCCGCGTGGTCACCACCCGGCACGGACACGGTCCGCTGGTGACTGAGGACCCGAGCCTGCCGTTCACCGACCGACACAACGCCACGAACCCGTGGCAGGGCCGGTTCCGGTTCGGCCACTTCGACGCGGTCGCCCACCGGTACGCCCTCGCCGCGGCCGGCGGCGTCGACGGCCTGGCCCTGACCCACCTCGACCTGGCCGGCCCCGACCTGCTGATCTGCCGCCGCTACGACACCACCGACCGGCTCACCCCGGGCCCGCCCGGTGACCTGGACCGGCAGGCCGCGCTCACCGTCCGCCTGCTGCGCTCCCGTCCGGTGTACGACGAACCGCCGCAGGACTGGCCGGCAGCGGTACGCGCGGAGCTGGACACCCCGGTGGTACTGACCTCGCACGGCCCCACCGCCGACGACAAGACCCCACACGGCTCGCTGCTCGCCCCACCGGCCCTGGTCCGCACGGCCTGACCCCTGCCCGCCCGCCCCAACCCGTCGATCTTGCACTTTCCGTCGTTGTTCTGCGGCTTTTGCGGGAGATGGTCCCGACACAACGTGCAAGATCGGCGCGGGGAGAGGTGAGGGTTATCCAGCGGCTTCGGCCACCGGGCGGGTCGCACCCGGCGAGCATGGGGGCATGGACTCGGCGCTCGACCTGCTCCGACAGCTGGTCACCTCACCGTGGGTGTACCTGCTGATCTTCGGGCTCACGGCGGTCGACGCGTTCTTTCCGGCCGTACCCGGCGAGGCGGCCGTCATCACCGCCGCCGTGCTCTCCACCAGCGGAAGTCCCAAGCTGGCGGCGGTGATCGTCGCCGCCGCGCTGGGCGCCTGCGCCGGTGACCACGTCTCGTACGCCATCGGGCGCGGTGGCGGCGCGAGACGCCTCGCCGGGTTTCCCGATGGCAGCCGCCGACGAGCCAGCTCGGAGTGGGCCCGGCGCGCGCTGAACCGGCGCGGCGGGCTGATCCTGACCACCTCCCGGTATCTGCCGGGCGGGCGGACCGCCGTCACCCTCACCATGGGCGCGGTGCGCTATCCCCGCCGGTCGTTCCTGCTGTACGACGCGATCGCGACAGTCACCTGGGCCCTGTACTGCGGGCTGCTCGGCTACTTCGGTGGGCTGGCCTTCGAACGGCACCCCGTCAAGGGCGTCCTCGCCGGGATCGGCCTGTCGGTGATCGTCACGCTGGCCATCGAGGGCATCCGTTGGCTGCGCCACCGGGCGCGCCGCCGCGCCGCCACCATCGACCGGGCCGGATCGACCTGACACCCGTCACAGCAGGTCGGCGTCGTACACCAGGATGGCCAGCTGCACCCGATTGCCCGCGTGGAGTTTCGCCAGCGCCCGGCTGACGTGTGCCTTGACGGTGGCCTCGCTCATCGTCAGCCGCCGGGCGATCTCCGCGTTGCCGTGCCCGCGCGCCACCTCCCGGACAACCGCCAACTCCCGCTCGGTCAGCGGTGCGAGCCGCTCCCGGGCCGCGTCCCGGCGGGCCGGACCACGCTCGGCGAACGAGCTGATCAGGCGTCGGGTCACCGTCGGGGCGAGCATGGCGTTACCGGCGGCCACCGTACGAACGGCGGCGGCCAACTCGCGGGGCGGGGTGTCCTTGAGCAGGAAGCCGACAGCGCCGGCCCGCAGCGCGCGGTGCACGTACTCGTCGAGGTCGAAGGTGGTCAACATGATCACCTTTGGGCCGACGGCGACCACGTCGGGCGCTACGGTCAGCCCGTCGAGGCCCGGCATCCGCACGTCGAGCAGCACCACGTCGGGGCGTAACCGCTGGGCCTGCTCCAGCGCGCCGACGCCGTCCGCTGCCTCACCGACGACAGTGATGTCCTCCGCCGCCTCAAGGATCAGCCGCAGCCCGGCCCGAACCAGCTGCTCGTCGTCGACCACCACGACCCGGATCACGCCACACCCGCCAGCGGGATCAGGGCCCTGACCAGGAAGCCGCCGTCCACGGGAGCTGCCTCCAACCGGCCGCCGAGCAGCTCCACCCGCTCACGCAGCCCGAGGAGCCCCTGCCCGGCACCCGGCAACGTCGACCCGCCCTCGGACGGGCCGTTGCGGACCAGCACCTCCAGCCCGTCGGGCAGGTAGCGCAGGCAGACCGTCGTCTCGGCGTCGGCCGCGTGCTTGCGCACGTTGGTCAACGCCTCACGGACCACCCGGTACGCGGTACGCCCCAGCGTCGCCGGAAGGGCCGCCGGCGCACCCTCGTCCTGTCGGGACACCCGCAGCCCGGCGGCACGGGACTCCCCGATCAACTCGTCCAACGCGTCGAGCCCCCGCTCCGGTGTCACGGCCGGGCCGGCCTGGCGCAGCACACCCAGCACCTCGCGCAGGTCGGTGAGTGCCTGCCGGCCGGTCGTCCGGATCAGCGCGGCGGCCTCGACGGTCGCCGGTTCCACGGCGGTCACCTCCAGCGCCCCGGCATGCACCACCATCAACGAGACCCGATGTGCCACCACGTCGTGCATCTCCCGGGCGATCCGGGTCCGCTCCTCGGCACGGACCCGGTCGGCGCGGGCCTCCTGCTCGCGTTCCAGCCGCTCGGCCCGGTCCCGTAGAGCGGTGAGCGTGTCCTGACGGGCCCGCACCCAGAGGCCGAAGACCAACGGAAGCCCCACCAGACAGGCGGCGAGCAGCAGCACGTTGCCGGTGCTGGCGGTGGTGATCCGGCGTACGCCACCCACCGCCAGCCCGACCAGCACCCCACCGGTCAGCACCACTGCCGCCCCGGCGAGGTAGCTGGCGAGTTGGCGACCTCGTAACCGCAGACCCGCCTGGTACGAGGCCAGCACCCCGGCGGCCGCCGCGGCGAGCACCAACCAGCCGACCGCCGCAGCCAGGAACAACGGCCAGCGGCGGATCCGGACCGTGCCGGCGGCCCACGCCGAGCCCAGTGCGATCAGCAGCACGACCTCGCTCGGCAGCGGCGAGCGGACCCCGATGTCACCGGTCGTGCTGGCCCACACGGCCACGGCGACCAGGACGGCGAGCAGCGGCGGGGCGTACCGATGGACGACCCGCCGGAGGGCGACGGCGCTGGAGGCCACGCAGCGAGCCTAGGGCTCAGCCGACGCATCGGGCCGCCCCGCAGCGCCGTACCCGGGTGAGGTGGGGGATGACCCCGATGCACAGTCCGGGCCGGCCGCTACCTAAGTAGTGCCGCCGACCTGACCACTGGCCGATGTCGGGAGCCGCCACCCCGACCAGCATCGGGATCATGGATCTGCTCGACCTGCTGCACGACACGATGTCCTCACCCTGGGTGTACCTGGCGATCTTCGCGATCGCGGTGCTCGACGGCTTCTTCCCGGTGGTGCCGAGCGAGACGGCGGTGATCACCGCAGGGGTGTTCGCGGCCTCCGGAGCGCCGTACCTGCCTGCGGTGATCCTGGTGGCCGCCGCCGGGGCGCTGGTCGGCGACCACGTCTCGTACGCCATCGGTCGGGGTGGCGGCACCCGGCTGCTCGACCGGCTGCCGCCCGACGGTCGACGCCGAGCCGCCATCGACCGGGCCCGCCGGGGGATCGCCACCCGGGGCGGTCTGATCCTCACCGTGGCCCGCTACATTCCGGGCGGCCGGACCGCGGTCACCCTCACCATGGGGGCGGTGCGCTATCCACGGCGACGGTTCCTGGCCTTCGACGCGCTGGCCGCCGGCTCGTGGGGGCTCTACTCGGCGCTGGTCGGCTACCTCGGCGGGCTGGCCTTCGAGCAGGACCCGCTGCGTGGTCTCCTGCTCGGTCTGGGCCTCGCCCTGACGGTGACGGTGGTCGTCGAGGTGGTCCGTTGGCTCCGCAACCGCCGCCGTACGACGCGGGCCGGCGAGCCGGGCACCGACGCTCTTCCCGCCGGGGCCGTCAGTCGGTCGGCGGACGCCAGGTGACGCCGTGCAGCAGTTGGGCGGCACCGAGCCAGGCCACGTTCATCATCCGGGTGGCCGTCCTCTCCGGGTCGGCGTCCGGGTGGTCAGCGAGCCAGTCGGCCAACGACTCGGTGGCGCCGACCAGGGCGTACGCGACGACCTCCAGGTCGATGGCGGCGATCTCGCGGCCCTCGGCGCGCAGCGCGTGGTCGAGCATCCCGGCGACCACCTCGACCAGTCGGGCCCGCATGGTGGCCAACTCGCCGGCGAACGGCTGCTCGCCCCGGGCCTGCCGGTAGAGCACCGCCCAACCGTCGCGGTGCGCGCCCACGAAGCCGAAGAACGCCCTCAGCCCGCGCCAGAGCCGCTCGTCGGCCGGCAGGTCGGGGGCCGCCGCCCCGGCGATGGCCTGCATCATCCGGGTGCCCTCCCGGTGCAGACAGGCGACGAAGAGCTCCTCCTTGGTGCCGAGGTACGCGTACACCATGGGTTTGGAAATGCCGGCGTCCTCCGCGATCTCGTCCATGCTGGCGGCGTGGAAGCCACGTCGGGAGAAGACCTTGACGGCCGCGTCGAGCATCTGCTGCTCGCGGACGGCGCGAGGCAGGCGCTTGAAGGCGGGGACGCTGGACACCTTGCGAGCATACCTACTCGTGCGTAGGGTTACGCGCGAGTAGCCAATCTTCCGGAAGGCGCACCTGATGACTGACTTCGACCCGGCCACCTTCGCCAACGTCGGCCCCAAGGAGTTCGCCCAGCTGGTCAAGTCCACCCCGGACGACAAGATCGCCCAGGTGATGTCCGGCGACCTGCGCGACAAGGTCCTGGGCGAGGTGTTCGGCCGGATGCCGTCGCTGTTCCGCGCGGACCGGGCCGGTTCCACCAACGCGGTCATCCACTGGATCATCACCGGTCGCCCCGACGGCGGCAGCGACACCTACGAGGTGGTCATCGCCGACGGCACCTGCGTCGTGAACGAGACCCCGCAGCACGACCCGAAGCTGAGCCTCACCATGGGCCCGGTCGAGTTCCTGAAGATCGTCTCCGGTGGCGCCAACCCGGTGATGATGTTCATGACCGGCAAGTTGAAGGCGAAGGGCGACCTCGGCCTCGCCGCCAACATCGCCAACCTGTTCGACATCCCCAAGGCCTGACATGGCTGAGTTCTCGCTCGACCTGAACGAGGAACAGCGGGATCTACGCGACTGGGTGCACGGCTTCGCCGCCGAGGTCGTGCGCCCAGCCGCCGCCGAGTGGGACGAGCGCGAGGACACCCCGTGGCCGGTGATCCAGGAAGCCGCCAAGGTCGGCCTCTACGGCTTCGAGTTCCTCGCCACCTGCTGGGCCGACCCGACCGGGCTCTCCCTGCCGATCGCCAGCGAGGAACTCTTCTGGGGTGACGCCGGCATCGGCCTGAGCATCTTCGGCACCTCGCTCGCCGTCGCCGCCATCTACGGCGCCGGCACCCCCGACCAGATGATCGAATGGGTCCCACAGTGCTTCGGCGACGTCGACTCGCCGGCTGTCGCCGCCTTCTGCACCAGCGAGCCGGAGGCCGGCTCCGACGTCGGCGCGATGCGCACCCGGGCCGTCTACGACGAGGCCACCGACGAGTGGGTGCTCACCGGCCAGAAGGCGTACGCCACCAACGGCGGAATCGCCGGAGTGCACGTGGTCACCGCCTCCGTCGACCCCGCGCTCGGCTCCCGGGGTCAGGCGGCGTTCGTCGTGCCGCCGGGCACCGCCGGCCTGGCCGCCACCCGCAAGCTACGCAAACTCGGCCTCCGCGCGTCACACACCGCCGACGTCTTCCTCGACGGGGTACGCATACCCGGCCGCTGCCTGCTCGGCGGACGAGACGCCCTGCTGGAACGCCTGGACCGGGCCCGCTCCGGTCAGCGGGTCACCGGACAGGCCGCGATGCGCACCTTCGAGCTGTCCCGACCCACCGTCGGCGCCCAGGCGCTCGGCGTGGCCCGGGCCGCTTACGAGTACGCCCTCGACTACGCGAAGGACCGGGTCCAGTTCGGACGCCCGATCATCGAGAACCAGGCGGTCGCGTTCGCGCTGGCCGACATGCGGATGGAGATCGACGCGGCGCGGCTGCTGGTCTGGCGGGCCTCGTGGATGGGCCGCAACAACCGCCCGTTCACAGCGGGCGAAGGGTCGATGTCCAAGCTCAAGGCCGGCGAGGTGGCGGTGTCGGTCACCGAGAAGGCAGTGCAACTGCTCGGCGGAGCCGGCTTCCTGCGTGACCACCCGGTCGAGCGCTGGTACCGGGACGCCAAGATCTACACCATCTTCGAGGGCACCTCGGAGATCCAACGACTGGTCATCTCCCGGGCGATCTCCGGGATGCAGATCCGCTGACCACCGTCGGCCCAGCCCCTCCTCGACCGGGGTCGGGCCGACGGTGGCCCGGATTCCACGATCTGTGCCGTCTTTGTCACCCCGCGCCGACGCCAACTGGGCCTTCAGCCGCGCCCAGTGCATGATCAAGGAAAGAAGCCCTGATGGACGGGCCGGCCGCCGCCCCGTCCGCGCACCACCCCGAGGAGGTCTGCGGCATGGACCTGCCGTTCATCGTTGCCACGCTGACCCGTCGCGGGCTGCTCACCCCCGGCAGCCCGGTCCGGGTCGCCTCGCAGCTCAACGCGTTGCGGACGTGGGGGTGGAGCCTGGCGGGCGAGCTACGCCAAGCAGCCGCCCGGGACCCGGGCCGTCCCGCCGTCATCGACGAGGACGGCGTCGAGCTGACCTACCACGACCTGCTCGACCGGGCCGAACGGATGGCCCGCTCGATGCGGGCCGGGCTCGGCGTACAGGCCGGCGACCGGATCGGCGTGCTCTGCCGCAACCACCACGGGCTGATCGAGACGATCGTCGCCGCCACAGTGCTCGGCGTCGACGCGGTACTGGTCAACACCGGGCTCAGCGCCGCCCAGCTGGGCACCGTCGCCGAGGAGCAGCGGCTGCGGCTCCTCGTGCACGACGACGAGTTCGCCGAGCGGGTCCTCGGCCTCCCCGCCGAGCTGCCCCGGCTCGACGAACGCGCCCGCGAGGAGTTGGTGGCCGGGGCGTTGCCGGGTGACCTGCACCCGCCCGAGCGCGACGGCCGGATCATCGTGCTCACCTCCGGCACCACCGGTACGCCCAAGGGCGCCCGCCGGCCGACGCCCAGCGGCTTCGGCCCACTGGTGTCCATCATCGACCGCATTCCCCTGCACGCCCGGGACCGGGTGATGATCGCCGCGCCGATCTTCCACACCTGGGGATTCGCCGCCCTTCAGGTCTGCCTGGCACTACGGGCCACCATCGTGCTGCACCGCCGCTTCGACCCGGCCGTCACGCTCGCCGCCCTGACCGCGCACCGGTGCGACGCGCTCTTCGCCGTACCGGTGATGGTGCAGCGGCTGCTGGAGGTGCCGCCGCCGGACCCCCGCCCCACGCTCACTGTCGTCGCGGTCAGCGGCTCGGCCCTGCCCGGCGGGCTGGCCCCCAAGTTCATGGACGTGTACGGAGACGTCCTCTACAACCTCTACGGCTCCACCGAGGTCTCCTGGGCCTCCATCGCCGCCCCGCAGGACCTGCGTCAGGCACCCACCACCGCTGGCCGTCCACCCCACGGCACCCGGCTGGAGCTGCTCGACGACGACGGCCAACCCGTACCGGACGGACGGGTCGGGCGGATCTTCGTCGGCAACGAGATGCTCTTCGAGGGCTACACCTCAGGTGCCAGCCGGGAAACCCACGACGGCCTGCTCGACACCGGCGACCTCGGCCGACTCAACGCCGACGGGCTGCTCTTCGTCGACGGCCGGGCCGACGACATGATCGTCTCTGGCGGCGAGAACCTCTTCCCGTCCGAGGTGGAGGACCTGCTCGCGCAACTGCCACAGGTCCGCGAGGCGGCCGTGATCGGCGTGCCCGACCCCGAGTACGGTCAGCGCCTCTCCGCGTTCCTCGCCCTGCACCCCGGCGAGACCCTCGACCCCGAGGCGGTCCGCGAGTACGTCCGGCACTTCCTGGCCCGGTTCAGCGTCCCCCGAGACGTGATCTTCGTGAAGTACCTGCCCCGCAACGCCACCGGCAAGGTGCTCACCCGAGAACTGCGCCGCTACTACGGCTGACGGTGGCGAGGCGCGTCGCTCACGGAAACCCGACCACCGGCCGGGGGTTGCCTGAGGTCAGCCGGGAATCGTGATCCGATCCTCGATCGCGGCGGCGGCGATGTCGGTGCGGTGCTGCGAGCCGGCCAACTCCACCCCGTCCACCAGCGCGTACGCGGCGTCCCGCGCGGCGGCCAGGTCGGGGCCGGTGGCCGTACCGCAGAGGACCCGGCCGCCGGCGGAGAGCAACGCGCCGTCGCTGGCCCGGCGGGCGGTGCCCGCGTGGATGATGCCCGGACGGTCCGCACCGGTGATCACGTCGCCGGTGCGCGGCGCAGCCGGATAACCCGCCGAGGCGAGGACCACTGTCACGGCGCTGCCGTCCCGCCACCGCAGCGGCGGGTGCTCGGCCAACTTGCCGGTCGCCGCGGCATGAAGCAGCCCACCCAGCGGGGTCTCCAGCAGCGCGAGCACCACCTGGGTCTCCGGGTCACCGAAGCGCGCGTTGAACTCGATCACCCGAGGGCCGGCGGCGGTGATCGCGAGCCCGACGTAGAGCAGGCCGGCGAACGGGGTGCCCCGGCGACGCATCTCCGCGAGCGTCGGGTGGACCACGTCGCGCATGACGTCGTCGACCAGGCCGGGCGGGGTCCAGGCCAGCGGCGCGTACGCCCCCATGCCACCGGTGTTCGGCCCGGTGTCGCCGTCACCGAGCCGCTTGAAGTCCTGAGCCGGCACCAGCGGCAACGCCGCCTCGCCGTCGGTGACCACGAAGAGGCTGACCTCCGGGCCGTCGAGGAACTCCTCGACCACGACACGTCCACACTCGTTGGCGTGCGCCAACGCGGCGACCCGGTCACCGGTCACCACCACGCCCTTGCCGGCGGCGAGCCCGTCGTCCTTCACCACGTACGGCGCGCCGAACTCGTCCAGCGCCCGGGCGGTGCTCTCCTCGTCCGCGCAGACGTACGCGCGGGCGGTCGGCACGCCGGCGGCAGTCATCGCGTCCTTGGCGAACGCCTTGGAGCCCTCCAGCTGGGCTGCCGCGCCGGATGGACCGAACACGGCGATGCCCTTGGCTCGTACCGCATCGGCGACCCCGGCGACCAGTGGCGCCTCGGGCCCGACCACCACCAGGTCAGCCGCCACCTCCACGGCCAACGCCGCCACCGCGGCCGGATCTGTCGGAGTGACCGCTCGCAGCTCAGCCACGCCAGCGATCCCCGGATTACCCGGCGCCGCGACAACCGCAGAAACCCCCGAGTCCGCCACCAACCCGAGCGCAAGCGCATGCTCGCGCCCACCACCACCCACCAAGAGAACCCGCACGCCCGAGATCCTACTGTCCCCCCACCGAGCCCCGTTGATCCCCGTAGGGGCCTCGGTGATCAAGAGGTTTGCGTCAGCGGTGGACTCGTTCTTGACGGGAACCTCTTGATCACCTTCGCTGGGCGACCGCGATTGCTTGGCGGACCGCGTGGGGGATGTAGGTGGGGTGGAGGGTGTCCTGCCAGGTGAAACGGAGGATGGTCCAGCCGGCGTTGACCAGGCGGTTCTGGCGACGGCGATCGGCGTAGACGGCCTCCGGGGCACCGTGCGCGTCTCGGCCGTCCGCTTCGGCGATCAGCCTTGGGCCGCGCCAGCCCAGGTCGCCAATTCCGAGCAGATAGCCGTCATCGTCGCGCACTTCCAACTGCAGCGTGTCCGGGGGCACCCGGCCGTCCACGCACCGCAGCCGGCTACGCGTCTCCAGTGGCGACTGCGCCCGCCCGTCCGCCTCGGCGAGACACGCGCGTGCCATGACCGCGCCCCGACGTCCCCGGATCAGGTTCGGGATGGCCGCCAGGTGTGCCGGACCGATGCGGCCCCGGTTGAGAGCTGAGTCGAGGACCGAGATCGCTGGATAACGATCAACCCGAAGGATGACGTCTGAGACGGTGCGAAGCGGAGAGGTCACCGGGATGCCCGCAACCTTGACGATGTCGCCGGGACCGACGGTCACCTGATGCACCGTCAACCACGGCACCGGAGGGCGCTGGGGTCGGGGTTGATCGACTGGCACCGAGACGTGGACCTGGCCTGTCCGCCGAAGGCCCGCGATGCCGTGCAACTCCAACGCGGAGTCCAAGACAGCGAAGGCGCCTGGGCCGAGGCTCATGGCCGCAGCGCGGATTCGCGCCCGTCGACGCGTCGAATCACTCAACTCCGCTTCTGGAACGAAGCATCCACGGAGAACCCGCTGCCACCTGCCGGAACGGTGTAACTGTCGGACCTGGTCCCTGGTCAGGCCAGCATTCAATGCCTGATCCAGGGTGACCATGCCGTCCTGCCCGGCCGCAATGTGACGAAGAAGTTGATGTGCGTCCACACCAACACCCTGCCCACCCGCCCCACCCGAGCGAAGCCCCTGTGGACAACCCGCAAACCCCTGTGGACAACCCCCTGATCGCCTCGTTGATCAAGAGCTTTAGGTCAATCTCGCGGGGGAATCTGACGCAAACTTCTTGATCACCGAGGCGATCGGGCGAAGGAGGGTGGGGTGGGGTGGGGTGGGGTGGGGTGGGGTGGGGTTAGGGGAGGAGGGGGTGGAGGACTACGTTTTCTTCTCGGCCTGGGCCTACGCCTACGACGCTCACCCTCGTGTTGCAGAGTTCTTCGACCCTCGCGATGTAGCGGCGGGCGTTCTCCGGGAGGTCGTCAATGGTGCGGGCCTTGGTGATGTCCTCCCACCAGCCGTCGAGTTCCTCGAAGACGGGCTTGGCGTGGTGGAAGTCCGTCTGGCTCATCGGCATGTCGTCGACCCGGACGCCGTTGATCTCGTAGCCGACGCAGATCGGCACCTTGGGCAGGCCGGTGAGCACGTCCAGCTTGGTGATGACCAGGTCGGTGACGCCGTTCAGGCGGCAGGCGTACCGGGCGACGACCGCGTCGAACCACCCGCACCGGCGCTCCCGCCCGGTGGTGGTGCCGTACTCCGCGCCGATCTTGCGCAGGTGGTCACCGTTGGCGTCGAACAGCTCGGTCGGGAACGGCCCGGCACCCACCCGTGTGGTGTACGCCTTGCTCACCGCGATGACCTTGTTGATCGCGGTCGGCGGGATGCCCGCGCCGACGCAGGCGCCACCGGCGGTCGGGTTCGACGAGGTCACGAAGGGGTAGGTGCCGTGGTCCATGTCGAGCATGGTGGCCTGGGCGCCTTCCAGCAGCACCGTCTCGCCCCGGTCCAGGGCGTCCCAGAGCATCGCCCGGGTCTCCGCGATGTACGGCTTGAGCCGTTCCGCGTACGCCAGGTACTCCTCGACGGTCGCCTCAAGGTCGATCGCCTTGCGGTTGTAGACCTTGAACAGGATCTGGTTCTTCTCGCGCAGCGCGAGTTCCAGCTTCTTGCGCAGGATGCCCGGGTCGAGCAGGTCCTGGAGGCGGATGCCGATCCGGGCGACCTTGTCGCCGTACGCCGGGCCGATGCCGCGGCCGGTGGTGCCGATCCGGGACGAGCCGAGGTAGCGCTCGATGACCCGGTCCAGCGCCCGGTGGTGCGGCATGATCAGGTGCGCGTCACCGGAGATCCGCAGCCGGGACACGTCGACGCCGCGCTCCGCCAAGCCGTCGATCTCGGCGAGCAGCACCTTCGGGTCGACCACCACACCGTTGCCGATGACGATCATCGCGTCCGGCGAGAGCGCGCCGGACGGCATCAGGTGCAGCGCGTACTTCTGGCCGTCCGGGGTGATCACCGTGTGCCCGGCGTTGTTGCCGCCGGAGTAGCGCACGACGTAGTCGACCCGCTCACCCAGCAGGTCGGTAACCTTGCCCTTGCCCTCGTCGCCCCACTGAGCGCCGAGGAGCACGATCGCTGGCATCTTTTCCGCCTCCAGAAGGCTCGGGTGCCAGGTGGCGACCGTTCGGCGAGCCCGGGGTGTCAGGTTAACAAGTAGTGACGGCGTGGCCGGCAGGGGTCGCGTCGAGAGGCAGGAGGCTCCTTCCGTGTACGACGTGGTGCTGCTCACCCTCGGTTCGGAGCGGGACGCTCCCGGGGGCTGTGGCAGCGGCGGGGCCTGCTGCGGCGGCGCGACCGGGGCCGACACCGCCCCGACGAGCCAGACCGACACCGGCCAGGCCGACAGCAGCCAGACCGACACCGGCCAGGCCAGCAGCAGCCAGACCGACTCCGGCCAGGCGAACACCGATCAGGCCAGCAGCGGCCAGACCGACACCGGGCAGTGCGCGACGGAACGGCCACGGGTGCCGGTGCTGGCCTGCGCCGACGCGCTGAACGCCCGGGGTGCCCGGGTGGAGACGGTCACCGCCCGCTCCGACGCGGAGATCGACGCGGTGCTGGCCCGGCTCGACGGCCCGGCCCGCCCGGACGGCCTCACCTGGCCGGACCCGGACAGTAAGACCCGGCTGGTCGTCGCCACGGCCAGCGACGGGCAGTTGCGCGCCGTGCTGCGCCGGCTGGTCAAGCGGTACGCCCCGGCTCCGAGCAAGCGCCCGGCGGATCTGCCCGGCAACCGGACCCTGCCGGACCTGCCGCCGGTGGCCGTACTTCCGCTCGACGCGGCCCGTGGCGGCACCCACCGGGACCTGGCCGCGCAGCTCGGGCTGCCCCGTGACCCGGCGGCGGTGGCCGCCGCGGTGCTGGACGGCACGCCGCGCCGGTTGGACCTGCTGCGCAACGACGGCGGCTCGGTGACCCTGGACGGCGCGCTCCTCGGCGCGGCCGACGACGCCGGCCGGCCGCTGCACTGGCGCGCCCGGGTGGAGGTCGACGACACCATCCTCACTGACGGTGCGGAACCGCTGCTGGCCTGCGCGGTCGGCAACGCCGGCGGGTACGCGACGCTCAACGACGTGACGCTGCTGACCGCGCCGGACCCGGCCGACGGCCAGGTCGAGGTCGCGGTGGCCGTGCCGGTGGTCGTCCGCTCGGCGTGGGGGCGCAAGCGGGTACGCCTCGAAGTTCGGCGGGCCCGTGGGCGGGCGGTGTCGGTACTGCCCAGGGAGAGCAAGGTGCCGTACCTCGACGATGGTGTCGAGGGCGAGCTGACCCGTAAGCGTTCCTGGTGGGTCGAACCGGGCGCCTGGGCGGTCTGGTCGATCTGACCTCGACCGCACCGACCGGCCGACCTGCCTGCGCCGATCGGCCCTGTTGGGCGATTGGGCCTATCCTCGCAGGAGGACTGGGGAGGGCCGTAATGGACGAGAACGCCGACCGGGCGCAGGTGCCCGGCCAGCAGCCGGTGCCGGAGCGGGACGTCGAACCACTCTGGCCGCCAGATCCGGGCGACCGGGGCGCGGTGCCGCCGTGGGCTGCGGTCGCCGAGCAGCGGGGTGGGCCGTCGTCGGTCACACCACCGGTCACGCCACCGGTGGCCGCGCCGCCGATCGGGCGACCGCCGGTTCCCGGCCAGCCCGGCGCTGCGGCCCAGTCGCCGCCCTCGCCGTCGGACTACCCGTCGCTCACCGGCGCCGTCCCGGCGCCCGGGGGGTGGGGGCCCAGCGGCCCGTCCGGCACGGGGTCGGGTTGGGCGCCGGCGCAGCCGAGTTGGCCGCCGCCGACCGGCCCGGCCGCCGCGTCACCGCCCGCTCCGCCAGTGACCGGTGCCCAGCCGACGCCGCCTTCGAGCGGCCCCGGGAGCAACGGTGGGCCAGCTGGCGCCGGCATCCCGGCTGCCGCTGCGACACCGAGCACCACCTCCGCGCCGAGGGACGGCCGTGCCGCCGCGAGCGACGCGGGCAGTGCCGCGCCCGATGCGGCCAGCCAGGCCGGCGAGGCGGCGCAGGTACAACCCGGCGATCGGGGTCCGACCGCCGCGCCGATCACCCCGGGCGCCGTCGACCTGAACCTGCCGTTCACCCTGGACCAGCCGACCGCCGCCGCCGACCGCCCCGGCGCATCGGCACCCGCCGACCGCCCCACCACGGCCGCAGCCACCGACCGGCCCATAACAGCGGCCGCCGCGTCCGCCGCCAGACCGAACGCCACCGACAGCCCGACGGCCGCCGGCCCCGCGCCGGCAGACTCCTCGGCCGCAGCCCTCGCGGCGGCCGGGCCGGCACCGCAGCCCGGTGGGCCCGTGCCCCAGGCTGGCGGGCCGACACCACAGACTGGCCGGCCGACACCACAAAATGGCGGGCCGACACCACAGAATGGCGGGCCGACACCACAAATTGGCGGGACCGCGCCGCAGGCTGGTGGGCCCGCACCACAGCCCGGCCAGCCGGTGCAGCAGGCTGGCGGGCCCGCTGCGGACGGGCCGGCAGACGGGCCGGCGCGGCCGATTGCCGAGTCGCCGTGGGCGTACCCGCCGCAACGCCCGGCCGGACCGGCCGCGCCCGCTCAGGACGAGGCCGGCGCGACGCCTCCGATTCCGCCTCCGCCAGTCGTCCCGCACGCCGGTCCCGCGCAGGCACACCCCGGGCACCCGTTCACCCCGACCATCCCCGGCCAGGCCGGCCCGGCGCAGATTCCGCCGCCGCCGGACGTGACGCAGTTCAGCAACCCACAGCACGGCCTTGCCGCACCGCAGCACGCTCCCGGGCAGGCCGGGGCGCCGACCCCACCGCCCGGGCCGTTCCCGCCCTCGCCGGGTTGGTACCCGCCGCCCTGGCAGCAGGGCTCGCCCGGCGGCACGCCCGGGCAGCCGCACCAGGAGGCCGACGGGGTGACCCGGATGCCGGCCCCCGCGTACCCGGACGCGACGGCGTACCCGGACGCGAGCTGGACACCGGACACCACCGCCGCGCCGACCGCCGAGGACTTCGCCCGACGCCGCCAGGTTCGACCCGCCGACCCGGTGGCGACCATGGGTGTACGCGCGGTGGTCAACAAGATGGGCCTGCTCCGGCTCTCTCCGGGGCGGCACGAGCAGGAGCTCAAGCGGGACATCGAGATGGTGCGTCGCAACTTCGGCGGCCTGCGGCAGGTGACAGTGGTCAATCCGAAGGGCGGCGCCGGTAAGACGGTGGCCATTCTGCTGCTCGCGATGACGTTCGGTCAGAAGCGCGGCGGCTACGTGCTGGCCTGGGACAACAACGAGACCCAGGGCACCCTCGGGATGCGCGCGCAGCAGGACTTCCACTCCCGCACGGTGCGGGACATGCTGCGTGACCTCGGGCAGTTCCAGGGCGCGCACGGGCGGGTCGGCGACCTGTCGCAGTACGTCCGCTCGCAGGGCGAGGGGATGTTCGACGTCCTGGCCTCGGACGAGTCGGCCACCGGTGGCGAGATGTTGACGGCTGCCGCGTTCGCCGAGATCCGTGAGGTGGTCAGCCGGTTCTACAAGTTGATCTTCGTGGACACCGGGAACAACGTCCGGGCGCAGAACTGGCAGGCGTCGATGGATGCCACCGACCAGTTGGTGGTCACCATGTCGGCCCGTAACGACTCCGCCGAGACTGCCGCCCGGATGCTCGACCACCTGGAGCAGAGCGGCCGGCAACGGCTGGTCCGCCAGGCAGTGACGGTGGTGTCGATGCCACCGTCCCGCAAGGAGATCGACCTGCCGGCCATCCAGGAGCACTTCGCGGCCCGCACCCGGGCGGTGCTGCTGGCCCCGTACGAGCGGCTCATCGACAGCGGCGAGCCGATCCGGTACGGCGGGCTCTCCTCGGCCACCCGGGACGCCTGGCTGAAGATCGCCGCCGCGGTCGCCGAAGGGTTGTAACCCGCCGACGGCCGGCCCGATGTCGGGCCGGCCGCCGGGGCGGGGTCAGTTGCTCGCCAGCGCGTCCGCCGCTTCCGGGTCGCAGTCGCGCAGGAACTGGGCACAGCGGGCCGCCTCGTCGGCCTCGCCGATCTCGTCCGCGGCGCGGGACAGCACGTAGAGGCAGCGGAGAAAGCCCCGGTTGGGCTCGTGTGACCACGGCACCGGGCCGTGCCCCTTCCAACCACTGCGGCGCAGCTGGTCAAGGCCCCGGTGGTAGCCGGTGCGGGCGTACGCGTACGCCGTCACCACCTGGCCCTGCGCGAACGCCCGCGCCGCGAGCTCCGCCCAGGCCGCGCTGTAGGTCGGGAAGCCGGCCGCCACGTTGGCGTACGCCTCATCGGTGCCGGCCTCGTCGGCGGCGGCCAGGGCGGCGTCGGCCTCGTCGTTCACGGGCAGGCGGGTGGCCGGTGGCTCTGGCAAAAGGTTCTGCATCGCCCCATTCAACCCGCTGGACAGGGCGACACGCGAGCGGGTCGGCCGACGTGTCCCGCTGAACGGCTGAGGAGTTGGTCACGCCTGCGGCCTATGCCGCTGCCTGGTGTTTTCCACTACAACTAATGGTCCGGAGCCTCCCCAGGAACCGGTTATGCAGGAGCCCGGTGGCCACGACCACCGGGCTCCTGTCGGTTCCACCCCTGGCCCGAGGTTTGACCGGCCCCGGTGGAGGGGCAGGATGGCCGGGTGCCGACTCCACCTCCCGCGGACGTCATCGAGCCGCACCTGCACGCCGGTGAGATCCAGACCCGCGCCGAGTTCGACCAACAGCTGACCACCGGTCGGCTGACCGGGCTGACCGTGCAGGGCCTGCGGCTCGACCTCGCGCCGGTGCCCGACCTGACCAGCGTCGACGTCGCCGGCACCCTCTTCGTCGGTTGCCGGTTCGCGTCCCGGGACGTGGGCGCCGACCTGGTCCGGCGTGGCGCGAACGTGGTGCCGCCGTTCTCCGGGTTGCCGTACCCGACCCAGCCGACGCACCTCTACACCCCGGACGACCTGGCCGCCGGGTTCGCCGAGGGCGGGTTCACCGGGATGTACGACACCCGGGTGTACGACCACTACCGGGCGCACGGCGGCGCGTTGCCGGACGTAAAGGAGGCGCTGGGTCAGCGGCTGCACGACCACGGCGTGGACAACGCGCTGACCGACGCCACCCGGGTCTGGCTGGCCGCACACGGGCCGCAGTCGGTGGTGGGCATCATGGGCGGGCACGCGGTGCGGCGCGGCAGTCCCGCGTACCGGATGGCGGCCGTGCTGGGTTGGGAGCTGGCGCGGGCCGACCGGCTGGTGGTGACCGGCGGCGGCCCGGGTGTGATGGAGGCCGCGAACCTCGGCGCCTACCTGGCGGACCGGCCGGCGAGCGATGTGACGGCCGCGATCGACCTGCTGGCCACCGCCCCCGACTTCACCGACCACCACCGGTACACGGCCACGGCGCTGACGGTCCGCGAGCGCTACGCGGGGGTGCCCCGGCAACGTGGCGACGACCTGGGCTGGGCGCGTGCGGGTGGTCTGGCCATCCCGACCTGGCTGTACGGGCACGAGCCGGCGAACCTGTTTGCCGGGCGGATCGCGAAGTACTTCTCGAACGCGATCCGGGAGGACACCATCCTGCGGCTCGCCCGGGGCGGCATCGTCTTCGCGCCCGGGCGGGCGGGCACGGTGCAGGAGGTGTTCCAGGCGGCCACCAAGACCTACTACGGCACCGACGGGGCCAGCGGCGCGTACATCTTCCTGGACCGCGACTACTGGACGGTCGAGCTCCCGGTGGAGGCGCTGTTGCGCCCGCTGCTGGCCGCGTCCTCGTTCGGTGACCTGTCGTCGACGATCCACCTGACCGACGACGTTCGCGAGGCCGTACGCCTGCTGACGACCTGACGACGACGGCCGGCGCCCCAGGTGGGGAGCCGGCCGTCGGTGGGACGTCGTTACCTGGTCATCGTGGTGCCGGTCGAGCGCAGGTGCTCGCAGGCCTCGACGACCCGGGCGGCCAGGCCGGCCTCGGCGGCCTTGCCCCAGGCGCGCGGGTCGTACTGCTTCTTGTTGCCGACCTCGCCGTCGATCTTCAGCACGCCGTCGTAGTTGCGGAGCATGTGGTCCGCGACGGGGCGGGTGAAGGCGTACTGGGTGTCGGTGTCGATGTTCATCTTCACCACGCCGTAGTCCAGAGCCTCGCGGATCTCGCTCAGCAGGGAGCCCGAGCCGCCGTGGAAGACCAGGCTGAGCGGCTTGTCCTTGCCGTACTTGGCGCCGACCGCCTCCTGGATCTGGTTGAGGATCTCCGGGCGCAGCTTGACGTTGCCCGGCTTGTAGACGCCGTGCACGTTGCCGAAGGTCAGCGCCGCCATGTAGCGGCCCTTCTCGCCGAGGCCGAGCGCCTCGACCATGGCCAGGCCGTCATCGGTGGTGGTGTAGAGCTTGTCGTTGATGGCGTTCTCGACGCCGTCCTCCTCGCCACCGACGACGCCGACCTCGATCTCAAGGACGATCTTGGCCTTGGCGGCCTCGTCGAGCAGCTGCGCGGCGATCTCAAGGTTCTCCGCGACCGGCACGGCCGAGCCGTCCCACATGTGCGACTGGTACAGCGGCTCCTCGCCGCGCTTCACCCGCTCCTGCGAGATGCCCATCAGCGGACGGACGAACTTGTCCAGCTTGTCCTTCGGGCAGTGGTCGGTGTGCAGGGCGATGTTGACCGAGTACTTCTTGGCGACCTCGTGCGCGTACGCGGCGAACGCGACCGCGCCGGTGACCATGTCCTTGATCGAGGGGCCGGAGAGGTATTCGGCGCCACCGGTGGAGACCTGGATGATGCCGTCGCTCTCCGCGTCGGCGAAACCCTTGAGCGCCGCGTTCAGCGTCTGGGAGGAGGTCACGTTGATCGCGGGGTACGCGTACCGGCCAGCCTTGGCGCGGTCCAGCATCTCCGCGTAAGCCTCGGGGGAAGCGATGGGCATGTGATGTGCTCCTTACTTACCACTCTCGGCCGTGCTGGCCGCTGTTCTTCATTTGTGCGCCGGACCGCGCTGTCCTCCGCCCCGAAGTATCCCGTAGGTGAGGTGCGCCGGAACAACCGACCCGGGTGCTGGCAGTTCACCGCCGGTCCAGGTTGTCCGGCACGATGACGCTGATCAGCCAGGTCACCACGGTCATCACGATGGCTCCCCAGAACGCCGGCCAGAATCCGTCCACCTGGAACGGCAGGTCGAGCCCGCGGGCGATCCGGTCGGTGAGCAGGAACAGCAACGCGTTGACCACCAGCGCGAACAGGCCCAGGGTCAGCAGGTAGAACACACAACCGACGACCCGGATCACCGGCTTGAGCACCGCGTTGATCACGCCGAAGATCAGGGCTACCACGATCAGGGTGAGGACGGTGTTGCCACCCGAGCGACCGTGCACGTCGACACCGGGGACGATCAGCGTGGTTATCCACAACGCGACTGCGGTGATCGCCAGTCTGATGAGGAAGCCCACGGCACCATCCTGGCACCGGGTCGCGTCGCCGAGGGCTGATTCCGCCTACTCCGCTTCCGGGCGGTGCGCCGGCCCAACCCGTACGGTGGGTGGAAACCGTGCCCCGAGCCCCCCGGGAGGGATGATGGGTCAGCCCGACGAGGACTTCACCCCCGGCGACCACCTCGCGCCCGACGAACGCGACCCCGAGGCGGACCCGGCCGACGCGGTCGAGCAGGCCACCATCGCCGGCCCGGCCGACGTCGACAGTGAGCCGCACCGCGGCCTGGAGGTCGACGACTGGGACGCGATGGAGCAGGCCCGGGTGGTCACCGGGGACGAGGACGACTACCGCTGACTCCGTCGCGGGGTCAGCTGCCCGTTGCGACACTGGTGCTCAGCCGTTCGGGTCATTAGACAAATATCGATCCGACGGGGGGTTACCGAAGGAGTCCGGGCGTCCCTAGGTTGGACGAGCGCCACCTGTACCCCCACGGGAGGACCCCAATGCTCAAGCACTCGCTCCGCTGGCTGACCGGGCTCGGCGCCACAGGCGCGTTGATCGCCGCCTCCGCCGCCCCCGCCGTCGCCGCACCCACGATCGAGCCCTACTTCCAGGACGCCACCCTGGCCGTCGGCTCGGAAGCGACCATCCGCGGCCTGTTGCTGTACGCCGACGAGCCGACGGTCCTCACCGACGTCTCCGTGCGGTACGACTACCGCTCTCTGGCCAACAAGATCACTGTGACTCCTGCCGACGGTCAGGAGTGCACCGCGCCGGAGCCGGGCGTTCTCGTCTGCACGGAACCCTCCGATGTCGTCCTGTACGAGATGCCGCCGCTCGGCAGCGGGATCTACCGCAACGGGGCCAAGCGGGTGCACCTCGGCCTCACCGAAGATGCGCAGCTCGGCGACTCCGGCGACGTAGCGGTCAGCTTCCAGGCGGCCGGCGGGCGGCGCGGCAGCTACACCTCCCGGGTCCGGGTCGGCGAGGGGGTCGACCTGGCCGGCGGGCCGTTCACCAGCCTCTCCGCCAAGCCGGGTGGGAAGTTCACGGTACCGCTGGTCGTGGCAAACGCCGGCGACAAGACCGTCAACGGATTCGTCGCGGTCTTCGACCTCCCCTACTCGATCCGAACCAAGGACCGGTTCAGCAACTGCCGCTACTCCGACGACCACCTCGTCTCCTGCCAGTTCGACGAGGACATCCCGGTGGGTACCGGGCTGGCCACCACGCTGAACCTCGAACTCGCCAAGGACACCTACGCGCCGGCCAACCACTCCGGCTACGCCCAGTTCATGACCACTGCCGACTTCGAGGACCTGACCCGGGTGCGGGCGGCCGTCGGCGCACAGGCGGCCACCCCCGGCGGCGGCCCGAAACTGACTCTGGCCGAGGCACCCGGCAGGGTGCGGCAGGCCGACCAGACCGACGTCGGCCCGGGTTACGACTACACCGGGTGGACCATCAAGGCCACCGGCAGGAACGGCACCGACCTCGCGGCGATCGGCGCCACGCTCAAGGGCACTGTCGGCGCCGTCGTCACGGCGACCGTCGGCTTCCGGAACAACGGCCCGGCGACGCTCGACCGAACGAACGGAGACTTCGAGGCCGCCACCCACACCGACGTCGAGCTACCGCCGGGCACCACCGCCGTCGAGGTCCCCGCCAACTGCTGGTTGCGGCAGGACACCACCCGCACGTACCTGTGCGCCTCGGAGATGCTCCTGGTGGCCGGGCAGACCTACACCATGAAGTTCCGGCTGCGCATCGACAAGGTCATCCCCAACGCCCGGGGCGCGGTGCGGGTCAACGCGCCGTGCGAGTGCCCCGCCGGCGGCGGCTTCCAGGACGAAATCAAACCGGCCAACGACAGGGCCACCATCGTGGTCAACGCGGCCCAGGGCGGCGGGGGCCAAGGCGACGGCGATGGAGGCGGTGGCGGCGGTTCGCTGCCCATCACCGGCGCCCCCACCGACCTGATCGCCGGCATCGGCGCCCTGCTACTCGTCACCGGTGTGGGCTGCTACCTGCTCGCCCGACGCCAAGGCAGCCGCTTCGCCGCCTGATTGGATCCGCTCGCTCGACCGACGCAGTTGAGCTGGACCCGGACCATGGTCTCCTGGACCAGATCCTGGGCCTGGTGTGGTTCGCCGGTCAGCATCACCGCGTACCGCAGTAGCGGGGCCAGCCGCGTGTCCGCGAACTCCTCGTACGTCACCGCACCTCCCGAGGGCTCCTGCCTCAGATGACGGAGGCGGACCGACCGAACATTGCGGTGACTCTGATCAACCTTTTGGTTCGTCTTGCTCAGCGGGTGGCTTTGGGGGCTGCAGTCAGCCTTAGCAATTCCTTAAGATCCGCAGGCTCCACCTGATCCCCCAACTGGAGGAACCCCCCTCATGCTCACCCACTCCACCCGGCGTTGGCTCGCCGGACTGGGCGTAGCAGGCGCGTTCGTCGCCGCAGCCGCCAGCCCGGCCGTCGCCGCCAAGGAGGCGCCCATCGAACTGGGCGTCTATTTCAGCGACACCACAATTGCCGCAGGGTCCGAAGGCAAGATCGACTCCCCCCTCCTGTTCGCCTCCGAGCCGGTGGTGGTCGAAGGCCTCACTGTCACCTACGACTACCGGGACCTGAGCGGTGTCGTCCAGGTCAAGCCCGAATCGTCGAGCTTCGACTGCAAGTCGCCGGAGGCCGGTGTTCTGGTCTGCACCGACCCCTTCGAGATCGGTCTCGAGGAGTGGGCCTTCGGCGGCCTCTTCGAGGTGGCCCTGACGCCGGCCGCGAAGGCTGCCGACGGCGACACCGGCAACCTCAAGGTCACGGTCAGCGCCGAGGGCCTCGCTCCGGCCAGCCACACCGCCAAGCTGCGGATCGGCGAGGGCGTCGACCTGGCCGCCCCGGGCGAGGAGACCAACATCTCGTCCGCTCCTGGCGGCACGTTCAGCGCTCCGCTGACGCTCAGCAACGCTGGCAAGACCGCCGCCAAGGGAGCGGTCGCGGTCTTCGACCTGGACTACGCGATCCGCCCCGAGAAGCAGTACAGCAACTGCACCTACGAGGACGGTCACCTGCGGACCTGCGCCTTCGACGAGGTAACCGCCGCCGGAGCGGCCCGCTCGGTTTCGCTGTCCTACGTGCTCGGCAAGGACACCTACGCGCCGGGCAGCGAGTACGGCTACTACAACTGGATGACGATCGCCGAGTTCGAGGACTTCAACTCCTACCTCGAGGCCGGGGGCATCTCGGTTGGGAAGCCCGGCAACGGTCCGGTCCTGAGCCTTCCGGAGGTCCCGTCCAAGATGGGGGCGCGCGGCTTCCAGGCTGACACCGACCCGATGAACAACTGGTCCGGCATGTCCGTCAAGGTCACCGGCAAGAACGGCACGGACCTGGTGGCGGCCGGCGGCCAGCTGACCGGCAAGGCCGGCGACGTGGTCATGGCCTCCGTCGGAGTTCGCAACGACGGACCGGCCGCGCTTGACTTCGGTCGCTCGGGCACGCCGGTCACCAAGATTGACATCGCCGTTCCGGAGGGCACCACCGCAGTCGAGGTTCCCGAGTTCTGCGCGCCGCTCGACGGCGACCAGCAGGACTGGGAGAACGCCGGCAAGCCGGGCGCGAAGCTCTACCGCTGCTACCCGGACATCTTCATCGGTGTCGGCGAGAAGCAGCTGGTCGACATCGGCCTCCGGATCGACAAGGTGATCGCAAACGCGGCGGGCACCGTCACCATCAACGCCAAGTGCGAGTGCGAGGGCTTCACCGACGACCTGAAGCCGGCCAACGACGTCGCCAAGATCCTGGTCAACGCGGCCGGCGGCACGGGCGGTGGCGACGGCGACGGCGACGGCGACGGCGGCTCGCTGCCGATCACCGGTCAGTCCACCGGGCTGATCGCCGGCCTCGGCGCGCTGCTGCTCGCCGCGGGCGTCGGCGGCTACCTGGTGGCCAAGCGCCGCCGGACCCGCTTCGTCGCCTGACCCACCCCGCACCACCGGTGCCCCGTCGACCACCACGGTCGGCGGGGCACCGTCGTTGGACCCCACGGCGCGGGCGGGTGGTGACGGGCCGGTCCGGCGCGGCCGAAACCTTGGGCTTCGGTACCCTTTGTGGCCGTGGACACAGCTGAGAAGACCCGCGCTCTCGTGGAGAGCGTCGCCCTGAACCCGCTCGATCCCAAGGACCTGTTGCAGACCTTCGGGCTGATCGGCGTGTGGGTGATCCTCTTCGCCGAGACCGGCCTGCTGGTGGGCTTCTTCTTCCCGGGTGACTCGCTGCTGTTCCTCGCCGGGGTCGCCTCGTCACCGGTGGCGGACGCGATCTTCGGCGACGGCACCCGCCTCTCCCTTGCCGGCCTGCTGATCGGTGGTCCGATCTGCGCGATCGTCGGCGCACAGCTGGGGCACTGGCTCGGCGCGCGGTACGGCCGGCCGATGTTCGAGCGGCCGAACTCCCGGCTCTTCAAGAAGGAGTACGTGGAGAAGGCCGAGTACTACTTCCAGAAGTTCGGCCCGGCGAAGGCCGTCGTGCTCGCGCGCTTCATTCCGATCGTCCGGACGTTCCTCAACCCGGTCGCGGGCGCGCTCGGCATGCCGGCCAAGAAGTTCCTGCTCTGGAACATCGTCGGCGCGGTGCTCTGGGTGGACGGCATCCTGCTGATCGGCTACCTACTTGCCGAGCAGATCTACCAGGCCATCGGCGACAAGATCGACCACTACATCCTGCCGGTGGTGGCCCTGATCATTCTGATCTCGGTGCTGCCGATCTTCTTCGAGTTCCTGCGCGACCGGCGGGCTCGTAAGCGCGGCGAGGCGGTCGCGGTGGTCGCGGCGGCCAGTGCCGCCGGCGCCGTGGAGGCGGCCCGCGAGGCGTTCGACCACGACGGGCACCAGCACGGCCGTCAGCGCCCGGAGCACGGTCAGGACCGTTGAGCGGTACGACGACGGCCGGCCCCCTGGTGAGGGGGTCGGCCGTCGGCATGTCGAGCCCGGCCTCCGGCGGTGCGGCCGGGGACGAGCAGGTATCAACCCCCGGTGGCGCCACCCCTGGCTCGCCACCGGACCGCCGCCCCGGCTCGGGACGGCGTGCAGTGCCTACGTCAGCGGGCCTTCTTGGTGGCCCGCTTACGCGGCGGGGTCAGCAGGTCGGCGATCGTGGCGATCGCACTCGGGACCAGGCTGTAGTAGGCCCAGACACCGCGCTTCTCCCGCTGCAACAAGCCAGCCTCGGTGAGGATACGCAGGTGATGACTGACCGTCGGCTGAGAGAGGCCGAGCGGCGCCGTCAGGTCACAGACGCACGCCTCGCCCTCGGGGGCCGACTGGATCAGGCTGAGCAGCCGCAACCGAGCAGGATCAGCAAGGGCCTTGAGGACCCCGGCGAGACGCTCGGCATCGGCACGTTCGATCGGCTCGCCGTTTAGCGGCGAGATCTGAGGCATAGTCATTTCGGCCAACGCAGTTCCCACGTATTCCATCCTTCCACCAGCAGCATCGATCCGCCTGCATATCAGCAGATCCGAATCGGCAGACTTTTACGCCACAAGGCCGAGGTCAGCCAACGTATAGGCCGCCCGGTACGGCAATCCGGCGGCTCGCACCGCGTCGCCGGCGCCTCGATCAACAATAACCACCACGCCCACGACTTCCGCCCCGGCCTCGCGAAGCGCTTCGACAGCGGTCAAAACACTTCCGCCCGTCGTGGATGTGTCCTCCACCGCCAACACTCGGCGGCCAGCCACCTCCGGTCCCTCGATCCGCCGCTGAAGACCGTGAGCCTTGCCCGCCTTGCGCACCACAAAGGCGTCCAGAGCCCGGCCGGTCGGAGCGGCGGCGTGCAGCATCGAGAGCGCGACAGGGTCCGCGCCCAGGGTGAGGCCCCCGACGGCGTCGAACTCCCAGTCGGCGGTGAGGTCGAGCATCACCCGGCCGACCAGAGGAGCGGCCTGGTGATGGAGCGTGACGCGGCGCAGATCCACGTACCAGTCTGCCTCGCGCCCCGACGAGAGCACGACCCGTCCGTGGACGACAGCCAGGTCGGTAATGAATTTACGCAGGTCGTCGTGGTCCCCCATGGCGATAGAGGTTACTGCGCAACTCTGAACGCTGCGTGCGGGGTCCACCCTGATCAGCCCTCAGGGGAACCGATGACTGGCGATGTTCGACTACGCTCAGCAACTGGCCCGACAGCGGCGCGCCAACGCCGTCCCACCACTCGCTGGGGTTCGGCGGGCCGGTCGAAGCTCAGCGCTCGTCGCGACCGATCCGGCCGCGGGTGTCCCGAGCGACCGCCTGGAGCAGCCACCGCGGCGCGTGTCGCATGCCTGCGACGACCACCTTGTACTTCCACGCCGGGATGCTGACCATCTTGCCTTTGCGCAGGTCACGCAGGGCTTCGTCCACCACATCCTCGGCCCGCAGCCACAGCCACTCCGGCGTCTTGGACATGTTGATGCCAGCCCGCTGATGGAATTCGGTGCGCGTGTAGCCGGGGCAGAGAGCCATCACCTGAACGCCGAACGGCCGCGCCGACTGCCCGACGGACTCACTGAAGTTGGTGACCCACGCCTTGCTGGCGGAGTACGTCGATCCGGGCATGGCCGTACCGAAACCGGCGACCGAAGAGACATTTATCACTGCCCCATTTCGCCGTTCAGTCATCGGTCGCAGCGCCGCCAGGGTCAACCGCATGACCGCGTGCACGTTGAGTCGCAACAGTCGTGCCTCGTCCTCAGCAGTCGAGCGCAGGAACGGTTTGTTCAGGCTGATCCCCGCATTGTTGACCAGCAGGTGCACCGGGCTGCCGTCGGCGAGCCGCTGTTCCACGATGGCGCAGCCGTCGTCGGTGGACAGATCCGCCGGGATCGTCTCCACCTCGCGTCCGTACGTGGAACCCAGCTCGGTGGCCAATTCGGTAAGCCGCGCCGCGTCGCGGGCAACGAGCACCAGGTGCCAGCCGTCGGCGGCCAGTCGTCGCGTGAACGCCGCGCCGATGCCGGCGGTGGCCCCGGTGATCAGGGCTCGGCGCTCGGCAGTCGTGGGGTCGAGCGTCACGGAGTGGTCCTCACCTGGGCGGGAACGGGGGCGTATGCGGCCCCGACGGGGGCTGGTGCGGGGCGGGCGTGAACATGGGCGGTGCGGTTGGCGCCGTCGAGCGGTGGCGGCCGAACCAGCTGTTCGCCGTCGGCAGCGCCAGCAGCGTAGCTACTACAAGGTAACCGAGCGCCTGTGCGACGGAAAGCCCGGCGTTGAGCGGGATCCACCAGGACGGGTACGCGTCGCCGATCAGACCCAGCAACTCGGCGAGAGCCTGCTCGCCGGAGCCCAGTTGCAGTGGCGCGGACCGTTCGCCGACGACAACCGCGACGCTGCAGCAGCCGGCCAGCAGGCCGAGCCCGCTGACCACCCAGGTCGCCACCCGGACACCGTTGCGACCGGTCAGCAGCCCGAGGGCCAGGCCGGCGAGCAGCGGCGCGGAGAGCACCGCAACCACCGCGGACAGCACCGCTGACGCGCGGAGCAGAGTCACCACGTCGTCGATCTGCTCCGGGCTCGCCGAGGTGTCGCGGGCGGCGGAGCGGAACGCGTCGACCGTCCCGCCCAGCACCACCAGGTCGGCCACTGCGTACGCGAGCGCGGCTACAGCCATCACCAACAGCACTGTCGCGGCCGACAGGACGGCGGCGGGCCGGCGGGCCGGTGCCGATTCCGGGTACGACACGACGAATCCCTCCGGTAGGCGTCGGGTTGCAACCTACTCGGAGGGATCGTCGGCGTCGTGCTTATCGAGCCGTCAGCTGGTCGGCGGCGGGGTTGACCCGGGCCGATCCGTGGGCGGCGTGTCGTCCGGCCGGTTCGCGGCCGGTGGCGGCGGGTAGCTCGGCTCCCCACTCGACGGATAACCCGGCTCACCCGATGCCTGCGGGTAGCCCGGCTGGCCGGGCGCCTGCGGGTTACCCGGGTAGCTGGCGCCCGGGGTCGGCGGCTCCCAGCCCGCGGTGGGCTTGCGGAAGAACGGGTTCGCCTTCGGCAGCGCCAGCAGGACCAGCGCCGCGATCAGCGCGATCAGGCTGAGCACGCCGAGCAGGAGGCTGACCGGAGTGACCCAGGAGGGCAGGGCCTCCTCCAGGCGACGCTGGATCTCCTCCGGGCTCGGCCCGTCGCCGGTAGTCCCGCCACCGGTGTTGAAACCGCCGGCCGCGTTGCTGAGCAGGCCACCGCCCACGCAGCAGACCATGATGCCGCCGACGATCCAGGTGGTGATCCGGGCGCCGTTGCGGCCCTGGTTGTTGAACAGGGCCAGCACGCCCAGCACGACCGCGAGCAGCAGCAGGACGATGCTCCCGCCGATGCCGATGACGGCGAAGACGTCGGCCACCTGTTCACCGTCGGTGGCGCTGCCCTCGTACGCCGCACGGAGCGCGTCCCGCGTCTTGCTGAAGGTGCTGAGCGTGATGATCAGACTGATCACCTGGAGTGCCAGGAACAGGAAGAGCAGGTAACTGGAAATCGACACAATGGATGGCCGCTGACGGGCCGGCGTGCTCTGGGAATCGACCACGATTCTCCTTCCCTAAGATCGCGCCCACACCGTATCGACAACCGGCCAGTTCGGCATGCCGTGACGAGCCCGGCGCGTCCGCCCGGTCCGGCTCAGCGGGCCTCAGGCACGGGGCGGGCGGATCGTCAGGTCGGCGGGGTCGAGCAGGTCTCCGCGGGCGACCCGCCAGCCCTCTTCGCCGTACGCCTCGAAGGAGAGCCGCGCGGCGCCACCGGACTGGTAGTCGTGGTAGCGCATCGTCCCGGTCGACGGCAACTCGGTCTCTCCGGTGGCGGTGTAACGCGCCTGCCCGGTCTCGGCCCAGGTGTAGCGCCGCCCGCCGAGTTCGATGGTCGGGGCGCCCGGAGTGACGGTGGCGCCCGGCTCGGCGGTCCAGAGCACCAGCTCGAGTTCGGGGCCGTCCTCCACGGAGAGCCGGTGGCGGGTGCCGGAGTCGTCGTCGAGGAGGTGCTGCACCCAGCTCCAGTCGCCCTCGATTAGGCGGATCGTGGCGCTCACCGCGTACTCCCGCTCGCGGATCCGCACGCGGTCGCCAGGAGTCAGGCGGAGCGGGCCGTCGCGCGGCGGCTCGGCCGGCCGGCCGTCGGGCCGGCCCGTCGCCCGCCGGCGGGCCCGCCCGACGACCCCGACCACCGCGACTACGGCAACAGCCGCCACCAGGCACGTCACAAGCGCGTCCACCCGACCACCTCCCCAGGTACGTCGGCGCAGACGGTAACAACCCTCGGCACCAGGAAGGCCCGCGCTGTGGCCGACAGCTCAGCTAACGGAGGCCGTCGGGTCCGTCCTCGGGTGGCGTCGTCGGCGGGCCGGTCGGACGCGGCGCGGTGGCCGGTGGGCTCACGGCTCGCAACGTACGGCGCGGCGTCGGCGACCGGCACAACCAATCGGACAGCAACGACCGACGATTGGATCATGCTGCGGCGAGCCGCCGACTGGCGTAGGTGCCCAGGGTTTCGCGATCCATCACACAGCCGACAAAGGTGGTGAATTCGCTCGGGTCGTCCCGCAGCGACGTCCAGGCCGCTCGGGCCGCCTCCGGGTCGACCCGCTCCAACAGCGTGGCCGCGTACGCCCGGCCGGCGGGTGTGCCGTCGGCCAGCACCCGGTCGAGCTGGCGGCGTACCTCCTCGGGGTGGTCGCTGAGGGCGGCCTCGACCCGGTGGTACGCCTCGGTCACCGGCAACAGCGTGCCCGCGATCCCCACCCCACCAAAAGCCAGCGTGTCAGCCGCCACCAACTCGTCGACGGCCGCGGCCAATTCGCGCTCCCAAGCCTTCCGCATCCCAAACATGCCTCCACCCTTTCCCCGTCCGCACCCACTCCACCCCGTTAATCAAGAGGTTTGCGCCATGAGCGGACTCTCTCCTGACACAGCCGCCTTCTTCAGGCGCCAGGTGGTGGGGGTCAGTAGCCGCGCCACTCTGCGCGGGCATAGTCGAGGACCCTCGGTTGGAGCAGGGTGCTGGGGGGCACGTTCAGGCGGGCGCGGTCGGCGGGAAAGGCCGCCGCCGCCCGCAGCACGTCCGGGTCGAGGAAACGCAGCCGGGGCGCGTCGGCCGGCAGTTCCAGCACCGGCGGGACGGTTCCCGCCGTGGCGAGCAGGAAACCCCAGTCGCCGAAGGACGGTACGTCGACGTGGTACGGCACTGTGGCGAAGCCGGCTTCCCGCACCGACGCATCGATCGACCAGTATGAGCGGGGCGCGAAGTACGGCGAGCCGGACTGCACCACCAGCCGTCCCTGCTCCGCGAGCACCGACCTGATCAGCGCGTAGAACTCGACGGTGTAGAGCTTGGCGGTGGCCGTCTCGTCCGGGTCGGGCAGGTCGGCGACCACCACGTCGAAGCGCTCGGCGGCGGTGCGCAGCCAGCCGAACGCGTCAGTGTTCAGCACCCGTACGCGGGGGTCGTCGAGCGAGCCGCCGTTGAGCGCCCGCAGCTGCGGCACGGTGCTGGCCAGCGCCACCACCGCCGGGTCGAGGTCGACCACTGTCACCCGACGGACGTCCGGGTATCGCAGGATCTCCCGGACGGCGAGGCCGTCGCCGGCACCGAGAACCAGTACGTCGCCGCGCGGGCCGCCCATCGCCGGATGCACCAGCGCCTCGTGGTAGCGGTACTCGTCGACCGAGCTGAACTGGAGATCACCGTTGAGGAACAACCGCAGGTCGGTGTCGGCGTGGCCGACCTCCCGCACCGACCGGGTCAGCACGATCTCCTGGTACCGGGAGCGTTCGGCGTACACCACGGGGTCCCGGTAGAGCTGCTGCCGGGCGGTCACCTCGAAGTCGGCGGCGGTCACCCAGGCGTACCCCAGGCAGAGCGCGACCACGACAGAGCCGGCGCCGAGGACGAGCCGGGCCCGGCGGCTCAGCTCCCTTCGGAACACCGTGCAGACCAGGGCGAGACCGGCCACCGCGTTCACCGCGCCGACCACCAGAGCACCCTTGAGCTGGCCGAAGACGGGGATCAACAGGAACGGGAAGGCGAGCCCGCCGAGCAGCGCGCCGACGTAGTCGGCGGCGAACAGGTCGGCCACCGCACTGCCGGCGGCCTGCTCGCGGATGCGCTGCAGCATCACCATCAGCAGCGGAATCTCCGCGCCGATCAGCAGGCCCAGCACGAAGGCGGTGCCGACCAGCGCCGGGCCGTACAGGTCGAGCCAGGCGAAGGCGGCGTAGAGGCCGAGCACGGACAGACCACCGAGCAGGGCCAGGGTCAGTTCGATCACCGCGAACGCAGCGGCGGCCCGGGGCTGCAACGGCTTCGCGACCAGCGCGCCGACCCCCATCGCGAAAACCATCACGCCGAGCACGATCGACGCCTGCCCGATGGTGTCGCCGATCAGGTAGCTGCCGAGCGCGACCAGGGCCAGCTCGTAGACCAGCCCGCAGGCGGCGCAGACGAAGACCGCGACCAGCACCGCCGCGCGGGCCAGCCGCCAGTGCGGCCGGGCCTCGGTGCCGCCGTCGAGCACCGGCGGCGCCCCGGTGCTCATGACTGCCCCGGGTACGGCCGGCTGGCACCGCCCGGTCGCGGTCCCCCGGTCATCAGAGGATCGCGGCGGCGATGATCGCGCCGGTGGCCAGGTGCACCACTGCCGACACCCACACGGCGGGGTGCGGCTCCGGGTCGACCAGCAGCTCGCCGAGCCGGCCCGGGGTCACCGCGTCGAGCAGCAGGAACGCGGCGGCCATGATGACCAGACCGACGATCCCGTACGCCGCCGCGCCGACCAGCCCCAGGGCGAAGTCGTCGTCGCTGGCGACGATCGCCGCGACCACGATGGTGCCGACGCCGAGCAGGTTGGACGCGAGCAGCAGCGCCGCGTTGCGGTTACGCTCGGTCCAGATCAGTTCGTGGAGCCTGCCAGGAGTGGTCAGGTCGACCAGCGCGTAGCCGACGCCCATGAGGACGACGCCGACCGCGCCGAAGGCGAGGGTGGCCAGCAGGTCGGTGACGAGGTTCTGCACGGAGGGGCTCCAGGTGAAGGGTCGGGCGTCGGGCTACTTGCCGGCGCCGGGGCCGCCGCCCCGAACGCTGCTGCCGCGTCCCCAGCCCCAGTACGACCCGACGGTCGAGTGGTAGCGGGGGTGAGCGGTGTCCATGTCCTCGAGCAGGATCACCGAGCCGGCGGCGATCGGCAGGATCACCACCGAGTCGTCGTCGTAGCGCAGGTAGACGCCGCTGCCGTCGGCGTACCGGTCGGACGGCTTCCACGCGTCGGTCAGTTCCTTGGCGACAGTGGCCGGTGACTTGGACGAGGTGTACGCGGTCGCTTCCCGGCCGATGTCCCGGCTGGCCGCTCGCGAATACTTGTCCTGCACGTAGGCGCGCGGGGAGAAGGTGCCGTTGACAAGCGCGAAGGTCGCGACCAGCACGCCGACCACGGCGGCCGCCGCGCCCACCACGAACCAGCGTCGGTACGTCATCGCAGTGCCACCACCGTCTCGGTCAGGACCAGCTCATTGGTCTGGGGGTACGCGTGCCAGGTACGCCAGCCGACCGACCGGTGCGGCAGGTCGGTGCGCACGGCCAGCGCGGTGACCGCGTCCGGGTCACCGGGAAAGACTCCGACCAGGGCGTACGGGTCGTCGGCCAGGTCGGCGCGGAGCCCGGCGATCCGGGTGTGCAAATCACCGTCGGTGGGGCGCAGCACGCTGGCGGTGAAGCGGTAGCCGCCCGCCTCGTCGTGCAGGGCGCCGGGTAGGTGCGGCGGTCGACCAGGCAGGCAGGCGACCGTCTCGGTGAGTCCGGCCGCACCGCCGGGTTCGGCCAGCACTACCTGGTGGGACGCGCCGAGCAGGCGCAGCCGCAGCCGGACGTCCCCGGGCAGCGTGAGGTCGCGGACGTGCAGCGCGGGCCGCTCCGGGCCGCCGAGTGCCAGGCTCAGGTCGGCGGCGCAGGTGTCGACGTACTGGGTGTGGAGGCTCACCAACACGTCAGCTGGCCTCCGGCCCGGCCTGCGGGTACACCATCACGTCGGCGCGGTGCAACTGCTCGCCCCGGGCGACCTCCCAGCCGGCCTGGCCGTACGCCTCGAAGGAAAGCCGTTCGCCGCCCTGGGCCCGGTAGTCGTGGTATCGAAGGGTGCCACTGGGGTCGAGGCCGGTGCTGCCGGTGGCCGTGAAGCAGGCCTGACCGGACTCCTCCGAGGCGTAGCGGCGGCCGGCAAAGTCGAGGGTGGACGCACCCGGGGTGATCGTGGCGGCCGGCTCGGCGGTCCACAGCACCAGCTCCAGGTCCGGGTCCTCCTCCACGGAGAGCCAGCGCTTGTCGCCCTCGACGGTGTCCAGCAGGTGCTCGGCCCAGCTCCAGCCGCCCTCATTCAGATGCACCGAGCCCCGGACCGCGTACGACACCCGGCGGATCTCGACGATGTCGCCGGGCTTGAGCCTGCGCGGGTCGCCGCGGAGCGCGTCACTGTCGGTGTCCCGGAACGGGTCTACGGGTGCCGCCGGTCGGGCGGCAGTACGGCCCTTGCGTACCGCCACCACCGCCACCACGACCCCGGCGACTCCGATCAGACACCCCAGCGTCGTCACCAGGTAAGCCACGGGACCGTTCATGCCGACCACCTCCCAAGTGCGTCGGCGGGAACGGTAACAACCCCGCGCACCTGGAGAAACACATCATTGTCTGGTGATACGGCAGCTACGGAGCGTCCCGGTGGGGCGCCGGTGGGGGCGCAGAACGGGTCGGGCCGACCCCGCCTGCGAGGCGGGATCGGCCCGGGTGCGACGGATCAGGCGGCGGTTACGGAGAGGGTGTTGGTTTCGGTGGCGCGGTCCACCTTCACCGTTTCGCCGTCGCGGATCTGGCCGGACAGGAGGGCCTTCGCCAGTTGGTCTCCGATTGCGGTCTGGACCAGGCGACGGAGCGGTCGCGCACCGTAGATCGGGTCGTAGCCGTGCTCGGCCAGCCACTGACGGGCGGACTCGGCGACGTCCAGTGCCAGTCGGCGGTCCGCAAGACGGTTTCGCATCCGGTCCAGCTGGATGTCGACGATGGAGCGCAGGTCGTCCCCGCGCAGCGAGGCGAAGACCACGATGTCGTCCAGCCGGTTGAGGAACTCCGGCTTGAAGTGCGACCGGACCACGGCCAGCACACCCTCCCGGCGCTGCTCGTCGGCGAGCGTCAGGTCGCTGATCACCGACGACCCGAGGTTGGACGTGAGGATCAGGATCGCGTTGCGGAAGTCCACAGTGCGGCCCTGGCCGTCGGTGAGCCGGCCGTCGTCGAGCACCTGGAGCAGCACGTCGAAGACGTCCGGGTGGGCCTTCTCCACCTCGTCCAGCAGCACCACCGAGTACGGCCGTCGGCGCACCGCCTCGGTGAGCTGACCACCCTCGTTGTAACCGACGTAGCCGGGCGGGGCACCGACCAGGCGAGCGACCGAGTGCTTCTCGCCGTACTCGCTCATGTCGATGCGGACCATGGCCCGCTCGTCGTCGAAGAGGAACTCGGCGAGAGCCTTGGCCAGCTCGGTCTTGCCGACGCCGGTGGGGCCGAGGAAGAGGAAGCTGCCGGTCGGGCGATCCGGGTCGGCGATACCGGCCCGGGCACGGCGTACCGCGTCGGAAACCGCGCCGACCGCTTCGGCCTGGCCGACCACCCGGCCGCCCAGCGACTCCTCCATCCGCAGCAGCTTGGCCGTCTCACCCTCCAGCAGGCGGCCGGCGGGGATGCCGGTCCAGGAGGCGACCACCGCGGCGATGTCGTCCGCGCCGACCTCCTCCTTGAGCATCGCGCCGTCGGCCTGGAGCTGGGCCAGCTCCTCCTCGGCCTGCTTCAGCTCGACCTTCAGGGCGGGAATCCGGCCGTAGCGCAGCTCGGCGGCGCGTTCCAGCTCGCCGTCCCGCTCCGCCCGCTCGGCCTCACCGCCGAGGCGTTCCAACTCCTCCTTGGCGGTGGAGAGCTTGGTGATGTGGCTCTTCTCCGTCTGCCAGCGTTCGGAGAGCACTGTGAGCTGCTCGCGCTTGTCGGCCAACTCCTTGCGGAGCCGCTCCAACCGCTGGGCCGAGGCGGCGTCCGGCTCCTTGGCCAGGGCCATCTCCTCGATCTCCAACCGGCGGACCGCCCGCTCGATCTCGTCCACCTCGACCGGACGGGAGTCGATCTCCATCCGGAGCCGGGACGCGGACTCGTCGACCAGGTCGATCGCCTTGTCCGGCAGGAACCGGTCGGTGATGTAACGGTCGGACAGCGTCGCGGCGGCCACCAGCGCGGCGTCGGTGATCCGTACGCCGTGGTGGACCTCGTAGCGCTCCTTGAGCCCGCGCAGGATGCCGATGGTGTCCTCGATGGTGGGCTCACCGACCAGCACCGGCTGGAAACGGCGCTCCAGCGCCGGGTCCTTCTCGATGTGCTCGCGGTACTCGTCCAACGTGGTGGCGCCCACCATCCGCAGCTCACCACGGGCCAGCATCGGCTTGAGCATGTTGCCGGCGTCCATCGAGCCCTCGCCCTTGCCGGCGCCGACGACGGTGTGCAGCTCGTCGAGGAAGGTGATGACCTGCCCGTTGGAGTTCTTGATCTCCTCCAGGACGGACTTCAGTCGCTCCTCGAACTGGCCGCGGTACTGCGCGCCGGCGACCATCGCGCCGAGGTCCAGCGAGATCAGCTTCTTGTCGCGCAGGGACTCGGGCACGTCGCCGGTGACGATCCGCTGGGCCAGGCCCTCGACGATCGCGGTCTTGCCGACGCCGGGCTCACCGATCAGCACCGGGTTGTTCTTGGTACGCCGCGAGAGCACCTGGATGACCCGACGGATCTCGGAGTCCCGGCCGATGACCGGGTCGATCTTGCCGTCCCGGGCGCTGGCGGTGAGGTCGACGCCGTACTTGGTGAGAGCCTGGTAGGTCTGCTCGGGGTCGGCGGTGGTGACCCGACGGTCCCCACCGCGAACGGTCGGGAAGGCGGCGACCAAAGCCTCCTCGGTTGCACCGGCGGTCTTCAGCGCGCCGGACACCGCTCCGCCCACCCGGGCCAGGCCGGCGAGCAGGTGCTCGGTGGAGGTGTACTCGTCGCCCAGCGGCCGGGCGATCTGCTCGGCGGCGCCGATGGCGTTGACGAACTCCCGAGCCAACGTCGGCTCGGCGATGCTGGAGCCGCGGGCGGCCGGCAGGTTGTCGACCGCGCGCTGGGCGGCCTGGCGCAGCTCGGTCGGGTCGGCCCCGACGGCGCGCAGCAGGCCGGTGGCGGTCGAGCCGTCGGTGTCCAGGAGTGACAGGAGCAGGTGCCACGGCTCCACCGTGGCGTGACCACGCTGGTTGGCCAGCGCGACAGCGCCCGTGATGGTTTCGCGGCTCTTGGTGGTGAGTCTTTCGGTGTTCATGGGCTCCCCCGGATCGGCGTTGTCCATTGGGTTGGACACAACCAGAGTTGAGCGTATTCCGCTCAACCTTAGCGCGTGACGCCCGTCACTCCCGGCGCCGCCACCGCCAGTCGAACTCGCCGGCCGCCGGGGGCGGGCCGGGCAGCGGGTCCGCGTCCGGCACCGACGACAGGCCGGCCAGCAGGACCGCGAGCTGCCGGCGGCGCAGTTGGCGGGTCCGCTCCGGATCGGGTACGCGGACCGCGGCGCACGCCTCCAACAACAACCCCAGATCGTGTACGACAGCGTCGGGGCGGAGCCGCCCGCTGGCGTGGGCCCGATCGAACAGGGCGGTGGCCAACTCACCGGCGCGCATCGCGTCCCGGCCCATCTCCTCGGTCGGGGTGAAGGTGCCGGCCAGGTGGACGGTGAGCGAGTGCACGTCGGCGTCGACCACCCGGGCCAGGAAATCGGTGAACGCGGCCCAGTCGTCCGGCTCGGCGAGGGCGGTCTCGGCCTCCGCGACGTACCGGCGCAGCCCGTCGTGGCAGAGCTGACGCAGCAGGTCCTCCTTGCCCGCGTACCGCCGGTAGAGCGCGCTGATGCCGACGCCGGCGCGTTCGGCGACGGCGGCGATCGGGGCCTTCGGGTCGTCGAGGAAGACGGCGCGGGCGGCTTCGAGGATCACCTCGTCGTTGCGGGCGGCCTGGGCGCGGCGACCGCCCAGCGTCTTGCCGGAAGTCGTTGACATGCCCTCAGCCTAACAGTGGAACGGATCGTTCCGGTCTGATATCGTGATTGCAGAACGAAACATTCCGTTCCGAAGGAGTTCCGGCATGAGCGACACCGCGATCCGCCCGTTCCGCGTCGAGATCCCGCAGACCGCCCTCGACGATTTGGCCGACCGGCTGGGCCGCACCATCTGGCCCGCCCACCTGACCGGCACCGGCGACTCGTACGGGATGAGCACCGACCGGGTGCGCGCCCTCGTCGACCGGTGGCGGGGCGAGTTCGACTGGCGTGCCGTCGAGGCCCGCCTGAACGCTCACCCGCAGTTCGTCACCGAGATCGACGGCGAGCGGATCCACTTCCTGCACGTCCGGTCGTCCCGGCCGGACGCCACAGCCCTGGTGCTCACCCACGGCTGGCCCGGCTCGGTGCTGGAGTACCTCGACGTGATCGCCCCGCTCACCGAGCCGACCGACCCGGACGCGCCGGCCTTCCACGTGGTCGTCCCGTCACTGCCGGGCTTCGGCTTCTCCGGCCCGACCCGCGGCGCCGGCTGGAACCGGTTCCGCATCGCCCGCGCCTGGGCCGAGCTGATGGACCGCCTGGGGTACGCCAGCTACGGCGCAGTCGGCAACGACGCAGGCTCGATGATCGCGCCGGAGCTGGGCCGGGTCGATCCGGAGCGGGTGCTCGGCGTACACGTCACCCAGCTCTTCTCGTTCCCCTCCGGCGACCCGGCCGAGTTCGCCGGGCTCTCCGAGGCCGACCAGGCGGCGCTCGGGCACCTCCAGTGGTTCTACGAGAACAAGTTCTCCTTCAATCAGGTGCACAGTCAGCAGCCGCAGACCCTGGCGTTCGCGCTGGCCGACTCGCCGGTGGGGCTGCTCGCCTGGAACGCCCAGCTCTTCGACGAGAGCCTGGACGCCGACTTCATCCTGGCCAACGTGACGCTCTACTGGTTCACCGGCACGGCCGCCTCGGCGATCCGGCTCTACTGGGAGGACGCGCACGCCGGCGAGCCGCCGACCGAGCCGACCACCGCTCCGACCGCGCTGGCCATGTTCCCCGGCGACTTCCAGTCCATCCGCCGCTTCGCCGAGCGGGACCACGCGAACATCGTCCGGTGGACGGCGTACGAGGCCGACGTCGACGGCCGGGGGAGACGTCGGCGGCCACTACGCAGCCCACCAGGCCACCGAGGTGCTGGTCACCGACATCCGCGAGTTCTTCGCCAGCCTCCGCTGACCCGAATTGACCGGTGCCCGCTCCGCTCGACCGGGGCGGGCACCGACCGCTTGATCCACTCGACTTTCAGAAAGTCGCGGTATCCGCACCGCCAGGACACCGCGACATCTTGAAAACCGAGTCGATCACGGTGGACGGCTCTCTCCTAGGGGCTGTCCGTCCAAGATCTGCGCTCTGTTCACGAAGCGGTAGCCTTGGAGGGTGCGAGTACGTGTCGAGCAGACCGCCTTACCCGGGATCGGGGTACGTCACGATCTGGTGACGGAGTCTGGACGCCGCCTGGGCGTCGTTTCCCACCGCAACGGCCGCCGTGATCTCGTCCTCTACGATCCCGACGACCCCGACGCGTGCCAGGCCGACATTCCGCTGACCGACGACGAGGCCGAAGCTCTGGCCGACATCCTCGGCGCGTCGCTGATGCTCGGCCAGCTCTCCGGGCTCCGCGAGCAGGCCGCCGGTCTGCTCACCGAGCAGATCGCCATCACGGCCGGTTCCCCGTACGTCAACCGGAGGCTCGGCGACACCAAGGCGCGTACCCGCACCAGCGCCTCCATCGTGGCGGTGCTGCGCGAAGGCGAAGTCATCGTCTCGCCACTCCCCTCCTTCCGCTTCGCGGCCGGCGACGTGGTGGTCGTTGTCGGGACCCGTAGGGGTCTCGACGGCGTGTCCGCCATCCTCGCCGACAGTGACCCGGACGGCTGAGGCGGATGCACGATTCCACCACTCTGCTCGTCGAAGTCGGCGCGCTGCTGCTGCTTCTTGGCGTCCTCGGTCGGCTGAGCCGCCGGGTAGGTCTGTCACCAATCCCTCTCTACCTGCTCGCCGGGCTGGCCTTCGGGCACGGCGGGCTACTCCCGCTGGGTGCCAGCGAGGAATTCTTCGCGGTGGGCGCCGAGATCGGCGTCATCCTGCTGCTGGTGATGCTCGGCCTGGAGTACTCGGCCAACGAACTGGTCGGCAACCTCCGGTCGGCGGCCCCGGCAGGGCTGATCGACGGCGTGTTCAACGCGCTGCCCGGCGCGGCCTTCGCCCTGCTGCTCGGCTGGGACTGGGTCGCCGCCCTGGTCCTCGGCGGCATCACCTGGGTCTCCTCCTCCGGCGTGATCGCCAAGGTCCTCGCCGACCTGGGACGGCTCGGTAACCGGGAAACCCCGGTGATCCTCTCGGTCCTCGTGATCGAGGACCTGGCGATGGCGCTCTACCTGCCGCTGGTCACCGCCGTCCTGGCCGGCACCGGCCTGCTCGGTGGCGGCATCGCACTCGCCGTCGCGGTGGGCACGGTGCTGCTCGTGCTGGTGGTCGCCATCCGGTACGGCCACCTCATCTCCTCTGCCCTGTCGGCGAAGGACCCGGAGGCGCTGCTGCTCGGCGTACTCGGTCTGACCCTGCTGATCGCCGGGCTCGCGGCGAAGCTCCAGGTGTCGGCGGCGGTCGGCGCGTTCCTGGTCGGCATCGCGCTCTCCGGCCCGGTGGCGCACCACGCGACCGAGTTGCTCTCGCCGCTGCGGGACCTGTTCGCGGCGGTGTTCTTCGTCTTCTTCGGCCTGGTCACCGACCCACGGGACATCCCGCCGGTGCTGCTGCCGGCGCTCGCGTTGGCAGTGGTCACCATGGCGACGAAGACCCTCACCGGTTACCTCGCCGCCCGCCGGGTCGGCATCGCGGAACCCGGTCGATGGCGGGCCGGCCTGGCACTCGTACCGCGAGGTGAGTTCTCCATCGTCATCGCCGGGCTCGCGGTCGCCGCCGGAAGTGTCGAGCCGCGGTTGGCAGCGCTGGCCGCGACGTACGTTCTGATCACCGTGGTGACCGGGCCGATCCTGGCCCGACTGCCCGACTTCCCGTGGTTCAAGCGGTGGCTGCGCAACCGCGCGGCGGCCCAGCGGCAGGAGCGGATTCCGGTCGCCGACTCACTCCACTGAGCTCCACCTGAACGCCGCGGCTGCGTGGGTCGCACCCTCGCGACGGTGGAAGACGCTGGCCACATCGACCAACTGGTCTTCATCGGGTCGCGCCGCGAAGAGTGCGACGTCCTCGTGCCACAGGGGCATCATCGGCCGCGCTGTCGATGCAATGGACCCGCCCATGCCAACGGTTGCGGAATTGCTCCCGACGGGGACTACCGCAGCACCCGACGGCGGGTTACCGTTTCGCCCCAGCAGCCACGGTCCGCAGGCAGCGTTGCCAGACGCGGGCGAGAGCGGAAGGTTGGCCGGTGAGCGTGCAGGAGTCGACGTTCCACGGCTTCGCCAACCCCGTCGATCCGACTCCGGCGGAGTTGCGAGCTTGGGCGTACAAGCCCGATTCGGTGCCGTTGGCCTCGATGCCACCCGACTGGGACCTGCTGGTCTCCGGCGACCGACTGGTGTTGACGCTCTTCGAGTTAGCCATGGATCCCACCTGCCCGGCCCGACGTTTCGCGCTGCACTGCCTCTACATCTACGCGGCCGACGGCATCCGGACGAACTTCCGCGCCCACCCCAAGCGCCGCTTCCGCAAGCTCGTCGAACAGGCCGAGCGGGACGGCGACGACCTGATGAGGATCTGGGCGCACAACGGCCGGGTGCTACTGGCCCGACCCGAGCTCTTCGTCTATCGGGACTGGTGCGAGGGCGGCCTGGTCCGCGAAAACCGCCGCCTCGGCTGAACTGGATCGACCCGTTCATTGCGTCGATCTTGCACTTTCTGTCCCGACCTATTACACGAAGCTACACATTTCGTCATCCCTAAGTGCAAGATCGCCGCGCCCCGAACGGGCCGGGACCCCCCGTGGGTCCCGGCCCGCACGTCGGTCACCGGTCAGTCCTGCTTGCGTTCCGTCTCGGCTCGGCCCCGTTCGCCGGCACGGTCGCCGTCTTCGGCGAACCGGCCCGCGATGATCCGGTCCCGGTAGGTCCCCTCGGCGACCTTGTCGAACTTCTCGCGGACGGTCTCGGCCAGGTTCTCCAACCGGTCCTCCGTCTGCTGGGCCATCTTCTTCGCCGGCTCCGCCATCGCTCCCCCTCGCCATGCCGGTAGGTCCGGATTAAGCCGATTGGACCCTTATCGACAGGCTAACCGAAGCGGCCCGGACCGCGCCGGGAATCCAGCGCGGTCCGGGCCGAGAAGACAGATCCGGGTGAGCGGCAGGTCAGCGATCGGGCGTGCGGCGGGGGCGCCACACCACCAGGGCGGTGGACGTGCGGTTGGTCGGCACCAGATCCCGGCCCGGGAAGCGGGCCAGCGACTCCAGCTCCGCCACCCGGCGGTACGCGGCGTCCAGCTCCGCCTCCAGCCGAGCCACCCGCTGCTGCGCCTGCTCCAGCAGCCGCTCCAGCCCGATGATCCGCTTGACGCCGGCCAGGTTGATCCCGTCGTCCTGGCTGAGCCGCTGCACCTCGCGCAGCAGCACCACGTCGCGGACGCTGTAGCGGCGCCCGCCACCAGCCGCCCGGCCGGGCTGCACCAGCCCCAGTCGGTCGTACTGGCGCAGGGTCTGTGGGTGCATCCCCGCCATCCGCGCCGCAACCGAGATCATCAGCACCTTGGCCTCGTAGGCAGGGTCGCCCGAACCGAGGAACTCGCCCGACATCCCGCTCACCTCCGCGTCCATTCCACCGGACTAACTGGCTCGACGCACCCGTGCGTCGAGATGTTCCCGGGCCGCCGGCGGGGTCTGCTCGGCGAACGACTCCAGCGCCGTGCGCGCCTCGTCCGACAACCGGGCCGGCACCACCACGTCCAGCGTGACAAGCAGGTCACCGGCCTGCCCGTCGCGGCGGACCACACCCTTGCCCCGGGCCCGCAGCACCCGCCCGCTCGGCGTCCCCGGCGGAACCCGCAGGGTCACCGCGCCGTCGAGCGTGGGCACCTTCAGGTCCGTGCCGAGCACGGCCTCCGCGAAGGTGACCGGCACGGTCAGCGTCAGGTCGTCTCCGGTACGCCCAAACAACTCGTCCGGCCGAACCTTGACGTGCACGAAGAGGTCGCCGGCCGGGCCGCCGCGCTCGCCCGGCTCGCCGCGCCCGGCCAGCCGGATGCGTTGACCGTCGGCCACACCGGCCGGGAAGCGCACGTTCATGGTGCGGGTCTTGGTGACACCGCCGCTGCCGTGGCACTCCGGGCACTTCTCCTCGACCACGGTGCCGACGCCCTGGCAGTTGCGGCACGGCTCGGAGAAGCTGAACGACCCCTGGTTGCGGGTGGTCACGCCGGCACCATGACAGACCGGGCAGGTACTCGGCTGGGTGCCGGGCTTGGCCCCGTTGCCGTGGCAGGTGTCACAGACTCCGGGCGCGCGCAGCGTCAGGGGCAGCGTCACTCCACGCACCGCGTCGCCGAAGTCCAGCGCCACCTCGGTCTCGACGTCCCGGCCACGGGCCGGACCGCGTGGTGCGGCCTGCCCACCGGCCTGACCGCCGCTGAAGATCGAGCTGAACAGGTCCTGGAAGCCGGCGCCGCCGAAGCGACGATCGCCGCCCCCGCCGCCGCCGAACATGTCGGAGACGTCGAACGGCATGCCGCCCGGCTGACCCCCACCCCGGGCGTTGCGACGGAACGCGCCCGAGCCGAAGAGCGAACGCATCTCGTCGTACTCGCGACGGCGGCCGCTGTCCGACAGCACGTTGTACGCCTCGGACGCGGCTTTGAACCGCTCCTCGGCCTTCAGGTCGCCCGGGTTGTGGTCCGGGTGCGACTCCCGGGCCACCTTGCGGTACGCCTTCTTGATGTCATCCGCGGAGGCGGCCTTGTCCACGCCGAGCACGGCGTAGAAGTCCTTCTCGATCCAGTCCTTCGAACTCACCGGTCCACCTCCTTCCGACCCTGGTGGCCCGGCCGTCCCGCCCACCGCTGAGCGGTGGGCGGGACGGCCCGGTCACTGTCTGGCACTATTCCGGATCCGCGACCGCGACCAGCGCGGGGCGCAGCAGCCGCTCACCGAGCTGGTAGCCGCGTCGCATGACCTGTACGCAGGTCGGCTCGCTGACGTCGGCCGAGGTCTGGTGCGCGACCGCCTCGTGCCGGGTCGGATCGAACGGGTCGCCCTGCTCGCCGAAGGCGTTCAGGCCGAACTTGCCCAGCGCGGTGGTGAGTTGTTCCGCCACCGTGCCGAACGGCCCGACCAGGTCGCCGTGTTCCCGGGCCCGGTCCAGGTCGTCCAGGATCGGCAGCAGCGCGGCCAGTATCGAGCCGGTCGCCTGCTCCTGTACGAGGCTGCGGTCTCGGTCGACCCGCTTGCGGTAGTTGGCGTACTCCGCCGACACCCGCTGCAGATCCCTGGTCCGCTCGTCGAGCTCGGCCCGGAGCGCCTCCAACTCGGCGCCGAGCGAGGTGCCCGCGCCGCCGCCGTCCACCGGCTGCGCCGGGGCGTCCACCACCGGCGGACCGGACGGCTCCGGCCCGTCGGTGGAGTTGACCTCGACCTCGATCTCGTCGACCACGACCTCGGCGTCCTCGACCAGGCCCTCGGCCGGCACACCGGTCTCCGCGTCGGTGGCGGTCCCCTCCGGCTCGGCGGTGTCGACGAGCTTGCGGTTGTTGCGGATGACGACCCGCTCCCCGTCGCCGGTCGGCTCCGTGGTCGCGGAGCCACCCGGCGTCGACCCGGTGTCGCCCGGGTCGGCGGCTCGTGGCTTCTGCGTCATGCGGCTACCTCATCCCCTTCGCGGTGGAAACGTGTCGGAGGCCGACGGTCACTTCTTGCCGTCCTCGTCCACGATTTCCGCGTCGACCACGTCGTCGGCGCCGCCGGCCTGCGCGCCGGTCGCACCGGTCGCACCGGTCGCACCCGGGCCGGGCTCGCCACCCGGCTGCTGACCCTGCTCGGCCTGAGACGAGTAGAGCAGCGAACCGGCCTGCTGGGAGACCTGAGCGAGCTTCTCGTGCGCCGACTTGATCTTCTCGATGTCCTGACCGCCGAGGGCGCCACGCAGCTCACCGAGCGCCTCGTTGAGCTGCTCGCGGTTCTCGCTGGGCAGCTTGTCGCCGCTCTCGGCGAGGAACTTCTCGGTCTGCCACTGGAGCGCCTCGGCCACGTTGCGGGTCTCGGCGTCGTCGCGGCGGCGCTTGTCCTCCTCCGCGTGCTCCTCGGCGTCCCGGCGCATCCGCTCGATGTCGTCCTTCGGCAGCGAGGAGCCGCCGGTGATCGTCATCTTCTGTTCCTTGCCGGTGCCCAGGTCCTTGGCGTGCACGTTGACGATGCCGTTGGCGTCGATGTCGAAGGCGACCTCGATCTGCGGCACACCACGCGGCGCCGGCGGGAGGCCGGTCAGCTCGAAGGTGCCGAGCTTCTTGTTGTACGCCGCGATCTCCCGCTCACCCTGGAACACCTGGATCAGCACCGACGGCTGGTTGTCGTCCGCCGTGGTGAAGACCTCGGAACGCTTGGTCGGGATGGTGGTGTTGCGCTCGATCAGCTTGGTGAAGATGCCGCCCTTGGTCTCGATGCCCAGGCTCAGCGGGGTCACGTCGAGCAGCAGGACGTCCTTGACCTCACCCTTGAGCACACCGGCCTGGAGGGCGGCGCCGACGGCGACCACCTCGTCCGGGTTGACGCCCTTGTTGGGGTCGCGACCGGTGAGCTGCTTGACCAGGTCGGTCACGGCGGGCATCCGGGTCGAACCGCCGACCAGGATCACGTGCTCGACGTCGGAGATCTTGATCCCGGCGTCCTTCACTGCCTGCTCGAACGGGCCCTTGCACCGGTCCAGCAGGTCCTGCGTCATCCGCTGGAACTCGGCGCGGCTGAGCGTCACGTCGAGGTGCAGCGGGCCGGCCGCGCCGGCGGTGATGTACGGCAGGTTGATGTTGGTGGTGGTGGCGGCGGACAGCTCGATCTTGGCCTTCTCGGCGGCCTCGCGGAGCCGCTGGAGGGCCATCTTGTCCTGGCTGAGATCGATGCCGTGCTCACCACGGAACGTCTTGACCAGGTGGTCGATGATCCGCTGGTCCCAGTCGTCGCCACCGAGCTGGTTGTCACCGCTGGTGGACTTGACCTCGACGACGCCCTCGGCAAGCTCCAGCAGCGACACGTCGAAGGTGCCACCGCCGAGGTCGAAGACCAGGACGGTCTGCTCCTTGGAGCCCTTGTCCAGCCCGTACGCCAGGGCGGCCGCGGTCGGCTCGTTGACGATCCGCAGCACGTTGAAGCCGGCGATCTCACCGGCCTCCTTCGTGGCCTGGCGCTGGCTGTCGTTGAAGTAGGCCGGAACGGTGATCACCGCGTCGGTGATCTGCTCTCCCAGGTACGCCTCCGCGTCCCGCTTGAGCTTCATCAGCGTCCGGGCCGAGATCTCCTGCGGGGTGTACTTCTTGCCGTCGATGTCGACGGACCAGTTCGTGCCGACCTCGCGCTTGACCGAACGGATCGTCCGATCCGGGTTGGTAACCGCTTGGCGCTTGGCGACCTCACCGACGAGCACCTCGCCGTTGCGGGCGAACGCGACGATCGAAGGAGTCGTCCGCGACCCCTCAGCGTTGGCGATGACGGTGGGCTCACCGCCCTCGAGAACGCTGACGCAGGAGTTCGTCGTGCCGAGGTCGATACCGACCGCACGTGCCATCTTCGCTTCCTCGCTTCGTAAGGTTGTGCAGGTGACGGGCGTCGCCCGTGGGCTGCTGGCGAGCACCGCCCGCAGCGGGCCCCACCACAAGTTGAGTGAACTTGACTCAATAGTGCCACGCGTTGGCCAATCGTCAAGTTGACTTGAGTCAACCCGACGCAACCCAGCCGTTATTACCGTCCGGTTGTCTTCCCTTGCATCGGTCGGGCACGCTTTAGCGGTGACGACGCACGGCGATCCCGCCACCCGTTCCGGTGCGCCCGCCGTCGCAGCCCGCGCCGACCCGCCGGACGCCGCGGAGGAGCCGCCCGCCACCACCGGGGACGACAGCCTCCCCGGCGCACTGTCGGGCCTCCGGGAGGCGATCGGCGCGACCCGGTATCCCCTCGCGCTGCCCTCTGCCAACTCTGCCCGGCACACCGCCACCGCACTCACCGACCAACTCGACGACTACCTGCTGCCCCGGCTCGCCCGGTTGGACGCCCCACTGCTCGTGGTGGTCGGCGGCTCCACCGGCGCGGGTAAGTCGACCCTGGTCAACAGCCTGGTCAAGGCCCGGGTCAGTGCCGCCGGCGTGCTCCGGCCGACCACCCGCTCCCCGGTGCTGGTCTGCAACCCGTCGGACGCGGCCTGGTTCCGGCAGGGTGACCTCCTGCCCGGGCTGACCCGCACCACCGAGCCGAGCGGCGATCCGCGCGCCCTGCACCTCGTCACCGCCCCGGCCCTGCCCGCCGGGCTGGCCTTCCTCGACGCGCCCGACATCGACTCGGTCGTCGACGCCAACCGGGCGCTCGCCACCCAACTGCTGGCCGCCGCCGATCTGTGGCTCTTCGTCACCACCGCCGCCCGGTACGCCGACGCGGTGCCCTGGGAGCTGCTGCGCAGTGCCCGGGCGCGCGGCGCGGTGATCGCCATGGTGCTGGACCGGGTGCCCGCCGAGGCCACCGACGAGATCGCCGCGCACCTGACCGAGATGCTCACCGAGCAGGATCTCGGCCGGGCGCCGCTGTTCGTGTTGCCCGAGACCTGGGTCGACGGTCAGGGGCTGCTGCCCGAGGGAGTCACCGCCCCACTGGCCGACTGGTTCGCCCGGTTGGCCGCCGACGTGGACGCGCGGGCGGCGGTGGTCCGCCAGACCCTCGACGGGGCGCTGGCGGCACTCCATCCCACCGTGGAAGATCTGGCCGACGCCGCCGACGAACAGCTCGCCGCCGCCGACGGGCTGGACGAACGGGTCCGGGCCGCGTACCGGGGTGCCGAGCGCACCGTCGAGCAGGGGCTCCAGGACGGCCGGCTGCTCCGGGGTGAGGTGCTCGCCCGCTGGCAGGAGTTCGTCGGCACCGGCGAGCTGTTCCGCACGCTGGAGGCACGGATCGGCCGCCTGCGGGACCGGGTCGTGGCCGCCGTCACCGGTCGGCCGGCGCCCGCCGCCGAGCTGCGCAACGCCATCGAGTCGCAGCTGGTGACGCTGCTGCGCGGGGTGGCCTCGGAGGCTGCCGAATCCGCGTACACCGGGTGGAACGCACACCCGGCCGGCGCCGGGCTGCTCGACCCGGCGCTCGCCCACCCGAGCGACGACCTACCCGAACGCGCCGAGCGCATGGTCCGGGACTGGCAGCGCGGAGTGCTGGAGCTGGTCCGGGTCGAGGGCGGTGACAAGCGGTTCGTGGCCCGCACCGCCGCGTACGCGGTGAACGCCACCGGGCTGGCCGTGATGATCGCCGTCTTCGCCTCCACCGCGTTCATCCCGACCGGGCTGGAGCTGGCCACCGGGGCCGGCACCACTGTCGCCGCGCAGGCCGTCCTCCAGGCGATCTTCGGCGACCAGGCGGTGCGTACCCTCGCCGCCAAGGCCCGCACCGACCTGCTGGAGCGGGTGCGGACGCTGCTCGACACGGAGGCCGACCGGTTCTTGAGCCGTACCGCCGACGCACGCCCCGCCGAGGACGCCGGCGACGGGCTGCGCCGGGCCGCCGGCCGGGTCGAGCTGGCCCGGCACCGCAGCGGCCTGTCCGTCGCCGACGAGGAGGGTTCCCGGTGAGCAACATCGCCGGCCGGGTACGCGAGGTTTTCCGCGGGGATCAGCGGGTCGACGCCGACGCGCTGATCGCCCGCCTGGACGCGGTACGCCGGTTCCTGACCGCCGTGGACGGTCTGCTGCCGGACGCCGACCTGGTGCCCGCGCACACAGTGGTCGAACGGGCCGGCACCCGGCTCGCACTGTCCCGGGACCACACAGTGGTCGCCCTGGCCGGTGCCACGGGCAGCGGCAAGTCCAGCCTCTTCAACGCATTGGCCCAACTGGAACTCTCGCCGGTCGGGGTCCGCCGGCCGACCACCGGCGTCACCCACGCCTGCGTGTGGGGGCCTCTGGAGGGCGCCAACCATCTGCTCGACTGGATCGGCGTACTGCCCCGACACCGTTTCGTCCGGGAGAGCGCCCTGGACGCCGACGACGAGACGGCCCTGCACGGGCTGATCCTGCTCGACCTGCCCGACTTCGACTCCGTGCAGCGATCGCACCGGCTCGAGGTGGACCGACTCCTGGGCCTGGTCGACCAGGTGGTCTGGGTGGTCGACCCACAGAAGTACGCCGACCGGGTCATCCACGACAGCTACCTGCGCGAGTTCCACAGGCACCGCGAGGTGACAGTGGTCGTGCTCAACCAGGCCGACCGGCTGCCCCCGGCCGAGGTGCCCCGGGTCCTGGACGACCTGCGTCGGCTGCTCGACACGGACGGGCTGACCGGGGTGCCCCTGCTGGCCACCACCGCCATCGATCCGGCCGGGATGGTCGGGCTGCGCAACGCGCTGGAGCGCACTGTCGCCGAGCGGCAGGCCGCGTTGCGCCGGCTCGCGGGTGACGTCGACACTGTCGTCGCCGGCTTGGACGAGCTGGTCGGTTCGGCCCGGCCGGCGGACGGGCCGGACGACACAGCCGTCAACGGGCTGAACCGGGCGCTGGCCGGGGCGGCCGGGGTGCCGGCGGTGACCGAGGCCGTGGAGCGGGCGTACCGGCACCGGGCCGGCGCGGCCACCGGCTGGCCCGTGGTGCGGGGCTGGCGGCGGTTGCGGCCCGACCCGCTGCGTCGGCTGCACCTGCCCGGCCCGACCGGCGACCAGGCCGACCCGGCGGAGAGCCTGGTCGCGGCCACCTCGGTACCGGACCCGACGGCCGCCCAGCGCTCGGCGCTCGGCCTCGCCATCCGCGCGGTGGCCGACCGGGCCGCCGGTGACCTGCCCGCCGCCTGGCCCGGCGCGGTGACCTCCGCCGCCCGGTCCCGCCTCGGCGACCTGCCGGACGCCCTGGACCGCACGATCGCCGGCACCGACCTCGGCCTCGACCGTCGCCCGCTGTGGTGGCGGGTCGTCGGCGGTGTGCAGTGGTTGGTCACCCTCGCCGCCGTGGTCGGGCTGGGCTGGCTGGTGCTCGGCTACGCGCTGCGGGCGCTCGGCCTGCCCGCGCTGGACAACCCGATGGTCGGCCAGGTGCCGCTGCCGACCGTGCTGCTGCTCGGCGGCCTGCTGGCCGGGCTGCTGGTGGCGGCGTTGACCCGGCCGGTGGTGCGCTGGGCCGCCCGGCGCGCCCGGGCCCGGGCCGACCAGCGGCTGACGGCGCGGGTCGCCCAGGTGGGCGACGAGTACGTGCTGACACCGGTACGGATCGTGCTCGGCTCGTACGCGCAGGCACGCGACGCGCTGCGGGACGCCGCACGCCGCTGACGCTCCGCGCGGCTCGCTACCGCTCTGCGTACGCCTCAGGCGGCGTAGGGTCGGAGCATGGCCACGCCTCAGACCCCCTACGACGCGGTGCTGCACGCCGCACGCGACGTGACCAAGCTGGAGTCCGCCCTCGACGCCGAGATGCTCGGCAGCGCCCTGCTGGGCAGTGTCTACGCGATCGCGGAGACCGACCGCGACGCCGCCGTACGGGAGTTCGTCACCGGCTTCCTCGCCGCCACCGCCCGCCGCAGGGTCACGGCGGCGACCACCATCCGGCAGGTCTTCGCCACGCTCGTCCCGACCGCCGAGGGCACCGATCGGGTGCGCCCGGGCAGCCAGGCGCCCACCTGGACGGCCCAGCTCGGCCGGGTGCACCTCACCGGCACCTGGGCGTACGGAGACGTGTACGGCGACCAGACCTCCTACCTCGCGACCTTCGCCTACGACGACGAGTCGGGCGGCTCGGAGCACGCGTTGGTGGCCCTGGTGGACCACAACATCGGGATCACCAAGGACATTTTCGTGGGCGGGCCGGCCGAACGGATCCTGGACCAGGTCCGGCAGATGTGCGCCGACGACGAGCTAACCTGGTTCCGTACCGAAGATCCAGCCCGGTTCCGGGGCGAGGTGGCTCGCCATCTGGCGGTCACCGACGACCTGGGCGAGTTGCCCGGCGAGGGGTCACTCGCCACCGACCGAGCGTTGGTCGGGGCCAGGCTGGCGATACTGCCCACCGCGGCCGACCCGACCGGTCCGGCGGAGGTCGAGCCACTCTCCGCTGCCGAGCGCACCGACCTGGTCCGACGGTTCCTCGCCGCGCCGGAGGCCGCCCGCTTCGGGCTGGACGCCGTCGACGGCCCGGAGTTGGCCTCCCTGCACTTCTGCCTGAGCCTGCTGCTGGACCACTCGGCGAGCTTCCCGGACGCCGATCCGATGCGCTGGAGTCCCGCGGTGTCCGGGCTCTTCCTACTCGACTGGGTGCACCGCCGGGCCGTGCTGGACATGGACGACGCGGCGATGCTCCCCCGGGTGCTGCGGGCCTGGGCGCGGTACGCGTCGCGCCAGCGCGGGCTGCCTGAGGCGGCGGCGACGCGCACCGACGAGGCGATCGAGGAGATGGTGCCGGAGTTCGCCCGCCTCTACTCGACCGGTGAGCGGCGCAGCGCGGCCACCGCCGCGGTGGCGCAACTGATGGCCGACGGGGTTGACCCGGACGACCCGGCCGCGCTGGACGCGTGGATCGAGGCGAACCGCCACCGCCTCGCCGACGACGGCGCGTGACGGCGTCGGAGGGTGGGCGGCTACGAGCCGCCCACCCGGGGCGGGTCAGCACAGCGGACCCTGGATCGGGCTAGCGCAGCAGGCCGAAGATCACGGCGGCGATCAGGGCGCCGAGCGCAGCTCCGGTCAGCACCTGCGCCACCGTGTGGTCCCGCAGCCGTACCCGGGACCAGCCGACCACCGCCAGCAGCGGTACGGCGACGACCAGCCGCGTCCCGAAGGTCAGCATCAGGATGACCAGCGTGCCGGCGGCCACCGCCGAGTGGATCGACATCTTCCACCAGTGGCTGACCGACACAGCGACGACGAGGCCGACGAGGCCGGACACCGCCAGTGCCAGCACCGGGCGGGGCGCGCCGAGCACGGCGAGAAGGGCGAGCCCCGCCGCGACCGAACCGAGGCCGACCAACAGCGGCGCCCGGCGCTGCTCCCGGCGGCCGACGTGGTGGTCGGTGAGCCGGCCACGGCGTACCCCGCCGACGATGTAGGCGAACGGAATGCCGGTGACGAAGAGAGTGGCGAGCAGACCCCAGACGAGGCCCTGACCGGGGCGGCTGGCGCTGTGCCAGCTCACCGTGATGATCAGCAGCGACACGAGCACCGCCGGGGCGGTCACCTCGGTGACCAGCCGGGCGATCCGCAACCCCGGGCCGGGCCTGGTGGTGACCGGGCGGGGTTCCGCACCGCCGCCCACGCCGCCCCCTCCGGTACGCGCCTACCGCCGGACGCCGCCGGACGGGCCGCGCCTGATCGTCACCGTACCGTCGGAGACACCGCCGGGTACGTCGGTCCGGCCAGTGGCACCGGGCTGACGCGGGGCTTCGAGGCGACGGCCGACGGCGACGGGACCGCCGGGCTGGGTCGGCGGGTCGGTATCGCGGGCGGCGTGGGTGTGGGGGCCGGGACGGACCGGGTGCTGGTCGGCACGGCGGTCGCGGTCGCGTCGTCGGTCGGCGTGGGTGTCGGCCCCAGCGTCGGGTCCAGCGTGGGCGTCGGGTCCACCGTCAGGGTCGGGCTCGGATCGGGATCGGCCGAGTCGGTCGGGTCCGGGTCGGTCGGGTCCGGGCCCGGCGGATCGGTCGGGTCCGGGTCGGTGGGGTCCGGGCCCGGCGGATCGGTGGGGTCCGGGTCGGTGGGGTCCGGGCCTGGCGGATCGGTCGGGTCGGGGTCGGTCGGGGGTGGCGGAACGACGGGCGGGGGTACCGGCGGCGAGGTGCTCCGCGTCGGTCTCGGTGCCACCGGCGGGGCGGTCGTCCGCCGGGCGGGCCCGGGGTCGGCAGCGGCGGAGCCTTCCCGTGGACGCGACGGAGCGGCCGGCAGCCAGCCGCTGGTCGGGCCGACGCTGGGTGTGCCGAGCGGGGGAAGCGGTGGTTGGGTGGTCACCGGCATTGGGATCACCACCGGCCCGACGGACGGGGTCGGCATGAACGGGGTGCTGCTGTCCGGTAGGGCGGTGCTGCCCGGGGTGGCCGAGCCCGCGCTGATCGCGGCGAGGATGGGCATCGACGCCGTGCCGGCCAGCAGCGCGACGGTGAGCAGGTAACCGCGGGAGGGGCCACCCGCGCCGGGGGCCCGGTGGACACCGACCACCCGGCGATAGCCGCCAGCCGACCGGTGCCGACCAAGCGCTGGTGTGCCGGGACCGTCACCTGGCTCGTACACCGCACACCCCTAGTCGTCGGCCGTCGGAGGACATGGATGGACGCCGCCCGGGGGCAAAAACCCGACAAACAACCCGATAGGCGCGATCCTGCGGGAATCAGCCTCGCCCAGTCACAGTGGGTCAGCCAACCTCCACCGCGTGTCGACACGCGGTGCTGCCCGAACGGTGACGAATCGTGCCGCAACGCATGGGAAACGCGGGCCGGCATGATGGCGACAAACGGCGTCAAAGCAGGGGCGGCCGGATTGCGGAGGCAGGCGTACTGTGGGCGCGCTCACCTGCTCTGCGAATATGGAGCACGACGGCAACGCAGCCGTGACCTCCGCGCACCCTCGCGGCAGGCGCGGTTGAGCGCCGGCGCTCCCGATCCGGGTTCGGCCAGAACCCGGATCACGCCGTGCGGCAACCCCCACCGGGGCTAGGCGCGGCCGCCAGGAACCGGTCCGGCAGCAGCCGGGCAGGCGCACGAGTTGCGCGGCCGGGTGACCCCCCGGTGCCGACGCAGACACGACAGGGAGAGACCGATGGCAAAGGGCGACCCCGGGGGCACCACCCGCAGCAGGCGGGCTGCATCCCGCTCCAGAAAGGGCGCGGCCGGCGACCCCGCGCTGGTGCAGCTACTCACCCCCGACGGCGAGCGGATCGACAGCGCCACCGGGCCGGACGGCACCGAGTACCGCGTCGACTTCACCGACGAGGAATACCGCGGTCTCTACCGGGACCTGGTGCTGGTCCGGAAGCTGGACGCCGAGGCGACCGCTCTCCAGCGTCAGGGCGAGCTGGGCCTCTGGGCCAGCCTGCTCGGCCAGGAGGCCGCCCAGGTCGGCTCCGGGCGGGCGCTGCGTACCCAGGACATGGCCTTCCCGACCTACCGGGAGCACGGCGTCCTCTACTGCCGGGGCATCGACCCGATCATGCCGCTCGGCCTGTTCCGCGGCGTCGACCAGGGCGGCTGGGACCCGAACGAGTTCAAGTTCAACATGTACACCATCGTCATCGGCGCGCAGACCCTGCATGCGACCGGCTACGCGATGGGGATCACCATCGACGGCAAGACCGGCACCGACGACGGCGAGGCGGCGATCGCCTACTTCGGCGACGGCGCCACCAGCCAGGGCGACGTGAACGAGGCGTTCGTCTGGGCCAGCGTGTTCAACGCGCCGCTGGTCTTCTTCTGCCAGAACAACCAGTACGCGATCTCCGAGCCGCTGGAGCGGCAGACCCGTGTCCCGCTCTACCAGCGGGCCGCCGGCTTCGGCTTCCCAGGCGTACGGGTGGACGGCAACGACGTGCTCGCCACGTACGCGGTCACCCGCACCGCGCTGGACAACGCCCGCCTCGGGCAGGGCCCGAGCCTGATCGAGGCGTACACCTACCGGATGGGTGCGCACACCACCTCCGACGACCCGACCCGCTACCGCATTGCCAGCGAGGTCGAGGCGTGGCAGGCCAAGGACCCGATCGCCCGGGTCAAGGCCTTCCTGGAGAAGCAGCAGATCGCCGACGCGGGCTTCTTCGCCGAGGTCGACGAGCAGGCCCGCCGCGAGTCGGTGCACCTGCGCGAGCGGGTGCTCGAGATGCCGAACCCGGAGCCGGTGACGATGTTCGACCACGTCTACCCCAACGGGTCTCCGCTGCTCGACGAGCAGCGCGCGAAGTTCAGCCGCTACATGGAGTCGTTCGAGGGGAGCGCCCACTGATGGCCACGGAGACGCTCACCATCGGCAAGGCCCTCAACACCGGTCTGCGCCGCGCCCTGGAGAACGACCCCAAGGTCATCATCATGGGCGAGGACGTCGGCAAGCTCGGCGGCGTCTTCCGGATCACCGACGGTCTCCAGAAGGACTTCGGCGACCAGCGGGTGATCGACACCCCGTTGGCCGAGTCCGGCATCATCGGCACCGCTGTCGGTCTGGCCATCCGCGGCTACCGGCCGGTCTGTGAGATCCAGTTCGACGGCTTCGTCTACCCCGCGTACGACCAGATCGTGTCGCAGGTGGCGAAGATGCACTACCGCTCGGGGGGCAGGCTCAGCATCCCCATGGTGATCCGGATCCCGTTCGGCGGCGGCATCGGCGCTGTCGAGCACCACTCCGAGTCGCCGGAGGCGTACTTCGCGCACACCGCCGGCCTGAAAGTGGTGACCTGCTCCAACCCGCAGGACGCGTACGTGATGATCCAGCAGGCCATCGCCTCGGACGACCCGATCGTCTTCCTGGAGCCCAAGCGGCGCTACTGGGAGAAGGGCCAGGTCGACCTGGACGCGCCGCTGTCCGACGCGTACCCCCTGCACTCGGCCCGGGTCGTGCGGCCCGGCACCGACGTCACCGTGCTGGCCTACGGCCCGATGGTGCGGACCTGCCTGGAGGCGGCGACCGCCGCCGCCGAGGACGGCCGGGAGCTGGAGGTCATCGACCTGCGCTCGCTCTCGCCGCTGGACCTGACCGCGGCGTACGAGTCGGTGAAGCGCACCGGCCGTGCGGTCGTGGTGCACGAGGCACCGTCCAACATCGGCCTCGGCGCCGAGTTGGCCGCCCGGATCACCGAGGAGTGCTTCTACTCCCTGGAGTCGCCCGTGCTGCGGGTGACCGGCTTCGACACCCCCTACCCGGCCGCCCGGGTGGAGGAGGAGTACCTACCCGACCTCGACCGGGTGCTCGATGCCGTCGACCGCACCTTCGGCTGGTGAGCGACATGTCCCGGATCAAGACGTTCAACCTGCCCGACCTGGGCGAGGGGCTGACCGAGGGCGAGATCCTGGCCTGGCTGGTCAAGGTCGGCGACACCATCGAGCTGAACCAGCCGATCGTCGAGGTGGAGACGGCGAAGGCGGCCGTGGAGATCCCGGCGAAGTGGGCCGGCCAGGTGCAGGCGATCCACCACCCGGAGGGCACCACTGTCGAGGTCGGTACGCCGATCATCGCGATCGACACCGACCCGGGTGCCGGGCCGCTGGAGGCGCAGTCGACCACGGCCACGCCCAGCGGCGATCTGCCCACCCCGTCGGCTGCCTCGCTGGCGGCGGTGGAGGTGGCACCGGCCGAGGGCATGATCGAGCCCGGCCTGATCGGCGGTGCGGCCCCGGGCGGGCGGACGGCGGTGCTGGTCGGCTACGGCCCGCGTACCACCGCCGCGAAGCGCCGCCCCCGCAAGGGAGCGGTCCCGGCGCAGGCCGTGGCGCCGGTCACCACCCCTGCTGGGGTCGATCATGGAGTTGTGGTGGGTGACAAACCAGCCGCCACCTCCACGATTCCGGCACCAGAGGTCCATGATCGACGCGGTGGGGCGAGTGGCGGCGGGGCGGTGCTGGCCAAGCCGCCGGTGCGCAAGCTCGCCAAGGATCTCGGGGTCGACCTTGGCACGTTGACCGGGTCGGGGCCGCTTGGCTCGATCACCCGGGAGGACGTGCAGCAGGCGGCGAGCGGTGCGAGCGTGGTGGTTGCCGAGCCGATCGCGGCGACGACAGCGCCCAGCTTCGGCGCGGACCGGGAGCAGCGCATCCCGGTCAAGGGCGTCCGCAAGCTGACCGCCGAGAACATGTCCCGCTCGGCGTTCACCGCCCCGCACGTGACGGAGTTCCTGACCGTCGACGTGACCCGGGCGATGAAGGCCCTGGACCGGCTGCGTGGCCGGCGGGAGTGGCGCGACGTACGGGTCTCGCCGCTACTGCTGGTGGCGAAGGCGGTGCTGCTGGCGGTGCAACGGCATCCAATGGTCAACTCGACCTGGGCGGGCGACGAGATCGTGGTCAAGGAGTACGTCAACCTCGGCATCGCGGCGGCCACCGAGCGCGGTCTGATCGTGCCGAACGTCAAGGACGCCGGCCGGCTCTCGCTACGGGAGTTGGCGGACGCGCTGACCGACCTGGTGCAGACGGCGAAGTCCGGCCGCACCTCGCCGGCGGCCATGTCCGGCGGCACCCTGACCATCACCAACGTCGGCGTGTTCGGGGTGGACACCGGCACACCGATCCTGCCGCCGGGCGAGTCCGCGATCCTGGCCTTCGGCGCGGTGCGGGAGATGCCCTGGGTGCACAAGGGCAAGGTCAAGGTTCGCCAGGTCACCACGCTGGGGCTGAGCTTCGACCACCGGATCATCGACGGTGAGCTGGGCTCGAAGTTCCTGCGGGACGTCGGGGACTTCCTCACGGATCCGGAGGCGGCGCTGCTCGCCTGGACCTGATCGTTCGAACGCCAGCCACGGCCGGTGTGCCACGGGTTAACGCCCGGCACACCGGCCGTGTCCGTTGGGCGACGAAACCATCGGCCAGGTGGCCTGTTGACCTTTGATTGTTAGGCAGGTGTCCCAGCTCACCTAATAATCGATGGAAGTTCGCCGGCTTCTGCTGTTGAATAGAGGCATCAGGGGCTGACAACCGAATAGCTAGGGGGACCCACCAATGAGCATGATCGAGCGAATCCGCAACCACCGCGACGCGACCCGCCGCGCCCGTGCCATCGAGCACGCGCTGCGCTCGGCGAACTCGCCGGCGGTTCGCGAGGAGATCCTCGTCATCGCCCAGCGTCACATGAGCTGACGCTCCACGACATTCCTCACCTCCTCCAGATCGATGGCCCACCCGGCCCACCGGGTGGGCCATCGGCGTTTCCCAACCACCACCACCGGGATTCCGCCCTGCCGCAGCGCCCGGTACGGTGGGCTTCGGTCGCCGCCCGCCGACCCGGCAGAGGCCGAGCCGACAAAGCTGCTCGACATCAACCGGCCACGGTGAGTGACGGCCAGTGCTCCTTGGACGTGTCGTGCCACCACCCGATACCGTGCGGGGAGCCGGCACAGCGGTACGCCGGTGACGCCGGCAGCCACGCCGAGGAGACCGATCGGCACCGGCGAGCCGACATGTGATGGAGGAGGCGCACCCATGACGTCCGAGGGCCCGCACCGCCCCGGCCAAGAGCCGGACGAGGTGTCACCGGGCGCCGGCGGACCGGCGCCGTACGGCGACCGCCCGGCGCAGCCGGACAACGGCCAGAACGCCGCCGGCCCCGACCTGGGCTGGGCACCCCCGCCCCCGACGCGGCCCAGCCCGTCGACGCCGGCATGGGCGACCCAGTCCGAGCAGCCGCCGGCCCCCGCCTGGGGTGCCGCCGCCGCTGGGCAGCCCAACGACCCGGCGCAGCCCGCCTGGGCCGCCGGCGGTGGCGCGAGCGAGCCGCCGCAGCAGCAGCCCGGCGCGTGGCCCGGCAACGACAGCACGCCGGCCCCGGCGCAGCCCGACCCCTGGGCCGCGCAGCAGCAGGGCTGGACGCCCGCCGAGCAGGGCGCACCCGCACCGGCCTGGACCCCGAACACCCCCGCTGAGCAGCCGGACTGGGTTCAGGCGCAGCCAGCCGCACGGGGTGCCGCGCAGGTTCCCCCGGCCACCGCCGCCTGGCCCGCCCAGGAGGACCCGGCCAGCGGCTGGGGCGGCGCGGCGCAGGCCAGCCCGCCCCCCGCCGACTGGCGGGCGACCGAATCTCCGCAATCCGATGCACCGCAGGCCGCCGGCTGGTCCGGCGGCGGCCAGCAGGACCAGGCCGCTGGCAACGGCGGCTGGCCCGCCGGCGCCGCCCGCGACGACCAGCCGGTGTGGACGCCGGCGGAGCAGTCGCCACCGACCTGGGGCCAGCCCGCCGAAGCGACCGAGCAGCCCGCCCCCGGCTGGGGTCAGGCCGCCCAGCCGAACCCGACCCGTGGCGCCGCCCAGGTCCCGGCCCCGACGACGAACTGGCCCGCGCAGGACGATCCGGCCAACTCCGGCGGGTGGGCCGCGCAGCAGCAGCAGGCGCAGCCCGCACTGTGGAACGACGGCAGCGACGCGCGGCAGGACCAGCCCGCGCGGCCGGCCGCCTGGGGTGAGGCCGAGGGCCGTCCGCAGCAGCCCGACTGGGTGCTCTCCCAACCGGAGCAGCCGACCGAGCGGCCGGAGCAGGCAGGGTGGACCCCGGCAGAGCCGAGCAACCTCCCCGCCCGCGCCAGCGCCAGCGTGCCCACCAGCGGCGGTGCGCCCAACTGGGCCAACGGACCGGACAACGCCGCCCAGGGCAACTCCGGCGGCGTGCCGGAGGTCGAGCCGTGGGCCCCCGGTGAGGTGTGGGGTCGCGCGGAGGCCGAGGCTTCCGCCCAGTCCCGCGGCGGTTGGGAGGCGGACCGAGGCGACGAGGCACCGGCCTACCAGCCCGGGCCCGCGCCGGGCATCTCCCCGGCCAACGCGGTGCCGCTGCCCCCGCAGGAGCAGCGCGTCCCGGGTGCCAGCCTGGCTGCCGTTCCGCCGGCCGACTACGCGCCCCAGGCCCAGTTCGCACCGATCCCCGAGCAGCCCGCCTACGCCGAGCGGGAGACCCCGGACGCCGCCGCCGCCCAGTACGGTGGCCGCCCCGAGGACGTCTCCGCGAGCGGCGCTGTGGTGCCCGCCCCGCGTACCTCTCCGGAGTCCGGAGCGGGCCGCGCGGTCGTACCGGTGTCGGACGCCGAGTCGGCAGCTGGCGCAGCGGCCCGGGCCACGGCGAGCGCTTCGGTGCCGCTGGCCAGCCGGGTGATGCCCCCGACCGACCAGGCCATCCGACCGACCGGCACGGCCACCCCGCAACCCCGGGTGTACGGCCGTCCGGCACGATCGGAGCCGGAGGCCGAGCCGGAGCCGGAGGCGTTCCAGGGCGACTCGGGCGCCGAGCGCCAGGGTGCTCCGGAGTGGCAGAACGACGCGCCACGGCAGGCCACGCCCGACTGGCAGCACGAGGGGCAGCGACAGATCGCTCCCGACTGGCAGAACGAGGCGCAGCGGCAGCAGTCCGCACCCGACTGGCAGAACGAGGCGCAGCGGCAGGCTGGGCCCGGCTGGGGCAGCGAGTCCCCGGCCGATCCGCGCTTCGACGACCGGCAGCCCGCACCGAACGCGTTCAACGAGGCCCCGTCGGCGCCGCCGGCGTTCCCGCCGGGTGTGCCGTCCTTCGTCGACGCCCCGGGCAACAACAGGCCGGTGAACGGCACCCGCCCGCACTCCGGTGCCGAGCCGCCGGCGGACCAGTTCGGCGGCCCCGGGTCGCCTGCCGCCGGTGCCGCCACTGTGAACGGGGCGGCGACCTTCGGTGCGCCGAACTTCGGTGGGCCGGGCTCCGGCGCGCCGGGCTTCGGTGGGCCGGCGACCGAACCGGCGCCGGGCGGCGGCTTCCCGCCGTCGTTCCCGCCACCGCCGCAGCCCGCGCCGTCCTGGGGCCAGGAGGCCGGCCAGGCGGACCAGGGCCGGTTCGACTCGTTCAAGCCGGACGCCGACGAGCCGAAGGTGGAGCCACCGACGCCGAAGGTACGCAACGGCAGGGTGCTGGCCGCGGTGCTGATCGCCGCGATGCTCATCCTGGCGGTGCCGCTCGGCCTGCTGCTGCTGCTCGGCAAGGTCGGCGGGAACGACACGCCGGCCTTCGACCCGGCGGTCGGCACCTGCGTGAAGCAGTCCGGGCAGGGCGGCGCCTCGGCGGCGGACTGCGGCGAGGCGGGCGCGTTCACGATCGTCTCGAAGGTGGACGCCAAGGAGAAGTGCACCGACACGACGCAGCCCCACGTGGTGCTGCCGGGTGAGGGCACCAACCGGGTGCTCTGCCTGAAGCCGGCCACGAAGTAGCTGCACCGCCGGCGGGGTCACGGGCAACCGTGACCCCGCCGTCGTCGTACCCGCGCCTTCTGCGTCGGGCAGAATTTGGTAGTGGAACGTGAGCTGGCGGCGGCGCTGGAGCCGATCTTGTCCGATCTTGGGAAGCCTGGCGGGGTGCAGCCCGATCTTCGCGATGAGCCGTGGCGAGAGGAACCACAGACCGCCAGTGCCTTCCTCTACGCCCCGGACGGTTCCGGCCGAGGGATCTCGATCGACCTCGGCCTACCCACCGTGACACAGGTCGTCGCGCTCGCCGACCAGGTTCAGGAGTGGGCAGTGGAGGCACTGTGGTCACTGCGCCGTGCCACCAACTGGCCGCCCTGTCCCCAGCATCCCGAGAGCCACCCCTTGGCAGCGGTAGTGCGCGCCGACCGAGCGGTCTGGATCTGTCCCACAGTTGGGACCGAGATCAGCGAGATTGGGACGTTAACTAGCTAGGGCCTATGGCGGAGTAGTTGGCCTTGGCGTCTCCCGCCAGCGCGCCGCGATCCTGGTTGACCGCCCTGACTTTCCGCCCCCGATGGAGACGTTGACCGTCGGCCGCATCTGGGACGGAGCCCAGGTCCGCGAGTACGCCGCGAAGCGCCGGGAACGCAACGAAGGCGGCGCAGGCTAGGACGCTTGTCATACGGGTCACGGCGGCTGGGCCCACGGGGCGTGGCAGGCTGGCAGGCATGGGAACGACAGCGCGTGTACGTGCCCCCGAGCTACGGGGCCGGCAGTGGCTCAACACCGGCGGCCGGAATCTCACTTTGCAGGACCTTCGCGGCAAGATCGTCATTGCGGATTTTTGGACGTTCTGTTGTATCAACTGCCTGCACGTGCTCGATGAGCTGCGCCCGCTGGAGGAGAAGTACGGCGACGTGCTCGTCGTGATCGGCGTGCACTCGCCGAAGTTCGAGCATGAGAAGGACGCCGACGCGCTCGCCGCCGCGGTGGAGCGGTACGGGGTGCACCACCCCGTACTCGACGATCCTGAGCTGGACATGTGGCAGCAGTACGCGGCCCGGGCCTGGCCGACCCTGTCGGTGATCGACCCCGAGGGTTACGTGGTGGCCACCATGGCCGGCGAGGGGCACGCCGAGGGGCTGGCCCGACTGATCGACGAGTTGATCGCCACCCACGAGGCCAAGGGCACCCTGCACCGGGGGAACGGCCCGTACGTCCCGCCGCCGGCACCGGAGACCGCGCTGCGCTTCCCGGGCAAGGCGGCGCTGCTGCCCAACGGCAACGTGCTGGTCTCGGACTCGGCCCGGCACTCAGTGGTCGAGGTCGACCGGGACGGCGAGACGCCGGTGCGTCGGATCGGCTCGGGTGAGCGGGGCCGGGCGGACGGGTCGGCCGAGGCGGCGACGTTCTCCGAACCGCAGGGAGTGTGTCTGCTGCCCACGCACGTCGCCGAGGTGGCCGGCTACGACCTCGTGGTGGCCGACACGGTCAACCACCTGCTCCGCGGCGTACGGCTGGAGTCCGGCGAGGTGGTCACCGTGGCCGGCAGTGGGCGGCAGTGGCGCGCCGAGGTCGACGACCACGCCCACGACGCGTTCGCCGTCGACCTCTCGTCGCCGTGGGACCTGGCCTGGTACGACGACAAGCTGATCATCGCGATGGCCGGCATCCACCAGCTCTGGTGGTTCGACCCGATCAAGCGGACCGCCGGCATGTACGCCGGCACCACAGTGGAGGCGTTGCGCGACGGCCCGCTGGCCGAGGCGTGGATGGCGCAGCCGTCGGGGCTCTCCACCTCCGCCGACGGCACCCGGCTCTGGGTGGCCGACAGCGAGTCCAGCGCCGTCCGGTACGTCGAGAACGGCGTGCTGGGCACCGCCGTCGGGCAGGGCCTGTTCGACTTCGGGCACGTGGACGGTCCGGCGGAGTCGGCGCTGCTCCAGCACCCGCTGGGCGTGTGCGCGCTGCCGGACGGCTCGGTGCTGATCGCGGACACGTACAACGGCGCGGTGCGCCGCTTCGACCCGGCCAGCAACCAGGTCTCCACCGTCGCCGACGGGTTGGCAGAGCCGAGCGACCTGGTGCTCACCCCGTCCGGTGAGGTGCTGGTGGTCGAGTCCGCCGCGCACCGGTTGACCCGGCTCGCCCCCGGTGCCCTGTCGGCGGCGGGTGCCAGCACTGTGGACGGGCCCCGGCACCGCACCGAGCGCAAGCCGACGGACGTCGCCGCTGGCGAGGTCACCCTGGACATCGTCTTCACCCCGGCGCCGGGGCAGAAGCTGGACGAGACGTACGGGCCGTCGACCCGGTTGATGGTCTCCGCGTCCCCGCCGGAACTGCTGGTGGACGGTGCCGGCACGGGCACCGAGCTGTCCCGCCGGCTGGTGCTCAACGGCGAGGTCACCGCGGGGGTGCTTCAGGTGACCGCGCAGGCGGCGACCTGTGACGCGGACGTCGAGCACGCGGCGTGCCACCTGACCCGGCAGGACTGGGGCGTACCGGTCCGGGTGGTCGACGGAGCGGTGACCCGGCTGCCGCTGGTGCTTCGCGGCCTGGACGCCTGACGCCGATCGGAGGGGCCCGCCGGGCCCCTCCGATCAGGCGAACGGGGCCACTGTGATGTCGGCGTCGATCAGGGTGGCGCGGACGAGTTCGGCGGCGGAGACCGCGCCCGGGGTGTCGCCGTGCACGCAGATCGAGTCGACCGAGCACGGGATGACGGTGCCGTCGACCGCCACCACGCTGCGTTCGGTGGCCATCCGCGCCGCCCGTTCGGCGACCTGCTCGGGGTCGGTGATCACCGCGCCGGGGGTGCCGCGCGGCACCAGCGCCCCGTTGGGCTGGTAGGCGCGGTCGGCGAACGCCTCGGCAACCACCGGCAGGCCCGCGCCCACGGCGAGTTGGGCGAGCGTCGAACCGGGAAGGCAGAGTACGGGCAGCTCGGGGTCGTAACCGCTGACGGCGGCGACCACCGCCGCCGCCTGGGACTCCTCGGTGCTGGCCGCGTGGTAGAGCGCGCCGTGCGGCTTGAGGTAGCGGACCCGGGTGCGGAACAACCGGCAGAACGCGTCCAGCGCCCCCAACTGGTAGGTCACCTCGTCGCGTAGCTCGGCGAAGTCGTACGCGATGTGCCGTCGGCCGAAGCCGGCCAGGTCCCGGTAGCCGACCTGCGCGCCCACCGCGACCCCGCGGCGCGCGGCGCCCTCGCAGACCCGCCGCATGGTGGACGGGTCGCCGCCGTGGAAGCCGCAGGCGACGTTGGCGGAGGTGACGAGGCTCAGCAGCGCCTCGTCGTCGCCGAGTCGCCAGATGCCGAATCCCTCGCCCAGGTCAGCGTTGAGGTCCATGGAATCTGACGGTAGTACCTGGCCGGGCCTGCGCGAGCGGGGTCACGTCGGTGACCACCCCGATGACGGGGTATCCACCGGTGGTCGGATGGTCCGCGAGGAAGATCAGGGGTTGTCCGTCCGCCGGCACCTGCACCGCGCCGAGCACGATGCCCTCGCTGGGGAGTTCGCCGGCCACCGCGCGGGGTAGCGCCGCGCCGGCGAGCCGCGCGCCGACCCGGTTGCTCACCGGGCTGATGGTGTACGCGCTGCCGAAGAGCCGGTCGAACGCGGTCGGCGTGAACCAGTCCCCGCGAGGACCGGGGCCCAGCGTGAGGTGCAGCTCTTCAGGCGGCGTGGGGCACACGGTCAGGTCCACCGGTGCGGGGGTGCCGACCGGATCACCGAGCGGCAGCAGGTCACCGTCCCGCAGCCGAGGCGGGCCGAGCCCGGAGAGGGTGTCGGTGGCCCGGCTACCGAGCACCGGTGACACGTCGATGCCGCCCGCCACCGCCAGCCAACTCCGTACGCCCCGTCGGGCGGGACCGATCCGCAGCACCGTCCCGGCCGGCACGGTGAGCGGGCGTCCGGTGTCACCGGGTCGGGCACCCGCCTGGACGGGGACCTCGGCGCCGGTGACCGCCACCGTGGCGGCACGGGCCAGCCGCAGGGTGCAGCCGGTCAGGGTGATCTCCAGGCCGGCCGCGTGCTCCGGATTGCCGACCAGTCGGTTGGCCAACCGCAGGGCACCCGGGTCGAGGGCGCCGGACCGGGGTACGCCCAGGTGCGCCCAGCCGGGCCGGCCCAGGTCCTGCACTGTGGTGAGCGCACCGGCGCGGAGCACCTCGATGGTGGCCGGGTGGGTCACGCCATCACGATCCGGACCGTGGTTCCCGGACCGAGTCGGGCCGGCGGGTCGGCGGCCACGTCGAACAGCACCAGGTCGGTCCGACCGACCAGCAACCAGCCGCCCGGGGAAGCGCCCGGGTAGATGCCGGCGTACGGGCCGGCCAACGCGACCGAGCCGGCCGGCACCCGGGGACGGGGCGTGGCCAGCCGGGGCAGCGCCAACTCGGCGGGCAGCCCGGTCAGGTAGGGGAATCCGGGGGCGAAGCCGCAGAAGGCAACCCGGAACCGGGTGCTGGTCAACCGGTGCCGCACTGCCGGCACGTCCACGCTCCAGTGCTCCGCCACCACCGGCAGGTCCGGCCCGTCGAAGGTGACCGGTACGACCACGTCCGCGGCGCCGTCGGCTTCGGCTGTGGTGTTGTGGGCGTCGGCGTGGGCTTTGGCTTCGGTCTCGGCGTGGGCTTTGTCGTGGGCGTGGGCTTTGGCGTCGGCCTGGTTGGGGCGGGTGATCGCGGCGGTGACGGCGGACGTCCATCGGGTCAACTGCTCGGCCGTGATGGTCGGGTCGGGCAGTCCGTCGAGCAGCACGGTCCGGGCCGCCGGCACGATCTCCACGGCGATCAGGTCGCCCCGCTCCCGACGCCGCCACAGCTCGGCCCGCCACGCTTCGACAAACGCGGCCTCCGGGATGTCGGCCACGGCTTCGGCGGTGTCGGCGGGGGCGGTGCAGTCGAGTAGCAGGGCGTGCGCCCCGACGGGTCGGATCCGCATCCGATCATCCTCGCCGATGTCGTGCCGATCCGGTGTTCACGTTGACGGTGCCGGGTGTCACCAACGCCACTACTTGCAAGTAACCTACGGTGCCGTAACCTAATTGGGTGACCACCTCCGCCCCGCTTCGCCTGAAGCCGGTCGACATCGGTAAGCCCCGGATGCGCGGCTGGCTACACACGTACGCCTTCTTCGTCGCCGTGGTCTGCGGCATCGTGCTCTGCTCGATCGCCGCCACCCGGCCGGGGTGGGCACCCCTGGTGAGCTGCCTCATCTACAGCCTGACGGTCTGCGGGCTCTTCGGCACGAGCGCGCTGTACCACCGTCGTGTGTGGTCAGAGCGCGGCTACCAGGTGATGCGCCGCATGGACCACTCGATGATCTTCGTGTTCATCGCCGGCACGTACACACCACTCTGCGCGATGCTGCTCGCGCCCCGGCCGGCCACAGTGATGCTGGCCCTGGTCTGGGGCGGCGCACTGGCCGGCGTGGCGGTCAAGGTGATCTGGCCGCACGCGCCGCGCTGGGTGTCCGCACCGCTCTACCTGGCGCTGGGCTGGGTGGCGGTGGCCATGCTGCCGGAGATCCTGCACGGGGGCGGCGTCGCGGCACTGGTGCTTCTGATCGTCGGTGGGGCGATCTACAGCATTGGCGCGGTCTTCTACGCGTTGCGCCGACCCGATCCGTGGCCGACCGTCTTCGGCCACCACGAGTTCTTCCACGCCTGCACGCTGCTGGCGGCTCTCTGTCACCACATCGCGATCTACTTCGCGCTGTTCGCCTGACCCAGACGGCCAGGACGCAGGGCGCGGCCCGAAACAGCCACGACGCAGGCGCGGCACGAAACGGCCACGGCGCAGGCGTCCGGCGAACACAGTCCGGCGCGAGGGCAGCCGGCCTCCTGGTCCCGGCAACGCCGCTCGCCGGGAACGCCATGGCGGCAGCCGCCATGATCGTGCTCAATGGATGATGTAGTGGCTTCGCTCGCCCCCGAAGGCCCTATTTCCTGGATCGAGCACGATCTTCGGCCGATCACCGTTCCCGGGATCGGGCCCGTCCTCAAGATCCGCACAACTTCGGGGAAACTGCTGCCTCGACGCGCCGCCAGGCAGCAGTTTCCCCGGAAGTGCGCGGATCTTGGCAGGGGTAGCGGGGTGCCGGCGGTCCCGTCGCACACGCACCAGCTGGGCGCACACAAGCTGGGCGCAGACGCGCGCCGGGGCCCCGCGACGCTGCGGGACCCCGGAGTGTGTGGGCGAGGATCAGACGGGTCGACCCGGCCGACGCACCTCGCGGTACTCCTGCACGACCTGGTTGTCCTGGACCGGCACGACCCGGTCGGCCACCACGCGCTCCTCGCGTACCGGCGCTGCCGCCACCGGGCGGCGGCGGCTGTTCCAGAAGTAGAGGGTGGTGAGCAGGCCGGCGACGCCGGCGAGCATCAGCACCCAGCCGACCACTGCCAGGTCCAGCCAGCCCAGGTCGGCCTCCACTGCGAAAGCGAAGATCGCGCCTAATGCGATCAAGAAGATGCTGCCACCAATGCCCATGTCTCGCTCCTCGGCTCTAACCTGGCGTACGTCGCGCCGCGGCCGTCGGTAGGGGTGCGGCATCCATCGACTTACCCAGGCACGGAGATCGCCAATCGGGCAAGCTGGGGGCATGACGGACGTCGACCCCGACACACGCACACTGGTGTTGCTCCGGCACGCGAAGGCCGAGCAGGGCAGCGACGCGGCGGACGACGCGGAGCGGCCGCTGAGCGCACGCGGAAACGCCGACGCGGCTGCGGCCGGGGCCTGGTTGGCGCACCATGGACTGCTGCCCGACATGGTGATCTGCTCGACGGCCCGACGCACCCGGCAGACCTGGCACGGGGTGGCGATGGGGATGACCGGCTCGCCGCCGGAGGGTGGCCCGACCGGTCCTCGCCCGACCGTCCGCTATGAGCCGGGTGCGTACGACGCGCACCCCGAGGAGTTGTTGTCGCTGGTCCGCACGGTTGACCCAGCGGCCCGTACGGCGCTGCTCATTGCCCACAATCCCGGCATCTCGCTGCTCTCCGCGCTCCTCGATCCCGAGGGAGTGGACGACGAGGGTTTGCGCACCGCCGAGCTGGCGGTGCACCGCTGCCCGCCAAGCTGGATGGAGTTGAACAGGGCGGGCGCGCCGCTCACGGATCGGCACACCGCACGCGACTGAGCCACCCGCCGATCCGACGGGTGGCTCAGGGGTGGGCGTTGTGCGGGGATCAGGACGGCGGCGCGGTTGGTGGCGGCGGGTCCGGCGGTGGCGGCATCATCGCCGTCGGATGAGACAGCCGGTTCTCCTCCACGATGAGGGTTCGAGCCCGCTTGCGTCGGTCCTGCCAGAACCAGACCGTGGTCAGCAGTACGGCCAGCCCGGCCAGGATGAACACCCAGCCGACCGCCCGTACGTCGATCCACCAGACGTTGGCTCTCAGCGCGAAGGTCAGGATCGCGCCGATCGCGATGAGAAAAATGCCGCTTCCTACACCCATGTGCGCTGCACTCCCCCGTGCGGTGGCTCTGGGCGTTCCCTTTCGAGGTCACGCGACGGTTACCCGCCACGCCAGCGGCATACCCGACCGGGCTCGGCCAATACGTGCCGTGGCCAGGGTGAGACGGCGACGGCCGGCGGGGCAGAAGCCCCACCGGCCGTTGCGGTGCCGGGCGGTGCGACCCGGAACCGTCAAACGTGCCGTGGCACCGAACCTAGAAGGCCTCCTCCGGGAGGTCCATGATGTCGAGGTCGGCACCCTCGATGATCCGCCGGTCGGCACCGATGCGGGGCAGCACCTCACGGGCGAAGAAGCGGGCAGCGGCCACCTTGCCGGTGTAGAACGCCTTGTCGCTGGCGGAGACCTCGCCGGCCAGCGCCTTCAGTGCCACCTCGGCCTGCCGCTGAAGCAGCCATGCGACCACCAGGTCGCCGATCGCCAGCAGGAACCGCCGGCTGCTCAGCCCGACCTTGTAGAGCGCGCGGGTGTCGCCGCCCTGCGCCTCGCCCAGCCAGCCGGTCAGCACACCGAGGATGTTCTGGATCTCGGCCAGCGCCTTGCCGAGCGCCTGCCGCTCCTCCTTGAGTTGGCCGTTGCCCGCCTCGGAGGAGATGAACTCCTGGATCTCGCCGGAGACCGCGAGCAGCGCCTTGCCGTTGTCCCGAACGATCTTGCGGAAGATCAGGTCGAGGCTCTGGATGGCGGTGGTGCCCTCGTACAGGGTGTCAATCTTGGCGTCGCGGACGTACTGCTCCAGCGGGTAGTCCTGGAGGAACCCGGAGCCGCCGAAGGTCTGCAGGGCCTCGTGCCCGAGCAGTTCGTACGCCCGCTCCGAACCGACGCCCTTGACCAGCGGCAGCAGCAGGTCGTTGACCCGCTTGGCCAGCTTGGTGGCCTTCTCGTCGCCGGCAGCCTCGGCCAGCGCGACCTTGTCCTGCCAGGTGGCGGTGTAGAGGACCAGAGCGCGAAGACCCTCGGCGTACGACTTCTGCAGCAGCAGCGAGCGGCGCACGTCCGGGTGGTGGGTGATGGTGACCCGGGGGGCGGTCTTGTCCGCCTGCTGGATCAGGTCGGCGCCCTGCACCCGGTTCTTCGCGTACTCGAGGGCATTGAGGTAACCGGTGGAGAGGGTGGCGATGGCCTTGGTGCCGACCATCATCCGGGCGTACTCAATGATCATGAACATCTGCCGGATGCCGTCGTGCTTGTCGCCCAGCAGCCAACCCTTGGCCGGTACGCCGTGCTCGCCGAAGGTCACCTCGCAGGTGTTGGAAACCTTCAGGCCCATCTTGTGCTCGACGTTGGTGGCGTAGACGCCGTTGCGCTCGCCCAGCTCACCGGTGGTCTCGTCGAAGTGGAACTTGGGCACCACGAAGAGCGACAGGCCCTTGGTGCCGGGGCCACCGACACCCTCCACGCCGACCGGACGCGCCAGCACGTAGTGCACGATGTTGTCGCTCAGGTCGTGCTCACCCGAGGTGATGAAGCGCTTCACACCCTCGATGTGCCAGGTGCCGTCGGGCTGCTGGATCGCCCGGGTGCGCCCCGCGCCAACGTCCGAGCCGGCATCCGGCTCGGTGAGCACCATCGTGGAGCCCCACTGCTTGTCGATGAAGAGCCTGGCCCACTTCTTCTGCCGCTCGTTGCCCTCGACGTGCAGCACGTGCGCGAAGGACGGGCCGGAGGCGTACATCCAGACCGGCGCGTTCGAGCCGAGCACCAGCTCGGCGAGCGCCCACCAGAGGGCGCGTGGCGCGTTGGTGCCGCCGAGCGCCGGCGGCAGGTCCAGGCGCCAGAACTCGGAGTCCATGAATGCCTGGTAGGACTTCTTGAACGATTCCGGCAGCGGCGCGGTGTGCGTCGCCGGGTCGAAGACCGGCGGATTGCGGTCACTGTCCGTGTAGCTGGCAGCCAGATCCTCGCGGGCGAGGCGGTCGACCTCAGCGAGGAAGCTGCGGGCGGTGTCGGTGTCGAGATCCGAGTACGGCTCCTGGCCGAACGCCCGGTCCGCCCCGAAGACCTCGAACAGGTTGAACTCGAGATCCCGGAGGTTGCTCTTGTAGTGGGTCATGCTCGCTGGCCCCGCTTCCGGACAGGTGTTACCGATCAGTAACCCCGACTGTATTACTCGCGGGTAGGCAGCGACAAGCGGATCACCCAAGTGACGGCGATTACACACCTGCGGGCCCGGTCGGCCGCTCAGCTCTCGGCGGCGCCGACCTCCCAGCTCGGGACGGCGACGGCCGCGCCGGTACGGGCACCCACGTACTCCATCAGGACCAGCGCGATGTCGTCGTCGAGCCGACCGTGCACCCACTCGACCAGGGCGGTCTCCAGCGATGCCAGCCCGTCGGCGACAGTTCCATGGCCGAGCAGTCGCCAGGCCCGATCGGCGGTCGGGAAGAACTCACCGTCCCGTCGCGCCTCGCCGAGACCGTCGGTGAACAGCAGCAGCCGGTCCCCGGGCTCCAGGCGTTCGACCCGGGGGCGGACCACCGGCATGAACCCGAGCGGAGGTGCCGGGGCCGGCGGTTCCAGCGGGATCACCGCACCCCGGCGTAACAGCAGCGGTGGCGGATGCCCGCAGTTGACGATCGTGAGGGTGCCGCCGCGCTCCTCGACCAGTGCCGCCGTGACGAAGTCCTCGTCGCCGACGTTGCGGGCTACCGCGCGGTCCAGGTCGGCGACGACGGCCCGCAGGTCGGCCCGCTCGTACGCCACGTGCCGGTAGGAACCGAGGACGATGCTGGCCAGCCGGACCGCGTCCAGACCCTTGCCCCGCACGTCACCGATGATCATGCGGACGCCGTAGGGCGTGTCGATCGCCTCGTACAGGTCGCCGCCGATCTCGGCCGTCGCGGTGGAGGAGATGTAGCGTCCCGCGACCGAGAGCGTGCCGACCTGCGGCCCGAGTGGGCGCAACACCGCCTGCTGGGCCACCGCGGCGAGCTTGGTCAGCTCGACGATCCGCTCGGCCTGCCGCTGGCGAACCCAGGCCACCGCCACGGCCATCCCGGTGACGAGCGCGACCGCGACAACGCTGACCGAGGTGGCCAACGAGACCTTCGGCGCGACCAGCGCGAAGCCGGTGCCGATCACTGTCGCCGCGACGCCCACCCCCAGGACCACCAGCCAGGACGCCAGGGCGGCGGCGAGAACCGGCGCGGCCGCCAGGAGCGCGACGTAGTGCACCTTGCGGCCGTCCGCCGCCTCCACCGCCGAGACGATCGCGAGCAGGACGAGGGCCGCGCCGAGGCCGGCGCGGGATCCGGGGCTCAGCGGGCGACGGCCCGACTGGAGGAGTCGCGTGGGTACGAGGGACAGTTTGCCTGATCCACGTGAACCGGTGAATGAACCTGACCCGTCGTCCGAGGAGGTTCTGTCCGGCCGGCCCAGTCGGCCGGCCGAATCGGCGTCGCCGGTCCCGCTCAGCCGAGGACCTCGTAGCGGACGGTGAGCGCGCCAACGTCGACCGAGGCGATGGTGGCGAAGGCGGCCCGGGAGAGGTCCAGGCAGCGGCCGTCGATGAACGGGCCCCGGTCGTTGATCCGCACCGTCACCGACTTGCCGTTGGCCGGGTTGGTCACCCGGACCTTGGTATTGAACGGCAGTGTCTTGTGCGCGGCGGTCAGCGCATCGGGGTTGAACGACTCGCCGTTGGCGGTGAGCTGCCCGTCGGAGTAGAACGAGGCGCCGCACGAACCGCTCTCCAGCACCTTCGCCGCGGCCGTGGTCTTCTTGGCGGTCGGCTTCGGCTTCGGCGACGAGGTGCGCTCCTTGCTCCGAGAGGCGGCCTGCTGCGACCGGGTCGCCGACGGGCTGGCGGTCACGCTGGGCGAGGCGCTGACGCTCGGGGTGACGGCCGGGGATCTGGGGGTGAGGCTGCTCGCGGCGGTGGTCGGGGCGAGGTCGAGAGCCACCTGCCCCGACTGGTCGGGGCCGGAGACCAGCTGCACGGCGCCCACCGTGCCTCCGACGGCGAGGGCGACGCCGACCGCCGCGGTGGCCACGATGCCCGCCGGGGAGGAGAAGATGCGGGTACGGGAGTGCTTGCCTGCCACCGGCCCGGTCCTTTCGTCGTCTGAACAAACCGGGTCGGACCGTAACGAGAGAAGCACTTCCGAAGTCAACGTGATCATGGTGGTATGCCCGTATTTACCCAGATACGTGTAGCCGATCATCCGACCCCGAGTGGGCCGGGTGGCCCGGGTGCCGCCACACCCGCCGCCCGTGCCGCAGGATGAGCGGATGCCCGCCGATCTGACCGAACGCCTGGCCGCCCTGTTCCAGTGGATCGACCCCGGCCCGAACACCAGTCACCTGGTCAGCGACATCTCCGGTTGGTGGCGGGACCCGGCGGTGCTGGCCAAGCTGGGGCCGGCCCTGGTGGCGCCGTACCGGGCCGCCCGACCCACTGTGGTGCTCGCGCCGGCCGTCACCGGGCTGCTGCTCGGGCCGTTGGCCGCCACCGCCCTCGGGGTCGGCTTCGTGGCCGCCCACAAGCCCGGTGACGGGCGACTGCCGGCCGGGCCACTCACCTGGGCGCAGAGCCCACCGGACTACCGGGGCCGACGGGTGGACCTCGCCGTACGGGAGCGACACCTCGGCCCCGACGACCGGGTGCTGGTGGTGGACGACTGGGTGCGTACCGGCGCGCAGCTACACGCCCTCTACGACATCTGCGCCGATCGAGGCGCCGAGGTGCTGGGCACCGCCGTGTTGGTCGTGGACTGCTCCCCCGAGGTCGCGGCCGACCTACGGATCACCGGCCTGATCGACGCCGAGGATCTGCCCTCTTGACCTGAAGCGAGGTTCAACACCGACGATCGGCGCATGGGCGACGGAGTTCTCGATGAGGCGTACGAGCGGCTGCACCGCACCGGCCCCGAATACCAGGGCTGGCTGTCCAACCACGGGCCGATGGCCGTCGAGGCGCTGGTCCGACACGGGCACCCGCACCGGGTGCACCGTTGGCTCGACGACTACCTTGGCCGCCTCGACGAGTTGCCCCGAGGGCTGCACCCGATCGACGACTGGCGGTCGGCGCTGGGCGATCCGAAGCGCGCCGGTGACTGGCTGGCCTACTTCGACCGGCAACTGCGCGAACACCCGTGGCGCGCGGTGCTCGGCACCTGGTGGCCTCGGCTGCTGCCGGGCATCGCCGCCGGCGCCACGCACGGTGTGATCCGCGTCGGGCACGCCGTACGCGCACTCGACCCGGACGAGGAGAACCGACAGCGGCTCACCGAGTTGGGCCAGGCCCTCGGCTACTGGGCGGCCCGGTGGCAGCCGATCCCCGGCACCGACCGGCTGCTCACCGGCGAAACGGACCAGCCAGGCGCCGACGACAACGACGTGGCGGCCGCGCTGGCCGGGCTGCCCCGGATCGACGACCAGACCGGTGGCGTCCGGGATCGGCTGGAGCAGTTGCCGGGCGTACCCCGATGGGAGTCGGCACTCACGACGCTGCGCCCCGTGCGGAGCCCGGCCGAGGCGGAGCGCGGGCTCACTGCGCTGGTGCACCGGGCCGGCCTGGACTACCTGCGCTTCGGACACGCCGCGCCGGTCATGCTGGTGCACGCCGTCACCGCGCCGACCGCCGTGCTGCGTACCCTGCCGGCACTGGACCGGGGTCTGTGGGCGCCGAGCCTCGCCGCGGCCTGGGCCGCGACGGCGGCCATGACCTCCGTGTACGCCCCAGCCAACGGCATCGCGCCACCCACAGTGACCCCCGCGACGCCGGCGGAGGTCTTCGCCCGCGCGGCCCGCCACGGCGACGAGCACGTGGTCAAGCTCGCCGACGCGATCCTCGACGCGTACGCGACCAGTGCTGACGAGCGGCTTCTCACCGCACCCGGCTACGCCGGCCAACTGATCTGAGCGGGGTATTGCGGCGGCGACCCCGACCGCGCTGGCCTAGCCTCGGCAGGATGTGGCCTCGGATCGGTGAACTGCGCGCCCTCGCCCTCGGCACCCCCGGCGAGTTGCGGTCAACCCTCAACACCCTGGTGCTGGCGGGTGTGAAGACCGCGACGGCCGGCCGGCTCGCCGAGTACGCGGAAGAAGGCGAGGAACTGGAGCACGTCGGCGAACGCCTGGCCCTGGTCGACGACGACAACGCCCTGGCCGGCGTCGTGGAGATCACCGGCGTCGAGGTGGTCCGCTTCGCCGACGTGCCCTGGGACTTCGCCCACGCCGAGGGCGAGGGTGACCGCTCGATCGAGGAGTGGCGGGCCGGGCACTCGACCTACTGGGCGCGGCTCGGCACGCCGGTCGACGGCGACACCCCGATCGTCTGCCTGCGCTTCCGCCTGGTTTCCGGTGGCCAGGGCGGTGTGGCCAGCGGCGACCTCGGCACCTGACCGCCGCCCCGGCCGGCTCGGTGTGGCGGCCTCAGCCGCGTAGTTGTGGCAGCAACCGCGTCGCCACGTCCACCAGGATGGCCTCGTCACCGGCGTACCAACTGCTGGCGCGCGGCCAGTGCGTCACCACGTCGGTGAAGCCCAACTCGGCGGCCCTGCCGACCTGATCGGCGAAGAACTGTGCGCTGCTGAGCGAGAAGACCGGCGCCGCGTCCAGCGAGAGGTAGCGGTCCAGAGTGGCCGGGTCGCGGCCGGCCTCGTCCAGGGTCCGGTCCATCCGCGCGGACAGCGCCGACACACTGGCCCACCAGCCCGCCAGGTCGTTGTCGTCACCGGTGCCGGTGGTCACCCAGCCCTGACCGAAGCGTGCCACCAACCGCATCGACCGTGGCCCGTTGGCGGCCACCACGAACGGCACCCGAGGCTGCTGCACGCAGCCGGGGTTGTTGCGGGCATCCACCGCGGCGAACCAGTCGCCACGCCAGGTGGTGCCGTCCTCCCGCAGGATCAGGTCCAACAACTCGGTGAACTCGGCGAACCGGTCGACCCGCTGACGCGGCGGCAGCGTCTCACCACCCAGCACCGCCGAGTCGAAGCCGATGCCACCCGCTCCCAGACCGAGCAGCAGGCGGCCGCCGGAGACGTCGTCCACGGTGGTGATCTGCCGGGCGAACGCGGCCGGGTGCCGGAAGTTCGGCGACGCCACGAGGGTGCCCAGTCGAATCCGCGAGGTCACCGTGGCGGCCGCGGTCAGCGTGGCCATCGAGTCGAACCACGGGCCGTCGACCAGGTCACGCCAACCCAGGTGGTCGTATGTCCAGGCGTGGTCGAAGCCCCACTCGTCGACCTGCCGCCAGCGACGCTGCGACTCCGCCCACCGCTGGTCCGGCAGGATCACGATGCCAATCCGCATGATCGCCACCCTAGTCGGGCCGGACATCCGCGCCCTAGCGTCACGTCCATGCAGGGGACCGGGCCAGCGGCCGGAACACCTTCGCCGACCGGAAGTCCTAGATCCACCGTTGCGGCCAGCCCGTACCCTCCGGGGATGCCCACCGAAGGAGCTGCTGCTGACCGCGTATCCCCGGATCGCCGGGCGCGTCGGGTCCGCATGATCCGCACGGTGGCGTTGCTGGTCGGGGTGCTCGTCCCGTCCCTCGTTCTCCGCGAGCTGATCGAGGCCCGGTTCGGCCGCGGGCCGCTCGCGGACCTCAGCGCGGTCGCGCTGCCGATGGCGGCGACCGCGTGGCTGGCGCCGTACGCCTCCTATCGGCGACGCGACGCCCTGCTCTGGCTGGTCGGCCCGGGCCTCTACTTCTTCGCGGTGATCGCCTGGCGGGTGGCCCTCGCGCCCTACCGGGACTGGAGCCCCCGCCCGGAGGAAAGGGCCCGGATGCGCTGGTCACGCGACCCGGAACACGCCGGGACCTGGTACCTGACCGAGCCAATGAGTGGCACGCGTCACACTTCTTCCCGGTAGGGACATCGCGTTCGGCTCCGACCCCTCGGGGAGCGGCACCCAGGCGGGGTGTCGCCCGAGGAGAGGACCAGAGCGCGATGACGAAGGTGACCGCACAACTGTCGGTGTCGGTGGACGGCTTCTACGCCGGCCCACAGTTCGACGGGAACGGCAACTGGATGGACTCGGCGGAGAGCGCAAAGTTCTTCCGGGTCACCCGGTGGGCGACCGAGGCGGCGGCCTGGCGGGAACGGCAGGGCTTTGCCGGCGGGGAGCAGGACACCAACTCCGAGGTGATCGCCGAGTCGTTCGGCGCGGCCGGCGCGTACGTGATGGGGCGCCGGATGGCCGACGGGGGTGAGATCCCCTGGGGTGAGGAGCCGCCGTTTCGCGCACCGGTCTTCGTCGTCACCCACCGCCCCCGCCAGCGGCTGCTGAGGGGAGGGGGCACCAGCTTCACCTACGTCACCGATGGCGTGGCCAGTGCCGTCGAGCAGGCGCGCGCCGTGGCCGGCGGCAAGGACGTCGCAGTGGCCGGAGGCGGCAGCCTGGTGCGGCAGGTGCTCAAGGCCGGTCTACTCGACGAGTTGGAGCTGCACGTCGTACCGGTCGTGCTCGGCACCGGCCTGCGGCTCTTCGACGCGGACCTCGACCTGGGCGACCGGGAGGGGATCGAGCTGTCGCCGACCCGCGTCCTTGCCACCCCACAGGTGACCCACATCCGGTACGCGGTGCGCGGCCGCGCACCGCTCGTGCTCGACGACCGGGGCAGCGGAGGCGGCCCGACGGTGACCGCGAACTGAATCACGGCCCATTCGAAGGAAGGAGGAGACACCATGGCGCAACTGTTGCGGGTGCAGTGCTTCAACGTTTCGCGCGACGGATTCGGGACCGGAGAAGGGCAGAGCCTGGAACGGCCCTTCGGTCACGCGGACCCCACCCCACTGTTCTCCTGGCGTGCTGCCACCGCCAGCTTCGTGTATCGCACCGAGCCGGGCGGCAGCCGTGGCCTGGACGACTACCTGACCCGCGACGCCGAGTGCAACATCGGCGCGGAAATTATGGGCCGCAACAAGTTCGGCCCCCAGCGCGGTCCCTGGAAGGACCATGAGTGGCAGGGCTGGTGGGGTGACAACCCGCCGTTTCACACGCCGGTCTTCGTGCTCACCCACCACGTGCGCCCGTCGTTCAGCCTGTCCGACACCACGTTCCACTTCCGCGATGTCAGCCCGCCCGAGGCACTGGCCGAGGCGAAGCAGGCAGCCGACGGTCGGGACGTACGCCTCGGTGGTGGGGTCGCCACCATCCGCGAGTTCATCGAGGCCGATCTGGTCGACACGATGCACATCGCCGTCGCGCCCGTCGACCTTCATCGGGGCGAGCGGCTGTGGGCCAGCCCCGACGAACTGCTCGACCGCTTCCACCTCGAGTCGGTGCCCAGCCCCAGCGGAGTCACCCATCTTCTGTTCTGGAGGCGATGACCGACCTCCTCCCCGGCACTGTCGTCTAGAGCCGGGCCAGCACCAGCAACCGGTTGCCGTCGGGGTCGGTGACCCGCGCGGACCGCTCGCCCCAGGGCTGGTCGACCGGCTCCTCGGTGACTGTCGCCCCACCCGTGCGCAGCGCGCCCACGGCTGCGTCGCAGTCGTCGGCGTAGACGCACAACTCCCAGCGGTGCGAGTCGGCCGGCCCGCCAGCCTCCGGGTTGGCGGCCAGGCCGAGCTCGCTGCCGCCCAGCCGCAGAGCGACGAACTCCGGGGCACCCTCGTCCGGGAACCGGTAGGTCAGCTCGAAGCCGAGCACGTCCCGGTAGAACGTGATCAGTCGTGGCAGGTCAGGTGTCGTCACGATCGGAAAGGCTTCGGTGAACACGGACCACCTCCAAGCCGGACCCTAGCCGGTGCGAGGTCCGGCAGGAACTACCACGGTCGATCCCCGGGCACCATGTCGAGTTCCATGTCCGGCCAGGGCGGGCGGCGGCGTACGGCAATGCCATTGATCTTGATCTGCTCGACGCCCGGCGACGGCCGTGGGGGAAGCGCGTCGCCGAGAGGTGGCCGGTGCGCTACCGCGAGTCGCTGGAGCCGGACCATGACTTCGATCTGATCGTGCTGAGCGTGCAGCACTACGGCTTCGCGGAGGCCGCGGCCTTCCTGGGACCGCGCGTGGGGAAGGCCAGCGTGCTCATCTTCAACAACCTGTGGGTCGAGCCGCTGACCGCTACCGAACACCTTCCCGCCGATCAGGTGGCCTGGGGCTTTCCCGCGGTTTCGGCGACGACGGTGTGCTGCATGGGGCTCTGCTGCCCGTGGTCTTCGTCGGCACTCTCGACCGGCCGCCGACCGAGCGCGAGCGGGCCGTGCGTCAGGTGTTTCGCGAGGCGGGGTTCAGGCTCCAGGAGAACTCCGACTTCCGTGGTTGGCTGTCGATCCACTTCGTTCAGATCTGCGGCGGCACCGCAGCGAGCTACTTCCTTTCACTGCGCCCGTCTGGCTGGCAGCACCGGCGATGGCCTGGCTGTTCAGGCACTTCCCGCCGATGCGCCTGGTCATGGAGGCCCACGCCAACCCCGAGGAACTGCGCGCGGTCTGCCGCGACACCCTGGCGGAGGCACGCAGGCTGGGCATGGAGGTGGCCCGACTGGAGGCGGCCGAGCCCTACTTCGCCGCCCAGAGAACGAACTAGGCATCCACGCGCTCGTGCTGAAACGCCTCAGGCGTGCGCGTTCACAGCGGCCCGAAATCAGATGCGTACGGGCTCGCGCACCTGTTGGATCTCGACATGAAGCATGAGCTTGTTCGTCCTCGGAAGGCACGCCCGGGGGATCACCTCGCGGTCCTCTCACCGTCCTTCGCTGCGGCCGGTGCCTATCCCGGAGTCCACGAGCAGGCCATGCGGCGGCTTGCTGACCTGACCGGCCTCGTTCCGGTCGAATATCCCACCACCCGCCAGGTGGGCGCGAGCGCGGCAGCGCGGGCGGCGGACATCAACGCCGCCTTCGCGGATCCCCAGGTACGCGGCATTCTCGCCGTCGTCGGCGGCGACGACCAGATCACGGTCATCCCCCACCTGGACGCCGACCTGGCCCGAGCCGACCCGAAGCCGTTCCTCGGCACCAGCGACAACACCAACCTGCACCACTGGCTCTGGGGCCTCGGCATCGCCAGTTTCTACGGCGGATCCTCCCAGGTGCACCTCGGCCCCGGGCCTGCCGTCGACGACATCCACGTCCGGTCGCTGCGAGCGGCACTACTCACCGGGGAACGGCTGGAGATCACCGACCCGGGTGAGTCCGAGGACATCGGCATCGACTGGGCGGACCCACAGGCGTTGAAGTCCTTCGGAGAGCGCGAACCGACGGAGCCGTGGAGCTGGTACGGGCCGTCCCGCGCAGTCACCGGCCCCACCTGGGGTGGCTGCCTGGAAGTCATCCAGTGGATCCTGACGGCGGGACGCTTCCCGTTCCCCCCGGAGGTCCTGCACGGCGGGGTGCTGATCATCGAGACGTCGGAGGAGCTTCTCCCCGCCCGCGAGGTCGGCTGGATCGTCCGATCACTGGGTGAACGCGGTCTCCTCAGCGCCATCGACGCGGTCCTGGTCGCCCGTCCGCCGGTCTCCGACCACACCCGTCGCCCCCCGGCCGCGGATCGGGCGCGCCTGCGCGAGCAGCAGCGCGACACTGTCGTCGACGTGGTGACCCGCTACAACCCCGAGGCGGTCGTCTGCGTCGGGGTCCCATTCGGCCACACCAGACCACAGTGGATCCTCCCCCATGGCGGCCCGGTCACCGTCGATGGTGTGGAACGCCGCATCTTCGCCGACTACCGATAGGGCCTGGCGGGGTGGAGGATCTTCGTCGTGCCTCCTCTGCCGCAACCCGACGACCTCGCATCGCTCGTGCTCCGAACCGACTTCACCGACGACAGCGCCTGGGAGGCCGTCAAGGAAGAGTTTCGCCGGTGGGAGTGCTGCTACAGCGCGACCTTCGTCGACGCCGCCGACGAGTCCGGAACGTACCGGGGCTTCGAGGGGAATTGACGACCGGGCGAAGCAGCGGCTGATGGCACGGTGCCTGACCGTTTGACCCTGAACGTCGAAGGCCCTGACGGGGACTCTCGTCCTGGCCAGGGCCTTCGCAGTGGAGCGGGTGACGGGAATCGAACCCGCACTGTCAGCTTGGGAAGCTGATGTTCTGCCATTGAACTACACCCGCAAGCGGCACCACTGTACCCGAGTCGTCGAGCCTCTGCACCCAGGTCCCCCCGCCGGCCGCAGGTGTCCGCGTACCGCACCGCCCGGGTTGATCCACTCGGCTTGCTGGAAGTCGGGGCATCCGGAGCGCCGGGACACCGCGACTTCATTGAAGTCGAGTTGATCACGCGGCCGGCGGGTCGGTGCGTACGCCCCGGTGCCGGCTCCGTTACGACGGAGCCGGCACCGATGATCTTCCGGCGGTGGTCAGGCGGCAGTGCACTGGACGTCACGGCTGAGGCGGGTCGGGCGCGCCTGCGGGACGGCGAGGGGCGAGGCCACCGCCGACGGGGCGTTTGGGTCGAGCCAGACCCGAACTGCCGGCCGACCGGGCGCGAGGCCCGGAATGCCAGCGATGTGCTGCTCGCGGCGGGTGAGCATGGCCACGTCGACGGTGAACTCGAAGAGCCGCCAGTCGACCTGCGGCTCGGCCCGGGCACTCTGCGCCAGCTGCGCCACCCGGACCGGATCGGTCACCGGACGGGCGCGCCCCGCCACGTACGCCTCGTCGTCGCTCTCCTCAGCAGGGAACGAGTGCAGCGCGTAACGGCCGTCACGTTCGAGGTCGCGGCGCTTGGGCGAGTCGATGATGAAGCAGAACAGCCCCTCGGCGGTGATGACCGGGGAGACCGGATGGACGCGGGGCCCGCCGTCGGCACGGACCGTGGCCAGATAGCCGAAGCCCGGCCCGTACTGCTGGAGGAGAACGCGGATCCCGTCGGCGAGTCGGGGCTCGTCGGCGGCGAATTCGGACCAGGAAGCCATGTGGGCATTCTATCGAACAAATGTACGAGCAGCGACCTCGACGCGCTGGTCACCGGCACCGAATCCGGCAACTTTTGGCAACGCGGCTATGGTGGTCCGATGCTGCTCTCCGACCGCGACCTGGTCTCCGAGATCAAGGCCGGCACGCTGGGCCTGGAGCCGTTCGAGCCCACTTTGGTCCAACCGTCCAGCATCGACGTCCGACTCGACCGGCTGTTCCGGGTCTTCAACAACCACCTCTACACCCACATCGATCCCGCCATGCAGCAGGACGACCTGACCTCGGCGGTCGAGGTCCCCGACGGCGAGCCGTTCGTGCTGCACCCGGGGGAGTTCGTGCTCGCCTCGACGCTGGAGGTCATCTCGCTGGGTGACCAGCTCGCCGGCCGACTGGAGGGCAAGAGCTCCCTGGGCCGGCTCGGGCTGCTCACGCACTCCACCGCCGGCTTCATCGACCCGGGCTTCTCCGGTCACGTGACGCTGGAACTCTCGAACGTGGCGAACCTGCCGATCACCCTGTGGCCGGGCATGAAGATCGGGCAGCTCTGCATCTTCCGGCTCTCCTCGCCGGCCGAGCACCCGTACGGCTCGGTGGTCTACGGCTCGCGCTACCAGGGCCAGCGGGGGCCGACACCCAGCCGCGCCTGGCAGCACTGGCGCACCTGGCCAACCCGCTGACGCCCACCCGCTAGGACCAGGACGACGAGGGCCCGCCGCGACGGATCGCGACGGGCCCTTCGGTCATCCGGGTCAGCCCGGGCGGCCGTAGCTGTGGATCGGGCCGTCGTCGACCTTCTTCATCTTGACCGGCTGACCGGCCTGCGAGGCGTGTACCACCCAGCCGCCGCCGACGTACATGCCGACGTGGTGGATGTCGCTGTAGTAGAAGACCAGGTCGCCGGGGCGGAGGTCACCCCTGCTGACGTTCTTGGTGACGCGGCTCTGCGCGGCGGCGTTGTGCGGCAGCGACACGCCAGCCTTCGCCCAGGCGGCCAGCATCAGCCCGGAGCAGTCGTACGAGTTCGGACCCTCGGCACCCCAGACGTAGGGCTTGCCGATCTGCGCGCAGGCGAACTTGACAGCCGTGCCCGCGGCGCCGCCGGGGTAGCTACCCGGGCAGGGGGCCGGGCGCAACGGACCGCCGCCGCCGCTGCCGTACACCTTGAGTCGCAGCTTCTGCAGGCGGTCGATCTCGTCGTTGATCTGCTTCTTCTTCGCCGCCAGCTGAGCCTCGGTGCGGGTCAGCTGGGCCACCATCTCGTCCAGCGGCGCCTTCTGCGCGGCCAACTGGTCGCGCAGGTCGGCCACCTGGCGCACGTCCTTCTGCTGGTTGTGCGCGAAGCGGTCGAGCATTTCGAGCTGGCCGACCACCTCGCTGGGCGACCGGCTGCCCAGCACGGCGTTGACGGTCGAGACGTTCTCGCCCTTGTAGGCGCGCACGGCCAGGGCGCTGACCTTGTCCATCGCGGCGTCGACCTGGCGCTCAAGCGGAGTGATGCGGGCGGCCAGTGCGTCGGCCTGCTTGCGCTTCGCGGCGAGGTCGGTGCGGGTGGCGTTGTGCCGTTCGATGATCGGTTCGAGCTTGTTCCAGTCGGCGTCGATCTGGCGCTCGATCTCGGCGACGGAGGGGTCGGCGTGGGCCGCCGTGGCACTGCCGGTCAGAACGACGGCGAGGCCGGCCAGCGCGGCGAGTGCGGTGGTGAAGCGGGACCAGCGTGGACGCGGCACGATCGACGCCGGGCCGGCTGACGCCGACCGCTCGGACGACGGCCGCGGGGCATGGAGTGCCACCGGGGTTCCGTACTCCTTCTTCCTGACCGCCTACCGGGTTAGCTGACGGGTTCGGGCGGGAAGTCGGCGCCCTACCGCAGTGGCTGCGGATTCACCCCGAGGGACCTGGGTCCCCGGTTCGTTCGGAAACGACTCGGCGGTGTCGGTCCGTTACCGCCCGGGCTGGGCGGAGCTGCTGTCGGGCCGACGAATGACCAGAGTAGAGACGCTTGTTACCGATCCGCAACCCGTGCGGCCGTGACACTCCGTACGGATTGGACGACGTGACCGACCGTGTGTGAAGAATTCTTTCCGCTTGCTTCGATAGATGGAAAGGTATTGACGTGACCTCCCGGACGGCGCGATGGTGACCTGACCTCACTTCGCGAGAATCTAGGGGGTTCGATGCACCATCCAACCCTGTCGACCGGCTGGCGTGCGCTGCTCGCCACCACCGTGGTCGCCGCCGCGACAACGGTGCCACTCTCGGTCGGCCCGGCCGCCGCCGCGCCCACCACCGACCGCCAGCAGCAGTACGCCGCCGCGGCCACCGAGTACGGGGTGCCGACCGTCGTGCTGCTCGGCGTCTCCTACCTGGAGTCGCGCTGGGACACCAACGCCGGCACACCGAGCACCAGTGGCGGCTACGGCCCGATGCACCTGACCGACGCGCGGCACGTCGCCGCCCTACCCGTACGCGGTCACCACGACGCCGGTGCCGAGGACCCACGCGGCGACGACTCCCGTCCCGCCCGGGCGCCCGCGCCCCGGCTGGTCGAGGCCCCCGCACCCTCCACCGCCGCGTTGCAGACCGTGGACGCCGCCGCCACGCTGACCGGCGTCACCCCCGAGGCACTGCGCACCGACGCGGGCCTCAACATCCGGGGTGGGGCCGCGCTGCTCAGCGCGTACCAGAGGGATCTGGGCGCGCCGGTCGGCGCCGGCACCGACCCGGCGGCCTGGTACGGCGCGGTGGCCCGCTACTCCGGCGCGGACAGCGCCGACGCCGCGGCGGCCTTCGCCGACGAGGTCTTCACCACCATCGGCGCGGGCCAGTCCCGGGTGACCGACGACGGCCAGCGGGTCACCCTGCCGGCTCGCGCGGTGCGGCCCGAGCGTTCCTGGTTGGACCGGCTGGGCCTGCGCCGCCTGGCCCGCCCGGACGGGGTGGAGTGCCCCCGCACCATCTCCTGCGAGTGGATCCCGGCGCCCTACGAGGCGTTCGGCGACGGGGACTACGGCAACCACGACCTCTCCGACCGACCCGCGCGGCAGAAAATCGAGTACATCGTCATTCACGACACCGAGGCGAGTTGGGCGACGACCCTGCAACTCGTCCAGGATCCGACCTACGTGAGCTGGCACTACTCGCTGCGCTCCGTCGACGGGCACATCGCCCAGCACGTGTTGACCAAGGACGTCGGCTGGCACGCCGGCAACTGGTACGTCAACGCGAAGTCGATCGGGCTGGAACACGAGGGCTTCGCGGCACAGGGGACCTGGTACACCGAGGCGATGTACCGGACCTCGGCGAAGCTGGTCCGGCACCTGGCGCTGCGGCTGGGCATCCCACTGGACCGTCAACACATCATCGGCCACGACAACGTCCCCGGCACCATCGCCTCGACAGTGCGGGGAATGCACTGGGATCCGGGCCCGTACTGGGACTGGACGCACTACTTCGACCTGCTGCACGCCCCTCGACTGGACACCGGCACCCCGGCCACCGGGCTGGTCCGGATCGACCCGGACTACGCCACCAACCAGCCGGCGTTCACCGGCTGCGTCACAGCGGGTGTGCCGTGCGCGCCGCGCGGCTCCTCGGCGGTCGTGCTGCGCAGCGCACCGTCCGCGGACGCGCCGCTGGTCAACGACATCGCGCTCCGCCCGGACGGCACCCCGAACACGATGGCCGTGTCGGACCACGGGGCCCGGGCATCCGCCGGGCAGACGTACGCGCTGGCCGGGCGGCAGGGCGACTGGACGGCGATCTGGTACCTCGGGCAGCGGGCCTGGTTCCACAACCCGCCGTCCGCGCCGACCGCCAGTTGGACCGTCGGCGTGGTGGCCACGCCGAAGCCCGGCCGGGCCACCATTCCGGTCTACGGACGGGCGTACCCGGAGCAGTCGGCGTACCCGGACGGGGTGCCATACCAGACGATCTCGCCACTCCAGTACACCCTGGCCGCCGGGCAACGGTACGCCGTCGGCGCGGTGCTGGCCGGCGAGTACTACCGGGCCAGCACGTTCGACGGCTCGTCACCCGGCGACTGGACGGTGATTCGCGGCAAGAACCGCTACGCGCAGATCCAGTTCGGCCACCGGATCATGTACGTCGACCTCGCCGACGTACAGCTGTTGCCGTCCCCGTTGGGCGCGCCCCGCTGACAACCACGACGGCCCCCGGTCGGTGACCGGGGGCCGTCGTGTCGCGCGAGGTGGATCAGCCGGGTCTGCGGAACCCGGCGACGGGCATTGTGTTGATGCTGGAAACCTGCACCGGCTTACCGGCACGTGGCGCGTGCACCATCTGGTTGTTACCCAGATACAGCCCGACGTGACTCAGGCCCGAGAAGAAGAAGACCAGGTCACCGGGGCGGGCATCGCCTCGCGAGATGGCCTTGCCCTCGTTCCACTGGTCACCCGTGTGGTGGGTGAGGTAGATCCCGGCCGCCTTGTAGGCGTACTGGGTCAGCCCCGAGCAGTCGAACGAGTTCGGGCCGGTGGCACCCCAGACGTACGGCTTGCCGACCTTGCCGCAGGCGGTCCTGATCGCGGTACGGGCCGCCGCGCTGACCACCCCGTTGATGGTCGGGCAGGCCGCGGTCTTGACGGTCGTCTTGGGCATCGACGCCTCGAGCTGCTTGATCTCGCCGTCGATCTGCTTCTTCTTCGCCGCCAACTCGTTCTGCTGCTTGGTCTGGGTGACGATCAGCGCGTCCAGCTTCTGCTTCTCGCCGTCGTACTTGGCCCGCACGGCCAGCACACCCTCGACCTCCTTGCGCTCCTGCGAAGCGAGCCGGTCGAGGATGGTGAGCTGCTCGGTGAGCGTGTCCGGCTTGGCGCTGACCAGGAGCGCGCCGATGTCGTGCGACGGGCCGGAGATGTAGTAGCGGGACGCGAGGTCGCCGACCCGGTTGAGCGCCAGCTCGCTCTGCAGCGCCAGCGGCTCGATCTTCTTCTGCAGGTTCGCCGACTTCTGCCGGTTGACCTTCAGCTGCGCCCGGACCTTGTTGTACTGCTCGATGGTGGGCTCCAACTGCTCCCACTTCTTGTCGATCTGCGCCTCGATCTCGTCGACCGTGGGCGCGGCATGTGCCGGCGCGGTCAGCAGACCGGCGCCGACCGCCGCGGCGGCGACCAGGATCAACACCCGGTGCGCGACGCGACGCAGGCCACCAGAGCGAGCAGACGCGTTCAGGTCGTGACGATGAGGGGGCATGGTTGCCACCGGCACCGACTCCTTTGCAACCGACCGCCGGGCGCCTCGCGTGAGGGAAGGGCCGAGGCAGACGACCCACAGCGGTCGGTGCCCCACATTAGGGAAGCTGCGGGCGGTAATCAAGGCGAGCGCGGTAACCATCACTGTCGTGCAACCGCTTGCACACCAAGGGTATTGGTCCATCACCCAACGATTGCGGTCAATACATCGTCAAGAGTGACCACACCGAGTGGGCGCCGCCCGTCACTGACCAGCACCATGTGCCGCCGTTCGCGACGCATCGCCAGCAGCAGGTCGGCCAGCGTACGCTCCGGCGGCACCACCGCCAGCGGCCGGTAGACGTCGGCCGGCACTGGGGACCGGCGACCCTGCCCGGCGTATCCGAGCACGTCCTTGACGTGCACAAAGCCGAGCACCCGACGGGTCGACCGCTGCACCACCGGGAACCGGGACCGGCCGGTCCGGGTCGCCAGCACCTCCAGTGACGCCGGCGAGACGTCCTCGGCCACCGTCACCACCGTCGACCACGGTTGCAGCGCGTCCGCCGCCGTCCGGGCGTGCAGGGCCAGCGCGCCGGTGATCCGGGCGTGCTGCTCCGCGTCGAGCAGCCCCTCGGTCCGCGCCTGGGAGACCAAACCGGCCAACTCCTCGGCGGTGAACACCGTCTTCACCGCCTCGGACGCCTCGATCCGCCAGAACGCGAGCACCCGCCGGGCCGCCCATTTCATCGCGAGCAACAACGGTTTGGTGGCCACACAGAATGCCAGCATCGCCGGGCCGAGCCAGAGCGCGGAGACCTCCGGACCGGCAAGCGTGATGTTCTTCGGCACCATTTCACCGACGACCGTGTGCAGAAAGACCACCACGCCCAGTGCCAGCACGAACGCCACCGGGTGCACCGCCCGCTCCGGGAGGCCGGCCGCGTGGAACGGCGGCTCCAGCAGGTGAGCCAGGGCCGGTTCGGCGATCGCGCCCAGACCCAACGAGCAGACCGTGATGCCGAGCTGCGCGCCAGCGATCATCAGCGGGATCTGGTTCATCGCCGACAACGCCCAGCGGGCGCGTTTCGAACCGGCGACCAGCGGCTCGATCACCGTCCGGCGGGACGCGATGAGCGCGAACTCGCTGCCCACGAAGAACCCGTTGCCGAGCAGCAGCAGCACGGTCACCAGCAGCTCAGTCATCGTCGTCCGGATCCGCCGGGCGCAACACCCGAACCTGCTCGATCCGGTGCCGCTCCACCTCGACCACTGTGAACTCCCAGCCGTCCGTCTCGACCGTCTCGCCGGCGAGCGGGATGTGCCCGAGCTGGGCCATCAGGAACCCGGCCAGGGTCTCGTACGGCCCCTCGGGCAGCCGGAAGCCGGTCTGCTCGGCCAACTCGTCGGAGCGGAGCACACCGTCGACCAGCACTGTGCGCTCACCGCCCGGCACTGTCAGCTCGGCCGACCCGTGGTCGTCCACGCTCGCCGGGTCGAACTCGTCGGCGATCTCTCCGACCAACTCCTCGACGAGGTCCTCGACGGTCACCACGCCGTCCGTGCCGCCGTACTCGTCGACCACGATGGCCAGGTCGGCCCCGGCCGCCTTCAGCGCGGCCAGGACACCGTCCAGGTTCAGGCTCTCCGGCACGTACACCGGCTCGCGGGCCACCGAGCCGACCCGGGTCGACGCGCGGTCGGCCAGCGGCACCCCCAGCGCGTCGGGCACACCGGCCACACCGGTCACCAGGTCCAGGGTCTCCTCGTACACGGGGAACCGGGTCCGCCCGGTCCGCCGCGACTCCTCCAGCAGCTCCGCCACTGTGGCGGTGGCCCGTAGCGCTACCACGTCCACCCTGGGGGTCATCGCCTCCGCGGCCCGTTTGTCACCGAAGCGGATGGTGCGGCGAAGCAGCATCGCGGTGTCGGTGGGCAGCGCGCCGGCCCGCGCCGAGATGCCCGCCAGCAGGCCCAACTCCTCCGGCGAGCGGGCGCTTGCCAACTCCTCCTGCGGCTCCACGCCGAGCGCCCGGACCAGTCGGTTCGCCGAGCCGTTCAACCCCCGGATCACCCAGCCGAACGTCCGGGAGAAGGTGTGCATCGGGCCGGCCGTGGCCAGCGCCGCCGGCATGGGCCGGGCCAGCGCCGCGTTCTTCGGCACCAACTCGCCGAAGAGCATGGAGATCAGCGTGGCCAGGGCCAACGCGAGGAACGGGGTGAGCCGCTCGGTGCTGTCTCCGGCCAGCGGGCGCAACAGCGGGGTGAAGAGCCGGGCCAGGGCCGGCTCGGCCAGGTAGCCGGTGAGCAGCGCGGTGATGGTGATGCCGAGCTGCGCCCCGGAGAGCTGGAAGGAGAGTTCACGCAGCGCTGTGCGTACCGTCAGGGCGGCCTGGTCGCCCGCGGCGGCCCGTCTGTCGATCTCCGCCCGGTCGACAGTGACCAGGGCGAACTCGGCCGCGACGAAGAACGCGTTGCCCGCGGTCAGGGCTACGAAGCCGACCAGGGGCAACAGCGTCGTCAAGAGTAGGCCGTCGATGTCGCCTCACCTCGGCGAGATTCTTGCACGACGGCGGCGGCCCTCAGGGGCCGCCGCCGTCGATGAACAGATCCCAGGGGTACGCGTCTCAGCCGCCGATCGGCGCGGTCTCCTTGCCACCCTGCGGCTGCTCGGGCTTGACCGAGCGGAGCAGCACGCTGGCCACGTCGATCACCTCGACCTGTTCGCCGGCACCCTTACCGTTGACCCCGTCGTTGAGCATGGTCGAGCAGAACGGGCAGCCGACCGCGACCGTCTTCGCGCCGGTGGCCATGGCCTCCTCGACGCGGTCCACGTTGATCCGCTTGCCGATCTTCTCTTCCATCCACATCCGGGCGCCGCCAGCTCCGCAGCAGAAGGAGCGTTCGCTGTTCCGCGGCATCTCGGTCAGATCGCCCGCGATGGCGTCGCCGAGCACCTCGCGGGGGGCCGCGAAGACGCGGTTGTGCCGACCCAGGTAGCAGGGGTCGTGGTAGGTGACGCCGCCGTCGACCGGCTGCACCGGCGTGAGCTTGCCGGTGGCGACCAGGTGCGCGAGCAGTTGGGTGTGGTGGACCACCTCGAACTCCCCGCCGAGCTGCCCGTACTCGTTGCCCAGGGTGTTGAAGCAGTGCGGGCAGGTCGCGACGATCTTGCGCTTGGCCTTGTCCCGGCCCTCGAACGCCTCGTTCAGCGTCTCCACGTTCTGCTGGGCGAGCATCTGGAAGACGAACTCGTTGCCGATCCGTCGCGCCGGGTCGCCGGAGCAGGTCTCGCCCTCGCCCAGGATCGCGAACTTCACGCCCGCCTCGTTGAGCAGCGTGGCCACCGCGCGGGTGGTCTTCTTGGCCCGGTCCTCGAACGCGCCGGCGCAGCCGACCCAGAACAGGTACTCGAAGTCGTCCACCTCGCCGACCCGGGGCACCTCGAAGTCCAGGCCCTTGGTCCAGTCCTCGCGGGTGTTCTGCGGGGCGCCCCACGGGTTGCCCTTGTTCTCCAGGTTGCGCAGCATCACCCCGGCCTCGGAGGGGAAGCTCGACTCGATCAGCACCTGGTAGCGGCGCATGTCGACGATGTGGTCGACGTGTTCGATGTCCACCGGGCACTGCTCGACGCAGGCGCCGCAGGTGGTGCAGGACCAGAGCACGTCCGGGTCGATGACACCGCCCTCCTCGGCGGTGCCGATCAACGGCTTGTCCGCCTCGGCGAGGGCCAGCACGTCCAGGTGGGCGAGCTGCGCCTGGGTGGCCTTCTCCTCGCCGGTCAGGTCCTTGCCGCCGCCGGCCAGCAGGTAGGGCGCCTTCGCGTACGCGTGGTCGCGCAGGCTGAGCACCAGCAGCTTCGGCGACAGGGGCTTGCCGGTGTTCCAGGCGGGGCACTGCGACTGGCAGCGACCGCACTCGGTGCAGGTGCTGAAGTCCAGGAGGCCCTTCCAGCTGAACTGCTCGACGTGGGCGACGCCGAACTGGTCCTTCTCCGGGTCCGCCTCCTCGAAGTCGAGCGGCTTGCCCTGGCTCGTCATCGGGCGCAGCGCGCCGAGACCGGAGCCGGCCGGCTTGGCCGGCTCCCGCTTGAAGAAGATGTTGGGGAATGCTAGGAAGCGGTGCCAGGCGACGCCCATCGTGACGTTCAGCGAGATGACGATCAGCCAGGTCATCGAGATGACGATCTTGATGAGTGCGGCGACGCTCGCCCCGTCCGACCAGTCGGGCAGCACCGCGCCGACCGCGTGGCTGACCGGCGTGGCCCAGAGCGGGTACTCGAAGTGGTCGGTGGCGACCTTGAAGCCGCGGATCAGCAGGCCGAAGATCAGGACCAGCAGCACGATCCACTCGACGAAGTAGCCCTGCCACATGGTCGAGCCGGTGAACCGGGACCGCCCACCCGGCCGGGTCGGCCGGTTGCGCAGTCGGATCACCATCAGCACCAGGATGCCGATCAGACCCAGCACGGTGATGATCTCGGTGGCCAGACCGAAAATCGTCAGGTGCCCGATGATCGGCAGCCCGCCGGTCGGGGTGACCACCTCGAAGTACGCCTCGAGCACCAGCAGCGACAGCACGATGAAACCGACCATCACGAACCAGTGCGCCGCACCGACCACGCCCCACTTGAGCATCCGGGTGTGGCCGGCGGTCTCCACCAGCATGGTCTTCGTACGGGCGCCCTTGTCGGAGAACCGCTCCGGAGCGGGTTGCCCGAGCCGGATGACGGCCGTCATCTTCATGACCGCACGTACCGCAAGCCACACCGCCACGGCGGTGATGGCGGCCGCGAGGATCGTGGTGACGATCTGGACGCTGCCCATCGAGTTGGCCTCCCCGGTCTGCTGCCTGATGACCTCGCTCCGCTCGGTCATGCAATGCAGCCTACGCGAAGGTTACCCAGCGGTAACGTGAGTCATCTCGCAGTAGGCCGCGCTGCCTGCGCACACCATAGGGGGCCCCGCCCGATCCCGCCGGGCAGGGGCTCGACGGGTGACGTGGGATCGCCGACGCGACGGTCGGACAGATCAGCGCCAGCGGGAGAGCAACGCCAGCGAGGCGACCATCGCACCGAAGCCGACGGCGAGGTTCCAGTAACCCCACGCCATGACCGGGTACTCCTGCTCGGACAGGTAGTAGAGCACCAGCCAGCCGATCCCGACGACGATCAAGGCGACCGCGGTGACCGGCAACCACACCGGGCTAGGCTTGCGCGACGACGCCGTCGTCGTCGGACGGACGTCCGTCGGCGGGGTGTACACCTTCTTCTTACGGACCTGAGACTTGGGCACGGCGCTCTCCAGAGGGGTGACGACCTCGTCCGGCCTGACAACCGGGCGCGAGGGCGACGGTCCATGGCCAATAATGTTCGAGAGCTAGCGTAGTCCCGATCGGCCGCCTGGACCACGAATGGGGTCAGGCCGGTGCATGGAGTGACCGAAAGAGGCGGGACTGTTCGCATCACCGGCCCGGCCGGCGCGGACCGATCCCCGACACGCGGAAGGAACGCTCGGTGGAGTACACATCCGGCGCAACCTCCTGGCAGAAGGTCCTCCGACGGGCCGCTGCCGGGCTGCTGCCCCGGCGACCGCGTCAGCGCCGTCCGGGCTGGTCGATCGGGGTGCCCCTGATCGCCGCGGCGGCCGGGTTGCTCTTCACCACCACCGCGACCACCGCGGGCGGTACCGCTCTCCGGGAGGACCGGCGACCCCAGCTCAACCAGCTCATCGAGGACCGACGCGAACAGGTGGCAGCCAGCGAACGCCGCGCCGCCGAGCTGCGCGGCGAGGTCGAGCAACGGACCAACACGCTGGCGGGCTCGGACGCCCCGATCAAGGCTCAGCAGAATCGTGCCCAGGGCAGCCTCCAGGACGCCGGGTTCACCGCCCTCAGCGGGCCCGGGGTCACCGTCGAGCTGAACGACGCGCCCCAGCTCGACCAGACGCAGTCGGACGCCAGCAACGACGACCTGGTGGTGCATCAGGGGGACGTGCAGGCGGTGGTCAACGCGCTCTGGGCCGGCGGAGCCGAGGCCATGTCAATCATGAATGTCCGCGTGCTCACCACCAGCGCGGTACGCTGCGTCGGTAACACCCTGCTACTTCACGGCCGGGTGTACTCCCCACCGTTCAAGATCGTAGCAATCGGCGATCCCGCTGCCCTCCAGCAGGCCCTCGCCAGCTCTCAGGGAGTCCGGTTGTTCAAGGACGCGGTCGACGACTACCAGCTTGGCTACAAGGAGACGGCCTCCACGGTGCGAGTTCCCGCATTCGAGGATTCCACCGCCCTGCGCTCGGCTACGGTGCCCAAGTGAGCGGGCCGGACGAGCGACGCGACGGGCGACACCGGGACCAGACCGACGAGCCGACCGCCTTCCTGCCCAAGTTCGACCGGCCCGAGTCGGCACCGGGCCGACCGACCCCGGCCGGCAACTGGCCCGAGCCGGTGCTGCACCCGCCGCGAGCCGAGCAGCCGCCGCCGAGCGCCACTCGACCCGAGCCGACCGGGGCCCCGGGCCGCCCGGGTGCCGAGGCGCCTCCGCCCTGGCCGGGCAGCACAACTGCCGGGTCGGGCTCACATGGCGGCGGCGGGCTTCCCCCCGCGACCACCCCCGGTCGACCGACCGCCAGCAACCAGGGCCCGGTTCGGCCCGCTGCCTCCGTTAACGCCCCGACCCGGCCCCCCGCGCCCAGCGCCGAGTCCACCCGGCCGACCGCGCCCAACGCCGCGCCGACCCGACCGCCGGGCACCGGCAACCCGCCGGGTGCCACACCGACCCGCCCGCCGGGTGCCGCGCCGAGCGGGTTGCCGATGCCGACCCGACCGGCAGCCTCCGGCACGCCGAGCCGGCCTGTCTCCTCCGGGCCCTCGACGCCGCCGCTGGCCGACTCGCCGACCGCGTACATTCCGCAGGTCACCGACCGCTCCGCCCGATCCACCGGCTCCCCGGCCACCCCGGTTTCCCCGGCCGCCCCCGACCGCGTCGCAGCGGCCGGGCCGGAAGGCTTCCCGTCCACCGGGCCCAGCCGGGTCCCGCCGACCGGGCCGGGCCGGGTCCCACCGAGCGCTGGCGGGGATCGCGGCGCGGACCCGGCCGCCACCGCGTTGATTCCGGCCGTGCCCGCCACTCCTGCCACCAGGCCGCCGACCATGGACTCGACCGCGTTGATGGGTGCCGTCCCCCGCACCGCCGTCCCGGATGAGCCGGCCGGCGCCAACCCCGCCGACCCTCCCCAACCCCGACGCGGCGAGCGGGTGGTGCAACTCCGGCCGCACCAGACCGGCGAGGGCTACAAGAGCGTCTACTCCGAGCTGACCCGCCCGTCGTTCGGCTCGCGACTGCGCACCGGCGTCCGCGTCACCGGCGAAATCCTGATCACCTTCGGCCTGGTGGTCCTGCTCTTCGCCGGCTACGAGGTCTGGGGCAAGTCGGCCATCGTCGACGCCCACCAGAACGACCTCAACAACGAGCTGGCCCAGGCGTGGGGCCCGACCGACGACCCCACTGTCGCCCCGTCGGTGGGCCCGAGCGTCAAACCCTCCCCACCGGTACGCGGCAAGCCGCTCGCGGGCCTCTACATCCCCAAGCTCGACAAGAACTGGGTTGTCGTCGAGGGGGTCACCCAGCAGGACATCCGCTTCGCCCCCGGCCACTACCCGACCAGCGCGCTCCCCGGTCAGGTCGGCAACTTCTCCGTCGCCGGCCACCGCAACCGGGCCACCTTCTGGCGGCTGGACGAGCTGGACGAGGGCGACCCGATCGTGGTCGAGAGCAAGACCGACTGGTACGTCTACCGGGTGTCGCAGTCCCGGATCGTCCGGCCGACCCAGGTCGAGGTGGTGGCGCCGGTGCCCGGCGAGCCGGACAAGAAGGCGACCAAACGGATGCTCACCCTCACCACGTGCAACCCGAAGTTCGACAACTACCAGCGCCTGATCATCCACGCCGAACTTGACCGCACCCAACCCAAGTCCGCGGGCCGTCCGGCGGAGCTGGGAGGCTGACGGAATGTACGCGTTCATCTGGCGCAAGCTGCCGTTCGGCGTGGTCGGGAAGTTGACCGGCTCGGTGCTCCTGGTGGCCGCCACAGTGGCCCTGCTGTGGTACGTCGCCTTCCCGTGGGCCGAGCCCCTGCTGCCCTTCGACGACGTGCAGGTCGAGTCCGGCGTACCCGCTGAGACTGGTGGCGGCGGCGACCCGGTGACCGGGGAAACGCCGGCCGGCGACGAGCACGAACTGCCGTACGACACCGACCAGAACAACCCAGCGCCTCCCTCCCCGAGCAGGTGACCATGCGCGTCCTGGTGATCGACAACTACGACTCCTTCGTCTTCAACCTCGTGCAATATCTGGGCCAGCTCGGCGTGGACTGCGAGGTCCGCCGCAACGACGAGATCAAGGTCGCCGAGGTGGGCACGGTTGGCGCCGACGGCATCCTGCTGTCGCCCGGGCCGGGCAGCCCGGACCGGGCCGGCATCTGCCTGGACGTCATCCGGGAGTACGCGGGCAAGCTGCCGATCTTCGGCGTCTGCCTCGGCCACCAGGCCATCGGTGAGGCGTTCGGGGCGACAGTGACGCGCGCCCCGGAGCTGCTGCACGGAAAGACCTCCGAGGTACGACACCACTCGGTCGGCGTACTCGCCGGTCTGCCCGACCCGTTCACCGCCACCCGGTACCACTCGCTCGCCGTGCTGCCCGAGACGCTCCCCGACGAGCTGGAGGTCACCGGCTGGACCGGCTCCGGCGTGGTGATGGCGATGCGGCACCGGACGCTGCCCATCGAGGGCGTCCAGTTCCACCCGGAGTCGGTGCTCACCGAGGGCGGTCACCTGATGCTGGCCAACTGGCTGGCCAGTTGCGGTCACCCCGAGGCGCTGGAGCGCGCACCAGCGCTGGCCGCCGAGGTGGACGCGCGTCGTCGGGCGGCTTTCGCCACCGCCTGAGGGGCCGGACGGTCAGGGCCCGGTCATTGGATCATCGGGACCCCGCACCGGCCGGGTCAGCCCCGCAGCGCGTTCTCGATCGCGGGGTCCGCTGGCGAGCGCACTGCGGGCGGGCGGCCGCGTACCGCGTCCCACGCCGCCTTGCCACTGGCGAAGTAGTCCCGAACCGACTTCTCGACGAGCAGGGCAGCGCCGCAACCGTCGCAGCGGGCGGTCACCCCGTCGACGTCGAGGCCGAGCTGCCGGCACAGCGTCACCGCCCGGGACAGGTGGTACGACTGGGTGACGATCAGGGCCCGCTCGACGCCGTACACCTCGCGCGCTCTCGCGCAGCTGTCGTAGGTGTCCAGGCCGAACCGGTCGGCCACCACCCGACGCCTGTCGACGCCGCGCTCGGCGAGGTACGTCGTCATCACCGCCGGCTCGTCGCCGGACGCCCCGCCGCCGTCGCCCGACACGAGAACGACAGTGGCCCGCCCGCTGGCCACCAGCTCGGCGGCGGTGTCCAGGCGGCCGGCGAGACGGTCCCCCGGCCGCTGCCGATCGGCCGCCACCTCGGTGCCGAGCACGATCACCACGTCGGCGGCCGGCGCGTCGGCGACGGCGTACACGTGGCCGCGTGCGGCGAGCGTCGTCCACAGCCACGGGAAACTGGCGAGCACCAGCACGACGAGGCCCGCGACGGCCAGCCGGCGGAGGCGTCGAGGCCACCGCCTTACCGCCCCAACCGGGGACGCTTCCGCCTCGGTCATGCCGATGCCCGCGGGTGGCCTAGTCCTGGGGCCGGCCCGGCGGGGGCGGGAACGGCAGACCGATGCCGCCCCCTGCGCCGGGAGTGGTCGGCGTGGTCGTCGGTGTGGCCGTCGGCGTGATCGTCGGCGTCGGGTCGGTTTCCGGCTCCGGCTGACTCACCTTGATGGTCACCCTGGTGCCGGTGGGCTTCTTCTCCTTGCCGTTCGGGCTCTGGTCGGTGACCTTCCCCGCCTCGGCAGCGGGCACCTCGGGCCCGTCCTGCACGACGACCACGAAGCCGCGGTCCTTGAGGAACCGGGTGGCGTCGTCCTGGCTCAACCCGACGACGTCCGGCACCTCGCGGACCTTGCCGTTCGAGACCGTGAGCGTGATCTTCGTGCCTTCGGGGACGCTCTCACCCTCGGGCGGGTCGACCTTGAGAACCTCGTCCTGGCTCGCCTCGTCGTCCACCGTCTTGATGTCGTACTTGAGCTTCGCCTCGGTGAGCCGGGCGATGGCGCTCTCCCGCTTGCTGCCCTTGAGCCCGGCCGGAACGCGCACCTCGGGCTTGCCGCCGCAGAGCTGAATGGTGACAGTATCGTTCTGCTTCACCTGGGCGGTCGGCACCGGACTCTGCTTGACGACCGTGCCCTCGGTGCAGTCACTGGCCAGCACCGGGTCGCCCACCTGAGCGGACAGACCGGCCTTCTGGATCTCGGCGATCGCCACGTCCCGGGCCTTGCCGGTGAGGGTGGGCACCGACTTCAGATCGCTGCCCTTCTGCTGGTCCCAGAGCAGGGCGGCGACCAGGGCGATCACCGCCAGCACGCCGACCGCGCTGAACATCGCGATCAGGAACGAGGACGCCTTGCGCTGACGGGGGTCGCCCACCCGGGCCGGGATCTGCCCGGTCTGCGGCCCACGGCCGGAAGGTGGATAGCCGCCCCCACCGCCGGCCGGGGCCATCGCCACCGTCTCCGCCTCGCGCAGCACCGGGGTGGCCAGCACGGGCCGGCCGGCGGCGGCGCGGAGCAGGTCGGCCCGCATCTCGCCGGCGCTCTGGTAGCGGTTGAGTGGGTTCTTCGACAGCGCCTTGAGCACGATCGCGTCGACGGCCGGGGTGACGTCCGGGTTGATGTCGCTCGGTGTCGGCGGCGTCTCCCGTACGTGCTGGTACGCGACGCTGACCGGGCTGTCCCCGACGAACGGCGGGTGCCCGCAGACCAGCTCGAAGAGCACGCAGCCACCCGCGTACACGTCGGAGCGGGCGTCGACGGCCTCGCCGCGTGCCTGCTCCGGGGAAAGATACTGGGCCGTGCCGATGACCGCGCTGGTCTGTGTCATGGTGGTCGCGCCGCTGGCCAGCGCCCGGGCGATGCCGAAGTCCATCACCTTGACCTGGCCGGTCTGGGTGAGCATCACGTTGCCGGGCTTGATGTCCCGGTGGATGATGCCGTGCCGGTGGCTGAACTCCAGTGCGGCGCACATGTCGGCGCAGATCTCCAGCGCGCGGCGCGGCTGGAGTCGCCCCTCGGCGCCGAGGACCTCCTTCAAGGTCCGCCCGTTGACGAACTCCATGACGATGAACGGCAGCGTCTCACCGGTCGGCGCGGTCTCCTCGCCAGTGTCGTAGACCGCCACGATGGCCGGGTGGTTGAGTGAGGCGGCGTTCTGCGCCTCCCGACGGAACCGCATCTGGAACGTCGCGTCCCGGGCGAGATCGGTGCGGAGCATTTTGATCGCGACGTCCCGACCGAGCCGGAGATCGCGACCACGGTGCACCTCGGCCATGCCGCCATAGCCGAGCAGCTCGCCGACCTGGTACCTGCCACCGAGCAGGCGGGCCTGCGCTGTCATCGCGTCTGTCGTCCTTCGCTCGTCGTCGCCCCGCCGTCGCCCGGCTGGAGTCGTACCTCTCGACGGTACGACGTCCGGGTCGGATCGTCGCGCCCGTCGAGTCGTAGCGCGCCGGACGCCACGGTGCGCGGCGTCAGCCCGGCGGATACACCGGCCTGCGACTGCTTCCGTAGGTTGTAGGAAATCACGCCAGAGCAGAGCAGGACCAGCACGGCCAGCAGGATGGCGAGAAGCACCATTCCAGGCCGGGACCGCTGGGGCTGGGGTGACGGCGTCGCCGGGCCGGCCTGCCGGGCGTACGCCGGCGGGTGTTCCTGCCGCGGCGGCCCGGACGGCACCGCTGCCGCACCGCGCGGGTAGCCGTTCGGTGCGCCCTGCGGCCGAGCGGGCTGGACGGCCGGCGCGACGGCGGTGGGGCGTGGTTGTTGGGCGGGTGCGATCGCTGTCGGCCTCGCTCCGGCCACCGGCGGGCGGGCAGTCGGCGGACGCATCTGGTGCGCCTGCGGCACCTGGGCCCGGCCGGGCGCGGCGGGTGAGGCGGGCGCCGCGGACACCGGCCCGGAGTTGGCCCCGGCCCGGGCCTGCTGGGAGAGCGCGGCCTTGAGCTGACGGGCGACCCCGGCGAGCGCGGCGGCGCTCGGCCAGCGGGCGGCCGGGTCCTTGGCCAACGCCCGTTCGACAAGGGCGCGCACCTGCGGAGGGATGTCGGACGGCAGTGGCCGGGGCGTCTCCCGGACGTGCCGCATCGCGATGTCGAGGGGGTTGTCGCCCTCGAACGGCCGCCGACCGGCCAGGCACTGGTAGGCGACCACGCCGAGGGCGTACACGTCGGACGCCGGGGTGGCCACGCCGCCGGTGGCCTGCTCCGGCGAGATGTACGAGGCGGTGCCGAGCACCGAACCGGCGGCGGTGAGCTGGCCGACCATGTCGGAGCGGGCGATGCCGAAGTCGGTGAGCACCAGCGTGCCGTTCGGCCGGACCAGCAGGTTGCCGGGCTTCACGTCGCGGTGCACGATGCCCTTCTCGTGCGCGGCGTGCAGCGCGTCCGCGGCCTGCGCGACGAGGGCCATCGTCCGCGCCGGGGTGAGCCGACCGACCCGACTCAGGGTGGACGACAGGGCGTCGCCCTCGACGTACTCCATGACCAGGAAGGCGATCTGCTGGTCGTTGCCGAAGTCGTAGACGTCCACCACGCCGGGATGGTTGATGGTGGCCATCGTGCGGGCCTCGTGGCGGAACCGCTCGCCGAAGTCCGGGTCGTCGAGCAGGGCGGGGAGCAGGCTCTTCACGGCGACCGTCCGGCCGAGCACCTGGTCGGTGCCGCGCCAGACATCGCCCATGCCGCCGCTGGCGATCCGCTCGTCGAGACGGTAGCGGTTGCCGAGCTGCACGCCGGGGCTGAGCATGTCAGCGACCCCCTGGGTCGGCGATGGCGGCCCGCATGATCTGACCCGCGATCCGAGCGGCCTCGCCACTACCACCGGGGCCGGCCTGCTCCAGCACCACGCAGACCGCGGAGACCGGGTTGCCGTTCTTGTCCAGGGCGAAGCCGATGAACCAGCCGTGGTCGGGCCGGTCCGGGGCGGACTGGGCGGTGCCGGTCTTGCCGCCGACCGTGTAGCCGTTGATCGCGGCCTTTCGCCCGGTGCCGTTCTGGACCACGCTGACCATCATCTCGCGCAGGTCGGCGGCGACCTGCGGCTCGACGGGCTGGCGCAGCTCCCGCGCCTTCGCGGTGTAGTAGCTGGTGGTCCGGTCCGGCGCGAGCAGCTGCCGCACCAGGTACGGCCGCATCTGACTGCCGTTGTGAGCGATCGCTCCAGCGATCATGGCGCCTTCGAGGGGCGTCATCCGAACGTTGTTCTGGCCGATCGAGGACTGGGCCAGCGCGGCCGGGTCGGTGCTGCCGTCCTGGTTCTGCATGGTCCCGGTCTGACTGGCCGCCGTGGGCAGGCCGCCCTCGCCGAGCTGGCCGACGGTCAGGTCCTCCTGCTCGAAACCGAACTGGCGGGCCTTCTCCTTGACAGTCTCGGCGCCGAGCCGCACACCGAGCTGGGCGAAGCCGGTGTTGCACGACTTGGTGACCGCCTCCAGCAGGGTGACCTGCCGAGTCGGGCAGATCGACGGATCGGCGTTGCGGATCGGGGTGCCCGAGGTGGGCGCGGTGTAGCTGGGACCGGCCGGGATCTGGGTGGTCTTGGTGACGCCGTTCTCCAGCGCCGCCGCCGCCACCACGATCTTGAAGGTGGAGCCCGGCGGCAGCGTCTCGGAGAGCGCCCGGTTCTTCAGCGGACCTTCCGGGTCCTTCTCCAGCTTGTTGTACGCCGCCGCTGCCTCGTTGGTGTCGTGGCTGGCCAGCGGGTTCGGGTCGAAGCTCGGCATGGAGACCAGCGCCTGGATGGCACCGGTACGCGGGTCGATGGCGATCGCCGCGCCCCGCTTCGCGCCCACCTCGTTGTTGCGCAGCTGGTCGTACGCCACGTCCTGGGCCCGCTTGGAGAGCGTGAGCAGCACGTTGCCGCCGCCGGTGTCGTCACCGGTGAACATGTCCTTCAACCGGTCACCGATCAGCTGGTCGCTGGTGCCGGCCAGGAAGTCGTTCTCCGACCGCTCGATGCCCTGGTCGGCCAGGTTGACCGGCTTGTAGCCGAGCACGTGCGCGTACTTGGCGCCGCTCGGGTAGGTGCGCTGGAACTTCAGCTTGCCGGTGGTCTCCTTGCTGGTGGCCAGCGCGGTGCCGCCAGCCTCGATGTTGCCGCGCTTGCGCTTGTAGTCGGCAACCTGGACCCGACCGTTGTAGTCGCTGGTCCGGTACTCGTCGGCCTTCTGGAACTGAATCCAGTTGAGGTTCGCGAAGAGCAGACCGAACAGGACCATGACGACGACGCCGACGCGGCGCAGGGGTGCGTTCACGGCTTGATCACCTCCGTGGGAGCACCGTGCAGCTGCTCTGGCGGGCCGCCGCTGGGACGGACCGCCTTGCCGCCGCCTCCACCGGTCACCGGCCGGCGGGCTCCGTCGGAGACCCGCAGCAGCACCGCGATGAGCAACCAGTTGGCCATCAGCGACGAGCCACCGGCGGACAGGAACGGGGTGGTCTGACCGGTCAGCGGGATGAGCTTGCTGATCCCGCCGACGATCACGAACACCTGAAGGCCGAGGGTGAACGCGAGACCGCCGGCGAGCAGCTTGCCGAACGAGTCCCGTACCGCGAGCGCGGCGCGCAGCCCTCGCTCCACGATCAGCAGATAAACGACAAGCAGCGCGGAGAGGCCGAAAAGCCCGAGCTCCTCGCCGATGCCGGCGAAGATGAAGTCGTTCTGCACCTCGGGCAGGATGTCCGGCTGGCCGCCGCCCGGCCCGGCGCCGAAGAGGCCGCCCGTGCCCAGGGCGAGCAGGCCCTGCACGAGTTGGTAGCCCTTGTCGGTCGGGTCGGCGAACGGGTCGAGCCAGATCTCCGCTCGGACGTAGAAGTTGGCGAACGGCCCGCCGACCGTCGAGCCGAGGACGTAGGCGAGGTACGCGCCGCCGAAGAAGAGGACCAGGCCGATCAGCAGCCAGCTGACCCGTTCGGTAGCGATGTAGAGGGTCACCACGAACATGCCGAAGTAGAGCAGCGAGGTGCCCAGGTCCTTCTCGAAGACCAGCACCAGGACGCTGATCAGCCAGACGCCGACCACCGGCCCGAGGTCGCGGCCACGCGGAAAGTCGATGCCGAGGAAGCGCCGGCTGGCCAGCGAGAGCACCTCACGCTTGCGCACCAGGTAGTAGGCGAAGAAGACCAGCAGCGCCAGCTTGGCGAACTCACCCGGCTGGATGGAGAAGCTGCCGACCCGGATCCACAGCTTCGCGCCGTTGATCTCGGAGATGCTCGACGGCAGCACCGCCGGGATCATCACCAGCACGATGCCGGCCAACCCCAGGGTGTACGCGTACCGCGAGATCGACCGATGGTCGCGCATGATCGCGAGCAGGCCGGCGGCGAGGATCACCGCCCCGAGCGTCCAGGCCAGCTGACGCCCGCCCTGCCCCGCGAAGATCGCCAGGCTCTCCCGCTCGGCCACCGGGGCGTCGCCCAGGTCGATCCGGCGCAGGAAGCCCACCCCGAGCCCGTTGAGCAGGGCCACCGCGGGCAGCAGCGCCGGGTCGGCGAACGGGGCCAGGAACCGGATGACCAGGTGCAGGCCGAGGAAGACCGCGCCGAGCGCGGCGGCCGGCATCCAGAAGTCCGGGGTGACCGTGTCCAGCAGGTTCGCCTCGACGGTCGCCCCGTACGCGGCCACCAGCACCATCGCGAGCAGCAGCAGGTACAGCTCGGCGTTGCGGCGCGACCGCGCCAGGCGTACGCCGGATTGCTCGCCCGCAGTGGCGGGCGAGGGTGCCGGTGTGGCCGCTACGGTCACGGGTGGAGTCCTCAGGATCTCAGCCGACGCTCACTCAGGAGACCGGCAGCCGGCCGGGTCGAGCGCCGGCGTGGCCGAGTCGGAGGGCGTGACGTCGGGTGTGGTGGTCGCGCCGGCCCCACCGAGAGCGGTGGTGGCACCGGCGGTCGGGCTTGCGCTGACAACCCCGTTGGGGGTCGGCGACGCGTTGGCGCTCGGGCTGCCGTTCGGGGTCGGCGTCGAGCCGACGGGGGTCGGCGTCGGCGTCGGGACCCCGGCGGCGGTCGGGTCGAGCGGGCAGAGCGGCTTCAGGTTGGGGTTGCTCGGCGTGTCGCTGGTCAGCTCGGCGAGCTGACGCTCGGCGTCCGGCTCACTCTTGGCCCGGATGCCGACCTTGACGGTGTCCTGTGCGGCGACAGTGAGGTCGTCCAGGCGGGTGCCGCTGCGGCGGTGCACGCTGGACAGGTCCATCCCGGCGATCTGACCCTGGACACCGCGGAAGACGGCGACCTGGCCCTCTTCGGTGGCTCCCACGTAGTACTGCCGCTGGGTGTAGGTCCAACCACCGAACGCCGCACCGCCCACGATCACCAGCAGGGCCAGCGCCATGGCGGCGGTCCGGACCGGGCGTCGCTTCGGCCGGTCGGCGTCATCGTCGGAGGCCGCCGGCTCCTCGGGCGCGGCCGGACGCGGCGCGGAGAGCGCCGAGGCCCGGGCGGCCGGAGTCGAGTCGTCGGCGGAGGTCGCCATGCCCCGGTCCCGGGCGGCGGCGCCGCCCACGATCGGGGTCGCCTCGACGATGTCCTGGTCCGTGGCGTCGGCGATGATCACCGTGATGTTGTCCGGCCCACCGCCGCGCAGCGCGAGCTGCACCAGCCGCTCGACGCACTGCTGCGGGTCGGTGTACTCCCGCAGGGTCTCGCCGATGGTTTCGGCGCTGACCACGCCCGAGAGGCCGTCGCTGCAGATCAGGTACCGATCGCCGGGCATGACCTGGCGGACCGAGTATTCCGGGTCGATGTCCCGACCGTCGAGGGCGCGGGTGAGCAGCGACCGCTGCGGGTGACTGCTCGCCTCCTCGGCGCTGATCCGGCCTTCGTCGACCAGCATCTGGACGTAGGTGTCGTCCTTGGTGATCTGCGCGAACTCGCCATTGCGCAGCAGGTAGGCCCGCGAGTCGCCGATGTGGACCATCCCCAGCTTGCTGCCGGTGAAGAGGGTCGCCGTCAGCGTGGTGCCCATCCCCTCCAGCTGTGGGTTGGCGTCCACCGTGTCGCGGAGTTGTTGGTTGGCGGTGCCCACGGCCGAACGCAACGCATCGACGAGAGCGTCCCCCGGGACGTCCTCGTCGAGCGGCGCCATGGCACCGATGACGATGTTGCTGGCGACGTCACCGGCGGCCATACCGCCCATGCCGTCGGCAACGGCGAGTAACCGCGGCCCGGCGTAGACGGAGTCTTGATTGCCGTCTCGGATCAGACCGCGGTCGCTGTGGGCCGCATAGCGCAGGGTCAGAGTCATGGCCGTAATTCGAGGGAAGTGCGGCCGATCCGGATCGGCACGCCGAGGGGGACGGGGGTTGGTCCGGAGACCTTAGCGCGATCGAGGTACGTGCCGTTAGTCGAGCCGAGGTCTTCGACGTACCACTGCCCGTCACGCGGCACGAGCCGGGCGTGTCGCGCGGAGGCGTAGTCGTCGGTGATGACCAGGGTGGAGTCCTCAGCCCGACCGATGGTGATCTGCGCTTCACCGAGAGTGATTTTGGTGCCGGCCAGCTGACCGGCCGTCACCACCAGTTGATGCGCCGCTCTGCCCCGTTTCACCTTCGCTGGCTTGGCCGCCTGCCCCGTCGAGGCGCCCACCGCGCGTGGCGCGGCCACCAGACGACCGGACCGGGCGCCCGCGAAGAGGTCCCGGCGGATCACACCGACCACCGTGAACACGAAGATCCACAGCAGGATCAGGAACCCGAACCGGGCAACGGTGATGACCAGTTCCGGCAAGGCGGGTCAGCCGTCCACGCGGAAGGTCAGCGTCGTCGTCCCGAGCTGGACCATGTCACCGGGGTTGAGCGCGACGGCGGAGACCCGCTGCCCGTTCACCATGGTGCCGTTGGTCGAACCCAGGTCGGTCAGCACGACCTGGCCCCCGTCGAAATCCAGCCGGGCGTGTCGCCGGGAGATGCCGACGTCGGGCAGACGCAGGTTGGCCTGGTCGCCGCGACCGATCACCGTCGACCCCATCTGGAGGGGGTAGGTGCGCCCGTCGCCGGAGACCAGCCGCACGTTGCGACCGCCACCGTGCCCGGGCGGCGGGCCGTAGCCACCGCCCTGGTCGTACGCGGGGTAGGCGGGCGGGCCGGCGTCGTAGCCGGGCGCCGACACCGGGGCGACCTCGCCGCCGGTGTAGACCTCGGCCGTGACACGGAACATGCCCGTGTCCAGACCCTCGCCTCGCTCGATCTCGACGATCACGTCGCCGTAGACCGTCCACGCCTGCTCGCCGATGAACTCCGCCTGCGACTGGGCCAACTCCTGGGCCAGCGCGGCGGCGTACGGCGCCAGCCGACTGTGGTCGAACGGCGAGAGATCGATCACGTAGCGGTTGGGCACCAACGTGCGCCCACCGGCCAGGATCGCCTTGTGCGCCTCGGCCTCCCGCTGCATGGCGTTGAGGATCTCCACGGGGTGGACCACCCCTTTGAAGACCTTGGCAAAGGCCCCTTCGACCAGGCCTTCCAGACGCTTCTCGAAGCGTTGCAGCACGCTCACCGGCTCCTCCTCGGGTCCCGAGGACATGATGGTATCCGGCCGGCGCGCGCGCAGCTCACACGCCGCTCGGCCGGCTGCTCTCGACCCGTTCGGAAGGGCCGGGACTGTCGTGCTAATCTTTCGTCCGCCACGAACGGTAATCGTTCGTGGCGAGCGCCAGGGACAGCGTAGTATTCCCGAGGCCCGTTGGAGACAGCGGGGCCGGGCGGCTAGAGTGTTCCGGGTTGTGCCACGGGGATGTGGCGGAATGGCAGACGCGCACGGTTCAGGTCCGTGTGCCCGAAAGGGCGTGGGGGTTCAACTCCCCCCATCCCCACCACCGACGAGGGCTCCGCTTCATGCGGGGCCCTTCCGTCATATCGGGGCGTGCTGGACGTCACGCTATGCTCCGATGGATTCTGCCTCCGATGGACCAGGAGTGGCGTGTGAGTGTCGCGTTGGTGACAGGGTCGGGCGGTCTGATCGGCTCCGAGGCGGTCCGGCATTTCGCCGGCCTCGGTCTGGATGTCGTCGGCGTCGACAACGACATGCGCCGGTACTTCTTCGGCGAGGACGGCTCCACCTCGTGGAGCCTGGAACGGCTCGGCCGTGATCTCGGTAACGCGTACACCCACTTCGCGGTGGACATCCGGGACCGGGACGGCCTGGAGCAGGTGTTCAAGAAGTACGGCTCGGACATTGCCGTGGTGATCCACAGCGCTGCCCAGCCGAGCCATGACTGGGCGGCCAAGGAGCCGTACACGGACTTCGACGTGAACGCCGGCGGCACGCTCAACATCCTGGAGAACACCCGCCGGCACGCGATCGACGCGCCGTTCATCCACTGCTCGACCAACAAGGTGTACGGCGACCGGCCCAACAGCCTGCCGCTCATCGAGCTGGAGACCCGGTACGAGCTGCCCGAGGACCACCGCTGGTACCAGGGCATCACCGAAGAGATGTCGATCGACCACTCGCTGCACTCGGTCTTCGGCGCATCCAAGGTCGCCGCGGACGTGATGGTCCAGGAGTACGGGCGCTACTTCGACATGAAGACCGCCTGCTTCCGGGGCGGCACGCTGACCGGCCCGGCGCACTCCGCAGCCGAGCTGCACGGGTTCCTGGCCTATCTGATGCGCTGCGTCATGGAGGGCCGGACGTACAACCTCTTCGGCTACAAGGGCAAGATGGTCCGGGACGCGATCCACTCGCACGACGTGCTGACCGCGTTCGAAGCGTTCTTCCGGGCCCCGCGATCCGCGGAGGTCTACAACCTCGGTGGCGGCCGGCACTCCAACACCTCGCACATCGAGGCGTTCCGGATCGCCGAGGAGATCACCGGCCGCGAGGCGCAGATCAACTACGTCGAGCAGAACCGCACCGGCGACCACCAGTGGTACGTGAGCAGCATGGCCCGGTTCGAGGCGCAGTATCCGGACTGGAAGATCACTTACGACGTGCCGATGATCCTGCGGGAAATCTACGAGGCCAACGTGGACAAGTGGGTGGCCCAGCCATGAGCGCCCGGACGAAGCGCAACGTGCTCGGCGTCCTGGTCGACGCCACCGACTACGCCACGGCGACCGACGCGGTGGTGACCGCGGCACACGAGCGGCGTCCCCTCGCGCTGACCGCGTTGGCCGTGCACGGTGTGATGACCGGGGTGCTCGACCCGGCGCACAACGCGCGGCTCAACTCCTTCGACGTGGTCACGCCGGACGGGCAGCCGGTGCGGTGGGCGCTCAACCTGCTGCACCACGCCGGGCTCAGCGACCGGGTGTACGGACCGACCCTGACCCTGCACGTGCTGTCGCGCTTCGCTGACGAGGGGCTACCGGTCTACCTGTACGGTTCGACCGAGGAGACCCTCGCCCGGTTGATCCCGGCCCTGGAGCAGATGTTCCCGGCGCTGAAGATCGCCGGGGTGGAGCCGTCCAAGTTCCGTGCCGTCCAGCCCGGTGAGGACGCCGAGATCGCCGACCGGATCCGGGCCAGTGGTGCCCGCTTGGTGCTGGTCGGGCTCGGCTGCCCGCGCCAGGAGGTCTTCGCGTACGCCATGCGGCCGCTGCTCGACATGCCGCTGATGGCGGTCGGCGCGGCCTTCGACTACCACGCCGGACTGCTGCGCCAGCCCCCGCCGTGGATGCAGCGCGCCGGTCTGGAGTGGTTCTGGCGCCTCGGTCTGGAGCCGAAGCGGCTCTGGCGCCGCTACGTCATCCTCAACCCGGCCTACCTGAGCCGGCTCGCCGCGCAGAAGATCGGCCTGTGGAAGGCCCGCCCGCCGGCCCCGGCCACCGAGCGGCCGGCCACCTTCTCGGTCTGACACCGATCCGTACGACGCGAGGCCCCACCCGGCGTGCCGGGTGGGGCCTCGCGGTCGTGGAAGACCGGTCAGACGGTCAGGGTCCAGGTGTTGATGTAGCCGGTGTCGGCTGAGTAGGTGTCCCGCACCTGGAGCCGCCAGATGCCGTCGGCGGCCTCACCGGACACGTTGGCCGTGTACGTGGCGTTCACGTTGTCGGCGCTGTCCGAGGTGCTGCTGTTCTTCAGCCGGTACGAGCTGCCGTCCGGGGCGAGCAGGTCGATGACCAGGTCACCGCGGTAGGTGTGCACGATGTTCACCGCCACGGTGGAGGCCGAGGAGGCGTTGCGACCGCAGCCGGAGATGGTGATCGAGCTGGTCACCGCCGAGCCGGCGTCCGGGATCGACACGTCGGTGCCGTTGGTGCCGGTGCAGCCGGTGGGCGGCGGCGGGGTGGTGCCGGTGCCCACGTAGAGCAACAGGTTCGGTGAGCCCGAGCCCGGGTTGCTCACCACGTTGGGGGTGGCGTTGGCCACCAGTTGGTTGCGGACCTGAGCCGGGGTCCAGCTCGGGTTGGCGCTGGCCACCAGGGCCGCCGCTCCGACCACGTGCGGGGTGGCCATCGAGGTGCCGCTGATGGTGTTGGTGGCGGTGTTGCTGTTGTACCAGGCCGAGGTGATCGACGAGCCGGGCGCGAAGATGTCCAGGCAGGTGCCGACGTTGGAGAACGACGACCGGGCGTCCGTGTTGGTCGTCGAGCCCACCGTGATGGCTTCCGTGGTACGCGCCGGCGAGGTGTTGCAGGCGTTCGCGCCGTTGTCGTTGCCGGCCGCCAGGCCGTACGTGACACCCGAGGCGATCGAGTTGCGGACGGCGTTGTCCAGCGAGCTGTTCGCGCCGCCGCCGAGGCTCATGTTCGCCACCGCCGGCTTGATCGCGTTCGCGGTGACCCAGTCGACGCCTCCGATCACACCCGCGTTGGTGCCACTGCCGGAGCAGTTCAGCACTCGTACGCCGACGAGTTGGACGCCCTTTGCCACCCCGTACGCGGACCCGCCGACAGTGCCGGCCACGTGCGTGCCGTGCCCGTTGCAGTCGTCGGCCGACCCGCCGTCCACCGCGTCGTAGCCGGAGGTGGCCCGGCCGCCGAAGTCGTTGTGGGAGAACCGGATGCCGGTGTCGATGATGTAGGCGTGCACGTTGCTCGCCGTGTTCGGGTAGGTGTAGGAGCTGTCCAACGGCCGGTTGCGCTGGTCGATCCGGTCGAGGCCCCAGGAGGGCGGGTTGGCCTGCGTGCCGGAGATCGAGACGGTGTGGTTCTGCTCGACGTACGCCACCGCCGGGTCGGCCGCGATCCGCGCCGCCGCGCTCGCATTCACAGTGACCTCGAAGCCGCGCAGCGCCGCACCGTAGGTGCGGGCCACAGTGCCGCCGTGGCGACCGGAGAGCCGCTTCGCGGTGTCGCCGACCCGGTCCCGGGCCACGGCGCTGTCCTTGAGTACGACGATGTAGCTGTCCGGCACGGCGGTGGCTCCGCCGGCAGCCCGAACCACACCCACGGGTTCGGCGGCCAGGGCTGGGGTACCGACGGCCAGGACGGTCGCCGCGGCCACCCCGATCAGTACGGACCTTCGTGGAAGACCCATTTCCTACCTCCCTCTGACCGGCAGTGGAACGTGACCACCGGTCCCAACCTCAATCGACACTCGCCGATCTAGCTGAGGGTAAGTCAGGCGCCGGGCAGTTGAACATGTCGAAACGGCCATAACCTTCGAGTGATGGCCCCCTACGGGCCCGGCGTCCGGGGCGAACGGGGGACACGCCCGGATTCGCCTCGCCGGGATTCGGGAAAGACTCTCGAACATGGAGAGTCAGCTCACCATCCTGCTCCCGGTCGCCGCCGTCTGGCTGGCCGCCGGCGTCGTTGCCGACGGCCTTCCCCGGCTGCGCAACACCCGCATGCTGCGCCGGCGTACCGGATGGTTGCTGGTGCTGGCCCTCACCGGCGTGGCGCTCACCGCGGCCGTGCTCGGCGGCGGGCTGTTCAGCGCCGGCACCGCGCCGGTCGACCGGGCCGCCGCCGGGCTCACAGTGGCCGCCGGCCCGGCGCTCGTGGCGACGGTCTGCTCGGTACGACGGATCCGCCGGCTGTGGGCCGGTGCGGGCGCGTTCGCCAGTGCCCCCGCCACTCCCGCGCCACACGGGCTGCGCGCCGCCGCGGCCCACCCGCTCGTCGGGCTGCCACTACAGGTCACCGCCCTGGCCACGGTGCCGGCGTTGATCGCCGCCGCCGGCGCCGACCTCGGAGCCGGACCCGGCGTCACCGGGCCGGCGATCACCGTGGGCGCGCTCGCGGTGATCGCCATCGGGGTCCGGCACGCGCTGCGCCACAACCGCTTCGCGGAGCGGGCCCAGCCCGCCGTCGCAGGGTCAACGCGGGCGGCTGGCGCTCTGCACGTATAGCAGCTCCAGGATCGACCTGGTCGCCTCGAACCAGCGGTCCAGCCAGTCCTGCGAGGGCACGGTGCCCTTCGGCGGCAACTCCATCAGCAGACCCCGCAGCAACGGGTGGTCCGCCAGGGACTGGGGCGGCTCCATCGGCCAGCCCGTCGGCGGGAACGACGGCTCGATCAGCGGGTTCGGGTCCAGTGAGGGCAGCGAGAGCGGAGGATCCGTCGTCTCGGAACAACCCTCACGCCCGCTCAACTCCTGGTCGGTCGAGACCACCTCGGTCAGAACCGTGTCCCGACGAGCGCCGCGATACTTGCCACCGAACCGCTCCGGCTTGGCCGGACCGGTGGTGAGGTTGTCTGAACCGATCGTCGTCATCCGTCTCGCCTACTCGCTCGGTTGCGGGTCGGTGCGGCGGGTCGTCGACCAGCGCCGTACCGACCGGTTCAACGAGACGGGGACGCTCTGGCGACGGGAATCCCGACGGAACCTCGCCGCCCCCGCCGCGGCGCGACCGTCAGCCGCGCCTACCCCGGACACGACAGAGTCCCCGTCCGGCGAACCGGACGGGGACTCAATTGACCAGTCGGTCAGACCGCGCCGAACACACCACCCCGGGTGCCGGCAACGAAGGAGTGCCAGTCACCCGGTGCGAAGACCAGGGCGGGGCCCGCCTTGTCCTTCGAGTCCCGCACTCCGACCGCCCCCGTCACGTACGCCACCTCCACGCAGTTGTCACAGTTCGGCCCGCTCTTCGAGCTCTTGAACCATGCTGCCTGCGTCAGGTCCACGGGGAACCCTTTGGTCGCCATTTCCACAACGGCTCCTCTGCCAGTTTTGCGATGTGTGCGACGGACTCCTCCGGACGTATGGCCGCAGCGCGGATGTGATCGAAGATGAAGCTGTACTTCTGTAGTTCGTCGCTCTTCTCGAGGAAGAGCCCACCCGTGGCGTTCTCCGCGTACACAACATCCGGATCACCGGGCTCAGGGAAGCTGAGGATCGTGAACGTGCCGTCCATGCCGGCATGCGCACCCACCTCGAAGGGCAGGATCTGCAGCGTCACGTTCGGCAACTCGGCCACCTCAACCAACCGCTTGAGTTGACCGCGCATCACCTCGTCCCCGCCCACCGGCCGACTTACCACCGCCTCATCGAGCACCACCCACAGATCGACCGGATCGTCCTGGGTCAATAACGACTGACGGCCCAAACGGACACGCACTCTTTGATGCACCTGATCGGCGGTGAAGTCCGGCCGAGCCGCACGGATCATGGCCCCGGCGTACTCCTCGGTCTCCAGAAGACCCGGAACGACCTGCTGTTCGTACGCCCGGATCGAACTGGCCGCCGCCTCCAGCCCGACGTACGCGCCGACGAGCACCGTGCTGTAGGGGTGCCACCAGCCCTTCTGGCGGGCCTCCCGGGCGATCTGCACGAGCTCGTCGCTCTCGGCGCCGACCACGCCGTAGATCCGCAGCATGTCCCGCACGTCGCGTGGGGTGGCCGTGGTGTGCCCGGTCTCGATCCGGGAGACCTTCGACGCCGAGCACTCCAACTGTTCGGCGACCACCTCGATGGTGATTCCGGCGGACTCCCGCTGGCGGCGCAGCTCGGCCCCGAGCCGCCGCCGTCTGATGGTGGGGCTGCGCCGCTCACTCATCGCGCAACCCGTGAGTCACTGGTCCCCGCCGCTGGCTGCTCGACCCCACTCGGGCTACCTCCGGTAACGCGCCACTGGGTGACACCCGCCGGGGGCGCGACCGTCGACCGGCGAGCGTTCGCGACGAAGGGGTGGTGCCGGTCCTCGGCCGGCCGCGACGGGCGAAACCGGCCCCCAGTCTGCCGCCCGGACGCGGATGGCTTCAAGAGGCCTTTCGCGCGACACGCTCACGTATCGGCAAAAGTCGACGTGCAACTTGCATGAAGCACGTTCCTGATGCAGTCTGTCCGTATGGCACGGATCACTCAGCGTCTCCGTTCGGTCCCTCGGAGTGGTGACCCCACCGCTGCGGGAAAGCCGGGCACGGCGCGGGCCCGGCCGACGACAACGCGACCTGCTCCGGGGTAAGGACCCCGCCGCTGCAAGCCGGCAAGCTGCGGCGGCGGGCGCGGTTCCCGGAAGCAACCGGGTGGTGGTCGGGTGGCGGCACGTCACCAGCGGGGTACGGCCCGACCACCGCCATCCGCACCACCGGTCCACGAGGCACGACCCCGTCACCGGCCGAGACGTCCCCCGTTCAGGCACCGCCGGCGCGACCGCCGGCCGATCCTCCCCAGGAGCCCATGTGCTTCCCCGCACCGGTGACGTACTGCACGTGACACGCGCGGCGAGTGTCCAGTTCCTCAGGCCGATCAAGTTCCGGGTGATCCGGGTGCTCGACTGGCCGACCTATGACGGCTGGCTCTGGCTCGACGGCTACGAGTTGAACGCCGCGGGCGACGCGGTCACCCGACGGTCGATCTTCGTCCAGCGGGAAGGGCTGCAGCAACTGCAGGCCGCCCCCGAACCCCGCCCGCACACCGTGCGGGCCCGCCGCCCGGTCGCGCGTACCCCGCTCCGGGTGGGCTGACCGGCCCGAACCGCCGCCGGTGGGCGTGCCGTCGCCATAGAATCGGTACGCCCACCCCGGCACCGTTCCACCCGCTCGTCCAGGACCCTGACCCTGGGATGGTCATGGTCAATCAGCCCGCCCTGCGGCGGCACCACCGCTCCCGTATCGCCTATGCCTTCGGACTCCTCGCCCTCCTCGGGGCGATGGCGACACTCCTGGTCCTCGTCCGCGACCCGGCGATGTCGTCCACCCGGCTGACCGCACCGGTGCCCGCGCCGGAGATCACCGTGCTCGACTCGGACCCGCCCACGGGCGACGGTCAGTCGGTCTACGAGGGACCCGGCTGGATCGACATCGGCTCCCCGGCCGACCACGCTGGTGGTGCCGACCCGACCGGGCCGGTGTCCGGCTCTGGTGCCGGCGGCCAGTCCGACGGCCGTCAGGAACTCACCGAAGCCGCTCCGGCCGGGCACAGCGCCACTGACATCCGCCGCTCCCTCTTCTGGTCCGGCATCTTCGGCCTCGCCATCTCGCTGGCCGGCATCGGCCTCGTCGGCACCCGCCGCCGGATGTGGTGACCAGCGGTCACGGCGTGCTTGTCACCGTGGGGCTCGGCGTGGTCGGGCTCGCCCCGGTCGGCGGCTCGGCCTGCGAGATGATCAACAACACCTCGTCGTCGGTCGACACCGACGTGCCCGCCTCCGGCTCGGTGCCCACCACCGTCCCGGGTGGCAGCTCCGACGGGCGGTACACCACCCGGTAGGCAAGGCCGAGCCGAGCCAACAGCCCCTCGGCGGTGGCCTGCGGCAGGCCGGCGAGCGGTGGCACCGGCAGTTCGTCCGGCACGTCCGTGGTCGGCGAACTGCTCGGCGACTCGCTGGTGGGCGCCGCCGACGTGGGGGCTGCGCTGGTCGGCGGGGTGCTGGGGGCACTTGTCGGCGGAGGGGACGGGGTGGGGTCCCGTTCGTTACGGTCGTCCTCCTGCTGGGCGAGCACCACCCAGAGCGCGCCCCCGAGCAGGGCGGCGAGCAGCAGTGCCAGTACGCCCCAGAGGATCGGCAACCACCACCGCCGACCACCCTGCTCCTCGACGTACCACTCACCGGCGGCGTCATCCGGTCGGGGCGAGCGCACCTCGGCCCGACCGGACCAGGCCGGCGGTATCGGCGCCGTCCGGTCGGCCGGCGGGCCCGGCCGGGTGCCGGCGGATCGGTCGATCGGCATGGTCTGGTCGGGCGACAGGTCGGGACGAGCCGGGACAGTCCGGTCGATCGGTGCCGTCTCGTCGGGTCCGTCGGCGGTGGGCCCGGTCGGGGCCGGCCGATCAGCGGCGGAGGGCAGGGGCCGGGTCCGGTCGTCGTCGTGCTCGCCGGCGGGCGGCTCCTGGCGGTCGTCGCTCATCGCACGTCCTTTCCCGAACCCGGACGGGCGTCTTGGCCCTCGACCGCCAACCTAGTCGCCCACACCGCCATCGGTGGGGATCAGCGTGCCGAGCCGCGCCGACTGTCGGCGGGACAGGACGGCGGTAGGCGCCAGCAGGCTCGGACCCGCCGGCCTGGAATCAGGGCGTGGGTTTCGCGGTCGGCTGGCTGTCGGAGCCGCACCAGATGCTGACCTGGTCGTTCCACCGGGCCGGGCCGTCCTCGGCGGGCTCCTGCCGGTTGACCTTCCCAGTGCGTCCGCTGACGTAGCGCGGGTAGAGGCCCTCGTCGACCAACTCGTCGGCGGCATCGGCGCAACTCCTGCCGACCACGTCCGGCACCTCGGCGGCCGGCGCCGGCCCGGCGACCTGCAGCTGCACGGTCGTCCCCCGGGCGACCGCGGTGCCCACGTCCGGTGTGGTGCTCTCGACCGTACGGCCGACGCCGCCACCGAAGACCAGCCGCCAACCGAGCCGCTGCTTGCGCAGCGTCTCCCGGGCCTGCTCGAAGTCGGTGCCGATCACCGGCGGCACGGTCAGGCCGGCCCCCTTGGTCGAGGTGGCGGAGGTCTGGACCGCCGACGGTGTCGGCCGGCCGCTGCTCGGTCGGGGTGCGGTGGCCCTACTGGTCGACGCGCCAGCCGTGGTCGCGACGGCCAGTGGATCACCAGAGGGTGCGTCGCCCTCGCCGGCCAGCAACCAGCCACCGGTCGCGCCCACGGCGGCGAGCAGCACCGCCGCCAACCCACCACCGAGCACGACGCTGGCCCGGCCCGGACCGCCACCCGCGGCACCCTGCTGGCCCGTGTTCGTATCCGTCATAACGCCCACCGCCTCATCACCGGCGACCGTACCGCCCGCCGCCCAATCCGCCGCACCGGCGGTCCATACCGGCGGGTCGTTGCGACTCGCCGCGCCGACGACGGGACGTTACGCTGCCCGGCATGGCCAGACAGGGCTGGGGAGTATCGATCGCGACGGCGATCGGGGTCGCTGCCGGCGCGGGTGCCGCACAACTGGGCTTCGGCTACGGGCTCGGCGTCATCACCTGGACGCCCACCGATGCCGGTGCGACCGACACAGCCTGGGCGGACGGCCTTGCCTGGGCCACGTGGCTCGCCGCCAGCTCGACGGTCCTCGGCGCGGTCTGCGCGCAGCGGCTGCACCAACGGAACGTCCCGGCGAAGACCGTGATCTCTCCGGAAACGTCGGCCGACGGTATTGCCCGCCACGAGGGCCCGCAGGTCGACGATCGGAGGCCGGCGCACGAGAGCCCGGTCGACGCGTCTCCGCCGGCCGTCGACACCGCCCGGCCGGAGGCGGTAGACACGCCACCACCGGTGGCTGAGCCGCCGGTCCACGACCGCGGTGCCCTGCTGCGCCGGGTGGCCCTCGCGCTTGGCGCCGGGCTGGGCGGGCTGGTCACGGTGCTGTTGATCGCGGTACCCGCGCGGGTCGCGACCGGCGCGGACACCGGCGCCCCGCAACGGACGGCCGCCGTACAGGCGACGCTGGGCATTCTGATCGGCGTCCTCGTCGCGATCTGGGCGCTTCGCTCCCGAGCCGCCGCTGTCAACGTGACCGCGACGGCCGCCTGGCTCTGGCTGCTCGCGGTGATCTCCGTGATCGACGGGGTACGCGTCGGACGAGGGCTGACCGGCGCGCAACTCGGTACCTGGCAGTTCGACCCGGACCACGCCCGGTACTGGATCGGGGGCCAGCTCTACTGGCCCGGTGCGCTGCTGGCACTGGTGCCCGCGCTGCTGATCGGCGTACTGGCCGCCCGGCGGTCCGCCCGCTCGGGCGGGCACCGCGTGGGTGCGGCGGCCTCCGGCGCGGCGGGCCCGGTGCTCGTCGCGCTCGCCTACCTGACCACCCTGCCGCACTGGTCGACGCTGGGTCCCGCGCAGCTGTCCACCCAGCTGATCGCCCCGTACGCGGTGATCGCCGGTATCGGCGGCTCGGTGCTGGCCGCCCGCCTCGGCGAGCGAAGCGAACGGAACCGCCCGGCCGAACAGAGCCGCTCGGCCGAACTGAGTGCGGTGCCTCGGGACACGGTGGCCGACCCGGCCCCGGTCGCCGAGACCGAGCCCGCGCCACCGGTCGCCGGCTCGACGGCCACAACCTCAGCCTCGACGGCCGGAACCGCGGCACGGCGCAGGAGGGCCGACGCCCCACCGCAGACGCCCCGGACGAGCTCGCTGCCGGGCGACGTCACCGCCGCACCACAGGTTCCCGCCCCGCGTACGGACCCGGACCTCGCGGATCCGGCCGGTCGTCCCACCGAAGCTACAGCGGCAGAGGATCTGACCCCCACCAGCCGGCGCACCCGAGCAGCCCGCCGCACCACGCGCCCCACCACCGACTGACTCCACCCACCCTGGCCCCCCACCCACCCTGTTGATCATGAAGTTGTTGCCACCTCGCCCGGCGTGTCATGGCAACTTCATGATCAAAGCGTTCGGGGGTGGGGGTGGGTCAGGTGGTTGGCCAGGTGTGGACGGGTTGGTTGGTGCGCTGGAGTTCGGCGTAGCGCTGGACCATGTGGTGTAGCGCGGCCGTCCGGTCCATGCCGTGGTGCCGCTCCGCCGCCCAGACCGCCTCGGTCTGCCAGGCGGCGCCGTTGCGGCCGGTACGGCAGCGCTGCTCGATGATGCCGAGCAGCCGGTCCCGCTGCGCCGGGGCGACACCGAACCCGTCCAGGCCGGTGGCGGCGGTGGGCAGCAGTTGGTCCAGGACCAGCTTGGTGACCGGCACGTCGCCGAGCCCGGGCCAGTGCAGCACGGCGTCGAGGCCACGTCGGGCGGCGGCGTGGAAGTTCTCCTCGGCGGAGCTGAAGGTCAGTTGACTCCAGATCGGGCGGTCGGCCTCGGCCAGACCGCGTACCAGCCCGAAGTAGAAGGCCGCGTTGGCCAGCATGTCCACCACCGTCGGACCAGCCGGCAGCACCCGGTTCTCCACCCGCAGGTGGGGGCGGCCGTTCATGATGTCGTAGACCGGACGGTTCCACCGGTAGACGGTGCCGTTGTGCAACCGCAACTCCCCGAGCTGTGGCACACCGCCGGCGTGCAGGACCTCCACCGGGTCCTCGTCCTCGCAGATCGGCAGCAGCGGCGGGAAGTATCGGACGTTCTCCTCGAACAGGTCGAAGATCGAGGTGATCCACCGTTCGCCGAACCACACCCGCGGCCGTACGCCCTGGGCCTTCAGCTCGTCCGGGCGGGTGTCGGTGGCCTGCTGAAACAGGGCGATCCGCGTTTCGGCCCACAGTTGGCGGCCGTACAGGAAGGGGCTGTTCGCCCCGACCGCCACCTGCACCCCGGCGATGGCCTGGGACGCGTTCCAGTAGTCGGCGAAGCTGTCCGGGGCGACCTGGAGGTGGAACTGGAGGCTCGTGCAGGCGGCCTCCGGGGCGATCGAGTCGGTGTGCGTGCGCAACTGCTCGACGCCGCGAATGTCCAGCTCGATGTCCTCGCCGCGGGCGCCGACGATCTGGTCGTTGAGCACCCGGTAACGCTCGTTGGTGGAGAGGTTGTCCTCGACCAGGTGCCCCTCGGTGAGGGTGGGCAGGATGCCGACCAGGACGATCTTCGCGTCGGACCTGGCGGCACGCTCGTCGGCCCTGGAGAGGCTGCCCCGCAGGTCGTGCTCGTAGTCGGCGAAGCCGGTGCCCTCGATCAGTCGGGGCTCGGCGTTGAGTTCCAGGTTGAACTGCCCCAACTCGGTCTGGAAGAGGGGGTCCGCGATGTCGGCGAGGATCTCCTCGTTGCGCATCGCCGGCTCGGCGGCCGAGTCGACCAGGTTGAGTTCGATCTCCAGGCCGGTCATCGGCCGATCGGCGTCGAAGCCGAAGTCGTCCAGCATCAGCGCGAAGACGTCCAGGCACCGCCGCACCTTCTGCCGATACCGGACGCGATCGTCCCGGGTGAAGGCGCCCTCTGAGACGTCCCTGCCCATGTGTCCTCCCGACGGCCGGCGCGGTCGGGATCCTGCCGTCCCGGAAGCGCTTTGTGAAGCATCCACGGTAAGAGCGCCCACTGACCGGGGCCAGAGGCCGCCGGCGGTGATCCGACGTCGACCGGGGCGGACGCGCTCGTGGCGCCATCTGTACCCCGTCGTCGACCGGCCGGACCCGATTGCGGTGCGAACAACCCGTGACAATTACCACCAGTGGGAACGGCGCAGGGCCCGCGCCGACGTGCGGCGCGGGCCCTGCGTACCGGATCGCCGGGAGGATCCCCCCTGCCCTCCGGCGATCCTCGGGGATCAGACCTGGCGGACGGCCTCGCCCTCGATCTCAATCTTGATCTTGCGGCTGACCAGCACGCCCCCGGTCTCCAGGGCGACGTTCCAGGTCAGGCCGAACTCCTCGCGGTCGATCTCGGTGCTCGCGGAGAAGCCGAAGATGTCCTGGCCGAACGGGCTGCGGCCGACACCCTCGAACTCGACCTCCAGCTCGACCGGGCGGGTGACGTCCTTGATGGTCAGCTCACCGGTGAGCACGAACTCGCTGCCGCGACGGGACTTGACGCCGGTGCTGCGGAACTCGAGCGTCGGGAACTTCTCGGCGTCCAGGAACTCGGGGCTGCGCAGGTGCGCGTCCCGGTCGGCCTGGGTGGTGTCGACGCTGGCAGCCTGAATGGTGGCGACGACCGACGACTGCAGCGGGTCCTCGGCGACGGTGATGGTGGCGGTCGCCTCGTTGAACTCACCGCGAACCTTGCTCACCATCATGTGCCGGGCAACGAAGCCGACCCGCTTGTGCGCCACGTCGAGCGCGTAGGTGCCGGCCGCCGGGATGGTGAGGCCGTCCCAGTCGCGGGTAACCGCATCGATGCTGCTGGTCATGCTGCTGTCCTCCAGGAGATTGTTTAGTAGCCCAACGACTGCTTCAGCAACTATAACTGCAACAACATTCCCCGTGTCAAGCACTGGTATGATGAACGGGTGACCAACGTCTTCGACGATCCCCGGATCACCGCCGTCGGCCTGCTCTTCGAGGCTCACGCCGGGCTGTCAGCCCGGTTCAACGCCCAACTCGAGGAGCACGGCCTCTCCGCGGTCGAGTTCGAGGTCATCACCCGACTGGCCCGCTCGCCGGGCAACCAACTACGCATGACCGACCTCGCCGCACAGACCTCCCTGTCGACCAGCGGAGTGACCCGTGTGGTGGACCGGATGGAGCGCGACGGGTTGCTCACCCGCCGGGCGTGCCCGAACGACCGACGCAGCTCGTACGCGGTGGTCACCGCCGCCGGGATGCAACGCCTGAACGAGACGCTGCCCGGGCATCTGCAGATGATCGAGCAGTGGTTCACCGGGCAGCTCGACCCCGAGGCGCTGGCGGCCCTCCTCGACGGGTTGCGGCGGGTCCGCGACGCAGCGCATCCGTGCGCCACCGCCGGCAGTGACGACGTCAGTCCGGAGCACGTCGCCGCCACCGACAACGCCACCCGACGGCACTGATCAGCACCCGCCGTCGGGCGGCGGCAGCGGCAGAAAGACCGGCAGAACTGACCCAGCCAAGCTGGAGGATTCGGTCCAAGCCGACTTTCTGCCACCGCACCGGTGGCAGGCTTCCTGCACCGGGGATCACCGGGGGGTGACGGCGCGGGCGATCAGCGAGGGGCAGCACCAAAGGGGGCTCTTCGCCCGCGCCACTCTCCCGTCGCGATCCGCTCGGGGAGAGCGCAGGCTACTGAGCCGGTCCGCCTCGGGCGGCGATCAGCGCGTAGAGCAGGCCCGACTCCTGCGGCAACAGCCGGATGCCGCCCTCCGCACAGACCCGGTCCAGTCGATCGAGCACCGACGGGTCCGCAGTGCTCGCAGCCAGCCCGACCAGCGCCTCCACCACGTCGCGGCGATCCTGCCCCGCATGGTCGGCGGCGGCCGCGAACCACTCGGCAGCCAACTCACGGTCGCCCCGGTGCAGCGCCAGGTTCCCCTCGATCAGCGCACAGAGCCCGGCCTCCGGCCCACCCCAGGCCAGCGCCGCGTCGTCCGAGCGCTGTCGCGGCACGGTCGGCCGGGCCGGCAGCGCCTCCATGCCCCCGGCACGCAACTCGGTCAACACCTCGGTTGCCTCGGCGGCCCGCCCGTCCTGGGCGAGCGCCAGCCCGACGGTCCCGAGCACCCGACGGCGACGCCCGGGATCACCCAGCTCGGACAGGGCCGCGATCGCCCGCCGGCCACGATCGATGGCGTCCGCGTACCAGCCCTCCAGTCGGGCGACCTCTGCTCGATTGGCCCAGCCCAACACCCGCAGTCGCTGCTCCCCACTCTCGGCGGCGAGCCGGTCCACCGCAGCGAGCCGGCGGCGGGCCGCAGCCAGATCGCCCACGCGGATCTCGTGCCAGGCGAGGCTGTTCTGGGCCACCGCCAGGTCCCGGGTCCGCCCGTTGCGGGCCGCCAACCGCAGCAGCGCCTCGGCCTGCTCGCGAGCCTCGTCCTGCCGCCCGACGGAGATCAGCAGGGTGCCGAGCACGTTTCGCGCCTCCAACTCCCCGGTGACGTCGCCGGCCTGCCGGAAGGTGTCCAACGCCGCACGGGCCGTCGACAACTCCTCGGCGCCCGCGCCGTGCTCCGCCGCGAGCCGGGCGACCCCGAGGGCGGCCCAGCCACGCAGAAGAGGATCGGCTTCGGCGGTCCGCGGGTCCGCCAGCAGCCGCCGCAACCACTGCCGCCCGACGACGTCGCGTCCGCGGAACCGCCACCAGCGGGCCAGGCAGGCCGCCAGCCGCAGCGCTGTCAACGGGTCGTCGGTAGCCGCGTGGGCCAACGACGAGCTGATGTCACTGCTCATCTCGTCCAGCCGGTGCACCGCGTCGGGTAACCGTGGGCCGATCAGGTCGGTGGCGGTCCGGGCCACCAGGCGCGCGATGACTTCCGCGTGCCGACGCCGGATACAGGTCAGCTCGCCTGCACCGGCCGCCTGCTCGACGGCGTAGTCACGGACCGCGTCGAGCAGCCGGAACCGGAACGACCCGGTTCCGCGTACGCTCAGCAGCCCCAACTCGACGAAGCGGTCCAACAGTGGAACCGGGTCGATCGCCACAGTGCCGTCCCGGTCGGCCTCGTCGGCGAGCATCTCCTCGGCCAACTCGACCGACCACCGGTTACCGAAGACGGCCAGTTGCCGCAGCGCGGCCTGTTCGTCCGACGCCAACAGGCGGTAGCTGAACGCCACCGCATCCCGCAGGGTGACGGCGACCGAGACCGCCGCACGGTTGTCGGGTCCGCTCGTCCGGCTGCTGAGCGCCTCCGGAGCGTCCCAGGCCGGGTGGGCGGACGCGTCGGCGGGAGTGGCCAGGTCGAGCACCCGGTCGCCGTACCGGTCGAGCAGTTCGGTGAGGTCGAGGAGCCGGCCACGGGCGGCCATCAGCTCGATGGCCAACGGCAGCCCTCCCAATCGGCGCACCAATGCGGCGAGCGCAGGCAGCTCAGCGGGGGTGGGCGGCTCCCGGCGGACCTGACCGAGCCGGGCGGTGAACAGCGCGACCGCCGGCCACGAGTCGAGCCCGGAGTGCTCGGCCTCCGGTGGTGGCACGTCGAGCGGCGCGACCGGCCAGACCCGCTCGGCGGGCAACCCGACCGGGTGCCGCCCGGTGACCAGCACCCGCAGCGAGGGCAGCGCGCCGATCAACCGGTGCACTGTCGCGGCCACCGGTCCCGGGGCGTGCTCCACCGCGTCCATCACCAGCAGCGCTGGCCGCCCGGCGAGCAGGGCCACGAGTTCGGACAGGCGCGCCACACCGAGCACGGACATCGAGGCGGCGAGCACGTCCGGACCGTCCGAGCCCTCACCGACCAGCACCCCGGCAACGCCGGCCGGGTGGGCGGGAGCCACCAGGTGCGCCACCGACGTGGCCAGGGCGGTCTTGCCGACGCCGGCCAACCCGACGAGGCTCACCACCCGGGGGCCCTGCTCCGCGGTCAGCATTCCGGCCAGCTCGGTGAGGTCCCGCTCCCGGCCGATCAACGCGACCGGCGGCGGGAGCGCGACCGGCGGGTCGGCCGGTGCGGTCGCCGACACGGCGCTGCCGCTGACCGCGAACGTCGTCGAGGTGGCGTCCGCGGGGGCCGGTTCGGCACCGGCGCCGCGGGCGGCGGTCAGGAACGCCGCCCGGCTGGCGCCGGTCAGCGCCAACGCCCCGGCGAGCAGCTCGATCGTGGTGCGTTGGGGCCGGCTCGACCGGCCGCGCTCCAGGTCACGCACCGTCCGCACACCCACCCCAGCCCGCGACGCCAGCTCGGCCTGGGTCAGGCCGGCGGCGCGTCGATGCCCGCGGAGCAGCTCCGGCAGAGTGGTGCGGCCAGCCGGGCTCCGTGACCGGTCATGATCCGGAGTCATGGGCACGAAGAGTACGGATGGACTCCGACCGTCGGCAGTCGAACGTCGGGCTACCGACGCCCGCTCGCCGAAACCCGACAGCCGTACGGACAGTCCGTCCGGGACGACCGGCCGATCAGTTCGGCTGGAGCAGTCAGAGACCCAGATCCCGAGCGATGATCATGCGCTGCACCTCACTGGTGCCCTCGCCGATCTCCAGGATCTTGGAGTCCCGCCAGAAGCGGGCAACCGGGTACTCGTTCATGAAGCCGTACCCGCCGTGGATCTGGGTGGCCTCCCGGGCGTTGTCCACAGCGATCGTGCTGGCGTGCAGTTTGGCGATGGCGGCCTGCCGCTTGAACGGCTCACCGGCCAGCATCCGCGCGGCGGCGTCGTAGTAGGCCAGGCGAGCGGTGTGGGCCTTCAGCTCCATGTCGGCGATCTTGAACTGGATCGCCTGGTTGGCGCCGATCGGCTGACCGAAGGCGTGCCGCTCCTTCGCGTACTTGATCGACTCGTCGACGCAGCCCTGCGCGAGGCCGACGGCGAGCGCGGCGATGGCGATCCGGCCCTCGTCGAGGATCCGCAGGAACTGCGCGAAACCCCGACCCCGGGCGCCGAGCAGGTTGGCGGCCGGCACCCGGCAGTCGTCGAAGGTCAGCTCGTGCGTGTCCGAGGCGGTCCAGCCCACCTTGGAGTACCCGGGTGCCACGGTGAACCCGGGCGTGCCGGTCGGCACGATGATCGTCGACAGCTCCTTGGAGCCGTCCGGGTTCGTGCCGGTCACCGCGGTGACCGTGACCATGGCCGTGATGTCGGTTCCCGAGTTGGTGATGAACGCCTTCGAACCGTTGATCACCCACTCGTCGCCGTCCAGCACCGCCCGGGTCTGCGTGCCGGCGGCGTCCGAGCCGGTGCCCGGCTCGGTCAGACCGAAGCCGGCCAGCGCCTCGCCGCTGAGCAGCCGGGGCAGCCAGGTCGCCTTCTGCTCCTCGGTGCCGAAACGGTAGATCGGCATCGCGCCCAGTGAGACCGCCGCCTCCAACGTGATGGCCACGCTGGAGTCGACCCGGGCCAACTCCTCCAGGGCCAGGCAGAGCGCGAAGTAGTCGCCGCCCATGCCGCCGTGCTCCTCGGCGAAGGGCAGACCGAACAGGCCCATCTTGCCCATCTGCCGGATCACCTCGTACGGGAAGGTGTGCTGCTCGTAGTGCTCGGCGATGACCGGGGCGATCACCTCGCGGGCGAATTCCCGCACGCTCTCGCGCAGCGCCGCTTGTTCGTCGGTGAGCCGGAAGTCCATCTCATCCTCCTGTAAGGACGGTCCGCCTCGGCGCTCGTGACGCCGGGGGCGGGTCGCTGTGCGGGCCCGAGTCGATGATCAGACCGGGGTGACGCCGTGCCGACGGCGGGAGAAGTGCCGATCCTTGGTACGCGCCGCCGCGAATCGACGGACCAGCTCGGTGCGCAGGTCGTGCGGCTCGACGATGGCGTCGACCACCAGCTCGCTGGCCAGCCGGACGACGTCGATGTCCCGCTCGTACTCGGCCCGTTTGGCGGCGACGAAGGCCGCCCGCTCGTCCTCGTCCGCAATCGCGGCGATCTTGTTGGCGTAGACCGCGTTCACGGCAGCCTCGGCGCCCATCACGGCGATCTTCGCGGTCGGCAGCGCGATCGTGGCGTCCGGCTCGAACCCGGGGCCGGCCATCGCGTACAGGCCCGCGCCGTACGCCTTGCGGACCACCACGCAGATCTTCGGCACTGTCGCCTCGGAGATAGCCGTGATCATCTTGGCGCCGTGACGGATGATGCCCTGCTTCTCCACCGCGCTGCCGACCATGAACCCGGGCACGTCGCTGAGGAACAGCAGCGGCACGTTGAACGCGTCGCAGAGCTGCACGAACCGGGTGGCCTTGTCGGCCGAGTCGACGAAGAGCACGCCGCCCTTGAACATCGAGTTGTTGCCGACCACACCGACGACCTGACCGTCGAGACGGCCGAAGCCGATGGTCAACTCCTTGGCCCAGAGCGCCTGGATCTCGAAGAACGAACCCTCGTCGAGCAGGCCCTTGACGTACCGCCGCATGTCGAACGCCTGCCGCTCGCTGGCCGGCACCAACGCGGCCAGGTCGGCCTTGGCTGGCGCGGCGACCGCCGGTGCGGTCGGCGGCGCCTGCGTCCAGTTCGCCGGCAGGTAAGACAGGTAGGTCTTCACGACGTCGAGCGCGTCGGCCTCGGTCTTGCAGAGGAAGTGCCCCACGCCGGATTCGGCGGTGTGCACCTTCGCCCCGCCCATCGCCTCCAGGGTGGTCTTCTCGCCGGTGACCATCTCGACCATCCGGTCGGAGCCGAGGTACATGCTGGCGTTGCCGTCGACCAGCGCCACCACGTCGCAGAACGCCGGGATGTACGCACCACCGGCGGCGCTCGGGCCGAACAGCGCGCAGACCTGTGGGATCGAACCCGAGGCGCGGACCTGGTTCCAGAAGATCTTGCCGGCGCCACGCCGACCGGGGAAGAGATCGACCTGGTCGGTGATCCGGGCGCCGGCCGAGTCGACCAGGTAGACCATCGGCACGCCGGCAGCGTACGCCCGCTCGATGATCCTGATGATCTTCTCGACGGTGCGGGCGCCCCAGCTGCCGGCCTTGACGGTGGAGTCGTTGGCCATCAGGCAGACCTGTCGGCCGTCGATCGTGGCGGTGCCGGTCACCACGCCGTCGGCGGGCAACCCCTCGGCGAGCGCGTTGGCGTAAAGGCCGTCCTCGACGAACGAGCCCTCGTCGACCAGGAGCGCGACCCGTTCACGGGCGAAGAGCTTGCCCTTGGCCGCGTTGGCCGCGTGGTACTTGTCCGCGCCGCCGGACCGGGCCCGCTTGCGCAGCTGCTCCAGTGCCTCACCGTCGAGCGTCACGCCGACTCCTCCGCCATACTGACCTGAACGATCGTTAGGCTAGCGCATCGGCGCGGTTGTCGGCGACCTACGAGCGAACCAGACAGCGAAGCCGAGAGCAAGACATTGAAAAACGTGAATGCATATCGCTAGGCTCCTGGCACCCCTCCTCCCAGATCGGAGTCAGCGATGACCTCACGACTCAATCGGCTCGCCGTCGCGTTGCTCGCGACGACACTCGCCACCCTCGGCATCACGGTCGCCAACCCGTCGCCCGCGTCCGCCGCCATGACCATCTGCTACAACACCAGCCAGGCGGGCAACTACGCCGGCACCGCCAACCAGGCCGCCTCGATCTGGAACAACGCCACCGTCAACCTGACGCTCTCCGCCAACTGCGGCTCCAACCTGCGCATCTACCAGATCACCGGCGGCGGCTCGTACGCCGTGCGGACCAGCCTCGGCAACGGCCGGGTCTACATCGACACCCAGCAGGCCGCCCAGTACAGCCCGCTGCGGATCATGACGCACGAGATCGGGCACATCCTCGGCCTGCCGGACAACTACAACGGAAACTGCGCCCTGCTGATGTCCGGCGGCAGCGCCGGCACCAGTTGCACCAACCCGTACCCGAGCAGCGCCGAGGCGAACCGGGTCAGCAACCTCTTCGCCGGCACGTTCAGCGCCACCGACCGCAGCGCGGACATCTTCCGCGACAGTTGGCCGAGCGCGCTCACCTCCGTGAGCTGATCGACCTGGCACGTGGAAGGGGCCGGCGCGTGCGCCGGCCCCTTCGTCGCGTCCTCAGCTCGGCAGCGGCGTCAGCCGGGTACGCGGACCGGCCCGCAGCACACCGGACGGCAGCTTCTTGCCGAGCAACTCCTCGGCCAACTCCGCCACCTCGATGAGCGCCGGCAGGTCGATGCCGGTGTCGATGCCCATGTCGTGCAGCATGTGCACGGCCTCCTCGGTGGCCAGGTTGCCGCTCGCTCCCGGCGCGTACGGGCAGCCACCGAGGCCACCGACGCTGGCGTCGAACTCGGTCACCCCCAGCTCCAACGCGGTCAGCAGGTTGGCCAGCGCCGTACCCCGGGTGTTGTGGAAGTGCAGCAGGACCGGCACGTGCGCGTTGCGGTCACGCACAGCGGTCAGCAGCTCGCGGACCCGACGTGGGGTGCCCATGCCGGTGGTGTCGCCGAACGCGACCCGGTCCGCGCCGTCGCGGACCACCCGGTCCACGATCCCGGCCACCCGCTGCGGGTCGATGTCCCCCTCGTACGGGCAGCCGAAGCTTGTCGCCACGATCACCTCGACCCGCGCGGACGCACCGTGCAGCAGGTCGATCAGCTCGGCGATGTCGTCCAGCGACTCGTCGGTGGACCGGTTGACGTTGCGCCGGTTGTGGGTGTCGCTGGCAGAGACCACCACCTCGATCTCGGTGAATCCGGCGGCGAGGGCCCGCTGGGCGCCCCGGGTGTTCGGCACCAGCGCGGAGTACCGCACCCCGTCGGCCCTCACCGCCCGCTGCCACACCTCGTCGGCGTCGGCCATCTGCGGGATCGCCTTGGGATGCACGAACGACACCGCCTCGATTCGGCGTACGCCGGTGCCGGAGAGGGCGTCGAGCAGCCGCACCTTGGCGTCGGTCGGGATCGGGTCCTCGTTCTGCAACCCGTCCCGCGGCCCAACCTCGCGGATCGAGACGGAATCTGGCAACTGGCTCATCGGTCACCTCGCTGTGACGTCGGGTGGGGACAGCATCTCGGCCGCTTTGCTCTGCTTGCCTGTCTGCGCCAGCTGGTCGTCCGGCCACCGGACAGCGCCCGGCGGCCGCTTGCCAATGCCCGCTGGCCGGCGGTCGGCGGTCGGCCCCGCTGGCCGGCGGCGGCCGGTGCGTATAGGTAAGCAGAGCAAAGGGGTGCCTACCAGTCTCTCCCCGCCGCCAGGGGAACCACGACCTGACCGGTCAGCGCATGCGGGAGACGATGCCAGTGTCGTAGGCGCCGGAGCGGAACTCCTCGTTCTCCAGCAACTCTGCGAAGAAGGGGACGTTGTTCTTCGGGCCGACGATCTGGAACGCGGCGACCGCACCCCCGGCGCGTTCGAGCACCTCTTCGCGGGTCGCGCCGCTGACGATCAGCTTGGCCAGCAGGCTGTCGTAGAACGGGGTGACCGTGTTGCCCTCGGTGTAGCCGGAATCCACCCGGACACCCTCGCCCGTCGGCTCCACCCACGTCCTGATCACACCCGGGCCGGGCAGGAAGCGCTTCGGGTCCTCCGCGTTGATCCGCATCTCGATGGCGTGCCCACTCGGGGTCAACGCGTCCGGGTCGAACGTCGGCGCCAGCCCGGAGGCCACCCGCAACTGCTCCTCGACCAGGTCGATGCCGTAGACGTACTCGGTCACCGGGTGCTCCACCTGCAACCGCGTGTTCATCTCCAGAAAGAAGAACTCGCCGGTGGCTGGGTCGAGCAGGCACTCCACAGTGCCCGCGTTGCGGTAGCCGACCGCCTCGCCGGCCCGCACCGCCGCTGCCAGGAGCCGGGATCGCAGCTCCGGCGAGACCGCCGGCGACGGGGACTCCTCGACCAGCTTCTGGTTGCGCCGCTGCACCGAGCACTCCCGCTCGCCGAGCGCCACCACCCGGCCATCGGCCAGGCCGAGAATCTGCACCTCGACGTGCCGTACCCGGGGAAAGTACCGCTCGATCAACACCGAACCGTCGCCGAACATCCGCTCGGCGAACGCGCGCACCTTGTCGTACTCGGTGCGCAGCGCGGCCTCGTCGACGGCGACGCCCATGCCCATGCCACCACCCCCGGCGGCGGCCTTGACCATCACCGGGTAGCCGATCTCGGCAGCGGCCGTCACCGCCGCGCCCAGGTCGGCGGCCGGCTCGGTGGTGCCCGGTGCGACCGGAACGCCGGCCGCCGCCATCAGGTTCCGGGCATTGATCTTGTCGCCCATCGCGGTGATCGCGTCCGCGTCAGGCCCGACCCAGATCAGGCCGCTCGCCTCGACGGTACGGGCGAACTCGGCATTCTCCGACAGAAAGCCGTACCCGGGGTGGATGGCCTGCGCGCCCGTCGACTTCGCGGCGGCGAGGATCGCCTCGGTGTTGCGGTAGCTCAGCGCCGGGTTCGGTGGGCCGACGAGGACCGCCTCGTCCGCCTCCGCGACGAACGGCAGGTCGGCATCGGCCTCCGAGTGCACAGCGATCACGCGGATACCGAGCCGCTTGGCGGTCCGGATGATCCGGCGGGCGATCTCACCCCGATTGGCGACCAGCAGTGACTCGATCATGTTTCCTCCCGGCGTCCGGATGGTGGGACGATGTCAGGGAATCATGACCGGCACGGTTCTGACGAGTCGGCTCAGGCGAGCAGCGCGGCCAGGGTCGCGCCGCGCAGCAGCTCGGCGCGGCGCCGCCGGTCCACCTCACCACCGAGGAACGGCGTCGAGTTCATCAGGCCGAACGCGGCGTGCGCGAGCACCCGCGCCTCACCGTCGGGCATCCCCGGGTGCAGCGCGGTGAGCACTGTCACCCACTCCTCGACGTAGAGCCGTTGCAGGCGACGAATCCGCCGCCGCGGCTCCTCGGGCAGGCGGTCCAGCTCGTGCAGGTGCAACGCGATCACCGCTGGGTTGGCCAGCGCGAACTCGACGTGGAAGTCGATCAGCGACTCCAGCACGCCGCGCGGGTCGTCCGAGCGCCCGGCGGCGCGTTCCCGCCCACCGGCCAGCAACCCCTCACTGACCGGAATCAGCGCGGCGGCCAGCATGGCTTCCTTGCCAGCGAAGTGGTGGTAGAGCGCCGGACCGGTGACCCCGGCGGCCGCGCCGATATCGTCCATCGACACGCCGTGATAACCACGCGCCGCGAACAGACCTACCGCGATCTCCAGGATCTCGTCCTTGCGGGACCTGCGCCGGCCCGCACCCGCCGCACCCCGTGCCTGCTGCTCCACCGTCACCGGGCAAGCCTAGACCGCGAGGAGCCCGCGATGGTTGCCGGTCAGTTCCGTCCGCCCCGGGCCGGGCCGCCCCTGACCTGGCCAGGGGCGGCCGGCGAGATCAGTCGTCCTCGTCCAGGTCATGCTCCGCGCGCAGCACGGCGGCTTCCGCGGGTCGATCGAGCAGATCCAGCGCCCTAGCCAGCAGCCAGGCCGTCTGGCGGACCTGCCGCGAGGCGGCCGGCAACCCACCGAGCACGCGACTCAGCAGCGGCTCCGCCTCGGCCGGCCGGTCCAGCCGCAGCAGCAGCTCACCGATCAGGGCCTCCACCTGGGCGGCCTCGCCGAACGCCTCGATCGAGCGCAACCGGTCCGGTACCCCGGTGAGCCGGCCCAGCCTCTTTGCCCGTTGGCTTGACCCTCGACCCGGTTGAACCGGCACGGTCGCCGGCATGACTTCCTCCGCTCTGGGCCGGGACTTCCGGCTCCTGTGGTCCGCGGCGGTCTCGTCCCGGTTCGGGGACGCGCTGCGCACCCCGGCACTGGCCCTGCTGGCCGCGACCGTGACCCGTGATCCGCGGATCGTCGCGGCGGTCACAGTGGCCGGGCAGTTGCCGCCACTGCTCTTCGGCCTGCTCGGCGGCGTGTACGCGGACCGCTGGGACCGCCGTCGGACGATGGCAGTGGTCGACGGGGTACGCGCGGCCCTGGTGGCGGCGCTGGCCGTGGTGGTGGCGCTCGACCGGGTCAGCGTCCCGGTGTTGCTGGCGGCGGCGTTCCTGCTCGCCACCCTTGGGACTCTCTTCGACTCCGCCTCGTTCGCGCTGCTCCCCGCGCTGGTGCCGCTGGACGCTCTGCCCCGGGCGAACGGCCGGCTCCAGGCAGGGTCCGCGGTCGCCGGTGGCTTCCTCGGGGCGCCCGCCGCCGGTGTCCTGTTCGCCGTCGCCCCGGCCCTTCCGTTCGCCCTCGACGCCGTCACCTTCGCGGCGGCCGCAGTGCTCGTGCTGGCCCTCAGCCCGCCTGCCGCCAACAGCCCGGCGACGGCACGGCGGCGGGGCTCGGTGTGGAGCGAGATCGTCGAGGGGCTGCGTTGGCTGCGGGCACACCCGACCCTGTGGCGGGTCACAGTGCTCACCGCCGCGAGCAACCTGGCGATCAGCGGAATCATGGCGGTGCTGGTGCTCTACGCGCTGGACGTGCTCCGGGTGCCCCCGGCCGGGTACGGGCTGTTCACCGCCGCCGCCATCGTCGGGGGCGTGACGGGGGCGCTCGGGGCGGGGCGGCTCGCCGCCCGGCTCGGCACGGTGCCGGCGCTGCGTGTGGTGCTGGCCGTGGAGACCGTGGCGCTGACCGGCTTCGCGCTGGCTCGGCATCCGGTGTCGGGCGGGATGGCGCTGGCCGTCTTCGCCGCCGGCACCGTGGTGTGGAACAGCCTGTGGGCGTCGTACGGGCAGCGGCAGGTACCGAGCAAACTGCTGGGCCGGGTCGGTGCGGCCCAGCGGATGGTCGGTCTGCTCACCGCACCGCTCGGGGCGGCGCTCGCCGGGCTGGCCGCCGCGGCGTACGGCACGGCGCCGGTGGCGGGCGCGGCGGCGGCGACGTTCGCGCTGGTCACCGTCGCCGCGTGGCGGACACTGCGACCGGCCGCGCCCGCTGTGTTGAGCCGCGCGGGCTAGCCCGGCGTCCGCTCCCGGTGCGACAGCCCGGACAGACGCAGCGCGATGCGTCGGCGGGCCGGTGGAACGGCACCGAGCAGCCGGAGCAGCACGTCGCGGGCGGGCCGACGAGCCGGGGAGACAGCGGCCATCCTGGTCAGCCCGGCGGCGAAGCTCAGCACGTCCTCGGCCATCGGCCGCTGCCGTGCGGTGTAGTCGTCGAGCAGCGTCTCTGGGCCGCCACCGAGCACGTCCGCCACCGCGGTGCCGAGCGCTACCGCGTCGCAGATGCCGAGGTTCATGCCCTGCCCACCGGCCGGGCTGTGCACGTGTCCGGCGTCGCCGGCCAGCAGCACCGGCCCGGCTCGGAAGGTGTCGGCGATCCGGTGGTGCACCCGGAACCGGGAGCCCCAGAGCACCTCGGTGACCCGGTCGGGTCGTCGCGCCGGGCCGCGCTCGTCGAGCAGCGCCTGGAGGTAGGCCGCATCCGGTTCGGCCGGGGCGCTGGCCACGGCGGCGACCAGCCGGACCACCCCACCGGGCAGTGGCGCCCAGACCAGCGGCCCGGAGCGGGCGAGGAAGAGCGCCGCCTCGTCGCGGGGCAGCACGCTGCGCACCCGCACGTCGGCGAGCACGAAGGACTCCTCGTCGCTGCTGCCGGTGAAGCCGATGCCGGCCAACTGTCGGACCGTGCTGTGCAGACCGTCCGCACCAACCACGAACCGGGCCCGCAGCGCCTCGTCGTCGACCTGCGCGAGCATGCCGTTCCCGCCGCGGCTCAGCCCGGTGAGCTGGCACGGCCGTCGTATGTGGACGCCAAGCTCCACCAGCTTGTCGGTGAGCACGGCCTCGGTGACCGCCTGGGAGACCAGCAGCGCGTAGGGGAAGCGGGACGGCAACTCGTGGAACGGCACCGACAGCAGCACCCGGTCCCGGTCGCGCACTGTGAAGCGCGGGGTCCGCACCGCCTGGGCGATCAGCGGTGCCGCGGCGCCGATCCGGTCCAGCACCTCCAGGGTGTACGCGTGCACGACGGCGGCGCGGGAGGTCGTCGGCGGCGCGGCCAACCGGTCCAGCACTGTCACCTCGACCCCGCGCCGGGCCAGCGTCAACGCGGTGGCGAGACCGGTGGGGCCGGCCCCCACCACCAGGACGTCGGTGCTCGTGGGCAGCATGGCCACCTCCAGGAACCGTTGCCAACATGTGTTGGCAAACACTTGTTGGCAACGCTAGGTCCCTCCTGATTGCGTGTCAACATTTGTTGGCCTACGGTCGTTGGCATGACCCCGTCCGCGCAGTCGACCCAGCCCCGCCGCTCCGACGCCACCCGGGCGGCGATCCTGCGAGCGGCCCGGGAACGGTTCGCAGCGGACGGCTACGAGCGCGCCACCATCCGGGCCATCGCCGCCGACGCCCGGATCGACCCGTCGATGGTGATGCGCTACTACGGCAGCAAGGAGGGGCTCTTCGCGGCGGCGGCCGAGTTCGACCTACGCCTGCCCGACCTGACCTCGGTGCCGCCCGCTCGACTCGGCGAGGTGCTGGTCCGGCACTTCCTCGCCCGCTGGGAGGGCGACGAGACCCTGGTGGCACTGCTGCGGGCCGCCAGCACCAACCCCGGCGCGGCCGAACGCATGCGCGGCATCTTCGCCGACCAGCTCACCGCCGCCGTGGCCACCTTCGGCAGCGACCCGGCGCTGACCGCCCGACGGGCCGGCCTGGTGGCCAGTCAGGTCCTCGGCCTCGCCTTCACCCGATACATCGTCCGCCTGCCGCCCATGGTGGACACCACGCCGGAAGAGCTGGTCGCCTGGATCGCGCCGACTCTCCAGCGCTATCTGACCGGAACGCCACCGAGCTGACCCAACCTTTTCCCACCTCCCGTGCGTCTGCCAGATGACGCGTACAACGCGACGGCCGGGAGGGGGGCGGATGGCGCCGAAGAGGGACGACGGACGCGACGGCTACCTCGCCTTCGTGGAGAACCATCAGCACCGGTTGCTCCGCGCGGCCTACCTGATCTGCGGCAACCGGCATCAGGCCGAAGACCTCCTCCAGGACGCGCTGCTGAAGCTGGCGCTGCGCTGGTCTTCGGTCCGCGACGGCGACCCCTCCGCGTACGTTCGCGCCATCCTCTACCGGGACTCGGTGTCGTGGTGGCGTCGCCGACGGCGGGAATGGCTCAGCGCCGCACCGCCGGACCAGGTGGCCCACGACCGTGACGGCGCGTTACGGCTGACGATGCACGACGCGCTGGGCCTGCTGCCACCGCGGCAGCGGGCCGTGCTGGTGTTGCGCTACTACGAGGACCTGACCGAGGTCGCCACAGCCGAGGCGCTCGGGGTGACCGTCGGCACCGTGAAGAGCCAGTGCCATGCGGCGCTGCGCCGACTCCGCGAGGTCGCCCCTGACCTCGCCCGCGATGCCCGACCGAGCCGAGGCTCGGCCGATCTGGCCAGCGGCCTGGAGGTGAACCCGTGAACGAGCAGGATCTGCGTCGACTGCTGACCGTCAGCGTCGAGGACGTGCTGCCCAGCCAGCCGGCCGCCGCCGGATGGGAGCGGGCTCGGCGGACCCGGCGTACCCGGAGGGCCGTCGGAGTGGTCGCCCTGGCCGTGGTGCTGGTCGGTGGTGGCACGGTGGCGGCGCTGCGACCGCCCACCGATCCGGCGCCGGTCCCTCCGGTCGGCCCCACGGTCACCCCGACCGTCGACCCCTCCCACGCGGGTCCGGTGCGGAAACCGCCCGCCGAGCTGACCTTCCCGCCCGATTCGTTGGCCAAGCTCGGCGACCCGGCGACAGTGCCGCTGTCCGAGCGACCGGTCCAGCGGGCACTGGCGCTGTTCCAGCCGCAGGACGAGGAGTACCACGCGAACGGCCCGGTCCGGGTGCTCGGCAACGACGGCGTGGTGCGCAGCCTCGATGTGGTGACGCTGGCACCGACCCGGGACGCGAGCGGCAACGAGGCGCCCGCGCTGAAGCCGGGGGTGTTGTCGCCGGACGGCCGGTCGGCAGCGTTCGCGCAGGCCAAAGAGCTGATCATGATCGACCTCACCACGGCTGCCGTCCGCCGGATACCGCTCGACGGCTACCTGGAGCAGGTGGTGTGGGCGCACGACCGGGTGCTGGTCGGGGGCGACGACCGGACGTACGCGGTGGACCGGGTCACCGGGGCGGCCAGCACGATCGACGTGTCGACCTGGGAGTTGATCGCACCCGACCCGGCCGCCGGCCGTGAAGCCCCGTTGATCGAGGTGTACGGCGTGCGGACCAGCCTGACGCTGCGCGGCCGGACCGCGCGGGAAGGCAAACTCCGCTCCGAACAGCCGGTCACCGGCGCGGCGCTGCCCTCGCCCTACCAGGTCAACGAGTTCTACGGCCGAGGCTGGCTGCACGGCGAGCGCCTGGCCAGGGCCGCCTGGATCACCAACAGCGAGATCGACGGTGCCGAGGGGGCGGCCGTGCTGGACGCGCGGACCGGCGCCGTGCTGCACCTGCTCGACCTGGGCCGAGACCGCAGCAAGGGCTGCTGCGAGGTGCTGGGCTGGGACAACAAGGGCGCGGTGCTACTCCGACTGGAACCGGCCGCCCTGGCGCGCTGGCACCCGGAGACCGGCGAGATCACCGGCATCGTCCGCGACCTGCGCGGCGTGTTCGCACTCGCTAGCTGAGAAAGGTCGCCTCGTCTCGACGTGATCGACTCGGGTTCATTGATATCGCGGTGTCCGAGCGAGCGGGACAGCCCGACACCAGGAAACCCGAGTCGATCACACGAGGATCTGGTCAGACGGCCAGGCCGCCGGGCTGGTCGCCCTTGACGACTGGTGCCCGGACCAGGTTGCCCCACTCGGTCCACGAGCCGTCGTAGTTGCGCACCTGCGGGTAGCCCAACAGGTGCCGCAGCACGAACCAGGTGTGGCTGGACCGCTCGCCGATCCGGCAGTACGCGATCACGTCATCGTCCGGGCTCAACCCGAGCTGGTCGGCGTAGATCGCCTTCAGCTCGTCGGCAGACTTGAACGTGCCGTCCTCGTTGGCGGCGGACTTCCACGGCTTGCTGAGCGCGCCCGGGATGTGTCCACCGCGCAGCGCGCCCTCCTGCGGGTAGTCCGGCATGTGCAGCATCTCGCCGGTGTACTCACCCGGCGACCGGACGTCGACAAGTGGCCGGCCGGAGGCGACGTGCGCCATGACCTGCTCACGGAAGGCCCGCAGCGGCGCGTCGTCGCGGAGCGGCACCGGGTAGTCGGCGCGCGGCCGAGCCGGCTTGTCCCGGGTCACCTCGCGTCCCTCGGCGATCCACTTCTGCCGGCCGCCGTCGAGCAGTCGCACATCGGCGTGACCGAAGAGCGTGAAGACCCAGAGGGCGTACGCGGCCCACCAGTTGAAGTTGTCGCCGTAGAAGACGACGGTGTCGCCCCGGCCGATGCCCTTCGCGGCGCACATCTCGGCGAAGCTCTTGGCGTCCAGGTAGTCCCGGGTCACCTGGTCGTTCAGATCCAGGTGCCAGTCGACCTTGACCGCACCGGGAATGTGACCGGACTCGTAGAGCAGCACGTCCTCGTCGGACTCGACGACGACGAGGCCCTCATCGCCCAGATGCTCGGCCAGCCACTCAGTGGTGACCAGCCGCTGCGGGTCCGCGTACGACTGGAGGCGGGGATCGGGATCGTTCGACACAGACATGATCCCCAAGGTACGCCGTTCAGGCGCGACGGTGGGCGATCCGACCAGCGACGACTGTCACCAGACAGGCCCCGTCGACGCCGTGAACCGCGAGGTCGGCCCGTCCGGCCGACCGCAGCGTCGGCGCCACGGCGGTGGCCAGCACCAGCAGGTCGCTGCGCTCGGCGGCGGCCCGCAGGGCGGGGTCTGTCAGGTGTTCCGCCAGCACCGTCGTCACGCCGGTACGCAGCAGCGCGTGCACCCGCTCACGCGGGGTCGGCGCGGGCGGCAGCGGACGGTCGTGCAGCAGACCCGGCCCCAGCGTTCCGGGCCAGCGGCGAACCCGGGCGTTGGCGTACGCCGAACTCAGCTCGGCCAGTGGGCCGACGGCCTCGATCCGGTCGCCACTGACCAGCACGGCGTGGTCGGGCAACGACTCGCCGTCCCGGTCGCGGCGCAGCAGGGCCGCCGTGTGCAGGGTGAGCATGCTCAGTCGACGAGTGGGCCGAGTTGCGGGCGCTTCGCCGTCACTGTGTCGCCGGAGGACCGACCGGTCAACCGCCGCTTCACCCAGGGGGCGAGGTACTGACCGGCCCACCGCAGGTCGGAAGCGCGGGCGGCCAGCCACGGTGACGGCGCCGGGTGCGGCGGAACCATCAGCCACTCCTCGTCGCAACCAACCCCGAGAGCGTTCAACACCTGCCCGGCGACCCGGCGATGCCCGGCCGGGGAGAGGTGCAGCCGGTCGGTGCTCCAGAGCATGGGGTTGAGAAACGTGTCGTCGGCGTACAGGTCGACCATGATGGCGCCGTGCCGCTCGGCGGTCTCACCGACCGCCTGGTTGAGCAGCTGCACCCGGGGGGCGACGAGGCGTTGACCGGGCAGTCGGGCCATCACGTCCGCGAACCGGAAGAGGAGCACGTCCGCGCCGCCCGAGCGCAGTTGCCGGACCACCTCGTCGAAGCGGGCGACCAGCGTGTCCGGGTCGAAGGTGCGCCGCAGCACGTCGTTGCCACCGGCCGCGAAACTGATCAGGTCCGGCTTCATCGCGACGGCGGAGGGCACCTGCTCGGCGACCACGCTGGGGAAGAGCCGGCCCCGGATGGCCAGGTTCGCGTACCGGAAGTCGGGCCCCGCGTCGGCGGCGAGCCGGGTCGCCACCAGGTCCGCCCAGCCCCGGAAGGTGCCGTCCGGGTACGCATCGTCCATACCCTCGGTGAAGCTGTCCCCGACCGCGACAAAACTGCGCCAGCGCACCCGCGCCTCCCTCACGCCACTCGTTGCCTGCGGCGACCAGTCTGTCACCGCAGCAACGCCCGGCACCGCCCCGAATCCACTACGTGTCGGAGGTCATTGCGCACACGACGGGCGGGACCGGCCACCCCCGTGAGTGGCCGGTCCCTCGTACCCGGTGACGCTGCACCGGGAGCTCAGCCCAGCAGACCACCCCACGGCTGGCCGGCGGGCACCGACCCGGTGGCCAGCACCCGGCCGCTGGCGGCGTACCGGACCAGCCGGTACGCCGGCGCGCCGTCGGCCGGCGTCGCCGCGTTGACCTGCACCACCAGACCGCCGTCGCCCAGGACGACCCCGTCGATGGCTTCGCCGTGCCCGGTCGGCTGCGTCCACGCCGAGTCCACCGGCGCCAACTCGGTGACGGCCCCGTTGGAGGCGTCGAGCCGGTAGTTGCGGAACCGCCAGCCGCAGCCACATCCCCCGGGGCTGGTCGTGTGGGCGCTGATCACCAGCGTCCGACCGTTGCCGGAGATCGCAGCCACCCCACCGATGACGAGGCCGGCGGGGATGCGCGGGCTGATCGAGCGCGTGTTGCCACGCTCGTTGCGGATGCGCACCGCCCGATCGGTGACCTGGGCGATCCATCCACCCGACACCGTCGGGCACTTCGCCTGGTGGGTGGCGAGCACCTTCCGCCCGGTCCCGTCGGCGTTGACCGCGATGAAGGTTATCTCCTTCTCCCGACCCAGGCCGTACAGCACCCGCCCGGAGTCGAGCCAGCTCGGCTCGCAGGTCTGCTGGCCCTGCGTCGGGATGACGTGCCGCTTCGTGCCGTCGAACCCGCTGATCACCAGCCGGCGGGCGGACGCTTCCACCCAGGCCGCCCGCCGACCGTCCGGCGAGACGGCGAGCGGGCCGCTGGCAGTGCCGTTCTGGAGACGACCCGAACGCACCACCTGCCACGTCCCAGCAGTGGTACGCCGCCAGATCCGGGCCGGGTCGTTCTGCTTCTGGCCGTACTCCTCGGCGGTGTACCAGGTCAGCTGCGGCCACTGCGTCGAGCCGACGGCCGGGCGGACCGGCGCGACAGCCGGTGCCGCATCCGGCACGGAGCCGCCCGTGCCGGCGGCTGAGGCGTCGCCGGCCGCGGGAGCGGCGGTGGTGGTACCGGTTTCGGCCGGCGTGGGCGCGGCCTTCGGGTCGGCGGTGCCGCAGGCAGCGGCACCGAACGCCAGGAGCAGCAGGGCGGCCGTACCGGCGAGCGCGCCAGAACGGCGGGCCGAGGCGGGACGGGTGGTGTGCTTGAACGGGCCGAGGTTCATCGTCTTAATCCTTTGTGGGGGCTTAACGTGCCTGACACCACCCAAGACGAGCCCCTGACCGTGGCGAGTTGCCGCCGCAGCGCGCTACTACCGGACAGTCGGATCCGCTCGCACCGGCAACCTTCTCCGCGGTTCACCGACGGTGATCAACACTGGCCCGACGGCCGTGCGCAGACGCAGAAAGGGCGGGCCACCCGAGGGTGACCCGCCCCTTCTCGCGCTGATCGTCAGTCGACGACGGCCAGGATCTGCTCGTTCTTCAGGCTCGCCGGCTCGGCGGTCTCGGAGATCTTCCTGCCGTCCTCGTCCACCAGCAGCACCGCGTACCCGCTGCCGGCCTGGACCCGCACGACCATCGACCCGTCCGACTGGAAGTAGACCTGCCGCAGGGTGCGCCCGCCCAGCGGCAAGGTGACCTGCTTGCCACTTCGGGTGTCGAGTACCGCGTTGGCCCACAGTTCCCGAGCGATGTCGCCGGACTCCTCGCCGGGCTTTCTCCGCAGCAGGGCGATCCGAGAGCCGTCCGAGGACAGGCTGGCAATGTCGTGGCTGAGCCAACTGTTCATGGAGAAGCCAGGGACAACCCGCTTCTTCGTGCCGTCCGGGGCATAGAGGGTGACCCCGAGGTCGACGGCCACGGCGATGGTCCGACCGTCCGCCGACCAGAGGGCGTGGCAGCCGCGGACTTGACCGGGCCACCAGGTGACGGTCCTCTTGTCGCTGCGGGTGTCCAGCACCCCGCGCCGAACGGACTCACCCATCCCCATCGCATCCATGAACAGCAGGTGCCGCCCATCCGGTGACCAGACCGGGGAACAGTCGCTTGCCACGTCCGAGCGCATTTCCTGCCTGTCGGTGCCGTCGGCGTCGGCGACGACGAGGGTGCTTTCGCTGTCGTCGCTCTCCACCCAGGCAACCCGGCGACCGTCCGGCGAAATGCTCGCATTGCCTTTCGCCGCCAACTCGGGCAGAGCCAGCAAACGCACCGGACTGTCACCCGGACGCCAGGACCGCAGATTCACCATCTCCTCGTCGGTCACACTGGCGGGGCCGTAGAAGAGCTTGCCGAACTGCACGGACGGGGTGTTCGTGCCCGTCCCGCCGCTGGGCGGGGCGCCGGGCGTGTCGCCGGCGCTGGTGGAGGGCGTCGGGGTGGGCGACTGCGTTGGCGTCGGCGTCGCGGTGACCGACGGGGTGTCAGCGGGCAGCGGGTTCGGGGACTGGTCCGGTCGGATGGCGAAGGCCGTGCCGGCCGCCGCGGCCACCAGCACCAGCGCGGCGGCCGACGTGGCCACCGCCCGTTGGATACCGAGCCGGCGGGACGTGCGCAACGTACGGTCCCGCAGGTCGACCGCTGTGACCTCGTCGGCCAGGGCGGTCAGGTCGAGCCGGAGGCGCTGATCGTTCATCGGGTACTCCCTTCCAGGACGTACAGCTCGGCGAGTTCGGGCGCGACGGCGCGCAGCCTGGCCAGTGACTTGGCCGTCTGGCTCTTCACGGTGCCGACCGTGACGCCGAGCAGGTCCGCCGCCTCCGCCTCGGTGCGGTCCTCGAAGAACCGCAGCACCAGCACGGCGCGTTGCTTCGGGGAGAGCTTCGCCAGTGCCGCCCGCAGGGTGAGCCGCAGACTGGTCTGGTGGGCGTGGTCCGGGGCCGAGTCGCCTCCGCGTGGCTCGGGCAGGTCGCCCGGCATCGACTCGGGTACCCGGCGCCGACGCCACCAGGACACCTGTAGGTGGTACATGGTCTTGCGGGTGTACGCCTCGGCGTTGCCGCTGTGGTGCAGGCGGCTCCAGGAGCGGTGGGTCCGGGCCAGGGCCGACTGGACGAGGTCCTCGGCCAGGTGCTGGTCGCCGGTGAGCAGGTAGGCCGAGCGCAGCAACGCCGGTGTGCGGGTACGGACGAACGAGTCGAACTCACTCAGCAGAGGGTCCACACGGGCCAATCCTTCAGGTCGGGTACGGGGGCTTGGTGTCCTTGCAGACGCCAGCAACGGCGCCGATGGTTGCCGGCGTCGGGTCCGGCTCGGATCGAAATGGATCGCTCATCCTGCCGCACCGGCCGTAGGCTGCGCGGATGCTGCTACGCATGTCGACCCTGTTGCTGCGGACCCTGCGCGAGGATCCGGCCGACGCGGAGGTGCCGAGCCATCGGCTGCTGCTGCGCGCCGGCTACATCCGTCGTGCCGCACCGGGCGGCTACACCTGGCTGCCGCTGGGCAAGCTGGTGCTGGATCGGATCACCGAGGTCGTCCGCGCCGAGCTGATCGCGATCGGCGACCAGGAGGTGCACTTCCCGGCGCTGTTGCCCGCCGAGCCGTACCGCACGAGCGGCCGGTGGACGGAGTACGGCGACGACATCTTCACCCTCGCCGACCGGCGCGGTGCCGAGCACCTGTTGGCGCCCACCCACGAGGAGATGGCGGCGCTGCTGGTCAAGGACCTGTTCACCTCGTACCGGGACTTCCCGGTGACGCTGTTCCAGGTGCAGACCAAGTTCCGCGACGAGGCGCGGCCGCGGGCCGGGTTGCTGCGCGGCCGGGAGTTCCTGATGAAGGACGCGTACTCCTTCGACCTGGACGAGGCGGGGCTGCGGGAGGCGTACGGGCGGCATCGCGCCGCGTACCAGCGGATCTTCGACCGGTTGGGGCTGGACTACACGGTGGTGCAGGCGATGTCCGGCGCGATGGGCGGCTCCGCGTCGGAGGAGTTCCTGGCGGCGACACCGGTCGGCGAGGACACCTTCGTCGGCTGCACCTCCTGCGACTTCGCGGCGAACACCGAGGCGGTGGCCACCCGGGTGCCGAGTGCCGGTGACCCGAGCGCGCAGCCGGCCGTCGAGGTGCACGACACTCCGGAGACTCCGACTATCGCGAGCCTGGTGGAGTTGGCCAACGCGCGCCGGTTGGGCGGTCGGGACGGCTGGACCGCCGCCGACACCCTGAAGAACGTCGTGTTGTCCGTTCGTCAGCCGGGTGTCGACCGGGCCGAGCTCCTGGTCGTCGGGTTGCCCGGTGATCGGGAGGTCGACCTGAAGCGGGTCGGTGCCGCACTGCACCCGGCCCAGGTGACCGTCTTCGAGGAGTGGGCCGAGCATCCGGAGCTGGTTCGCGGCTACATCGGCCCGCAACTGCTCGACAAGCTGGGCATCCGCTACCTGGTCGACCCTCGGGTGGTGACCGGGTCGGCCTGGCTGACCGGGGCGAACGAGCCCGGCCGACACGCGACCGACGTGGTGTGCGGACGGGACTTCACCCCCGACGGCACCGTCGAGGCGGCCGACGTCCGCGCCGGCGACCCCTGCCCGGAGTGCGAGGCGGGCGAGCTGACCATCCGGCGGGGCATCGAGATCGGGCACATCTTCCAGCTCGGCCGCCGCTTCACCGACGCCTTCGCGGTCGACGTGCTCGGGCCGGCCGGCAAGCCGGTTCGGCCGACAATGGGCTGCTACGGCATCGGGGTTTCCCGGGCGGTGGCGGCCGTCGCCGAGCAGCACCACGACGACCGGGGGCTGGTCTGGCCGGCGGCGGTCGCGCCGTGTGACGTACACCTGGTGGTTGCGGGAAAGGGCCCGCAGCTCGACGCGGCGCTGGAGCTCGGCGGGCGTCTCGCCGCCGCCGGCCTGCGGGTGCTCGTCGACGACCGCACGCACGTCTCGGCCGGGGTCAAGTTCACCGATGCCGAGCTGATCGGCATCCCCCGGGCCGTCGTGGTCGGCCGCCGGCTCGCCGAGGGGTACGTCGAGCTGCGCGAGCGGGTCAGCGACGGGCGCACCGAGCTGCCGCTGGACGGTCTGGTGGATCGACTCGTCCACGAGGTACGCCAGGAACGTGCGAGCCTGGTGTAGCTGCCGCGTCGCGGGGTAGTGCTGTCTGATCGGGTGGAAACGTCTTCGGAGGCTCTCATGACCGGTTACCGGGTCAGTGACGTGATGACCAAGCAGGTCGTGTACCTGCCGGCCGAGACCACCCTGGACGAGGCGGCCAGGGTGATGAAGGAGGCCGACATCGGTGATGTGGTGGTCACCGACGGCGCCAGCCTCGCCGGAATGCTCACCGACCGGGACATCGTGGTGCGGGCCGTGGCGGAGAACAGCTCCCCTGCGGCCACCACCATCGGCTCGATCGTCACCCGCGAGGTCGTCATGATCGAGCAGCACTGCACGGCGGGTGAGGCCGCGGCGCTCATGCGGGATCGGGGCATCCGACGCGTGCTGGTCTGTGACAGTGACCGCAAGCTGGTGGGGATCGTCTCCCTCGGCGACCTGGCCATGCAGCTCGACCCCACCAGCGCGCTCAGCGAGATCAGCGAGCAGTCGCCCACCGTGTGACCGGGACCCCGGCGCGACGGCGGTAGCCTCGACGCATGGCTGACATGCCGGCCCGACTGGCCGAGATCGTCGACGAGTTCGCCGCCGCGCCGCGCGACCTGGTGCTGGAGATGCTCCTGGAGTACGCGGACGTCATCCCGGCGCTGCCGGAGGGCGCTGCGGAGCGCCAGGGCATGGAGCAGGTGCCCGAGTGTCAGACGGCGTTCTTCCTGCGCGCCCGGGTGACCCCGGAGGGCACCGTGGAGACGCTCTTCGACTGCCCGCCGGAGGCGCCCACCACCCGGGCGTTCGCCGGGATCCTCGCCGAGGGGCTGGCGGGGGCGAGCGCCGAGCAGGTGCTGGCCGTGCCGGACGACCTCTATCAGCGGATGGGTCTGGCGCAGGCGATCAGCCCGCTGCGGATCCGTGGCGGCACGGCGATCCTGGGCCGTCTCAAGCGGCAGATCCGGGAACAACTTGGCTGACCGCGAGGTTGGCACCGATCATGGAGATCGAGATCTACGCGGACGTCATCTGCCCGTGGTGCTACATCGGCAAGCGCCGCCTGGATCAGGCCCTCGCCAGCTACGAGGGTGAGGTGACGGTCCGCTACCGGCCGTTCCAGCTCGACCCGTCGCCGGTGCCGCAGCCCCTGCCGCTGGTGGAGGCGCTGGCCGGCAAGTTCGGCGGCCCGGAGCGCGCCCGGCAGATGGTCGACCACGTGACCCAGGTCGCGGCGGCCGACGGGCTGCGGCTCGACTACGACCGCGCGGTGATCGCCAACACGTTCGAGGCGCACCGGCTGGTCTCCTGGGCGACCGACCAGGGCAGGGCGGCCGAGATGGTGGAGGCGCTCTACCAGGCGCACTTCAACCACGGGGTCGACGTCGGCTCGCGGGAGGCGCTGGCCACCCTGGCCGGCGAGATCGGCCTCGACGCGGCCGACGCGCGCCGGTTCCTCGACTCCGACGAACGCGTCGCCGACGTCGCCGCCGACCTGGCCACCGCCCGGGAGCTGGGCATCACCAGCGTGCCGACCTTCGTGCTGGCCGGGAAGTACGCGGTCTCCGGTGCGCAGGAGGCGCAGACGCTGCTCGCCGCGCTCGCCGAGGTCGAGCAGCGCGAGTCCGCAGCGCACTCACACTGAGTCACCGACGGCCGGGTGTCCGGCATCGATGATCACGATGTTTCACGTGCAACAACATCGATGCCGATGTCTGGTCAGACCGGCCTGGCCAGCCCTTCCACCACCTGGGCTCCCGGCAGCGCGCCCAACGCCGGCCCCGGCAGCGCTATCTTGCTGTGCCGTACGCCGGACCCGACGATCACGTGTGGTGTGGCGATGACCCGCGCGTCCACCAGGATCGGCCACTGCGCCGGCAGCCCGATCGGGGTGATGCCGCCGTACTCCATGCCGGTCAACTCGACAGCGTCGTCCATCGGGGCGAAACTCGCCTTGCGGACGTCCAGCGCCCGGCGGGCCACCCCGTTCACGTCCGCGCGGGTGGTGGCCAGGACGATGCAGGCCGCGTAGCGGACCACGCCCTCGCGCTTGCCCGCCACCACGACACAGTTGGCCGACACGTCCAACCCCACCTCGTACGCCGCGCAGAACGCCGCTGTGTCGGCGAGGTCGGCGTCGATCGGCGCGACCAGCACGTCGTTGACGTCCACCGGCGCGTTGGCCGGCCACTGCGCGATGGCCTCCGCGACCGGCGGGGCGAGTAGATCCAGGCGGGCGCGGGCCGGTTCAGTCTTCAGCGTTCCCATCACGGGTGCGATCCTCGCATCCGCGACGCTGAACCGCCCAGCGACTCCCCGACCCCCCGGTGACGCCACCGGCCCGGGCCGGATCGATCCGGTGCTCAACTGCCGGCGAGGAAGGCGTTGTCGCGCATGAAGGAGCGGTCGCGGGCAGCAGCCAACTCCTCCTCGCGCTGGGCCTTGGCCCGTTGCAGCTCCAAATCCTCGAACGCGTGCCGGACACCCAGCCGGATCACGCCGTAGAGGAAGACGAAGCCGAAGACGTAGAGGATCACAGTGGTGACGACAGCGAACATGGCGTCACGGTAAGACGAACGTGAACCGTTGTTGCTCTCATCTCCGACCGGTTCCCCCGTACGTGTCGGCCAGGTGGTCGGCCCAGGTACGCGCGCCCCGAGGCAGCGCCTCGGTGGCCAGACCACCGGCCCGCAGCTCACGACCGAGTCGGCCGGGAATCCGCACCGGCAGCAACGGTCGGCGCGAGCCTCGGGCCGCTCGCCACGCCCGGGCGGCCTCGTCGAAGCGGAGCACCTGCGGCCCACCCAGCTCCTCGATGCCGCCCAACGGGCCGGCGACCAGTCGGGCCGCCAGCCGCGCCGCCACCTCGCCCGGGTCGACCGGTTGGGCGAGCACCGCCCGGTCTCCGATCACCGGGCCCAGCCGCGCGCTGGCAGTCAGCATGTTGTCCAGGAACTGGGGAAACTGGGTGGCCCGCAGCACCGACCAGGGCACCGGACCGGCCGCGATCACCTGCTCGGCGGCGAGCTTGTGGCGGTAGTACGCGATCGGCACCCGGTCGACCCCGACTATCGAGATGTAGACGATGTGCCGCACGCCGGCCGTGCCGGCTGCCACCACCAGTCGGCGGGTGCCCAACACGTCCACCTGGTAGGTCTGCCGACCCCGAGGCGCGGACGCCAGGTGCAGTACGGCGTCCACCCCGGTCACCGCCTCGGTCAGCCCGTCCCCGGTGGCCAGGTCGGACACCACCCACTCCACGTCCGAGCCGGCGGGCGGCTGGTGGCCCGGACGCTGATCCCGTCGTCGCGCAACCGGCCCAGCACTGCCCGGCCCAGATTGCCAGATGCCCCGGTGACCAGAACCTTCATCTCGTCCTCCTGCGGACCCGTCCGACCCTTACCTCATGTCGACGAAACGACACGGCATCCCGTGACGGCGTGCGGCCGCTCACCTCGACCGGATCAGGTCCAACACGGTGAGCAGCGCGAAGAACGCGATCACGATCTCGTTGACGATCCAGGCGTGCCCCTCGGCCCACTCCCGCATCCGGGTCAGCACCCGCGAGGCCCTGCTCCCCAGCAGCAGCAACGCCAGCAGAGGCAGCGCGAGCAGGAGCACGGTGACCAACACGAACGGCACCAGGTGCCACCACGGCAGATCATGTCGGGCCACGCTCGCCCCGACGGTGGCCATGGTCAGGTCGTCGGTGGGCGTCGCCACGAAGAGCAGCGCACCCAGCCGCAGCGCCTGCGGCGGACCGGCATGCTCGATGCTCCCCAGCCAGCGCGGCGGTCCGGAGCGGTCCCGGCGGACCCAGATCAGCACGGCCAGGCACACCAGCAGGGCCAGCACCACCAGGTCGATGGCGGGGCCTCGATCGACCTTCCCGGCCACGGCGCTGGCGTCGGCGACCACTCCACCCACCAGCTTCGTCAACAGCCACGCCACCGTCACCCCGGCGGCGACCACCAGCCCCGCTCCGGCGAGGAAGCCCAGCGACGCCGCCCGGGGCCGATCCGACGAGGCCAGGAAGACCGCCACCACCAACTGCGTCCCGGCGACCATGACCACGGCGAGCGGCAGCACGGTCAGGAAGTTCATCGCCCGTCATCCTCCCGGCACGAGCAGGTGGGACGCGGCCGAATCCGCCGATCACCGGGCGGGTCGCGCACCCCCGTCCACCACGACCCGGCCGGCGAGCAGCGCCCCGAACAGCGCCAGCCCCGCGGTCACCACGAGCGTCGTCGTGTAGCTGGCCGGGCCCGGCGCACTTCCTGCCGCCAACACGGCCCCGGTCAGCGCGAGCACTGTCGCCGCGAAGAGGGAGTCGGTCAGTTGCAGTGACGAGCTGTTGCGGCCCTGCTCACCGGGCGCGGACAACTCCAGGGTGAGCACCGACAACGACGGATAGAGCAATCCCATGCCCAGACCGGCGATCGCCCAACCGGCTACGGCGACGGCCACCGGCAGCTCGGGCCGGACGGCCAGCGCCACCGTGGCGGTGCCGACGGTGATGCAGCTCAACCCGGCGCGCGGCAGGCTGGCCCGCGACGCCGGCACCGGGATCCGGCCCTGCAACCAGGAGCCCGCCGACCACGCCAGCGCTCCGACCGTGAGGACCAGCCCGGCCGCGGCCGGCGAGAGGCCCCGTTCCCGGGAGAGCATCAGCGGGATGACCACCTCGCTGCCGACGAAGGCCGCCGACGCCAGGCCACGCAGCCCCACGACTGTGGCCAGCCCTCGCGCGGCCCGGAGGAACCCCGCCGGCAGCAGGCGCGGGGCACAGACCAGTAGGCCGACCACGGCGAACGCGACCAGCACCAGGGCGGTGGCGCCGCGCTGCTGCCCCCCGATGTGCAGCAGTGCGGCACTCACCGCGGCCCCGCACGCCCAACCGATCCGCGCTGCCGCACCCGCAGGCGGGCTCGTTGCCGCACTGCGGGCCAGCGACCGCAGGCCGGGATGGATCAGCAACACCGCCGGCACGGCCACAGCCGGCACCGCCAGGAAGACCCACCGCCAGCCCAGGTACTGCACGATCAGGCCGGCAACCGCCGGCCCGACCAGCGACGGTACGACCCACGCCGCCGCGAACGCCGCGAAGATCCGCCGGTGCAGCTCCTGCGGGTACGCGTGCCCGACGATCACGTAGAGCGCCACCGAGAGCAGCCCGGAGCCGAAACCCTGCACGACCCGCCCGACGACCAGCGCGCTCATCACGGGGGCGGTCCCGGCGATCAGCAACCCGACCACGAACCAGGCGACGCCGTGCCACATCGGCCCCTTGGGACCCCGGGCGTCGCACCAGATGCCGGAGACCACCATGGCCAGCACACCGGTGGCGAACGGGCCACCGAACGCGATCCCGTAGAGCGCCAGCCCATCCAGGCTGCGCGCGACGGTCGGCATCGCCGTACCGACCGCCAACGCCTCGAACGCGAGGAGTGAGATCAGCGCGACGCTGCCCACCGTCATCGCGCGCAGCCGGGGTGCGAAGAGTCCGGGTGCGGCGGGTGTGGCGGTGACGGCTGTGCTCGGCATCGACCGAGCATGCGACTTCAACCCTGATTCAGGTCAACCGTCCGGTGACCCAGCTCTCGTCAGGCGTCCTGCAGCGCCTCCCCGACACCGCGCACCAGTCCGGAAAAATGCTGGTCTGCCAGCAGGTGACCGGCGGTGATCACCACAGCGATCGGCCACTCGATGACCTGTAGTGCGGCGAGCACTCCTAGCCCTGCGTAGTAGGCGACCTTGTCCGGTGGCGGCACCGCCACCTCACCCAGCATCGGCAGTTGCACCCGCCGGTTGTACATCTTGACGTTCTCCCGCGAACCGTTGAGATGTCGCGTCAGCGTGCTCATGCCGGCCTCCCCATGTCCGGTGATGGTCGTCGCGTTCCACGGCCCATCCCGTCCATGCGCCAGCGACGGCGCAAAATTCCGCCACTCAGGGGGCATAACGGATGGCAGGTCGGGAAGCCAGGCCGCCGGACGTGAGTGCGGTGGGAGGACGACATGGCCAAGGTCAGGACGAGCGGCAACAGGGAGCCGGGCCGGCGCCCGTCCAGCCGTACGCCTCGATGACGGCTGCGGGTCGCGCTGCTGGACGCATCCTGCCCTCCCTCGGTGTGCCGCACCTGGTCGAAGAGGCGTCCCGGTCGGTCAGCTCGGCTGCGGTCCGACTGGCCCGGACGGCCGGGCTGACGCGGCGTCGGGTCTGGTCCCGGCCGGGCCGGCACCACATCGAGGTGCACGGTGTCTGCCAGGACGGCGGAAACCGGCTGGCCCGTCAGGTGGAGGGCGCGCTGGAGCGGATGCCCGGGGTTGCCTGGGCCCGGGTCAACGCACCCTCCGGCCGGGTGGTGGTCGCCGTCCAGACCCCAGAGCCGACGTTGCGCGACCTGATCGCCACGATCGACCGCGTCGAGCGGACCTGCGACCACGAACCCGACCCGGAGATCCCACCGCCGCACCCACCGGAGGAAGGGCCGCGCAGCCCGCGCACCCTCGGCGCGCTCGCCTCGGACGCACTGGGCCTGACCATCTCGGCGGCCACCCGGATCCTGCCGTTCGCACCGCTGCCCGGTGAGGTGGCCGGCCTGCTCTCCGCAGTGGATCTCCAGCCGAAACTGCATGAGTTCATCGGCAAACGGCTGCGCTCCGACCCGCGCGCCGACATCCTGTTTCCGCTGGCCGAGGCGGTGGTGCAGGGCTTGACCGGCCGCTGGACGGGCATCATCCTGGACGGCGCCCAACGGGTCGTGCAGTGGGGTGAGGATCGGGCCCAACTCTCCGCCTGGGAGAAGGCCGAACCACGGCTGACCGGCGACGCCGAACGGGCCACCGCCCGCTGGCCGGTGATCGAACGCCCACGGCCGAAGCCGGACGGCCCGGTCGAGCGGTACATCAACCGCATGCTCGCCGCCGGCGCGGCCGCCGGCGCGGCGGCGGTGCCGTTCGCCGGGCCGAAGCGGGCCACCGCGCTGGGCCTGTCCGCGCTGCCGAAGGCGCCGGGCAGCGGCCGTGAGGGGTACGCGGCTCAGCTCGGCCGGATGCTCGCCCGGCGTGGTGTGATCGCGATGGACCGGAGTGTGCTGCGCGAACTGGACCGGATCGACACGCTCGTGCTCGACGCCGCCGTGCTCGGCTCGGACCGGGGCGTCCTGGCCGATCTGGCACCGGCGTCCGACGCGGACGTCGACCAGGTGGCCGAGCGGGCCTTCGCGTTGTTCGACCCGGACGACCCGGCCGCTTCCCGTACGGCGGACGGCTGGCGTCTCGGGCCGCTGGACCGGATGCCCGCTAACGATCCGGACGACATCCCGGAAGCGGCCCGGCTGCGCTCCGCCGGCGGCCAACTCCTCGGCCTCGCTCACGGCGACCGGCTCGCCGCCCTGTTGCGGGTCGAGCCGGAACCCGCGCCAGGCGTCGACGGCCTGCCCCCCGCCGCCAGACATGCCGGCCTGCGGCTGGTCGTCGCCGGCGGCGACGAGCAGCGGTACGGCTTCGCCGACGCGGTGCTCCCCGGCGGGGACCAGTTGGCCGAGTCGGTACGCGCTTTGCAGCGCGACGGCGCGGTGGTGATGCTGGTTTCCGCGGACCGGAAGGCGCTCGGCGCGTCCGACTGCGGTCTCGGGTTCGCCGCGCCGGAGGAGCTGCCGCCGTGGGGCGCGCACCTGCTGGTCGGTGCCGACCTGCGGGTGGTGGCGCTGGTGATCGAGGCGACCGGGGTGGCCCGGCGCACGGCCCGGCAGAACATCCGGCTGGCCATGGCCGGCACCGGTCTCGGGGCGCTGGGCGCGTTCACGGCCCCGCCAACCGAGCTGCCCGGCCGGTCGCTCGTCGCGGTGAACAGCGCGGCCGGGTTGGCCTTCGCGAACGGGGTCTGGCAGGCCCGCCGGTTGCACGACCAGTCGGACACTCCGGCGCCCGTGGCAACCGCCTGGCACCTGATGCCGGTCGGCACCGTGCTCGACCACCTGCGCTCAACCCCGGACGGTCTGGCCAGCGCCGAGGCGCAGCGCCGACGCCACGATTCCGGTGACAACGGCGGCGCCGCACCCGGAGGTGGTCTGCTGCGTGCCTTCGTGGACGAGTTGTCCAACCCGCTCACGCCGGTGCTGGCCGCCGGGGCGGTGCTCTCCGCGTCGTTCGGCTCACTGGTCGACGCCGCGCTGGTGGGCAGCGTGGTCGGTGGGTCCGCCCTGATCGGGGCGGTGCACGAGCGCAACACGCAGAGGTCGCTGGCGGAGCTGCTGTCGCGGTCGGCGGTGACCGCCCGGGTCCGCCGGGACGGTGCCGAGCAGGTTCTCGCCGCCGAAGACCTGGTCCTCGGGGACGTCATCGCCCTCGAACCGGGCGACTCGGTGCCTGCCGACTGCCGGGTGCTCGAATCGGTGGGCCTGGAGGCCGACGAGTCGTCGCTGACCGGTGAGTCGCTGCCGGTCGCCAAGTCCAACCGACCGGTGGTCGCCGCCGCCATCGCCGACCGACACTCGATGCTCTACGAGGGCACCACCGTCGCCGCCGGGCACGGCATCGCCGTGGTGGTGGCGACCGGCAACGACACCGAGGCTGGGCGCAGCCTGGCGTTGGTGCGGCAGGCACCCCCCACCAGCGGAGTGGAAACTCGGCTCGGCTCGTTGACCAGCGCCGCCATCCCGTTGGCGGCCGGTTCCGCGGTGGCGGTGGCCGGCGCCGGCCTGCTTCGAGGCGTACCCCTGGCGGAAACGGCGGCGACCGCCGCGAACCTCGCCGTGGCGTCGGTGCCGGAGGGGCTGCCGTTCCTGGTCAGCGCGGCGCAGCTGGCCGCGGCCCGGCGACTGGCCGAGCACGGCGCGTTGGTCCGCAACCCGCGCACCATCGAGGCGCTGGGCCGGGTGGATGTGCTCTGCTTCGACAAGACCGGCACCCTCACCGAGGGCCAGTTGCTGCTGGCCGGGGTCGGCGACAGCGTCGGCGACCGGTACGCCCCGCCGGACCGGTTGGACGACCGGCTCCGGATGACGCTGGCCGCGGCGCTGCGGGCCACCCCAGCAGCGAAGAATCCGGAGGAGTTGGCGTTGCAGACGGACCGGGCGGTCCGGCGGGGCGCCGGGGAGGCCGGGGTGGTGGAGCAGACCGGTGCCGCCGGCTGGCGGGCCGCCGGAGGGCTGCCGTTCGAGCCGTCCCGCGGCTACCACGCGAGCATCGGACAGACCGACGGTCACCTGTTGTTGAGCGTCAAGGGTGCTCCGGAGACGGTGCTGCCGCGCTGTTCGTCCCGACGCATGGACGGTCGTCAGGAGCCGCTGGACGACGCCGGCCGCGCGGAGCTGGAGCGGATGCTCGCCGACCGGGCCGGCGCGGGAAACCGGATCCTGGCCGTCGCGGAGTGCCCGGTGAACGACCCGAAGGTGACCGACGGGGACGTTCGAGGGCTGACCTTCGTGGGTTTTCTCGCCCTCGCGGACGGTGTCCGGGAGAGCGCCGCCCCGGCGGTACGCCGGATTCGCCAGGCCGGCGTTCACACCATCATGATCACTGGTGATCACCCGGCCACCGCCGAGGCGATCGCCGCCACCATCAGCGAGCACGACGAACAGCGGGTGGTCACCGCCGCTGAACTCGACCAACTGGACGACGACGCGCTCGCCGAGCGGTTGGCCAACACCGACGTGGTGGCCCGCTGCACCCCTGCCCACAAGGTGCGGATCATCCAGGCGTTGCAGAGGTGCGGGCGGACCGTGGCGATGACCGGCGACGGTGCCAACGACGCCCCGGCGATCCGGCTGGCCGACGTCGGCATCGCCCTCGGCCAACGGGGCACCCCGGCCGCCCGGGCCGCAGCCGACCTGGTGGTCACCGACGACCGGCTGGAAACCATCATCGCCACCCTGATCGAGGGGCGGGCCATGTGGTCGTCGGTGCGGCACGCGCTCAGCATCCTGGTCGGCGGCAACCTCGGCGAGATCGCGTTCAGTGTGCTCACCGCTGCGGCGACCGGCCGTTCCGCGCTCACCGGACGACAACTGCTGCTGGTCAACCTGCTCACCGACCTGGCGCCGGCGCTGGCCATCGCGGTCCGGCCACCCGCGTCGGACCGCACCGACGCGCTGCTGCGGGAGGGCCCGGACAAGGCGCTCGGCGAGAGCCTCACCAGGGAGATCGGGCTACGGGCGGCAGCCACCACGCTGGGCGCGACCGCGGGCTGGACGTTGGCCCGCTACACCGGACGCCGTCAGCGGGCCGGCACTGTCGCCCTGGTCTCCCTGGTCGGCACCCAACTCGGGCAGACCATCCTCGCCGGCGGCACCAGCCCGGCCGTGCTGGCCTCCACGGCGGCGTCACTGGGAGTCCTGGTCGTGGTGGTGCAGACCCCGGGGGTGAGTCAGTTCTTCGGCTGCACCCCGCTCGGGCCGGTGGGCTGGACCATCGGGGCCGGCTCGGCGCTCGGCGCGACCTTCGCCAACGGCGCGCTCACGAAGCTGATGGAACACCTCCCGGAGGCCCGTCCCAACCGGTCCGGCTCCGGTGCCGAGCCTACGGCGGACGGTGGTTCCGCCGACTGACCGGCGACGCCACTAGCGTGCCGGGAAGGCCTCCCGTGCCGGGCCCGGCTCGGCCCAGCAGTGGCCGCCCCGAAACTCGACGCCTGGGATGTCGTCGACGAGTCGGCTGATGTCCACGACGCTGGCCAGCGAGGCCGTCAGGTCGCCCCGCAACTCCGCAGCGGCCGTGTCGAGGTCGTCCTCCTCGGTGGACCAGTCGATCCCGGCAGATCGCAGATCGGCGACCGCGTGACCGGTCACAGCAGCCGGATCGGTGACCACCACGTCGACACGGCAGTACAGGTGCAGGATGACGGGCTCCGGCTGTTCGTCCACCCACGAATCATGGCGGGCGCGGTGCCAGGGGGAAAGCCGATTCCTCGGTGCTGGTGGTCCACCGAGCCACCAGCACCGACGCGGCTTCAGGCGGCGGCGATCACGTCCGTGGCCCGTAGGTCAGGCGGCGCAGGACGACCTCGGCAGGGCCGGGCTGCCGGCGTTTGTCGAGCTGACGGGCGATCAGAACGCTGGTGAGCCAGACGACCACCGCGATGATCAGACCGGCCACTGTGGGGCTGCCGGAGCGGTTGCCGAGGGCAAGCGTGAAGGGTGCCAGCAGGACGAGCCAGGCCACCGACTGGAAGAGGTAGCCCGACAGGGAGCGCTGGCCCAGGGCGGAGAGGGCGCCGACGACAGGGCCGTGCCGGGTGACCCGCATGGCGATCAAACCAAAAAGGGCCACGTAGCCCGGCCCGGCGAACATGCCGCTACCGCCGTGCAGCAGCAGGATCAAACTGGCCGCCGACTCGTCGACGTTCAGCCATCCGGCACTGAGCAGGGCAGCAGGTAGACCTCCGACGATGGCAGTGCCGAGGCCGAGGACGGCGGTCCACCGGAGCAGGGTCCGGTGCCGGGCCGGCTCTTCGAGGATGCGCCGGCGGGCGGCCCACATGCCCAGCCAGGCGATCATGATGAAGGGCAGGACGGTCAGCGTGTGCACCGGCCATTCGTCGAGGCGATCCAGCATGGCCGCGACGTAACCGGGGGCGGCGAGGGAGTCGACGTGGTCCGCCGGCAGCGGCACCGACCCACCCGATCCGCCGAGGATGCCGCGCAGCACCATGGCGCCGACGACCAGCATCTCGACCGCCGACAGCGCCCAGAGCACCAGCACGACGCGGTGGAACCTGTCGCCGCGGCGCAGCAGCAACAGGGTCATCGCGATCCCGACGATCCCGTACGCGCCGAGGAAGTCGCCGTAGTACAGCAACGCGGCGTGCGCGAACCCGAACACGACCAGCCAAAGGTTACGACGCAACAGCACGGCGCGGACCTGATTCGGGGTGGCACCGGAGGCGTCCTGGCGGGCGACGAGTTGGACGAGGCCGTAGCCGAACATCACGGCGAAGACCGGATAGCCGCGGGCATGGACGAGCTCGAAGAGCAGGAAGTTGAGGCCGCGATCGACGCCTTCCGGGGTGGCGTCGAGGCCCGGCTCGCCGGCGAAGACGACTCCGGCGACGTTGGCCAGCGCGATGATCAGCAGCATCGCTCCCCGGGCCAGGTCCGGCGCGAGGGCACGCTCGGCGCGCAGCACCGGCCCTCTCGAAGTCCGCAATGCGGTGTCGATGCCCATGGTCGTCTCCCCGTGACTCGGCTTTAGTTTCGGAGAGAAAGTATCATCCATACACTAATGCTGTCTGTCATGATGTGGACGTAACCTTCCGGGGCGAACGTGGGAGCCCATGACCAGCGACGATTTCGTTCCGGCGCCGCTGCGCCGGCTGTGGGGAATGTCAGAGTCGTCCCGTCTCGGACGGCCCGCGTCCCTCGACGTCAACGTGGTCGTCGCCGCCGCGGTGAAGATCGCCGACAGGGACGGGCTTGACGGGGTGACGCTTCCCAAGGTCGCCAAGAGTCTCGGCTTCACGAGCATGTCGCTCTACCGGCACGTCGGATCCAAGGACGAACTGCTCACCCTCATGGCCGACGCCGCACTGGGCCCACCGCCGGACATGGCCGCCCCCGACTGGCGGGAAGGGCTGCGCCGTTGGGCCTTCGCGCAGCGCGCGGTGTTCCAGCGTCGGCCGTGGCTGACGCGCGTGCCCGCCGCCGGACCCCCCTCCGGGCCACACCAGATCGCCTGGATGGAGGCCGCGCTGGCGATCATGTCCGGCACCCTCCTCGACTGGGCGCACAAGATCGGCGCGATGTCACTGATCAGCGGCTACGTGGTCCAGTCGGTACGGCAGTACAGCGAACTCGCCGAGGGCAGGGCCGACGGCCAGGGCCAGGCCGACGCCGAACGCGACTACGGCCGGGCGCTGGCGCGACTCGTCAACTCCGACCGCTTTCCCGAGACAGCCCGGCTGTTCTCCTCGACGCTGTTCGAGGCACCACCGTCCGACACCCCCGACGAGGCCATCGCCGACGCGGACTTCTCGCTCGGGCTGGAGTTGATCCTCGACGGCGTCGCGGTCCGGATCGCGCGCTCCGACCTCTGACCCGCACGCGTACTCTGCTCGGCCCGTCAGCAGCGCCGGGAGGTGAGCCGCATGCCTACGGCTCACCGGGGTACCGGAGCCGGAGGAGGTGGGCACGATGGCGGAGCAACCGCAGGTGACGTTCATTGGTACCGCGACGACGGTGCTGCGGATCGGCGGCTTCACCCTGTTGACCGACCCGAACTTCCTGCACCGGGGTCAGCGGGCGTACCTGGGCAAGGGTCTGTGGTCGCGCCGACGCACGGACCCGGCGCTGCGGATCGCCCAACTCCCAGAACTGGACGCGGTGGTCCTCTCTCACCTGCACGGCGACCACTTCGACCGGGTGGCCCGTCGGGAACTGGACCGCGAGCTGCCCATCGTCACCACCCCCGCGGCGGAGCGCAAGCTGCGCCGCTGGGGCTTCCAGGCCGCCCAGGGCCTGCCGACCTGGTCGTCCCGAGAGCTGCACCGCGACGGTACGACGCTACGGCTGACCTCGATGCCCGGGCAGCACGGCCCGGGCGCGCTGGACCTGCTGATGCCCGACGTGATGGGCACGATGATCGACGTGGAACGCTCCGGGCGGCGGGAGTTCCGGCTCTACGTCACCGGCGACACCCTCAACCGGCCGCTGCTCACCGCCATCCCCGAACGCTACCCGGACATCGACGCGATGCTGATCCACCTTGGCGGCACGAAGGTCGCCGGGATCCTGCTGACCATGGACGCCCGCCAGGGTGCGGACCTAGTGGAGCTGGTCCGTCCACAGCTGACCGTGCCGATCCACTACGACGACTACCCGGTCTTCCGCTCCCCGCTGGCGCACTTCGTCGACGAAGCCCGCCGCCGAGGTTGGGCACAGCAGGTACGCACCATCGCTCGCGGCGAGACCGTCCCGCTCACTCCGCCCGCCTGACCGCGCTGTGGGCTCCGGCGGCTCCCGGGCAGATGACAAAGAGCGGTATACCTCAGAGTCATATTCATACCCCAGAGTCATAACGCTGGCACCGCATACCTCGGCCCCCTTACCTGCCGGCAGGTCGCCGGAGTACGCGAATCGCCGCCTGCCGGCGAACCGGCGGCGGCGATCATTGACGGGCGCGAAGGTCAGCTTCGCTCGGAGATGGCCTCGATGAGGTCGCCGACCGGGCGCTCGGGGAGGGAACGGGCCACATCGGCCACCGCCACGATGCCCACCAGCTCGTGGCCATCGATCACCGGCAGCCGGCGTACCTTGTGCTGGCCCATGGTGCGCAGGATCTCGGCCGCGTCGTCGTCCGCGCCGATGGTCACCGCCTCACCCTGGGCCAGCTCACCGGCCGTCACGTTGGCCGGGTCGCGACCCTCGGCCAGCACCTTCACCACGATGTCGCGGTCGGTCAGCATGCCCTTGAGCCGGTTGTCGTCACCGCAGATCGGCAGAGCACCGACCCCCAACTCGGCCATCCGCTTCGCGGCCGAGTTCAGGTCGTCCTGCTCGCGGACACAGGTCACGTCGTTCGTCATGATCTCGCGTGCCGTAGGCATTGGTATGACACCTCACTTCCGGGGGTTGTTGCCGTTTCTCCTACCCCGGTCGGCGCCCGCCATGCCGCCCGCTGTGTGGTCACCGCTCGTCGGAGCGGAGAGGGCCCGTCGGCTAGCGTCACTGATCTGCATCGAAGCAATGTGGAGGCAAGGATGCCCGAACCAACTCGTGCGGTAAGGACTATGAGTGCGTCGCTGAAGCGATCGCCGCGACCGCCGGTTCCCGAACACGGAAGCCGTGAGTGCTGGTGGGCCGGAGGTACCACCATGCGAACCACACCGCCACGATCGCGGGCAACCCGTTACCGCTGACTTTGCCCAGCTCACGGGCACCGGGCGGTGCCCGATGAACCCGACCCGCTCGTCCAAACCGCCGGCGCGGTTCGCCAATGCGGAAGAGATCAACCCGTTCCAGCTCCTTCTCGATCTTCATGACCATGCCGTCGCTCGGACGCCGGAATCCGGACGCGTTGCCGTCCTGACGGAGCTGGCGTTGTCCGCTGCGGTGGTGTCCTGGTGGACTCGCTGGCAGCCCTCGACGATTCACTCCTCTCTACGGGCGGGCGCGGACCTGACGGACATCGCGAGAGCGACCGGTCTCGACGCGAGCGACGTCGCCCGGCGGTGGCGGCGATGGGCTGATATCCAGACGCGGCTGGACATTGGCGGACGTCCGTCCGTGGATCCCGTCGAGGTCCGGGCCATCGAACGTCGGCTCGGGCTGGGGGTGGTTCGATGACGCCGACCCGGCTTGCCCGAGACGTGAGCACGGTGGCGGTGGCCGGAATTGCTGCCTGGTCGTCGTGGAGTCGCATGGTCGCCGTGGCGTTGAGATTCGGTGAGCGTCCCGAGGTTGCCTACGTACTTCCGCTGTCGGTTGACGGGATGCTGGTTGTCGCGTCGGCGGCCATGGTCGAGGACCATCGCGCCGGTCGGAGGGTGCGCTGGTCGGCCCGGACGGCTTTCGCGGTTGGGGTGGCGGCCAGCGTGGCGGCGAACATCGCCGCCGCCGAGCCGAGCCTCGGCGCGCGGATCGTGGCGGCATGGCCAGCGGTCGCGCTGCTGCTGGTCGTAGAGGCCCCACGCAACGACCATCGAACGTCAGACGACGCCCGCCCGCGGCAACCGCTGGGCTTCGACGCTACGTCTGCGCTGCCACCGCAGTCGCGCCCGTCGGACTTCGCGACCGAGGCGAAGCAAGCTCAGCAGGCTAGGGGCGCCGACGGCCGGACGACGAGTCAGGTGGCGCCGCCCCTGCGGGGAACCGGGCGACGCAGGCAGATGACGGGGCGCGCGGAGCGGACGGCAGACGTCGTAGCCCGGCTGCGTGCCGAGCGTCCCCAGGCCAGCCTGGCGGAGTTGGCTCTGGCCGCAGGCGTGTCCGAACGTCATGTCCGACGCCTTGTGACGAAAAAGATTGTGGACGGACAGCCGGCAAAGAGCTCACCTTGACGTGCTGATGACCTTGGAGCGGCCTCCCAAAGTTCCGGTTCACCCCTCTCCGGCCTTACGAAATACGGCTTCGGGCTGCAACGGTCGGGACACGAAGAGTGGACCAAAGTCGCTACACTTCCCGGCTGTACCCAACGGCGACGGGGAGACGTGACGCGGTGCGCAAAGCGAATCTGGGCGTGTTCGGCGTAAGCCTGGGCGTCGTTGCCGCCACCATCGGCTGCGGAACCGCACCGGAGGCGCAACAGCCACCAGCCCAAGCGACCGCCAGCGCACCGAGCGAGCGGCCGACCTTCGACCCGCCGCGCACCTTCGACACGACTGATGCCACCTCGCTACCTGACAGCGCTTCGCTGTCGAAGATCAACCTGGGGGGACAACGCGTCGAGCCGCTACCAATGCGGCTCGAAGGGAAGCGCGTCTGGATCTCATCAGTGGACCGGTTGGAAATCGTTGACGTCACCTCCGGCACGGTCACCGGGACGCTGCGACCCGCGCACGAGCCTGCGCTGTCGCCGTCGACGCAGAACCCGTTCGTCGGCGGCAACCCCGCCCAACCGCCGGTGCTGGCCGACCTCAATGCGCAGCGCCGTGTGGTGACGGCTTTCGCCACCACCGCGCCTGGTCAAGGCACGACACCGCCGCGCCCGGTTATCGAAGTCCTCGCTGCTGATGTCGGCACCGGGCATGAGGCTCAACGCATCGAGATTGAGCCCAGTGACGACGACCAGCACACGTTAACCCGGAAGCACCCGGTCGTCGTCGGCGCGTACGGCCCCGTGGTCGTCGCCCAGGTCGGCACCGACACCGTTGCCGTGAACCTTGATGATCGACGCGAGGTCTGGCGCCGTCCGGACTTCGCCCTCGGAGCCGTCGCTGGCGATGTGGCGGTCGGTACTGACGCCAAGAACGCGGTGGCACGTGCGCTCGTCATCGACAGCGGTGCCGAGCGCTGGCATACCGGGCCGGCAGAGACGATCACCATTAAGCCGGGCAGTCCGAAAATCGTGACCGCGACCGGAGCATCGCGAGGACGCAAGCAGTTCTTCCGCCTCCTCGACGCCGCGACCGGCCGACTGCTGGACGAGTCAGCAGCCACCAGCAGCACTGCCTACAACATCACCTGCCTGCACGACGGCCGCAGCGTCACGATCTGCCAGAACCAACGCCAGGACTGGGCGGGCGCCTTCGACGACGGCGGGAAGTGGCTCTGGGAACTACCCGACAAGAAGGCAAACCGCATCGCCCCCACCGTCACGACCGCCTGGCACGGAGCTGTCTACGGCCGTACGGCGAACGGCCCCGTCATCGTCGACGCCCGCACCGGTGAGGACCGGGAAACCGCTCCCGGCCTCACACCGTGGCTCGTCAACGAACACGCCGCAGTCGCCAGCCCACCGGATGCCAGCGGCGGGGTGAAGCTCTACCGCGCCACCAGCTGACAGGTGTACGACCCGAGCCAGCCGTAGGTACTGCAGCCCTCGATGCCGTGGCTCAGCGATTGCCTTCGGTGCCCGTCAGTTCGTCTGTCCGGTCGGTAGATGCCGGCCGATGTAGCCGACATAGATCCGCCCGCTCTGCGCCGTATCGTCGTAATAGTGCATGCGAGGGCTGATCATCGCGAACTGAGCGATCTTGAAATGCGCACCCATGAAGACCTCGCCCGCCGCAATGACGGAGACCGGCACGGGTAGCACCCGCTTCCTCCAGAACGCCGGGTTGGTTCGAACCTCCTCGCTCTCGTCACGGGCGTGTCGTCGCGTCGGCCACTCGTGGCAGCCATCTGGAGTGTTCTCCAGGAAGCCATGCACGTCGCGAGCCGAGCGCCCGTCTACCTTCGCCGCTGCATAGTCCTGGAGCACCAACAACGCGTCCCAGGTCTTCGAAGCCCAGGCGCCCAGGGGGTCGTTGCTATCGAGTTCCTCAGCGCAGTCAGGATTGCCCGTGAACACGACGTGCTGGAGCCTTGGCAGCCAACGGAGCAAATCGCCGAAGCTGTCCGGCCGGGAGACGTCCGCTTCCGATGGCTGCGTCGTCCAGGCCACCTCTGCTTGCCCCATAGAGGCGAGCCGGTGGCGCAGCGTCCGTTCAGTCTCCGCAGACCGGGTCAGGCGGTCGACGACGTCCCTATTCTCGATCTGCTCATCATCCAGCTGCCATTTGACGTCGTGATAGGCCTTCTGCGTCTCATCGAGTTCGGCCTGGAGCTGCGCGAGTCGGGATGCGATGTCTTTCTGCGCCTCCTGCGATGAACGACCGACATCGATCAGGCGCACGATCTCGTCGATTCGGTCGACGGTCAGGTCATCGACCCCTACCTTGATCTTCAGGTAGTCCAGCAACATGCCTTGCTGCGCGCTGACGTCATCTTGTCGGCGATCGCTCTCTCGCGTCTCGACGGCCGACGCCTGGGGCTGCGACGGAACGAGCGATGGCCGCTTCGAACCGACATCGCCGAGCCGGTGCACCAGGATGTCGTCGGCGAGACGTTCCAGCATCCGGTGTACCCGTGCCACCGATGCGGGTAGCGGCTGTTCGAGAGCCTGAAGTTGGGCGTTGGATGCGAGGACTCTCGCGAGCCGGGGCTGTTCGTTGTCGTCGGCGATCCGTTCGGCGCTCAGCACTCGGTGCCGCAGTCCGTCGACGGCGGAGTCCGGTTGAACCTGAGAGCGATAGGTACGTAGCCGGCCGGGCAGTACGGCGTGGGCCTGGCCGAGCCGGGCGTTGAGTAACTGTGTGGCCTCCCCGTCCAGCACGTAGCACGAGGCCATGCCGATGGTGAACCGGGTCAGGTTGGCGATCCGGTTCGTCCATGGGACTGGAGGCAGCGAGTCGTCGTTGCCGGCGACGAAGACGACACCTCGCCGCTCGGTGTCGATGAGGGCTCGGTGGACCTCGTCGACTTCGTCTCCGCGGATGACGATTGGTCGCGTCGTGAGGCGTGCGGCACCGTCCCAGGCATCGATGATTTCGAGCATGGGCGCGAGAAAGCGGGGGGTGCCTGCGAGGCGGGGGCGGCTGCGTGAATCCTCGCTGTCGGGGTCGGGTGATTCAATGTCGATCCAGGCCCACGCCGCCCGCTCTTTCGCGTTGGGCGAGTGTACGGTCAGTTGGATGATCCACTGCCCGTCCGGCTTCGTTTCGACGATCCGTACGCGCGTTGATGTCGATCCATCCCGCCCCTCGTGCTGCAGCAGAAGGGCCCTGACGTTGTCGCCGATGGTCGCCCACCGATTCTCATGAAGCGCGAAAGGGTCCCAGCCCTTGGGGCCCGCTATCCAACGGTCGAGTTGTTCCCGTACCAGTGGCTGCAGATGATTCCGTTCGTGCTGGGTCGTGAACACAGACCTGAAACCGAGCATTTGCGCCATCCCGAGGGGTTAGAGGCGAGAGAGCTCCGCCGTACGCGTCGCCGCACTCGCTCGATGCGGCCCCGCTGACCTCCGCCTGCTACTCCAGCACCTGGCCTTGGTTCGGAAGCTGGAGTTGCAGCGGCGGTGTCGAGGTCGGCATCTGGACAAGGAGAGGTCAGTCCGCTTGCTTGTTGGTTACCGAGATGCGCCGTTGATCATGATGCGGATTCCAGGTCGTTGAGAAGCGCGTGTACAGGCGCCCAGCACATCCGCACCGTGTCCAGGTCGGGCACGAGCCCGTAGTCGATCTGGTGACGGGGGTGGACGAAGTTGCGATAGTCCCGGACCTTCTCCATGAAGTCCTTGGCGTCGGTCTGGACCCAATTCTTCCGATGCGCGTACTCGAGGAGCAGGTGAAGGCCCGCTCGTTCGGCCCGAACCCGTCGGCCGTTACGGTCGACCAGGCCGTTCCTGCGCACGGTCTCGTCGCGATCAGTCACCACGACGTGCAGCAGCCCTTCGACGAAGCTGCCGATGCCGATGATCGCCAGCGCGTAGGCCCCGTTGTTCTGGCAGATCGACGCTTCGTCGGCGCGCGCCATGAGGATGTCGACCGCCTTGCTGTTCCCAGTTAGGCGTCGCACCCGCTCGTGGAGGTCCGGCGGCGGCCCGTACAAGGGAACATCGCTACTCTGGCTGAGTTGACCGAGCACGGGGCGCCCGCCGATGTAGGTGATAGTGAGCTGTTCGGGAACCAGGAGGCGGTTCAGCTCTTGCGCGATCGGTTCGGCGGCCTCGACGCCGCCGTCGTACTCCAGCGGATCACCGATGCGACAGAGCAGCCGGTCGAGTGCGGCGGCATCGTCGGCATGGGAATTGAGTACTTCCGTCAGCCAGGGGATGCGCGGAGAGCCGTCGTACTGCGGTTCGCCAGGCCACCGGACCCGGTGCAGGAATCGCTCGATCTGCGTACCGGTCCGCTCGTAGGGACCGTCGACGTCGCAGATCAGGCGAGCGACGCGTTCCAGAGTGAGCGGGTCGAGGGCAATCATCAGGACACCTCCCGGTCGGCGCGCTGCTGCGCAATGTCGAGTGCTTCGGTCAGGCGCTGGAGGATGATTGAGCCCCGCTTACGGAAGCCGAGCTCGGTCATGGCCTCCTGGAGGCGCTCATCCCGATCACGCTGAAGCTGGTCGCTCACCAGCCAGGTGCAGATCTGTACCAGCTGTTCCCGCGTGTAGTCGGTGATCCGCAAACCGATCGGCACGTCGGGGCGTGGGCCACGGCGGGTCGCCGGCGGTGACGGTGGCTGAGCGGGCCGGCGGGCCGGCGGGCCGGGGTGGCTCCTCGCGGCGTGGTTGGCGCGGTCGACCGCCTGCTTCCAGCGGGCGACGAGCCGCGCTGTTTGGCCGGCTGGATCCACGTACCAGTCGGTCGACCAGACCCGGTGGAACTCCCACCCGAGTCGCTCCAGGTGCTGCTGGCGTAGCCGGTCCCGGTCCCGGGCGCTGTGTGCCTGGTGGTACGAATGACCGTCGGTCTCCACAGCGAGGACCATGCGGCCGGGCTGGTCTGGGTGGGCGAGGGCCAGGTCGATGCGGTAGCCGGAGACGCCCCACTGCGGCACGGCGTTGATGCCCTGCTGCTGGAGAGCCTTCAGCACGCTGCGTTCGAGGCCGTTTAGCTCGACCCCGGTGTGCTGTCGCGCGCCGAGGTCGCCGCCGAGGTCGACGAACTCCAGGTAGCGGCGGAGCAGTTCGGGTCCGCGGTTCCGTGTCGCCGCGGTCTGGTTCGGGTCCATATCGTGATGGGAGAAGGCGCTCACCACGGTCATCCGACTCCGCGCTCGAGTGACCGCGACGTTGAGGCGCCGCTCACCGCCCTCCTGGTTGAGCGGTCCGAAGCGCAGCGGAAGTCGGCCGTCTCGAGTCTTGGCGTAGCCGATGCTCAGGATGATGGCGTCCCGCTCGTCGCCCTGGACGTTTTCCAGGCTCTTGATGAAGAACCGCTGGCTCGCGGCCTGGTCCTGCGAGAAGAAGTCGTCGAGGTGCTCGTGCTCGCGGCGTCGGCTGCGCAGGGTCGCTTCAATCCGCAGGGCGTGCTTCTGCCCCATGGTGATGACGCCGAGGCTCTCGTCTGGTCGCTGCTCGGCGTGCTCGAGAATCAACTCAACCGCTCTGTTGACCTCCTCGGTTGATGAACCGCCCTGCCCGGGGGCGACACGGCCGTCCACCGTCTCCAAGCGCAGCGGACTGCCAACCTGAACGCCAGGGAACGTGACGAGGGACCGGTTGTAGATCTCGACGTTCGAGAATGCGATCAGACGCTCGTCTCGACTGCGGTAGTGCCAGGTCAAGCGGAACCGGTCTGAGATGAGGCCACCGAGGACGTCAAGAATGGACTCGTAGTCCTCGAGACTCTCGTCGCCGAGATCATCGTCTTCGCCAGCCGGGCTCTGCTGAACGAGGCGCCGGAAGAACGGCGTGGGTGGGAGCTGCTTCGGGTCGCCGGCCACGACGAGTTGAGTGCCACGCATGATCGAAGCGACCGCGTCGTGCGGCTCGATCTGGCTCGCCTCGTCAAAGATCACCACGTCGAACGACCGCTCGGCCGGCAGGATGCGGCTGACCACCAGTGGTGACATGGCCCAGCACGGGAAGGCGGCGAGGAGCACCTCCGGTGCGCTGCTGAGTAGCTTCCGAAGAGAGAGGTGCCGGCTCTTCTTCGCTGCCTCCCGCCGGACGAGGCCGTTCTGGTCGGGATAGGCGTCTCGGGCCTTCCGGAGGTTGACTGCGACGTTGCGGCGCACGTGCCGGGCGGCCATCTCAATGTGCCGGCTGTCCGCCACACGGAAGTCCTGGACCACTGCGGCATGCTGCTGCCCGACGAACTGACCGAGGTACGGGACCCGCATGCGCATCTCGTCGAGGACCACCTGCAACCAGGACCGCAGCAGCGTGGCGGCTGCCTCGTCGCTCGAGACCTGCCGGGTGGCCAGGTCATCGAGCATGCGGCTCAGTCCCAACGAGCGGAACAGCTGCTGCTGTTTGTTCAGGTCGGGCATCAGGAACAACGTCTCGCGGTCGGCGTTCAACTCGGCGAGAGTGTTGGTCGCGGTGGTGGTGGTTCCACGCTCAAGACCGTCGATTCGGGCACATGCCGCCACCGCGGCGAGGTGGTTCCGCACCTGGGTGAAGGACGACATGCACAGGTCGGCGCCGGCCAGAGCAGTGGGTGCGCTGTCCCGACGGCTGAGCTTCCGCCACCGCTCACGCTGGTCCACTGCAGCGACGAGGCCCCGGTACATCTCGGTTCGCTTCCGGGGAGCGGCCGGACAGGTTCGCCTCAGCTCGCGGCGCAGTTGGAACCGGCGGAAGATCCCGAGCGGCTCCGGCCGGCGCGGCCGGGATCGCCCTGGCGCTGTCGCGTAAAGGAAGTCGTCCAGATCCGGGCCGAAGACCTGCTCGCCGTAGCTGGCGATGGTGCGGTCGACCTCGCTGAGCAGGTCGAACAGGTCCCTCCAGGCAGCGAGGTCGTCCGGTACGTCCAGCCCCGCCCGGTCGACCAAGTTCCGGATCTGGCGCTGTGCGCCCTGCAGGGCACCGGACGCGAGTTCGTCGAGATGCACCAGCACCTTGCCGACATCGTCTGGGGTGCGGATGGCAGCCTTCGCCCACGGCGACTCCCCGCGCCAGATCCTCAGGCCGCCACGATCCACGAACGTCCGAAGGTCCTCCCGCGCGGACTCGAGCCTCGATCGGTCGAGATTCCGCAGCTCGGATGCGCGCAGGTTGTAGCCGCTGACGTCGCAAGTCGGAAGCGCGAGGAGCTGCTCGATGACCTGAAAAGCGCTCGCCCCCCAGGGTTGCCGTACCTCGTGCAGCTCGGCCGGATGCCGTTTTGCTGCGGCCCGGCGGCTCTGTAGGCGGCGGTGCAGTTCGTCGGTGTCGACGGGTGGTTCGGTGCCGGCTTGGGTAAGGACGTTGGCGATGCGCTGGGCGACCTGCCGCTTGCTGATCTTGCGGTCATGCAGGTCGAATACCAGGTTGTCGAGCCCGACGTCGCCAAGGCGGTTCATCACCGCTTCGATGGCAGCCCGCTTCTCGGAGACGAACAGCACGCTGCGGCCCATCGCGGCCATGTACGCGATGATGTTCGCGATCGTCTGGCTCTTACCCGTGCCGGGTGGACCCTCGATGACCACATGCCGGCCGGACAGCACCGCGTCGATCGCTGACTGCTGAGAGGAGTCCGCGTCGTGGACCAAGAACTCCTTGGCCGGATCGATCCGATCGGTACTGGAGCTGGACCCCTGAGCTTGCTCAGTGCGCAGCTGTTGCCGAGCGTCGCGGTCGCCCGCCATTGCGCCGATCACCGGATGTGATGCGAGCAGCTCGGCCGAGTTGCGCAGGTCCTCGACCATGGGCAGCTTGTCGAAGCTGAAGACGCCGGCAACCACCGCGGGCTCGAGCCTGAGAGACAGGCCGCTGGGCGCGGCGGCCTCGGCGATCAGCTCGTATGCAGCACTGAGCTGCTGGTCCGGGTCAGCGATCTCAGACAACATCGCGCTCAGCTTGTCGCCAAGGGCGCTGATGTCCGCCTCCACGCCGTACTGCCGTTCTAGCGCGTAAAGGAGAACGGGATTGATCTCGGGTAATTCCGGCAGCTCCAGCGTGAAGTCGTTCTCGGTCGCCGTTCTGCTGTCCAGCGCAAGCTGCTGCAGGATCAGTGGTGCCCGCAGCGGTTGCATCGGCACGGAGCCGCGGGTGTAGGGACCGACCATGCAGAGCAGGCCGCGGGTCACCCAACCGGCCTGGATGCCCTGTTCCTCCTCCAACTCGACCAGCTTCCGGCGGAGGCTGCGGGCAGTGTTGCAGGCGGTGTTGTGCCGGTCCTGGTCCGGGAACAGTGTCCGCAGGCGAACTTTCTGCCCCCGGAGCAGGTCAGCGACCACGCCGGGAGCCGCGTCAGTGAGATCGAGGGTGGTGGTCTGTCGCTCCTTGGAGTAGAGCAGCGTGTTGCGTGGGCCGAAGTCGATCAATTGGTCCGCCCACCGGCCAGCGGCCTGTTCAACGAGGTGGAGTACATCCGGTTGGGTCAACAGCATCTCGTCTCCAAGTCAGTCGACGTACACCAGTGCTGATCCGCCGGGCCGTCGGCCCGAGGCAAAGCCCTCCAGGATAGGGCGCAAGGCACGTTCATCTATGCATCGGATTTCCGACACCGACGTCATCGGGACGACCCCACTCAGTAACCTCGACCTCCTCGCCTGAAGTACCGTCGTGCCCTGTCGGCTCATCGAGCAGGCCGGGACGTTGCAGCGCCGGGGCGCGGCTCGGCGCAGATTGACGCCAACTCGCACAGGTGCTGCGTGGCGCGGGGAGAGGCCGTAGCAGGCGATTTTCGCCGAAACTGGGCCCTCGATGCATCAATAAAGGAAGCCAGGCGTCAGCGGGAAACGACGGCCGGCGGCTTCGGCGGCTCCTGTGCGCGGAGGAAGTTGGTGGCATCGACGGTGGCGCTGATTAGGGCGCACGTCGTCGCGGTGAGGGCGAACCAGAACGCCACGGTGCTCTTCCAGTCCTCGTCCTCGTCGCCTCCGCTGCCGGCGTGTCACCACGCCACGTACGACGCCTCATCGCCACCGAACCCACGAGCACCGACACCGACACCGACGACAAGCTCGGGAGGAAAGGCATGATCAGCACCTGGCACAGGAACACCAAAACAACAGGTCGCCGCCCGCGCATCAGTAGTTGACACGTTCGACGACCGCCTGATCGGGATCCGCTCCGCCGGCCAGTTCGCGAAACTGATGAGCTGGGCGCCCCTCCGACACTTCGATCACCGCCGCTACCGAAGTTGTGGCAGCGGCACGACTACCCAGCCGCTGCTGCCCTCCCAACGGACCCGGATCTCGCTCATCTCCGGCAGTTCGCCTGCGGTGATCACCCAAAATCCAACCGACTGGCCCGGGTTGAACCGCGACGCCTTCGACGTCTGATGCTCAGTCAGCCGCATCAGCCCGCCGTCGCCATCGATCTCGACCGACACAGCCGGCTCCGTGCCCACGTTGCGCAGCGGGTAGCTGTTCGGCCCGCAAGGCAGGACGATGAGTTCCACCGTGATGGTGGAACGTTCACGGTGCGTTAGCGGAGAACCCTGATCGCGTTGACCACAGGGTTCTTGGTCGTTCCGGCAGAGGCCGGGGCTGCATGCTATGCCGGGTCGTCAGGCAGGTCGGACGGCGTGACGTCGATCTTGTGGGTCAGCAGGGCGTCCAACAGCGCCGCGCGCGCGGTCTGGGCTCGAGCCACCTCGTCCGACGTCGCTCGCACCTGCCGGTCGATGGTATCCATCGTGTCGGCGATCTCCTTCTGCGTGTCAGGCAGCGGAACCGGAACGGTCAACCGCTCGAGCGCGTCTTTGGAGACCCGAACGACCTTGGTGTTCGAGATAACGGCCGGCAGCTGCGCACGAAACCCAGGAGACGCGAACACGTAGGACACAAACCGGGGCTCCAGCTCGTGTTCGAAGATGTACGCGTCGTCATGCACGGCCACGTCTTCTTCGCCGAGCCAGGCAACAGCCTTCAGCACCCCGTCGAAGTTCTCGCTGGTGCCGGCGATCACGAGGTCACCCGGTGTGGCGAACCGTAGTTTGGGGCGCATCCCCTCCGGCAGCCAGGAGTGGACCTCGTCGGTGTGCGCGCCGAAGTCCGTGTGGATTTGCGAGTAGTGGATGCAGCCAATGCCGCTGTCGACATAGTCCGACTTGATGAATCGCTTACCCCGAGTCACGGAGCCGAGTTTGCCTATCGGCTTGTCGGTCCACGAGTCATCCCGTCGCCGCAACAGCTCGTCGAGCAGGGCCGTCCGGGCTGCCGCTACGGCTTCCACCTCGGCCAGCAACGCGTTGATGACGGTGTCGACAGCGGTGATGACCTCGAGGATGCGCCCCTGCACCTCCAGCGGCGGACAAGCGACCTCCAGCCGAAGGAAGTCGGCCTCCTTCAGCCGGTTCCGGCTCACGGCAGCTGATCCAGACGACAGGCTTAGTGCCTTGGCCGCGAAGACAGGCGACGAGCAGTAGAGGGCGAGGAACTCGGGGGTGGCCTGCGCGGTGTCCACCTCGAACTGGGGGAACTCATTCGAGACCACGACTCCGTCGTAGTCGTCCGTGACGACCGCGAACGACTGCTTCCAGGCAAACAGCCGGTTGTAGATCAGCAGGCCCGGCTTCAGCGCGTAGCACTTCCCCTTGACTGCGGAGCCCTTGCGCTCCTCGCGCACAAACAGACCGTCGCCGTACCAGCGCACGCCCGCGAATCGAACGGTGTCGTCGTCGTCAGGCGTGACCTGTTCCGGAACGTGCTGGGTGACCAGCCGCTCAAGAGGAACAGAGTGCCACTCAGTCATCGAAGCCGCCGATGCCTGCGGCCGACAGCACCGCCGCCATCGCCGCCTGGGCTTCCTCGCGGACAGCACGCGCTTCCTGCCAGTCGGCGATCGCCGTGTCCAGGTCGTGCGACTGCGTCTGCGGCCAAGGGTTCTGCCGGACGCCGCGCGGCATGAACCGGCCGGCATCGTCGAAGACCGGCGTGCGCCAGGACCGGGCCTCTCGGTCTTCCAAACCGTCACGGATGGCGCGCTGGACGTTCGCGGCGATGCCGCCCCAGCGGCCGGTGTCCCGGCGTCCGTGCGCGAGCTGCACCTCGTGCCCGTCGTCCTCCATATCGACGAAAGTCACGAGGGCGTCATGGTCGTGACCGTTGCTCGTCTTGATGAAGCCGAAGATCGACGTCTTCACACCGCGCTTCTGCTCGAAGAAGAGCTGCTGGGGCATGTCGATGACGAAGTCGAGGCGAGCACGCTCGAGGATCGCGAGAGAGGCCTTCTGGTTCGAGTTCTTCGACAGCGTGTTGTTCGGCATGATGATGACCAGCCGACCGCCCTCTTCGAGATACTCAATCGCCGACATCGTGAAGTTGATCGGGTTGTCGTTCTCGTACGGCGGGTTGATGACGCACTTGGTCGACTTCAGGCCCTTGATGTAATCGCGGAACTTCTCATCCCGCTTGGCCACCGCGAACGACTTGCCGCGCGTGATGAGCGAATCGCGGTAGAGCAGGTTCGACCGGCCGTCGCCATGGAGAAACATGTTCGAGCAGGCGAGAGCGAACAGAATTGCGTCCAGCTCCAGCCCGATCAGCTGGTGCTCGTGGATGCGCTCGATCTTCTGCTCGTCGCCGTGGGCCTTGTCGACGAGTTGCTCCATAGCGTCCATAAGGAAGCCGCCGGAGCCCATGCAGGTGTCAAGGGCGACATCATCGCGCTCCAGCCGGGCCAGACCGACCATGAAGGTCTTGATGTGGTCGGGCGTCAGGATGATGTTCTTGTTGTCCATCTTGCCGGCGCGCGACAGGAAGATCTTGTACGCGCGGCCAAGGATGTCCCGCTTCACCGAGCGCTTGGACGGCTGGTGCACCCGCTCGTCAATCTCGCCGATGATTTCCTTATACTCGTTGAGCGGGATGTCGACGGTCTTCACGAACGCGAAGCGGTCGCGCCAGTCGATCTGCTTCGACTCGGAGTTGACCTTCTTCTCCAGCTGACGGGTGACAGCTTCGACAATCTGATCGTTGAGATACCTGGCCCCGACCAGCCGGTCGTCCTCGGGCTTGCCGACCGACTTATAGACGTTGCGGAACGGCTCGTCGTCGAGCGCGATCATCAGCGCCGAGAAGAACAGCGAGCGCTCGGTGTCCCGCACCCGCGAGTCCCGGTGGAACCGCTCGTTGAGCCGCCGCAGGAAGCGCCGCAGCTCGGTGTCGGAGAGCGGATCGCCGATGGCCGCAGCTTCGTAGCGGTTGGCGAGCGCTTTCAGGCTTACCAGGCTCTGCATGCCTTCGAGCTCTTCAATCTCGTCGCTGTCGCCTTTGCGCAGCAGATGCGTGACACGCAGGCTCTTGAGGGTCTGGCCGGAGACGGCGATGCCGACGATGTCGGTGTGGGGAACAGCGTTGTTGGTCATGTAGCTGCGCAATTCGGTCAGGGCAGCGGCGTGATCCGACCGCGGCCCGGGCTCGCCGGACTTGGCCTCGACGACGATGAGCCACGAGCCCATGTCTTTAAAGAAGTCCGGGAAGCCGTCGTCGGTCGACCCCTTGCGTTTGGACCGGAAGCCGAACTTCCTCGGGATGTCACGCTTCTCGACGAACGTCGAGGCCCCGTAGAACTCGCGGAACAGGTTCTCCGTGGTGCTCTCTGCCATGGCCAGCTCCTACTTCTTCCCCTCACACGTTGAAGCGGAACATAGAGCCGCTGCCCTGCCACCAGCTGCAACGGCACCCACTCCGGCTCACACGGCGCCTGAGCTTCGCACGACTAGTCACTAATCGACAACGTTTGAGAGAGTCCTGTGTCCCCTGTGCGCCCCCCGCGCGCGTGCCTGATCCCTCCTGGCCAATGATCACCGAAACTTATCGCACCTGGTTCGCGCGGCGGCTCCGTACCCCAGACAGGCAAACTCGTCCTGTCGTGATATTCCTCTGCGCGAACTGTCAGAGGGCGGCCAAGCCGCCGGGTCGGCCGGACCGAGCGGCGAGCGCTGACGCCCGAGGAAGCCAAGACGCTGTTGTCGGTGCTGACCGGGGACCGGTTGGAGTCGTTGTTCGTCCTGGCGCTGGCGACCGGGCTGAACTGCTGGGCCTGCGGTGGTCAGATGTCGACCTGCCGGGAAGGGCGCTGTTCGTTCGGCAGATGCTCCAACGGACGGATCGCGGGTTGGAGTTCGTGCCACCGAAGACGCACCGGTCAGCCCGCCCGCTGCCGCTGTCGGCGTTGGCCGTCCGGGCGTTGGAGGCACAGCGCGTACGCCAGGCCAAGGATCGGCTCGCCGCCGGGGAGGTGTGGTCGGATCTGGGCCTGGTCTTCGCCAGCACCATCGGCACCGCGATTGAGCCGCGGAACGCCAACCGGCGCTTCGAGCAGCTGCGCGCGGCGGCGGGGCTGGATTGGCTGCACCTGCACGACCTGCGGCACGCCTCCGCCACGTTCATGCTCGACCAGGGCGAGGAGCTGCGGACGGTGATGGAGCTGCTTGGGCACTCCACGATCCGGATGACGGCCGACACCTACGGCCACGTTCTGCCGGCGCGGGCCCGTCAGGCTGCCTCGGCCATTGACCGGATTCTCGGCCAAGAGGGGACGGCGTGACCGGCTTGGCTGTACGAATGGCTGTACTCGGACCGAGATCAACCGAAGAAAGTGGTGGTGGAGCCCAGGGGACTCGAACCCCTAACCCCTGCCTTGCAAAGGCAGTGCTCTGCCAGTTGAGCTAGGGCCCCGTGGGTGGACCTTGGCGACGACCGCTCGTCGCCGGGCCGAGCGTCAGCGCAGGTCGGGCGCGGTGGTCGCCTCGTGCCACAGGGCACGCTCGTCGTTCGACGCCTTGATCTTGTTGAACACGACGGCGGCCACACCGACGACGCCAGCCAGAATCAGCAGCTTCTTGAACATGGGGCGACCCCTCGCGCTCGACTACCGTCGGACGACATGCGGTGGGGCTAGATGGAATCGAACCATCGACCTCAGAGTTATCAGCTCTGCGCTCTAACCGACTGAGCTATAGCCCCGCGTTGCGACGAGCAAGATTAACCCATCCGCTCCGCCGGCCCCAAATCGGGGTCCGAGCTTGCGAGCCGGGCCCGTCGCCGCCTGCAAAACCTACCCGAGTACGGGACGCCGGAGCGACCGCATTAAGCGGTGCCCCGGCGTCCCGGTCACTCAGTCCCGCTCGGCGAGCGTCAGCTCGATCCCGCCGACCAGGTCGGCGCAGACGTTGTAGACGAACGCGCCCAGGGTGGCCAGCGCGGTGAACAGCACCACGTTGACCAGGCCAATCAGCGCCGAGCTGAGAATCACGCCCTTGGCGGTGATCTGGAAGCCGCTGGTGCTCTGGCCGCCGCCGGCGTTGACCAGGTCACTCAGGCTCTCGTTGACGCTCTGGAACACACCCATCGCGTCCAGCGCCAGGTAGAGCACCGAGGTGGCGACCACCACGACGATGAAGAGCACCACCGACACCGCGAATGCGAACTTCATCACGGACCACGGGTCGATCCGCTTGAGGTTCAGCCGGGCCCGGCGCGGTCCGCGGGAGGCGGCCGAGCTGACCGACGTACGCGCCGCACGCACCGCGTCACCGACGCGGGCTGCGCCGACGGCCGACGCGTTGCCGATCCCCGGTGGCAGGCCACCGCCGCTGGCCGGGCGACCGGCGGTGGCGGACGTACGCGCCGCTTCCGGCTGCGGCTGGGTCATCCCGGGTGTGATCCGCGGCTGGGTGCCGGTGGACCCGGTTGACGCCGCCTGACCGGGCCGGAGACCGATCGGCTGGGTGGTCGCCGGACGTGCCGAGGGTGCCGCCGCCGGACCCGGAGGATTGGCGGCGGCCGGCGTCGGTGCCTCGGCGCTGGGCGTCTCGGTCTTGTCGCTGGACTCGCCATCTTCGCCTGGCTGTTCCGGCGGCGGTGTCATACCTGGAGCCCTGGTGAACTTCGGGGCAGGCGCGTCGGCGGGGACCGTCGCCCGGCCCACGGCCGCGCGGCCGGTCGCTGGTGTGCCGCCCTTGGCGGCCTCCTCGTCGACCGGTTTGGCCGAGGTCCCCGAGTTCCCCGACTTCGCCTGTGTCTCCGTCATTCAACTAGTCCTGTTCGTCAGGCTCGTCGGCATTGCGAGCAATCGCCACGATAGTCACGCCGTCCGGGAGGTCCATCAGCTTGACCCCCATTGTGTTCCGGTCACGCGTACGCCGTACAGGCTTCACCGGAGTCCGAATGACACCACCGTTGCTGGTGATCGCGAACAGCTCGTCATCCGGATCGATCACCACCGCGCCAACCAGACCACCACGCCGTTCGGTGATCTTTGCAGTCAACACGCCCTTACCTCCCCGGCCCTGCACCGGGTATTCCTCGATCGGGGTTCGCTTCGCGTATCCCCCGTTCGTGGCCACCAGAACGTCCAAACCTTCCCGCACGACTTCCATGGCGAGCAGGACGTCGTCGTCCGTGAAGCGCATGCCGATCACACCCGAGGTGGCCCGGCCCATCGGCCGCAGCGCCTCGTCCGAGGCGTTGAACCGGATCGCCTGTGCCTTCTTCGAGACCAGCAGCAGGTCGTTCTCCGGCCCAACCAGGGCAGCACCGACCAGCTCGTCCTCATCGCGCAGGTTGATCGCGATGATGCCGCCGGTACGGTTGGAGTCGAACTCCTCGAGCCGCGTCTTCTTCACCAGGCCGTTCTTCGTGGCCAGTACCAGATAGGGGGCTACCTGGTAGTTCGGGATCTCAATGATCTGCGCGATCTGCTCGTCGGGTAGGAAGGCGAGCAGATTGGCCACGTGTTGGCCCTTGGCTACCCTACTGGCCTCCGGCAACTCGTACGCCTTGGCCCGGTAGACGCGGCCCTTGTTCGTGAAGAACAAGATCCAGTCGTGGGTCGAGCAGACGAAGAAGTGGCTGACGATGTCGTCCTGCCGCAGCGTGGCGCCACTGACGCCCTTACCGCCGCGCCGCTGCGAGCGGTACAGATCGACCTTGGTCCGCTTGGCGTACCCGGTGCGGGTGATCGTGACGACCACGTCCTCGCGGGCGATGAGGTCCTCCATCGAGACCTCGCCGTCGAACGGGATGATCTGCGTCCGCCGGTCGTCGCCCCACTTGGTGACGATCTCGCCCAGCTCCTCCGAGACGATCTTCCGCTGCCGCTCGGGCTTGGCGAGGATGTCCTTGAGGTCGGCGATCTCGATCTCGAGCTTCGCCAGGTCGTCGATGATCCGCTGCCGCTCCAGGGCGGCCAGCCGGCGCAGCTGCATGTCCAGGATCGCGGTCGCCTGGATCTCGTCGATCTCGAGCAGCCGGATCAGGCCCTGCCGGGCGTCGTCCACTGTCGGCGAGCGCCGGATCAGGGCGATCACCTCGTCCAGCGCGTCCAGCGCCTTGCCCAGGCCGCGCAGGATGTGTGCCCGCTCCTCGGCCTTGCGCAGCCGGAACGCCGTCCGCCGGCGGATCACGTCGATCTGGTGCTCGACGTAGTAGCGGATGAACTGGGCCAGGTTGAGCGTGCGCGGCACCCCGTCGACCAGGGCCAGCATGTTGGCGCCGAAGGTCTCCTGGAGCTGGGTGTGCTTGTAGAGGTTGTTCAGCACGACCTTCGCGACGGCATCGCGCTTGAGCACCAGCACGATTCGCATGCCGGTACGCCCGGAAGACTCGTCGCGGATGTCGGCGATCCCGGCGAGCTTGCCCTCCTTGATCAGCTCGGCGATGCGCTCGGCGAGGTTGTCCGGGTTGACCTGGTAGGGCAGCTCGCTGACGACCAGGCAGGGCCGGCCCCGCTTGTCCTCCTCGACCTCCACCACTGCGCGCATCCGGATCGAGCCGCGACCGGTGCGGTACGCGTCCTGGATCGCGGTGGTGCCGACGATCAGGCCGTGGGTCGGGAAGTCCGGGCCCTTGACGATGCCGAGCAGGGCTTCGAGGGTGGTCTCCTCGTCCTCCTCCGGGTGCTCCAGGCACCACTGCACCGCCGCGCCGATCTCCCGCAGGTTGTGCGGCGGGATCTTGGTGGCCATGCCGACCGCGATGCCCTCGGAGCCGTTCACCAGGAGGTTGGGGATCCGCGACGGCAGGATGGTGGGCTCCTTGGCCCGGCCGTCGTAGTTGTCCTGCAGGTCGACGGTGTCCTCGTCGATGTCCCGCAGCATCTCCATGGCGAGGGGGTCGAGCTTGCACTCGGTGTATCGCATGGCGGCGGCCGGGTCGTTACCCGGGGAGCCGAAGTTGCCGTTGCCGTCGACCAGCGGGTACCGCAGCGACCAGGGCTGTGCCATCCGGACCAACGCGTCGTAGATCGCCGAGTCGCCGTGCGGGTGGAACTGACCCATCACGTCGCCGACGACCCGGGAGCACTTCACGTAGCCGCGGTCCGGCCGGTAGCCGGAGTCGAACATCGCGTAGAGGATCTTGCGGTGGACCGGCTTGAGGCCGTCCCGGACGTCCGGCAGCGCGCGACCGACGATGACGCTCATCGCGTAGTCGAGGTAGGAGCGCTGCATCTCCACCTCGAGCCCGACCGGTTCGATCCGGTCGTGCGCGACCACCGCGGCGATGGCCTCGGCGGGGACCTCGGGCTCGTTCGGTGTGGACTCGGGAGAATCGGTCACTGTATACCCTTATCAGACTCAGAGTCGTTTTCGTGCTGTGGATAACCGCTGTGGATAGAGGTCAAGCTGTGGATAACTCTGTGGACCGGTGAGTCGGCCGGGCACTGCCCGGCCGACCCACCGCAGCCCGTCAGATGTCCAGGAACCGCACGTCCTTGGCGTTGCGCTGGATGAACGACCGGCGCGCCTCGACGTCCTCACCCATCAGCACACTGAACAACTCGTCGGCGGTCGCCGCGTCGTCGAGAGTGACCTGACGCAGGGTGCGCGTCGCCGGGTTCATAGTGGTTTCCCACAGCTCGGGATAGTTCATCTCGCCGAGGCCCTTGAAGCGCTGGATGTCATCCGGCTTGGCGTTCGGCTTCTTCTGCTGGCGCAGCGCGATCAGACCGTCCCGCTCGCGGTCGGAGTACGCGTACTGGGCGTCGTCGCCCTTCTTGTTCCACTTGATCTTGTAAAGCGGCGGGGCGGCCAAATAGACGTGCCCCATCTCGACCAGCGGACGCATGAAGCGGAACAGCAGGGTGAGCAGCAGCGTCTGGATGTGCTGGCCGTCGACGTCCGCGTCGGCCATCAGCACCACCTTGTGGTACCGCAGCTTCTCCATGTCGAAGTCGTCGTGGATGCCGGTGCCCAGCGCGGTGATCAGCGCCTGGACCTCGTTGTTCTTCAGCACCCGGTCGATTCGGGCCTTCTCCACGTTGAGGATCTTGCCGCGGATCGGCAGGATCGCCTGGGTCCGTGGGTCGCGACCCTGCTTCGCCGAGCCGCCGGCCGAGTCACCCTCGACGATGAACACCTCGGACTCGCGGGGGTCGGTCGACTGGCAGTCGGCCAGCTTGCCCGGCATCGAGCCGGACTCCAGCAGCGACTTGCGCCGGGCCAGCTTGCGCGCCTGCTGGGCGGCGATCCGGGCGCGGGCCGCCTGGGACGCCTTCGTGATGATCATCTTGGCCTCGGCCGGGTTGCGGTCGAACCAGTCGACCAGACGGTCGTTGCAGACCCGCTGCACGAAGCTCTTCACCGGGGTGTTGCCCAGCTTGGTCTTGGTCTGACCCTCGAACTGCGGGTTGGCCAGCTTGACCGAGATGATCGCCGCGAGCCCTTCGCGGATGTCCTCGCCGGAAAGCTTCTCGTCGCCCTTGAGCAGCTTCTTGTCGGTGCCGTACCGGTTGACCACGCTGGTCAGCGCGGACCGGAAGCCCTCCTCGTGGGTGCCACCCTCGTGGGTGTTGATCGTGTTGGCGAAGGTGTAGACCGACTCGCCGTACGACTCGTTCCACTGCATGGCGATCTCGAGGGACATGCCCTCCTCTTCGGCCTCGAACTCGACCACGGTCTTGTGGATCGGGCTCTTCGAGGCGTTGAGGTGCCGGACGAAGTCCGCAATGCCGCCCTCGTAATAGAAGGTCACCTCGCGCTGCCGGCCGTCCTCCTCCTCGGCCACCCGCTCGTCGAGCAGGTGGATGCGCAGGGCGCGGTTGAGGAAGGCCATCTCCTGCAGGCGTCGGTAGATGGTCTGGAAGTCGAAGTCGACGGTCTCGAAGACGTCGGGGTCGGGCCAGAAGGAAACTGCCGAGCCGGTGCGGTCGGTGGCCTCGCCCTTCTCCAGCGGGCTCGGCTTGGAGTTGGTGTAGTGCTGCCGCCACACGGAGCCGGACTTGTGGATCTCGACGAACATCTTGGTGGAGAGCGCGTTGACCACGGAGACACCGACGCCGTGCAGACCGCCGGAGACCGCGTACGCCTTGCCGTCGAACTTGCCACCCGCGTGCAGGATGGTCAACGCGACCTCGACACCGGGCTTCTTGAGCTTCGGGTGGAGGTCGACCGGGAAACCACGGCCGTTGTCGGTGACCCGGACGCCGCCGTCGGCGAGCAGCACCACGTCGATGGTGTCGCAGTATCCGGCCAGCGCCTCGTCGACCGCGTTGTCGACGACCTCCCAGACGAGGTGGTGCAGACCGCGCTCGCCGGTGGACCCGATATACATACCGGGCCGCTTGCGAACCGCCTCCAGCCCCTCGAGAACGGTGATCGACTCTGCGCCGTACTCCTGCTTGTCCTGCGCTGCCACCCTCGGCCACTTTCTCGCGTCAGCCGCGCCGGTAGGGCGCGTCGGGCGCGGGTTCGGCGGACAGGACGCGACGTCGGCGCGCGGACCGGCGCCGGAGACCTCCGGACAGCGGGTCGAACGCGCCGGTCGCCGCGGTTGCCCGCGGATCGCGATCGGCTCGACCCGACGTGGAGAATGAATCTGGGCCCACCGGCCCCGTCCCACTCCCGCACCGGGTCTTCGTCTCACCGTCAATCCTACTGTGCGCGGAGGACAGAACCACCACTCGGCACCCTCAGCGAGGCGGCTGAGAAGTCCATAGCCGGCAGAACCCCGTCGCCCACGACTCCCCCCACACGCCAAGCCCTGATCGCACGCGCCGCCCCGGAACGGGTTGACCCGCGGCCGGGCGGGTCGGGGGTCGCGGCCGAAGCGTCCGTGCCGTACGTTTGCGGCGCCCCGGAACCAGCCTTGATCTTTACCGGTTGGAACCGGGACGATCGACCCGATCGACCCGACACGTGCTCTCTAAGAGGTGACAGATGGGGCTGGACAACGTCGCGGTGCACTGGCCGCGGACCGGCCGCTTCTACGATCCGGTCGCGCCGGCCGAGTTCGTCGACTTCGGCGAGATCGTCGACCTGCCGCGCATCTCCGCGCCGACCGCGGCGCTGGCCGAGCTGATCGCGAAGACCGGCACCATCCGGGCGACCGCGTACACCGAGCTGGTGGATCTGCTGCTCGGCCTCGAAGGTGTGTTGTACGCCACAGACGCCGCCGCAGAGGACGAGGACCCGGTGATCGACCCGGACGGCTGCTCCTGGATCGCGAGCGGCATCGAGCGCTTCGTGGCCGCGCACCGCGCGACCGGCGAGGCGGTCACCTTCGAGTCGGTGAGCACCGTGCTGCGCTCCCTGCTCGGCGACGGTCGGTTGGCCGAGCAGCAGCTGCGCTGGCTGGAGAGCCGGCTCGACGCGCTGCGCGACGAGCGCGGTGACCCGCCGCAGTGGAACTTCACCTGCGCCGAGTTGGGCGTGCTGGCCGCGTTCTACCGGCGCTGCGCCGAGCGCGGGTTCGCCGTCTACGCCGACGCCTGAGCCGCCGCGTCAGGCTCCGGGGCGGCCGGTCGGTTGGCGGCCGAGATCAGCTGCGTGAGCACCGCGTGCAGGTGTTGCAGGTCCTCGACGGGCAGCCCGAGGCGCTCCACGATCGCGGCCGGGATCAGCTCGGCCTGACTCCGCAGCGCGGCACCGCTGGCGGTGAGGGTGACGGCGAGGCTGCGCTCGTCGCCCGGGTCGCGTTCCCGGCGCAGGTAGCCGGCCGCCTCCAGCCGCTTGAGCAGGGGCGACAGCGTGCCCGGGTCGAGCTGGAGCAGGCGACTGAGGTCGCGACCGGACAACGGTGCGTGTTGCCAGAGCGCCAACATCACCAGGTACTGCGGGTGGGTCAGCCCCATCGGCTCCAGCAGCGGCCGGTAGACGGCCACCACGCTGCGCGCGGCGACCGAGAGGGCGAAGCAGACCTGCTGCTCCAGGGCCAGCGGGTCGACGCCGTCCGGTCGTTCGCTCATCGGTTGCCCTCTCTCCGCACGGTGACTATCGTACCGATCATTGGTACACCAACCATTGGTGCCCCAAAGGTCTGCTCGTGCGACGGGCGAGAACCGGCGAGGCGACGCGGGGAAAGAGGCGGCAGATGAGCGAGGACGGCGCGATCACCAGGGCCCCGGGCGAGGGCGGCCGATTGATGCGTTGGGCCTTCAGGCACCTCGCCGGGCCGGCTGAAGGTGTGCAGGGCGCGGTGCAGGGCGGCTCGGCCGAGGCCCGCGAGGCGTGGAAACGTGACCTGGCCGAGCGCAAGCGCTTCACCCAGGAGCAGCGGGAACGCAAGCGGGCCGCCCGCGAGGCCGACCGGCGCGGCTGAACGGCCCGCTCAGCCGTACGTGTCGCGCGGACCCCGGCCGCGTACCCGGCGTGGGCCCTTCCCCCAGGAGGGCGCGGCCGGGCCGTGAATGTGCAGCTTGCGCACCACGTTGTGCCCGACCTCACTGGCGATCTGCTTGAGCAGCGAGCCGGCGAGCAGCCGCAGCTGGGTGGCCCAGGCGGTCGAGCGCGCCTCCACTGTCAGCTCGCCGTTCTCCAACTTCACCGGTCGGCTGTTCTGCGCGACCTCCGCGCCGACGACCCGCTCCCAGGCGCCGAACACGGTGGCCTCGGCCGCTGGCTGCTGCCAGCCGCGCGCCTTCACCAGCCGGTTGAGCACGGCGCTGAGCGGCTGCGGATCGCGCGGGTCGGGGCCGGGGCCGGAGTAGCCGCGCAACCGCCGCCCCGAGCCGCCGGCAGCGTCGCCGCCGCCGGGGGCACGTCGGGCACGGGCCGCAGCCTGCCGTCGGGACAGCGCCGCGTCGAGCACCGCTCGGGCCAGCTCCGGCCCGCTGGCGGCCGCCGCCGGCTCACCGCCCGCCGATCCCTCCGCTGCCTTCGGGGTACGCGCAGCAGGGCTGTCGCCGGCCGCTGGTCGATCGGTGCCTGGCTTATCCGACACGGCGTACCGTCCCTTCGCCGACCTGGTAGCGGGTGCCGCGCAGGGCGGCCGGCACATCGTCGTCCACCGCGCAGGTGACCAGCAGCTGACTCGCCCCGCCGACCAGCTCCGCCAACCGCTCCCGGCGGCCGGTGTCCAACTCCGCGAAGACGTCGTCGAGCACCAGCACTGGCTCAATGCCGTCGGCGCGCAACAGGTCGTACCCGGCCAGCCGCAACGCGAGGGCGAACGACCACGACTCGCCGTGGCTCGCGTACCCCTTGGCGGGCAGTGGGCCGAGGCTCAGCGCCAACTCGTCGCGGTGTGGGCCAACCAGGGTGGTGCCCCGCTCGATCTCGGCGGAGCGGGACGCGGCCAGGGCCGCCGTCAGCGCCTCGGCCAGCGCGGCCCGATCGGTGGTCGGCTCGGCCAGCTCGATCGAGGGCCGGTAGGTGATGCTCGCCGCACCCCGACCGGCGGCCACCGCGTCGTACGCCTTGGCCACGTGCGGGGTGAGCGCGGCCACCAGCTCCAGGCGGCCGGCGAGCAGCTCCGCCCCGTGCTGGGCCAGGTGGGTGTCCCAGACCGCGAGGGTGCCGAGGTCGCCACCCCGGGACCCACCGGTCTTGCGGGCCAGGTACGCGGTGCGCAGCAGGGCGTTGCGCTGCTTGACGACCCGCTCGTAGTCGGCCCGCACGCCCGCGAACCGGGGCTGCCGGTTGACCAGCAGATCGTCCAGGTAGCGGCGGCGCTCGGCCGGGTCGCCCCGGACCAGCTCAAGATCTTCCGGGGCGAAGAGCACCAGCCGGAGCGCCCCGAGCACGTCCCGGGCCCGCCGCGCCGGTGAGCGGCCCAGTCGGGCCCGGTTGGCCTTGCCCGGCACGATTTCCAGCTCGACCAGGAGTTCGCGGCCGTCGTGCACCACCGCGCAGCGGATCACCGCGGACGTGGCGCCCATCCGGACCAGAGGCGCGTCGGTGGCGACCCGGTGCGAGTCCAGAGTCGCCACGTAGCCCAGCGCCTCGACGAGGTTGGTCTTGCCGACGCCGTTGGCGCCGATCAGGACGTTCGCTCCCGGCTGGAGGTCGACGGCCACCCGCTCGTACGAGCGGAAGTCGACCAGTTCCAGCCGATGAACGTACACAGGTTGTGGATACCGCTCAGCGCTTGTGGACGGCGTGGCCACCGAACTGCTGACGCAGCGCGGAGACGGCCTTCATGGCGGGCGAGTCGTCCTGCCGCGAGGCGAACCGCGCGAACAGCGAGGCGGTGATGACGTTCAGCGGCACCGCCAGTCGGACCGCCTCGTCGACCGTCCACCGGCCCTCGCCCGTGTCCTCGGTGTAGCCGCTCAGGTCGGCCAGCTCCGGGTCCTCGTCGAGCGCCCGGTCGAGCAGGTCGAGCAGCCAGGAACGGACGACGGTGCCCTCCCGCCAGGACTTGATGACGCCCGGCACGTTGGTCACCAGCTCCGAGGCGGCCATCAGCTCGTAGCCCTCGGCGTAGGCGTGCATCAGGCCGTACTCGATGCCGTTGTGCACCATCTTCGAGTAGTGCCCGGCACCGACGGGGCCGGCGTGCACGAAGCCGAACTCACCCTCCGGCTTGAGCGCGTTGAAGATCGGCATCAGGCGGTCCACGTGCTCCTGGGCGCCACCGACCATCAGCCCGTAGCCGTTCTGCCGGCCCCAGACGCCGCCGGAGACCCCGACGTCCAGGTAGCCGATGCCCCGCTGGTTGAGCCGCTCCGCGCGGGGCGCGTCGTCGCTGAAGCGCGAGTTGCCGCCGTCGATGATGATGTCGCCCTCGCCAAGCACCTCGGCGAGCTCGTCGATCGTGGCGTCGGTGACACCGGCGGGCACCATGACCCAGACGGCGCGCGGCGACTCAAGCTTCTCTGCCAGGCCGGCGAGGGTCGTGACGTCGCTGATCTGCGCGTTGTGGTCGAAGCCGACCACCTCGTGCCCGGCCGAACGCAACCGCTCCCGCATGTTGCCGCCCATACGGCCGAGTCCTACCAGGCCGAGCTGCATGTGTTTCTACCTCCGTGGATCTGGGTGTTGCTGGGCGCGATCAGCGCGAGACGCGGATCGGCATGATGAGGTACCGGTACCCCGGAATGACCTCGCCATCCTCGCCAGCGGGAGAGATCACCGCGGGCTTGAAGGCGTCGACGAAGGAGAGCACGGCCGTCTGAGCGCCCAGGTTTGCCAGACCGTCGATGAGGTACTGCGGGTTGAAGCCGATGGTCAGTGGTTCACCGGTGAAGGTGGCCTCCATCGCCTCGCTGGCCCGTGCCTCCTCGGAACCGCCGGCCTCGACCACCAGGCCGTCGGCGCTGAAGCTGAGCAGCACCGGGGTGGTCCGTTCGGCGACCAGCGCGACCCGCTTGACCACCTCGATCAGCGTGCTGACCGACACCCGGGCCGCGGCGTTGTGCGCGGCCGGGAAGAGCGACCGCACCGGCGGGTAGTTGGCGCCGTCGAGCAGCCGGCTGGTGGTACGTCGGGTGCCGCCGGCGAGGCCGACCATGCCCTCGCCCGCAGCGCCCTGGGCGAGGGCGAGCGTGACCTCGCCGCCCAGCGGGCCGAGGGCCTTGGCGGTGTCGTTCAGGGTGCGGGCCGGCACCAGGGCGTTGATGCTCACCTCGGGGTCGTCCGGCCGCCACTGGATCTCGCGCAGCGCCAACCGGTAACGGTCGGTGGCGAGCATCGACAGGGTGTCACCCGACAGCTCGACGCGAACGCCGGTCATCATCGGCAGCGTCTCGTCGCGACCGGCGGCGATGGCCACCTGGGCCACCGCGGTGGCGAACGCCGCGGCGTCGACAGTGCCGGCGCTCTGCGGCATCTCGGGCAGCGCGGGGTAATCCTCCACCGGCATGGTGGGCAGGGTGAACCGGGCGCTGCCGCAGACCAACTCGAGGTGCGCGCCGACCGCGGCGATGTCCACCGGCTTGGCCGGCAACGCCTTGGTGATCTCGGCGAGCAGGCGGCCGGAGACGAGCGCGGCGCCGTCGGCGTCGCCCTGCACCTCGACGGTCACCTGACTGGAGACCTCGTAGTCGAACCCGGAGACCCGCAGGTTGCCGTCGGTGACGCGGAGCATCACCCCGGCGAGCACCGGTACGGATGGCCGGTTGGGCAGGCTCTTCGCGGTCCACGCCACAGCCTCGGCGAGCGCGTCGCGCTCCACTCGGAACTTCATCAATGCCTCCGCGTCGACGTCAGCGACAACTCTCTCATGCCGACCGCTGCCTACCGTCCCGCCCGACCGTGCGGGTACCCATCGCACCTTAGGGCGCGGGGACATCGGCTGTGCGCCCGACCCCATGGATCGTGTCGATGCTGACCGGCTGATCCGACAGCGTTCGGCACGATCCACAGAAAGCCCAACGGTGATGATTGGTTTTTGTTCTCTTAGAAGAGATAACTCATCGTCTTCATCGCACCTGTGCAAACTGTGGAAAACCGAGGTCTGCGCAGGTCAGACAGGTTATCCACCGGTGATTTAGCTGTGGAGAACCGGGGGTACAACCGGCTCGTGTGTCCACAGCCCGGCGACGTCGGCCGGTTGTCCACCGTTGTCCACCGGTTGTCCACCGGTAATCCACCGACTTTCTCCCCAAGCCTGTGGATCGCGGGGAAGATCACCATTGCCGTCATCCCCAGAACCTTCAACAGCTCGTACACAGGTTGATGATGATCGGTGGATAACCTGACGGTCGTCCCCAGGCGTCCACAGCTTCGTACACAGGGTTTCTCCACAGCCTGTGGGTAACTGGCGGAGGACGGACCGTAGTTATCCACCGACGGTGGATAACGAGCTGTGGACAACGAGTGGGGATCGAGGCGGTCACGGCCTCAATGCTGTGGTCTCCACCATGTCGAGAGTCCAGCTGACTGACCCAAAAAGAACGCCCGACCGGAGATCCGATCGGGCGTGTCCTGCGGCTGTGCACCGCGCGACGGCGGCCGTACGCCTCAGCTGTTCTGCTTGATGCGGTTGGTCAGCTCGGCGATCTGGTTGTACAACGAGCGGCGTTCCGCCATCTGCTGACGAATCTTGCGGTCGGCGTGCATCACGGTGGTGTGGTCCCGGCCACCGAACGCCTGCCCGATCCGGGGCAGCGACAGCTCGGTCAACTCCCGACACAGGTACATGGCCACCTGACGGGCGTTGACCAGCACCCGGGACCTGGACTGGCCGCGCAGGTCCTCCAGGCTCACCCCGAAGTAGTCAGCGGTCGAGGCCATGATCTGGTCAGCGTTGATCTCCGGACCGGCGCCGTCGGGCATGAAGTCCCGAAGCACCTCCTCGGCCAGCGACAGCTCGACTGTCGACCGGGTCAGGCTGGCGAACGCGGTCACCCGGATCAGCGCGCCCTCCAGCTCCCGGATCGAGTTCGACACCCGGGAGGCGATGAACTCCAACACGTCCGGTGGGGCGTACATCCGCTCCTGCGCTGCCTTCTTCTGCAGGATCGCGATCCGGGTCTCCAGATCCGGCGGCTGGATGTCGGCCAGCAGCCCCCACTCGAACCGGGTTCGCATCCGGTCCTCGAGGGTCGCGAGCTGGCGCGGCGACCGGTCAGAGGTGATCACGATCTGCTTGTTGGCGTTGTGCAGCGTGTTGAAGGTGTGGAAGAACTCCTCCTGGGTGCGCTCGCGGTTCTCCAGGAACTGGATGTCGTCGATCAACAGAATGTCGACGTCGCGGTAGCGCCGCTGGAACGCGCTGGTCTTGTCGTCCCGGAGCGAGTTGATGAAGTCGTTGGTGAATTCTTCGGTCGATACGTACCGGACCGAGCGGGCGTTGCCCAGCGTGGTGGCGTAATGCCCGATGGCGTGCAACAGGTGCGTCTTGCCCAACCCGGAGTGCCCGTAGATGAACAGCGGGTTGTACGCCTTGGCCGGTGACTCCGCCACCGCCACGCTCGCCGCGTGGGCGAAGCGGTTGGACGAGCCGATGACGAACGTCTCAAACATGTACTTCGGGTTGAGCCGGTTGCCGCCGGTGTCGGCACCGGGCAACCGACGGTCGTCGCGGCCACCGGTCCGATGGTCCACAGCGCTGCGGCCCGGCCCGCTGTCCGTTCCGCTGTCCCGGGGCAGCGAGCGGATCACGTGCTGGTCGCGCGGTGACGCCGAGTCGTCCCGGTAGCGGGGCTCGTAGGGCCGGGTGTCGGGGCCGGACGGGTCCAGGCGGGCGGCCTGCTCGTCGTAGCCGCGCCGGTCCGGACCCGGCCGGGAGGGCCGCAGAGGCTCCGCGAAGGAGGCGCTGAACAGCGCCTCCTGCCCGTCCCTGCTGGCGGGAATCAACCCCGCGCGATGCCCCTCCACGGGAGGCGCGAGCGGCGGACCCGCCGGCGCGGGTGGCGGAGAAAGATCGGGGGTACGCGGCGCGGGTGACTGCTCAGGGATCATCGCGTCGGCGGACGGTCGAGCGCCCTGGTCGTCCTCGAACGGCGCGACGCCCGGGCCGTCGATGTCGAGCTGCCCGGTCTCCGGGGCGCTGCGGTAGACGGTGCCGGCCGGTCGGCCGGTCGCGTCCTCGGCCACCCGGACGGTGACAGCGACCTGGATCGGTCGGCCGAGCCGGCGGGTGAGCGCCTCGGTGATCGCCGGTCGCAGCCGTGACTCGATCACGTCGCGGGTGAACGCGTCCGGAACGGAGAGCAGTGCGGTGTCCTCGACGATCGCTCGCAGCCGGGTCAGTCGGAGATAGGCACGCTGCTGGGCGGAGATGATCTCGTCGGCGAGCTCGTCGGTCGCCGCTAACCACACTGCGGCAAGGTCGGTCGTACCGGCCACCGTCGTGCCACCCCCTCGCTTCTGCTCCCGGCCGCCGCTGTCTGCCAGCCGGCCGTCCCGGGCCCGCCGCGTTCGCGGGTGGAACAACACCCACCCGGACGGTCGACCGGTGGTCATCCACAAGTTATCCACAGCCTGTGTACCGACCGATTGTGGCCGCCGCCGGACGCGGGTGGGACCTGCCCCTGCCTGAACGGGCGCTGAAGCGGGTTCACCGTGCCGAACGATTCACTGCCATGTCCGGTCTTGCCTGCGCGACGACCGGAGCTTCCGACGCTCACCGCAATCGGGCACGGTAACAGCGTTGTCCCTGCGCCATCAACCGGCGACGCGGCGGCGCCCTTGTCGGCATCAGCGAAAACCGCCCTTCGGCCTCGGGCGCGTCCCGTTGTCCCCTGCTCGGGGTGTTTGACGGTCATTGCCCCCCTGCGTAGGCTGGAACGGCTGCTTTCTCGCCCTCTGCTAGGGTGATGGGTGCTTGCTGTCCGCGGTCGCATCCCCGCATCGCCGAGGTCCCGCTCCGCCGGACAGCACCGATCGTGGGCCACCGTCGAGGTGGCCTGGACCACCACACGACCCCGGCGATCCCGTCGCGCGGGGCGCGTACGAAAACGGAGAGCCTGACGTGAGCAAGCGCACCTACCAGCCGAACAACCGCCGGCGCGCGAAGACCCACGGCTTCCGGCTGCGCATGCGCACCCGTGCCGGCCGTGCCATCCTGTCGAGCCGTCGCGCCAAGGGTCGCACCACCCTGTCGGCCTGAGCCGACCGGGCCGGTCCAGGGGACGTGGGCAGTCGTGCTGGCCGCCGCACAGCGACTGCGGCGCAGCACTGACTTCGCCGCAGCGGTCCGCGGTGGCCGACGCGCCGGACGTGGCGCCGTCGTGGTCCACCTGACCGTGCCGGTGACCGTCGACCCCAGCACACCGACCTCGCCGGAGCCGGTACGGGACAACAGTGCGGAGCAGTCGTCCGTGCCGTCCCGTGCCGGCTTCGTCGTGTCCAAGGCGGTCGGTAACGCGGTGACCCGTAACCGGGTCCAGCGCCGACTGCGGGCGCTGGTCCGGGAACGGTTGACCGACCTGCCCGCCGGCAGCACCCTGGTCGTCCGGGCGCTCCCCGCCGCGGCGCAGGCGTCGTACCCTCGGCTCGCCACCGACCTGGACGCCGCCATCGCGGTCGCCCGCTCGCCGCGCGAACGGCGGCCCCGATGAGCGGCACCGAGCAGGGCAGCCCACGGCCGTCGACAACCGGTGCCAAGGTGCTGATCGCGCCCATCATCGCGTACCGTCGGTGGATAAGTCCGGCACTGCCGGCTCGCTGTCGGTTCTACCCGTCGTGCAGTGCGTACGCCCAGGAGGCGGTCGTTCGGCACGGCGCGCTCCGGGGAGCCGTGCTGGCGGCCCGGCGGTTGTTGCGCTGCCACCCCTTTCACCCTGGTGGATATGACCCGGTGCCGGAGCCGGGCGGCCGCCGTCGTGCTGATGTGACTGGAGCCCCGAATTGAGTCTGAGTCTCGACTGGATCTACTACGCGATTTCGTGGATCCTGCTGACCTGGCACTCTGCCTGGGACGCCATCGGGGTGCCCGTCGGCGCGGTGATCGGCACCAACTTCGCCTGGATCCTGTCCATCATCTTCCTGGTGGTCACCGTCCGGGTGATCCTGTTCCCGGTCTTCGTCAAGCAGATCAAGTCTCAGCGGGCGATGCAGGCGCTTCAGCCCAAGGTCAAGGAGCTTCAGGAGAAGCACAAGGGTGACCGGGAGACGCTCCAGAAAGAAATGATGGAGCTCTACAAGAAGGAGAAGGCCAACCCGCTGATGGGTTGCCTTCCGATGTTCCTTCAGATCCCGGTCTTCCTGGGCCTCTTCCACGTGCTGCGCCGGCTCGACCCGGACAAGCAGAACAAGACCCTCTACGGCTGGACCGTCGACCAGTTCCAGAGCGCCTCGCAGGCGAAGCTCTTCACCGCCCCGATCGCCGGCAAGTTCGGCTCCACGGCCGACGAGCTGGCCAGCCTCGGCGCCAACGGCAGCACCGTGAAGATCATTGCCGGTGTCCTGGTCCTGGTCATGATCGCCACCACCTACCTGACCAGCCGGCAGATGATCCTCAAGACCGGCTGGGCCGAGGACCCGCAGCAGCGGATGATCCAGCGACTGATGCTCTACGGCATCCCCGCGTCGCTGCTGATCTCCGGCGCGATCTTCCCGATCGGCGTCATCATCTACTGGGTCACCAACAACCTCTTCACCCTTGGCCAGCAGCAGTGGGTGCTGCGGAAGTTCCCGCCGCCGGTGACCCCCAAGAAGGCCGTCGCGCCCGCCGCCAGCCGTAACCCGGTGCAGCCCGCCAAGTCCGGTGGCCTGTTCGGTCGCGGCAAGACTGCTCCGCCGGCACCGGTCAAGGCGGCCGCGCCCAAGGTGGCCGGGCCGAAGCCGGGCGCCAAGCCGGTGAACAACCCGAAGAAGAGCCGCCCCGCCAAGCGGCAGGGCTGACCTGCGAGGGCCGCCGCCGGATCACCGGCGGCGGCCCGTTCCGCACCGCGCAGCCGCCGTACGGCCGGCGCCGGGCGGAACCGACCGCGCACCGCGCGGCCACGGGCGACACTGCCCGTACAGACGTGCCTGTGGGCACCGGCGACCTCCCGCCGGCCCCGGGAAACCAGTCGGACCCGACGGTCCGGCCGAGCGAGTACGGAGATGAGACCGTGACCGAGACCAGCATCCCCCGCGCTGAGCAGTCCCTGGACGAGGAGGAGACCGCCACGCTCGCGGTGGACGGCGACGACACCGAAGCCGACGACACCGAGGCGGACGACGACACCGACACCGCCGCTGGCACCCGGGTGAAGAAGGCTGTGGGCGAGGGCGACCTGTTCCGGCAGAGCGAGATCGCCGCCGACTACGTCGAGGGCCTGCTCGACATCCTCGACTACGACGGCGACATCGACGAGCTGGTCGCCGCCGGCCGTCCGATGGTCGAGGTGGTCGGCGAGCGGCTGCAGAATCTGGTCGGTCAGCGCGGGGCCACCCTGGAGGCGCTCCAGGAACTGACCCGCCTTGCCGTCTTCCGGCAGACCGGTACGCCGAGCCGTCTGTTGCTCGACGTCGGTGGCTACCGGGCGAACCGCCGTAAGGAACTCGCCGCGGTCGCCAAGAACGCCGTCGAGAAGGTCAAGGAGTACGGCGAGCCGGTCCGTCTGGAGGCGATGTCCGCGTTCGAGCGCAAGTGCGTGCACGACGTGGTCAACGCCATGTCCGGCGTGGCGAGCGAGTCCGAGGGTGTGGAGCCGAACCGGCGCATCGTCGTACGGCCGGCGGACTGACCGGGTGACCCACGACGACATCACGGCCGACGCCGTGTCCGGCCCGGGCGGCACGCCGCCCGGGCCGTCCGCTGTCCGCCCCGCCACCGTCGACGCCGATGCTGAATCGACCGGGCGTGACACCGCCCCGTCACCGGCCGACGCGGCGTTGCCGCCCGAACTGGCCCCGGCCGCGCTCACCCTCTTCGGTGACCGTCTCGACCTGGCCGCCGCGTACGCCGAACTGCTGGCCACCGACGGGGTGGTCCGCGGCCTGATCGGCCCCCGGGAGGCACCCCGCATCTGGGATCGGCACCTGCTCAACTGCGCCGCTGTCGCCGAGCGGATCCCGTCCGGCGCGACGGTGCTCGACGTCGGCTCCGGCGCCGGTCTGCCGGGCCTCGTGCTGGCCATCGCCCGTCCCGACCTCACCGTCACCCTGATCGAGCCGCTGGCCCGGCGGACGTCCTTCCTGATCGAGGTCGTCGAGCGACTGGGTCTGGCCAGGTCGGTGCGGGTGTTCCGTGGCCGGGCCGACGAGGCGGCCAGCGGGTCGGGCGGCCGGGAGCCGATCAGCGGAGACGTGGTGACCGCGCGCGCGGTCGCGCCCCTGGATCGACTCGCGGGCTGGAGCCTTCCCCTGGCGGTTCGCGGTGGCCGACTGCTGGCGCTCAAGGGCTCGTCCGCCGCAGCCGAGATCGAGGAGCACGCCGAGGTGGTCGCGCGACTCGGCGGCGGGGAGCCGACCGTGCAGCTCTGCGGCGTCGGGGTGATCGATCCGCCCACCACGGTCGTGGAGATCGTGCGCGAGCGGATGATCGGCCCGGCCCGCCCGGCGGCCAAGAAGCGCGCCCGGGGTGGACGCTCCCGCCGAGGTTGACACTTCGCGCCATCGGGCTTCCGGCCGGTGGGTTGCCTCGTTGTACGGGTACGGATGGACGAGGGGATGAGAACCCGACGTGGACCGGCCGCGCCCGTCCGCCGTAGGCTGACCGCGCGTCGATAGTGTGGAGCGGGTGACGGACGTCGCGGGTCTCCGACCGCTCCCGCGGGCCGTACGCTCCGGGTTGCGGGCGTGGATGCGGCCAAGTTGACCGGGGCGCGGACCGACCATCCGAAGCGGGCAGGGATGACAGGTGCATGACGACGGCAGGTACGACGATCCACGCGTGACCGGGTCGACCAGCGATCCCGTTTCACGTGAAACCGACTACCCGAGCTGGTCGCCCGGCGCGACCGGGCCATCGACCCGACCGACCGACAGCGATCCTCCGACAGCACTGGACCCACCGTCGGGGGCCGGGCGACCGGACAGCTCGGCCACTCCGCAGCCGGCGGGTGTCCGTCGGACGCCGGAGGCGTCGAGTCGACCGGTCAACGCCGCCGAGGTGCGGTCGACCTCGGGTCGCCGAAACACCTCCGCTGCGGTTCGCTTCGAGCCGGCCGTCCCGCACCAACCCACCGCGGCGGCCGCTCGGGACGCCGCGCCGGTGGTCGCCGACGCACCGGTCGCTTCGACCGAGTCGTTGGCCGCCGTGGCGGCCGATCCCACGTACGTTTCACGTGAAACCCCGACGCGCGAAGAGGATGACCCACCGTTGGCTATGGAGGCGATGCGCGCCGTGCAGATCCTGAATCCCAGTGGCGAGGTGACCATGCCTCGACCGGACCGGACCCGGGTCATGTGCGTCGCCAACCAGAAGGGTGGCGTGGGAAAGACCACCACCACCGTCAACCTTGCGGTGGCGCTCGCCCTGCACGGCAACCGGGTGCTCGTGGTCGACCTCGACCCGCAGGGCAACGCCTCGACCGGGCTCAACGTCCCACACCACACCGGAATCCCCGACGTGTACGACTGCCTGATCAACAGCGTGCCGCTGGCCGAGGTGGCACAGGCGGTCGAGGGCATCCCCAACCTCTGGTGCGTACCCGCGACCATCGACCTGGCCGGCGCGGAGATCGAGCTGGTGTCGGTGGTGGCCCGGGAGTCGCGTCTGGATCGGGCGATCGCCGCCTACCCGGGCGAGTTCGACTACGTCTTCATCGACTGCCCGCCCTCGCTCGGCCTGCTCACGGTCAACGCTCTGGTCGCCGCGCAGGAGGTGCTTATCCCGATCCAGTGCGAGTACTACGCGCTGGAGGGGCTCAACCAGCTGATCAACAACATCAACCTGGTACGCCAGCACCTCAACCCGAAGCTCGATGTCTCCACCATCCTGCTGACCATGTACGACCGTCGCACGCGGTTGGCCGACGCGGTCGAGCAGGACGTCCGGAACCACTTCGGCGACAAGGTTCTCCAGGCGGTCATCCCCCGCAACGTCCGGGTCTCCGAGGCGCCGAGCTACGGCCAGTCGGTGATGACCTACGATCCCGGTTCGCGGGGTGCCACGAGTTACTTCGAGGCCGCCCAGGAGATCGCCGAGCGAGGCGTCAAGGAGCCGGTGGGCCGGAATGCGTAGTGCGGACGAATCGCTGGGAGGCGTGGCATGAAGAACCGTCCTCGGGGCGGTCTGGGTAGGGGCCTGGGGGCGCTGATCCCGACCGGGCCGGCGCCGGGTGCCGCTGGCACCGCGACGGTCGAGCCGGAGAACGAGCACCTGGACGACGCGGGCACCGTCGCTGTCGCCCCGGTGCCGGCCGGATCGCCAGTCCGTGAGCCGGAACCCGTACTGAGTCCGGTTCCCGGTGCTCGATTCGCCGAGATCCCGGTCGACGCGATCATGCCCAACCCGAAGCAACCCCGCCAGGTCTTCGATGAGGAGGCGCTGGAGGAGTTGAAGACCTCGATCCAGGAGGTCGGCTTCCTTCAGCCCATCGTCGTTCGGCAGCTCGACGACGAGAAGTACGAACTGGTGATGGGCGAGCGGCGCTGGCGGGCCGCCCAGGCGGTGGGGCGGGAGAGCATTCCGGCGATCGTCCGGGACACCCGTGACGACGCGATGCTCCGCGACGCCCTGCTGGAGAACATTCACCGGGCGAACCTGAACCCATTGGAAGAGGCCGCCGCCTACCAGCAACTGCTGGAGGAGTTCGGGGCCACCCACGAAGAGTTGGCCCGCCGGATCGGCCGGAGTCGCCCGCAGATCTCCAACACGATCCGACTGCTGAACCTGCCCGCACAGGTCCAGCGCCGGGTTGCCGCCGGCATCCTGTCGGCGGGGCACGCCCGCGCCCTGCTGAGCCTCGACGAGGCGGAAGCGCAGGAACAGCTGGCCCTGCGGATCGTGGCTGAGGGACTGTCGGTTCGGGCGACCGAGGAGATCGTGGCCTTGGCACTCAACGACGGGCCGGCGAAGGGTCAGGCAGCGAAGCGCCGACCCAAGGCGCACGCGCCGGCCCTGACCGATCTCGCCGATCGGCTGTCCGACCGGTTCGACACCCGAGTCAAGGTGGACATCGGCCGGAGCAAGGGCAAGATCACCATCGAGTTCGCGACGGTGGACGACCTTGAGCGGATCGTCGGGATCATCGGTGTGCAACAGGAGGAGAGCGGGGAGGACTGACCCCGCCCGCCCGCCTACGGCCGCGCTACCCGAACGGGGGCGCGGCCGTGCTGCATCCCGGGGTCGTCGCGGTTTCACGTGAAACAGACGGCGGCCCTAGTCTCGACCTCGGCTTGTGGCGTGGCGGACGCAGCGGCGGGCGGCGGACGCGGTGCCGAGCGGCTGGCGGCGGCCGCTGGGGTGAGTACAGGCACCGAGTGGACCTCTACACGCGTCGTAGAAGGCTCCGGGATGGTCCACTCGGCCCGCACCACCCCCTGCGCCGATCAAGGCGCCAGCGAGCCGCTGAGTGGCGCGAACCGACGTCTCCGTGGTCATCCGCAGGCGGGCCGAGCCTCTCGATCGCGGTCAGTCTGGTGGAACGACCTCGCAGCGACCTTGGTGGGAGTCCGCCGGATCGCCGGGCCTCCGCGCCGCCGGGCCGCCGCGCCGCCGGGCCTCCGCGCCGCCGGGCCGCCGCGCCGCCGGGCCGCCGCGCCGCCGGGCCGCCGCGCCGCCGGATCGCTGGACCGTAGACCATTGCGAGCCCGGCCCCGGACCGGCGGATCGCGTTTCCTGCCCGCGCTGTTTCACGTGAAACCAGATCGCGGCTCTTGCTGGCACCGATCGGAAGCCCTGGGGTCGACGGCCAAGCGGAGTCGCCCCCCTCTCAGACGCTCGACGTCGGTACTGCGGTTCGATCTCTCCGTCCTTCGGTGTCCAGAGCATCCGGGCATCCGGGCGTCCAGGCCGCGCGGGCCGAGGTCTGCCGACACGACCCGCGAACGAGCCAAGCCGTCACCGCGGACGTGTGCCAACTGAGCCAGCGGGCGGTCGTCGGAGGCTGGTTACCGCACCGGCGGTGGCATGCGGTGCCGATCGGAGCGCACCCGTCCGATTTCCTCCCCGCCAGCCATCAACACCGCCGGTTTGGCGGTTCGCGGACAACGACCGACTGGCCGAAAAGTTATCCACACCGGTTGTCCACAGGCACCCCCCGTTTCACGTGAAACAGCGCGTGGGAGCGGGTGTGAGCCTGTGGATGACGGCCTGTGTTCAGGATCTCGGCAGCCTGTGGATATCGCCTCTCGGTGCCTGCGCGACCACGCGAGCCCGGTTGACGACGGGTACCGATCCGGTGGCCCCGGACCCGCTCGAACAGGTAGGGACAGCGGTGCCAGACTCGGTTAGGGTCAGCGTCGTGCACGACACCCCTCCCTCAGTCCCGGACTTCACCCAGTGGCCGTCATTTCCCTTCGAGGGTGACCTCCACGTGAAGCAACTCGATGATCCGGTCCCGGTCGAACCGCCCCGGAAGGGCGAGGGTCTCCGGGAATGCACCGCCTGCAACGCACCCGACGACGCCTACATCTGGGTGGGCGAGCGGTGGCGGGTCCGCGCCATGGACCGGCCCACCGGCCTGCCCATGGTGCTCATCCTGGAATCGCGTACCCACCTCGACCTCGGCGACCTGCCGAACCTGCTGGCCGCCGAGCTGGGGGTGATGACCGTACGTCTGGAGCGGGCCATCCGGTCGCTCGACGGCGTGGCGCGGGTGCACGTCAATCGCTGGGGCGACGGCTCGGCTCATCTGCACATGTGGTTCCTCGCCCGCCCGTACGGCCGCCTTCAGTTGCGGGGCACGTTCCTGTCCCTGTGGGACTCGATCCTGCCGCCGATCTCCGAGGCACAGTGGCGGGAAAATTTGGCGCTCGTCGCGGCCTGGCTCGCCGAGTTCGGCGGCCGCCCACTCGCCGAGCCACCCCGCATCCAGTGGCAGGCGCCGTCCAGTCTGCTGGCCCAGTCCGCTGCCGCGGACGCCGCTGCGGCAGCGGAGGCTGCCTCCGCGGCAGCAGCCGGGACGGAGGCGGTCTCGGTCATCGAGGCGGCAGAGGAGATCCCGGAACCAGCGCTCGACTCCACTCCTGATCCGACCGACGCCGGCAGCGGGCCCCGGGCCGAACCGGTTGTCGAGCCGGACGCCGGTTCCGGCTCAACGACGACCACCGTCACCGACCGCGCGGCCGAACCCGCCCGGTCGGTCACGGTCAGCGGTCCGGCGGCTGAACCCGCTCGGACGGCATCCGTCACCAATCTGTCCGGCATCCCGGCCTCCGGCACCCGGGACTCCACCGCCGCAGCATTCGGCGGCGCAGCATCCGGCCGCGCCGCCACGACGGCTACCGACGGACTCCACGTCGACCCGGCGGAGGCGCCCACCGACGGACCTCAGGTCGTCGACCCGGCGGAGGCGTCCACCGACAGGCCCCACGTCGGTCCGGTGAGCGGAAGCGCCGACGAGGCTGGCTCCGCCAACCCGGCCGCGTCCGACCTGGTCTCCGGGGGTGCCTCCGGAGAGGCCGTCAGCAGGACCGCCCCCGAGAAGGGCGCCGGCATTGCGGGCACGGCCGCGCGCACCAACGGCAGCGACACACCCGACGTACGCGCGACCCACTGATCGGGAACCGACCATGAGGTTGACCCGGACAGGCCAACCTCATGGTCGTCCGGCGGGTGGTCCGCTGGGCCGAACGGGTTGGCGGGTAGGTCAGTGCTTGGTGAGGCGGGCGGCTGCTCGGGCGACCAGGGTGCCGAGGAGTCGGCCGAAGTCCAGCCCGGCCGCCTGCACGGCGAGCGGAAGCAGTGACGTCTCCGTCATCCCTGGCGAGACGTTGACCTCCAGCACGTGCGGCTGACCGGCTGCGTCCACGATCACGTCCACGCGGGAGAGATCCCGTAGACCGAGCGCGGTGTGCGCGGCGAGGGCCACGTCAGCGACCGTGGCGGCAACCTCCGGGTCCAGCCGCGCCGGGGCGTGCCAGGTGGTCCGCCCCGCGGTGTAGCGGGCGGCGTAGTCGTACACGCCGTTGCGCGGCACGATCTCCACCGGCGGCAGTGCCTGCGGGCCGTCGCCGAGGTCGACGACGGAGACTGCCACATCCATCCCCGGCACGTACCGCTCGACGAGCGCCGTGGAGTAGTACGCGAAGCAGCCGACCATCGCGGCGGGCAGCGCGGCGGCGTCCCGGACCACCGCCCCGCCCAGCCCGGACCCGCCCTGCGCCGGCTTCACCATCAGGGGCACGCCCAGACGGTCGACGATCCGGTCCAGGACGGCGACCGCGCCGAGCTCGGAGAAACGATCGTGCGGGAGCGCCACCCAGTCGGGGGTGGGGATGCCGGCCTCGCGGAGCACCGCCTTGGCCGAGGGCTTGTCCCAGGCGACCCGGGAGGCCCGAGCGTCGCAGCCGACGTACGGGACGTTGCACAGATCCAGCACCCCGCGCAGTGAGCCGTCCTCGCCGGTCGCCCCGTGCAGTGCGATCACCACCGCGTCCGGCGGGTCGGCCGCGAGTGCCGGTAGCAGCGCCACGTCCGCGTCTCGCAGTTCGGCCTCCACCCCGACGGCGCGCAGCGCGTCGAGCACCCGACGACCGGAGCGCAGCGACACGTCCCGTTCGTAGGAGAGCCCACCGGCGAGCACCACGACGCGCAGGTCGGCCGAGATGGCGGAATCGGTCACGAGGAGGTGCTCGGCGGTCGTACCCATGCCGGCATCATGCCAAGTCTGGCCCGGGCACGTCGGAGCCGGCCCGGCCGCGTCGGCCGGCGGCACCACCCACGGCACCGAAGACCCGGCGCATCGCGATTTCCTGCTCCATCACACCGGCCAGCCGGCGGACGCCCTCGCGGATCCGCTCCGGCGGCGGGAAGCTGAAGTTGAGCCGCATGGCGTCGGTGCCGGTGCCGTCGGCGTAGAAGCCGGTGCCGGGAACGTAGGCGACCCGGGCGGCGACCGCTCGCGGCATCATGGCCTTCGAGTCGAGCCCGTCGGGCAGGCTGGCCCACACGAAGAGACCGCCGGCCGGGGTGGTCCAGCTGGTGCCCTCGGGCATCAGGTCGGCCATCGCGTCGAGCAGGGCGTCACGGCGTTCCCGGTAGACCTCGCGATAGACCTTGAGCTGCTGCCGCCAGGGCATCGTGCTCAGGTAGGTGGCCACCGCGGCCTGGGCGAAACCGCTGGGGCAGAGGATCTGCGCCTCGCTGGCGATGACCAGTTTGTCGCGGACCGCGTGCGGCGCCAGGATCCAGCCGACCCGCAGCCCGGGGGCGAAGGTCTTGGAGAAGGTGCTGAGGTAGAAGACGCCGTCGCGGCGGCGGGCCCGCAGGGGGGCCGGCGCCTCACCCTCGAACCCCAGTTGGCCGTACGGGTCGTCCTCGACGACGAGCAGGCCGGCGCGCTCGCAGATGTCGAGCACCCGTTCCCGGCGCTCCTCGCTGAGCGTCACGCCGGTCGGGTTCTGGTAGGTGGGGATCGTGTAGAGGAACTTGACCCGCTGGCCCGCGCGGGCCAGGTCGGCGATGGTCGTCTCCAGCGCCTCCGGGATCAGCCCGTCCGCATCCATCGGTACGTGGACGACCTGCGCCTGGGCGGCCTGAAACACGCCTAGCGCACCGACGTACGTCGGCCCCTCGGCGAGCACCACGTCACCGGGGTCGAGGAAGAGCCGGGCCACCAGGTCCAGTGCCTGCTGCCCGCCCACGGTGACCACGACGTCCTCCGGGGAGGCGCCGCACGCGGCGTCGATCCCGGAGAGCGACATCACCTCGCAGATCCGCTCGCGCAGCTCGAGGGTGCCCTGACCAATGCCGTACTGAAGAGTGGTCACGCCGTGCTCGGAACCGAGCCGGCCAAGCATCTCGCCGACCGCGTCCAGCGGAAGGGCAGCGATGTACGGTGCGCCACCGGCGAGCGAGACGACCTCCGGACGACTGGCCACCGCGAACAATGCTCGGATCTCGGAGGCGGTCATCCCGCGTACCCGCCGGGCGTACCGGTCGGTGTAGTCGTCGAGTGTCGTGCCGGTCATGACCTCACCTCGATCGCTGCTCGAGTGGCTCCCGCCCCGGGTACCCCGCACACCGCTGACCATGGCGGCGGACACACCGATTGTCGATCCTAGTCCGCCAGAGTCGTGCTACCGCCGTGCCGAGGCAGATCGACCACATGGCGGACCGTCCCCGGCGTCCCCCACTGGGGTGGGTATCTGCGCGTCCCCTCCCGTATCGCCGATCGGCGGCGTACGATCGCTCGTCGGGGGCAGGAAGGCGGCGCTGTCGTTCCATGCCGGTCTCACCACCGAGCCTATTGTGGGGATGCGCCATATGTCGCGACGTCTGGTCAGCCTGACCCTCGACACGTTGGAAGACCTCCCGCGCCCGTGCCGGCAGTGCGTCTACTGGGAGCTCGATCCGGTCTCCGCGGACCGGGCCTGCGCCGCTGGCGATCCGGGCCTGGAGAAGGAGGCGTGGGTCTCCCAGACGCTGCTGGAGTGGGGTTCCTGCGGCAAACTCGCGTATGTCGACGGCATGCCGGCCGGCTTCGTGATGTACGCCCCGCCCGCCTACGTGCCCCGTTCGATGGCGTTCCCGACCTCACCGGTCTCCGCGGACGCGGCACTGCTGATGACGGCCAACGTGGTGGCCGCGTTCTCCGGTGGCGGGTTGGGCCGGATGCTGGTGCAGGGTGTCGCCCGGGATCTGACCAAGCGTGGGATCAAGGCGATCGAGGCGTTCGGCGACGCCAAGTTCGGCGACGCCGACGACCCCGCCGGCGGTTGCGTCGCCCCGGTCGATTTCTTCCTCTCCGTGGGCTTCAAGACCGTGCGTCCGCATCCGCGCTTCCCTCGGTTGCGTCTTGAGCTGCGTACGGCGCTGAGCTGGAAGTCCGACGTCGAGTACGCGCTGGAGAAGCTGCTCGGGTCGATGAGCCCGGAGACCCTGCTCCGGCCGGTCCGTCCGGCCCCGGCCACCCGCTCCACCAACGGCTGACGCCGGGCGCCGAATCAGTCCACCACCGTGCCGGCCGTCACCACGGCACGCAGTTCGCTGACGTCGAGCGATCCGGTCGGGACGTCTCGTTCGATCGGGTAGTACATCCGCTGCACCGCGGCCACGATCGCGTCCACCACCCGGTCCCGGAACCGGGGGTCGACAAGGTGGGCGCGGTCCGTCGGCGAGGTGAGGTAGCCGACCTCGACCCGGACGGCGGGCATCCGCGTCAGTCGCAGCAACTCCCACGTCTTGGCGTGCGTACGGCAGTCCCGCAGCCCGGTGCGGGCGACGATCTCCCGCTGCACCAGCCCGGCCAGGCGTTCACCGGTCGCCGAGGTGACCCCGTTGTCGGTGCCGTAGTGGTAGGTCGCGACGCCCTCCGCATCCGGGTTGGCGTGGCCGTCCAGGTGCAGCGAGATGAACACGTCGGCGCCGAGCGAGTTGGCGAGCAGGGCCCGGTCGGTGTCCGGCAGGCAACTGTCGGGCGACGGGCCCCGGGTGAGCTGCACCCGCACCCCGGAGGCGGCGAGTCGCCCCTCCAGTCGGCTGGCCAGGTCGTGCACCAGGTCCGCCTCGGTCCAGCGGAGCGAGCCGTCGGGCACCACCATCCCGGGGTCGGTGCCGCCGTGCCCCGGGTCGATGACGACCGTCTTGCCGACCAACGCCGGCCCGGACTGCCGGATCGCGTCGGATTCGCGGAGCCACTGCGGGCGGCCGCCGACCACCTTGCGGCCGATCCGGCGGAGCGCGTTCATGGTGTGTGGGCCGCAGGAGCCGTCCGGGGTGAGCCCGACCTCACGCTGGAACTGGGCCACCGCCCGCGATGTCCGGACGCCGTAGATGGCGTCCGCGCGGCCCACGTCGTACCCCATCTCCAGCAGTCGCTCCTGTAGCGACCGGACATCCTCGCCGGTGAGTGGCTCGGGGACCGCGTGGTAAAGGGTGCGGGCGCCGAGCCGCCAGCGGGCGGCATCCAGGGCGCGCCAGGTCTCCGCGCCGACCCGGCCGTCCACACTGAGCCCCCGCGACTGCTGGAACGCGCGCACCGCCCGCTCGGTGTCGAGGTCGAACTCGTCGGTGTGCGGGCCGGCGGCGGCCAGTAGCTCGAGGCCGGTCAGGATGGTACGGATCTCCGTGACCGCGGGTCCCCGGTCACCGGGTCGGATCGGACGCACGCACGACCCCCTCTGCACGACGCTGGCTGGCCGGGCGGCCCAGGCTTGAGGCTATGCGTTCCGGGGCGGCGAGGTGGCTGGGGCCGAGAAATACGTCGGCGGTGCGGCCGAGAAGACGCCGAACCCCGCACCCGGCGAGCGGGTACGGGGTTCGGTTGACGTTTCTGCTGGTCAGAGGGCCGATTCGATGAGCCGGACCAGCTCGCCCTTCGGCTTGGCACCGGCGATCGACTGCACCGGCTGGCCGTTCTTGAAGACGGTGAGCGTCGGCACCGACATCACCCGGTAGGCCCGAGCGGTCTCCGGGTTCTCGTCGATGTTGAGCTTGACGATGGTGACCTGGTCACCCATCTCCCGGGCGATCTCCTCGAGCAGCGGCGACACCTTGCGGCACGGCCCGCACCACTCCGCCCAGAAGTCCACCAGCACCGGCTTGTCGGCCTGCAGCACGTCAGCGACGAAGCTCTTGTCGGTGACCGCCTTGGTTGTTCCCACTATGCCCCTCCTCCGGGATGTGTTCCTTGTTTCAGCTGAGCGTCGCGATGAACCGCTCGGCGTCGAGCGCGGCGGCACAACCGGTGCCGGCCGCGGTGATCGCCTGACGGTAGGTGTGGTCGACCACGTCGCCGGCGGCGAAGACACCGGGCACGTTGGTGCGGGTGCTCGGGGCGTGGACCTTCACGTAGCCCTCGTCGTCCAGCTCGACCTGGCCCTGGAACAGCTCGCTGCGAGGGTCGTGACCGATGGCGACGAAGACGCCGGTCACGTCCATCACCTTGGTCTCGCCGGTGTGCACGTTGCGGACGCGAACACCGGTGACCTTGCCGTCCTCGCCGAGGATCTCCTCGACGGTGCTGTTCCACTCGACCTTGATCTTCTCGTTGCTCAGCGCCCGGTCGGCCATGATCTTGCTGGCCCGGAACGAGTCGCGGCGGTGGATGATGGTCACCGACTCCGCGAAGCGGGTGAGGAAGGTGGCCTCCTCCATCGCCGAGTCGCCGCCGCCGACGACCACGATCTGCTGGTTGCGGAAGAAGAAGCCGTCACAGGTGGCACACGCGGAGACGCCGTGGCCCAGGAACTCCTGCTCACCGGGCACGCCCAGCGGACGCCAGGCCGAACCGGTGGAGAGAATGATGGATCGCGCCCGGTAGGCGGTCTCGCCAACCCAGACGGTGCTCACCGCGCCGGAGCCGGCGTCGCCAGTGTCCACCAGCTCGACCCGGGTCACGTCGTCGGTGAGGAACTCGGCGCCGAACCGCTCGGCCTGCTTGCGCATGTTGTCCATCAGCTCGGGGCCGAGGATGCCGTCAGCGAAGCCGGGGAAGTTTTCCACCTCGGTCGTGGTCATCAGCGCGCCACCGGACTGCACGCCCTCAATGATCAGCGGCTTCAGGTTGGCACGTGCGGCGTAGACCGCTGCTGTGTAGCCGGCCGGCCCGGAGCCGATGATGATCAGGTTGCGGACCTCGTCCACTGCCGTCTCCCGAGTTGTGTGTGTTCGGCGTCGGCGCGAGCACCGATGCTGATCCGAGTCGCCGACGCCTGGGTGGGGCCGGCAGCTGACTTCCAGAACGTCATCGTACGAACCGGGGATTCCCGAGCCGGGCATCCGGTGGGTCAGGTCACGTGGGGAACCATCGTGCCATTGACCGTGGATTCACTCTACCCGCGCCGAATACCGGCTGTCCGAGCCGGACCCAGGCACTCCGCACTCCGGGCCACTCACCCAGGCCCACCGGGCGCCGGTCGCGTCGGTGAAGTGGATGACCAGCGCCTGATCGCCCTGGAACCGCGCGTAGTCGATCACCTCGACCACCAGTGGGGCAGATCCGTGCTCCGTCGCGACGCTGGCCAGACAGCTGGTCAGTGCGGCCTCGTCGGTCAGCCGGGCCAGCTGGTCCGACCCGTCGGGAGAGGGACGGCGCCCGCCCTCGGCATCCACCTCCGGCTGCTCGCCCGGGGTGTTGCCGGTCGCCCGGCTGGCAGCCGGTGTGCTTGGCGCGGCAGTGCCGTAGGCGTTGCCGAGGGTCTGCGGGGTGTAGTTCGTACCACTGCGCAGTGCCGGCCCTGTGGTGCGGGCCGTCCCGGCCCCCGCGACGCCCTCCGGCGCGCTGGCCGGCTGGTTCATGGCGTTTGTGGGACCGGAGTCGTCCGACGCCCGCATCGAGAGCTGGTTGAGGCCCAGCGCGACGGCGATGACGGCGATCGCGGCGGCGGCCACGGGTGCGCCACGGCGGGCCCAGCCGCGCTGGCGGCGGCCCGGACCGGTGGACGCCTGGCGCCCCGACCCGCCGGGCGTGGGCATGGGAGGCCGGCGACCGGCCCCGCCCTGCGCCGGTACGACCAACGGCGTCGCGGCGTCGGCGGGTGCCTCCTCGGTCGAGGTGTCGGTCGGCTCCGCGGAGGCCAACGCGGCCAGGAGGCGGTCGGTGATCGCCGACGGCATCTCCGGGGACGGCTCGGCCCAGCGGGTCAGGTCCGTCCGAACCTCGGTCAAGGCGGGGGCCAGCAGCGCGTACGCCTCGGCCCAGGAAGGGTCCGCGGCGACCAGGTGGGCGACCTCGTCCTGCTGCGGAGTGCCGTCCAACGCCCCGCCGAGGTAGTCAGCGAGGAGGTCGACGTCGACCTCCCGGAACCCCTCGGTCGTCACGTGTCCTCCTGGTTGGCGTCCCGCCGGTATCGACCTGACCCCGATCCGACGCCCTCCACCGGGCCGGGGTTCCCCGGCGTGACGCCGGGCACGCCCGTGATCGGGGCGGTGGGGTCCGGTCGGGCCGAAGGCGTCGCGACGGCGGCGGGGCGCAGATGCCCGAGCAGCACAGCCAGCCGCGCCCGGCCCCGGGCACACCGGCTCTTCACCGTGCCCTCGGCGACGCCGAGGATGCGGGCGACCTCGGCGACCGGATAGCCCTGTACGTCGACCAGCACCAGCGCGGCGCGTTGCTCAAGGGGCAGCGCGGCGAGCGCCTCGCGGACCACCAGCGCGGTGTCGTGGTCCACTACCGGTGCCGCCGGTTCAGGCCCGCCGGTGCCCGATCCGTCGTCGGCCCGGTTGCCGTCCGGCAGCGGCACGGTGGGGTGCGCCTGCCGGCGTCGGATTCGATCCAGGCAGGCGTTGACCACGATCCGGTGCAGCCAGGTGGTGACGGCGGAGTCGCCGCGGAAGCGGGCCGCCGCCCGATGCGCCGACAGCAGGGCGTCCTGGAGTGCGTCGGCTGCCTCCTCGCGGTCGCCGAGCGTCCGCAGGGCCACCGCCCACAACCGGTCCCGGTGCCGGTGGAACAGTTCGGTGAAGGCGTCCCGGTCTCCGGCGACGTGCGCGCGCAGCAGCTCCAGGTCTCTTGTGGCGGCGCGCTCGTCCATCACCGCGTCCAGTGCGTGCGACGCCCGGATCGTGGTGCCCAGCTCACGACCCCTGGACCGTAATCTCCTGCACCCCCAGCTTGAACCCACCCTCGGCCGGAGCCAACTCGGTGATCCAGAACAGCAGGTACTGGTATTTCTGGTCGGCGTCGAAGCCGTTGAAGGTCATTGTGGTGCCGTCGTGGTCCTCGAACGGCTGGCCGATGGCGGTCTTGTAGCTCGCGACCAACTGCTTGTCACCGCTGGAGCTGGACGGCGGGTTGGTGGTGCCGGCGAACAGCTGGGCGGACGCGTTGGTGGCCGACAGCACTGCCTGCACCGACTTGACGGTGTGCGGCTGGCCGAGGTCGATCCAGACGCCCATGCCCTTCTTCAGGTTGCCGAAGTTGGGCCGGTCCCGGTAGGTCTCGGTCTCCCAGCCCTTGTCCTCGTCACCGTCGATGACCTTCTGGGCGCCGTCGACCTCACTGCGGTCCTTGCTGTCCGGGTCGATGATCCGGACGTCCTTCACTGTCAGCTTGCGGGCCGTCGCGGCGGCCGGGGTGGCGTCGCCGGCCGGCGCACTGGAGGTCGGCGCGGCGATCGGATTGGACTGCGGGTCCTCGTCGTCGCCGCCCAACGCGATGATCCCGATCAGCAGACCGACCAGGGCGACGGCCAGCAGACCAGCGATGCCGACGGCGACCTTGCGACCCCCGGCCGCGGCCAGCGGCGACGGCTCTTCCCCGGTTTCGGCGGCGAACCGCAGCGGCCCGCTGTTGTCGAGGTAGTGCTCATCCTCGGCCGGCACGTCCAGTCGCGCCAGTTCCGCGGCGAGCACGTCGGAGGACGGCGGCGCGATCTCGGCGTCGAGCAGGTCCATGGTCAGGTCGTCCAGGTACGCCGGAACGCCCGCCCGAACCTGGCGCGGTGCCGCGATGGCACCCCCGGCGTCCCGAACAGCGTCCGGGATGGCGGCGCGGCCGTGGCCGGCGGTGGCCCCGTGCAGTGGTGCCTCGGCGTGTGGCCAGGAGCCGGTCAGCGCGAAGTAGAGGACCCCGCCGACTGCACGGATGTCGTTCTCCTGGCTGTCGGCGCCGTCGGTGCGGGCGTCGGCCAGGACCACCCGGCCCTCATCACTGATCATGACCGTGCCGGGGTGGACGTTGCCGTGCACCATGCCGGTGGCGTGCACCGCGGCGAGCGCGCTCGCGACGGCGTTGCCGATCGCGGTGGCCCGAGCCGGGTCCAGGGGGCCGTCGGTCGCCAGGTCCCGTAGGGACTGCCCGTCGACCCACTCGCGCACCACGTACGCCCGGTCGGCCTCGTCGATCGCGTCGTAGACGCCGACCAGGTTGGGGTGGATGACCCGGCTGGCCGCGACGGCGGCCTGAAGCATCTCGGTGGCGGAGTCGCCACCCGGGTAACGCAGCACCACGGCAACGGGACGGCGCAGGATGACATCGACCCCGCGCCAGACCAGCCGACCCGCACTGTCGTTGTTGATGTGCTCAACCAGTTCGTACCGCTCGGCGAGGACTTCACCGGCCGTGGGAGCACCGAAGGTCATGACCGGAGGAGCGCTTTCGTCCGCCTCCTGACCCTCGCCGACCTGGGTCACCCGTCCTCCCTCGGTGATCGTGTCGATCGATGAACCCGAACTGCTGGGCATGTGGCTTCCCGCTCTGCCGTTGAAGGAACCGGCCGACCGGTGTCGACGCCCAGCGTCGGCCCCTGCCGTACCCGTCGAGAGCGACCTTACCCGGGTTGCCCGTCTCTCCGACATGTCATCTTCCCGCCGTACCTGGCGGGGTTCTGGCTGTCGAAGAGCTCGTCCGGTTACGACCGTTGTCAGCCACGTTGCTGGCACATGTACTAGCTAATCTACGGCTTCACCGCAAGTGACCGACGCCGGGGCTGGGCTGGCGTGGCGCTCGCGCTGCCTCGTACGTTCCCACCGATCGGGCTGTCACCCTCAGCCGTACGGTTGGTTATCCACAGGCCGAAGCGGTGGTTGACCGGCGAATCGCGGAGTTATCCACAGGTACATCCCCAGCCTGGTGATCCGTAGTCACGGTCCGTACGAATGTCAACTTGTTGTAATCGGACGCTGTCGTTCAGCGACCGAGGCGGCGGCGAACCATGCCGACCACCTCGGTGATCTCCCCGATCCGCAGCAGCATGGCCAGACCCAGGTAGGTCCCGCCGATCACCACGCCACCGATCACGAGCTGTACGACTGCCTGGATCCAACTTGGCCTGTCGCCGCCGGGCAGAAGACTCACGACGAGGAGGCCGACAAGGGCGGCCCCCAACGCGGCGACCGCCACTCGGCCGAGCGTGCGCAGGATGGCGCCCATCCCGATCCGGCCTACGCGGGGCCGCAGCAGCCACGCGGAGGCGAAGGCGGCAGCCAGGTAGGACACGGCGTTGCCGATCATCATCCCGGCCGCAGCGAAGTGGGCGGCGAAGGCGACATAGAGCACCACCTGCACGCCGATCCGCAGGGCGACCACCGGGATGTTGATCAGGGCCGGGGTGCGGGTGTCCGGCAGGGCGTAGAAGGCGAAGGTGAAGAGCTGGCTGATCGCGAACGGCACCAGTGCCAGCGCCGCCAGGAGCAGCACCAGCGACGTGTCCGCCGCGTTCTCGTCGGTGAACGCGCCGTAGCGGAACAGCGTCACGGCCAGCGGAGTCGCCAGTACCGCGTAGCAGACCGCGATTGGGGCGAGCACCGCCGAGACGGTGCGCGTGCCCCGGGAAAGGTCGGCGGCGACGTCGGAGTACCGGCCGTCGGCGGCGGCCGCGCTCATCCGGGGCATCAGTGCAGTGATGATCGATACGGCGATGATGCCGTGCGCCATCATCAGCAGCAGGAACACGTTGTTGTAGATCAGCGGGCCGGCAGCGTTCTCCTTGCCGGCCCGGTTCAGCAGGTTGAACAGCACGATCAGGCCGACCTGGCTCACCGCGACGTAGCAGAACATCCAGCCGCCGAGACGCCCCAGCTCCCGTAGCCCGAGGGTGCGGAAGTCGAACCGGAACTTCCACCGGAAGCCGACCTTGCGCAACGCCGGTAGGAGGCCGGCGGCCTGGATCGCGACGCCGAGCAGGGTGCCGCCACCGATCAGCAGAATCCGGCCGGTGGTCATGTCCTCCGGCTTGACGATCTTCGCGCCGAAGATCGCGATGTACAGGCCCGCGGTGGCGATCACCACGATGTTGTTCAGGATCGGTGCCCACATCGGCGCGGCGAAGTGCCCCCGGGTGTTGAGCACCGCGCTGATCAGCGCACTGAGACCGGTGAAGAAGATCATCGGCAACATCAGGTACGACAGTGCCTTGACCAGGTCCCGGAAGTCTTCGCCGGTGTTTTCGCCGGCGTAGAGCTTGGTCAGCAGTCCGGCCGACAGCACGGCCAGCAGGGCCGCCCCCGCCAGGGTCAGCACCGCGAGGGTCAGCAGCCGCTGGGCGTACGCCTGTCCGCCGTCGGTGTCGACCCTGCGCCGACGGACCAGTACCGGGATCAACACGCTGGTGAGGATGCCGCCGAGCAGGAACTCGTAGACCATTCCGGGCAGGATCTGCGCGGTGGTGTACGCGTCACCCACCAGCGCCCCACCCAGCGCGGCGGTCAACGCCAACGTGCGCAGGAAGCCGGTACCCCGGCTGACCAGGCTGCCGATCGCCATCACCGCGCTGTTGGTCGCCGCGCTCGCCTCGCCCACCTGCTCCTGCGGCGGCGCAGTCGACTCCATGGCCGGCTGGTTCAGCGGCTCGGCGGAGATGAAGGTGGCGCCGTCCCCGGGACGGGCGCCGGGGCTGCCATCGTTCGCGGCGTTGGCGCTGCGGTAGAGCCCGCCGCTCATCTCCAGCCTCCCAGGGGTACGTCGAGTCGGACACCGACCCGCACGCCACAGACCATAGTCAACCCCCACCCGTTACCCGCGCCCGGCGGATCGGATCACACCCCGGCCCGATAAGCTGGCGATCCCATGTCCGAAGCCTCCGCTCCTCACGCCGCCGACCGCCGCGAACTCACCGCCGCGCAGCGCAACGCCGTCGCCGAACTGCTCCGGGTGTCCCCGGTCGCCGACGAGTTGGGCCGCCGCTTCGTCCGCGCCGGTCACGAGTTGCACCTGGTGGGCGGTTCGGTGCGGGATGCCCTGCTCGGTCGACTCGGGGATGACCTCGACTTCTGCACCGACGCGCACCCCGACGAGACCCTGCGGATCATCAAGGGCTGGGCCGAGTCGATCTGGGAGACCGGTCGGGAGTTCGGCACCATCGGCGCTCAGCGCGACGGCCTCCGACTGGAGATCACCACCTTCCGTGCGGAGTCGTACGACCAGGTCAGCCGCAACCCGGTGGTGGTGTACGGCACCAGCCTCGACGAGGACCTGAAGCGGCGCGACTTCACGATCAACGCGATGGCGGTCAGCCTGCCGGACCACCGGTTCACCGACCCGCATGGTGGGCTGGACGATCTCTCGGCCAAGGTGATCCGTACCCCGAGCACGCCGGGTGAGTCGTTCGGCGACGACCCGCTGCGGATGCTGCGGGCCGCCCGGTTCGCCGCCCAGCTGCGCTTCGCCGTGCACCCGGACGTGCACCTGGCGATGACCGAGATGGCCGCCGACCTGGACCGGATCACCGCCGAGCGGATCCGCGACGAGTTCACCAAGCTGCTCTGCGGCACGGACCCGATCACCGGGCTGCGGCTGCTTGTCGACACCGGGCTGGCCGAGCGGTTCCTGCCGGAGCTGACCGGCCTGAAGCTGGAGATCGACGAGCACGCCCAGCACAAGGACGTCTACGAGCACACGTTGACGGTCGTCGAGAACGCGGTCTCCTACGAGGAGGAGGGCTGCGACTTCATCCTGCGGATGGCCGCCCTCCTGCACGACGTGGGCAAGCCGGCGACGAAGGCGGTCGGGTCCGACGGCCGGGTCAGCTTCCACCACCACGAGGTGGTCGGCGGCCGGCTGACCAAGGCCCGGATGAAGGCGATGCGCTACCCCAAGGACGTCACCGCGCAGGTGACCGCGCTGGTCGCGCTGCACCTGCGCTTCTACGGGTACGGACGGGGCGAGTGGACCGACTCGGCGGTGCGCCGCTACGTCGCCGACGCCGGTGACCTGCTGCCCCGACTGCACAAGCTGACCCGCTCCGACTGCACGACCCGCAACCGGCGCAAGGCCGCCCAGCTCGCGGCCGACTACGACGCGCTGGAGGATCGAATCGCCCGGATCGCGGCCGAGGAGGACCTGGCGCGGGTTCGACCCGACCTGGACGGCAACGCGATCATGGAGCTGCTCGGCGTACCGCCGGGGCCGGTGGTCGGACGGGCCTGGAAGCACCTCAAGGAGCAACGCCTCGAGCACGGCCCGCTGGATCGCGACGCCGCCGAGGCGGAGCTGCTGCGCTGGGCCCGCGCCGAGGGCATCGTCGGCTGACGCGCTCAACTTCGATGCTGGTCACGTAACGCGATCTGCGGTGAGGTGGCGGGAGCCGTCACCCCAGGACGTGGCCGACGGCGATGCACAGCTGTCCGGTCGACGACGAAACGCCAGCGGATCGACCGAATGGCTGAGGTGTAGCGCTTTCATCGTCGTCCATGATGGCTGGGCGTCCGTCGGCTACCGGTGCACTGACACACCGCCGCCGACCCCACCGCCCGTCCGGCCGTCCGGATTGGACGGGCGACGACCAAACGGGGAGATCACCTAGTGAAACGCCGTGGCGTGATACGCCGCTCGGCGGTGGCGAGCCTTGCTCTCGCCTCCGCAACCCTCATCGTCACCGCTGCGACCGGTGGGGCCGCCATGGCCGAACCGACCGCTCCGTTGGCACCGAAGCCCGCAAGCAAGTTGACCGCTCCCAAGCAGGACGGCCGGGTGGCCAAGGCCAAGCCCGCCGAGGTCGTGCCGGGTCGCTACATCGTGGTCCTCAAGGACAAGAAGACCACCCCCGCCAAGATCAAGGCTGCCGCTTCGGCTCTGGCCAAGGAGAACGGCGGCAGCGTCCGTCAGCTGTACAGCAGCGCCGTCAACGGCTACTCCGCCGCCATGAGCGCGAAGCAGGCCGGCCGGCTGGCCGCCAACCCGGATGTCGCATCCGTGGAGCCGGTGGTCCGCTTCCACAAGAGCGGAACGCAGAGCGCGCCCCCCTCCTGGGGCTTGGACCGGATCGATCAGGTTTCGCCCAAGCCGAGTGGCAGCTACACCTACCCCACCACCGGTGCCGGGGTGAAGGCGTACATCATCGACACCGGCATCGACATCAACCACAGCGACTTCGGTGGCCGTGCCTCCTACGGCTACGACGCGATCGACCGCGACAATGTGGCGCAGGACTGCAACGGTCACGGCACGCACGTGGCGGGCACCGTCGGCGGCACGAAGTACGGCGTGGCCAAGAACGTCAACCTGGTTGCCGTCCGGGTCCTCGACTGCGACGGTGCTGGCACCACCGAGGAGGTCCTGGCCGGGATCGACTGGGTGACCGCCAACGCGCAGAAGCCTGCCGTGGTCAACATGAGCCTCGGCGGGCCGGAGGACCCGGCGATCTCCAACGCGGTCAGCAACTCCATCGCCACCGGTCTCACCTACGCGGTGGCCGCCGGCAACGAAGCGGACGATGCCTGCTCGTACACCCCGGCCGAAGTGTCGGCGGCGATCACCGTCGGAGCCACCGACAGGATCGACCGTCGGGCCTCGACCGAATACTTCGATTCGAACTACGGCCCGTGTGTCGACGTCTGGGCTCCGGGCGTGGACATCGTCTCGGCGGCAAGCGGGACCACCAACGGGTCGGTGGCCTTCAGCGGGACCTCGATGGCGGCGCCGCACGTGGCCGGAGCCGCTGCGCTGCTGCTTCAGTCGAACCCGACGTGGTCCCCGTCGCAGGTGCGCAACACGATCGTGACCCGAGGGCTCGCTGGCGCAGTGCTTAACCCGCAGGGCGGGGTGGATCGTCTGCTCAACGTCGCGTCGGCCCTCTCTCCCGCGCGCACCTCGCACGGCCTGCTGGCGCGCTCCAACGGCTATTTCGTCTCGGCTGACGGTGCGGGCAGCAAGCCACTGGCCGCCGTCGGCCCGGTGCTGGGCGGCTGGGAGAAGCTCGACATCGTCGACGCCGGCAACGGCCTGGTCGCACTGCGGGCGAACGTCAACGGTAAGTACGTCAGCGCCACCGGTGCCGGCAGCAAGCCACTGATCGCCACTGCCGCGACGGTGAGCACCTGGGAGAGGTTCCAGCTGGTTCACCAGACTGACGGCACGGTGAGCCTGAAGGCCACTGTCAACAACAAGTACGTCAGTGCGCCCAGCAACGGTGGTCCGCTGATTGCCAGCGCGGCGAACGCCAGCACCTGGGAGAAGTTCGACCTCGAGACGAACCTGATCGTCAGCTTCAAATCGGCCGCCAGTGGCAAGTACGTCTCCGCTGACGGTGCCGGAAGCAAGCCGTTGATCCCGATCGCCGCGACGGTGAGCACCTGGGAGAAGTTCGAGCTGTTCGATCTGGACTACTACGGCTACTTCGGCCTGCGTTCGTTGGCCAACGGCAAGTTCGTCTCGGCCACCAGTGCCGGCTCGAAGCCGATGGTTGCCTCCGCCCCCGGGATCGATGCCTGGGAGGCCTTCACCTTCTGGCACCGCGGTGTCGGGGCCACGGACGGATCGGGCTGGATCTACGCGAACGTCGACGGGCAGGCGGTCAGTGCCGGCAGCGCCGGCACCAGCCAGCTGATCCCGAACAAGGACTTCGACTTCTGGAGCCCGGACTTCGGCCTCTCGGCGGGCGAGCGCTTCGTCATGAACCTCGCCTGAACCAACCACGGAATTACCACCGGCGCCCGCCGGCACCCCTCCCTCGGGAGGCGGTGCCGGCGGGCGCCGGCCATTAGTGGCTAATCCGTGCGGCCAGAGCCCTGACTGTCGGCCTGTCCGTCGCGCTCAGCGCGAGACGGTGCTGCCGTCCACAGTGTCGACCCCGGTGACCGGCGCGGTGGCGTCGGTGCGTCCGGCACCGAGCCGTGCCAGCAGGCCGGGCAGGTCGATCCCGGTGAGATCACTGCCGAGCTGGAGGCCCTGGGCCACGTTGCCGGCCACCGACTTGGTGAGCGACGACGCGCCGTCGGTGGAGATGACTGTCATCTTGTCGATCGCCCCGATCGGCGCGCTGGCCGCCTCGACGACCTGCGGCAGCACCTTGACCAGCAGGTCCAGTACGGCCGCCTCTCCGTACGCGGCGAACGCCTCGGCCTTGCGCGCCATCGCGTCGGCCTCGGCCTCACCCTTGGCGAGGATGGCCGCGGCCTCGGCCTGGCCCTCTCGCTCCACCGCCTCGGCGATGGCGGAGCGTCGCCGCTGCTCGGCCTCACCCTCCTTGGCACCCTCGATGGCGTTGGCCTCGGCGAGCGCGGCCCGCCGGGCCCGCTCACCCTCACCGGTGAGGCGGGCCTGCTCGGCGGAGGCCTGCGCGGCGGCGATGACGGACTGGCGCTGCGCGTCGGCGTGCAGCACCGCCGCGTTGCGGGACGCCTCGGCCTCCTGCTCCACCTTGTACCGGGCCGCGTCGGCCGGCTTGCGAACCTCGGTGTCGAGTTGGCGCTGCTTGAGTTCGGCGTTGCGCTCGGCCACCTTCTGCTGTTCGGAGAGGATCGCCTGGTCCCGCTCAGCCTGGGCGAGCGGTCCGGCCGCCGCGGACTTCGCCTTCGCCGCGTCGATCTCGGCCTGGATGCCGGCCTGCTTGAGGGCCAGGTTACGGTTCGCCTCGGCGATGGCCTCCTCGGCGAGCAGCCGCTCCTGCTCGGCCTGCTGCCGGGCCCGGGCCTCGGCGATCGCCGCGTCCTTGAGCACCCGGGCGGCCTCGGGTCGGCCGAGGTCCTGAAGGTAGGAGCCTTCGGCGAGGATGTCCTGGAGCTGGAAGGTGTCCAACACCAGACCCTGGTTGGTCATCGAGTGCTCGGCCTCCTCGGCGACCGCGCTGGCGAACGCCGCCCGGTCCCGGATGACCTCCTCGACGGTGAGCCGGCCGACGATCGAGCGCAGCGCGCCGGCAAGCACCTCCCGGGTGAAGTTGTCGATTTCGTCCTGCTGGTGCAGGAACCGTTGTGCGGCGGCCCGGATCGCGTCCTCGGTGCCCCCGACCTTGACGATCGCCACGCCGTGCAGGTCGGCGCGGATGCCCTGCTTGCTGACGGCGCCCCGGATGCCGACGTCGATCCGTCGGCTGGACAGGTCGAGCGACTGGAGCTTCTGCACCACCGGCAGCACGAAGACCGAGGCGCCCAGCACGACCTTCTGCCCGGAGTTGTCGGTGGACCGCCCACCGTCGGCGGTCTGCGTGGTGCGGCCCTTGCGACCGGTGACGATGAACGCCTCGTTCGGGCCGGCCACCTTGATCCGGGAGAGCACGAAGAGCACCAGGATGAGCGCGAGGAGGACCGCGCCGCCGATGGCGATGAGTAGGGCCATATGAGGAGTCCCGTCTATGAGGGGGAGGTCAGTAGGTTTCTACGTGCACGCTGGTCTCGCTGAGCGCCTGCACGACGAAGACCTGGGCGCCGATCGGGATCGGCTGGTCCGCGCGGGCGCTGAGCTTGACCGGTTGGCCGGCGAGGCGAATTCGGACCTCGCCGTACCCGTTGGCCGGCACCGGGGTGACGACCAGGCCGAGCGCGCCGACCATGTCGTCGCGGGTGGGGGTGGGGTCGGTGCGCATGTTCCGCGCCGCCCGACTCAGCCGGGACGCCAGCCAGGCGGTGGGCGCGGCTGCGAGCACGCCGCCGGCCACCGCCCCGACGACCATGCCAGGTGTACGCGCACCGAGCAGTTCGTTGACGATGGCCGCGCCGAACCCGAACGCCCCGGCGAAGCCGGCGACTGTCTCGATCGAGATCGGCCCGTCCACGTCGGCGTGCCCGAACTGGAACAGCTCGGTGCCGAGCAGGGCGAGCGCGAGCACACCGATGCCCGCCCCGCCGATGATCAGAAAGATGAGCGTCCCCGTTGCCACGACCTTGACGGTATCGACGCCGCGCAACGCCGAATGGCCTGGCGGGGCCCGAAGATGATCTACCGATGCTTGTCGGGAGTGGCGCTCAGCCCGACGCCGGCGGCCGGGCCGGCAAGAGAGTCCGCGTCGGGGAGAATAGGTGGATGCGCTGGGCCGTGCTCGACTCACCGATCGGTGAGTTCTCCGTCGCCACCGACGGCACGAGCGTCCGCGGTGCCCATTTCGGCCGGCTCGAGGCGGCCACCAACGAGCCCGTTGACGCGCTGTCCCGGCAGGCCGTCGACGAGCTGCGGGCGTACTTCGCCGGTGAGCTGACCGCGTTCACCGTCCCGGTGTCGGCGCCGCGCGGCTCTGACTTCGAGCGCGCCGTGTGGCGGGAGATGACGCGTATCCCGTACGGGGAGACGCTGACGTATGGCGAGGTGGCGCGCCTGGTCGGCGATCCCGGAGCGGCACGGGCGGTGGGAGTGGCCTGCAACCGCAACCCGGTCCCGGTGATCGTGCCCTGTCACCGGATCGTCGGCGCGGGCGGCAAGCTGGTCGGCTTCGGTGGGGGCCTGCCCCGCAAGGTCAAGTTGTTGGAGCTGGAGGCCGGTGTCGCGCTGCGACACGCCTGGTCCTGACCCGTCCCGCGGCGGACGTCCGGGTCATATCTCGATTGTCGATAGCCTCGCTGCCACCCGTGGTCCCGAAAACGGTGGCGGTGACCAGCGGGACAGCTCTCGTACCCCGGAACCCCGACCCACGCGGAAGGGCCGGGTCCGCACGGACCCGGCCCTTCCACATGCTTGGTGATTCAGCGCGTCAGCGCGTGACCTCACCGGCGATGAACTCCTCGACGGCCTGGTGGGCGTCGTGGTCGGCGTACTGCACCGGCGGGGACTTCATGAAGTACGACGAGGCCGACAGGATCGGGCCGCCGATCTTCCGGTCCAGGGCGATCTTCGCGGCCCGGACCGCGTCGATGATGACGCCGGCCGAGTTCGGAGAGTCCCACACCTCGAGCTTGAGCTCCGCCATGAGCGGGGTGTCACCGAACGAGCGGCCCTCCAGGCGGATGTACGCCCACTTGCGGTCGTCCAGCCACGGCACGTGGTCCGACGGGCCGATGTGCACGTCGCTCTTGCTCATCTCGTGCGGGATCTGCGAGGTGACCGACTGGGTCTTCGAGATCTTCTTCGAGACCAGCCGCTTGCGCTCCAGCATGTTCATGAAGTCCATGTTGCCGCCGAAGTTGAGCTGGTACGTGCGCAGCAGCTCGACGCCGCGGTCCTCGAAGAGCTTCGCGAGGGCACGGTGCACGATGGTGGCGCCGACCTGGCTCTTGATGTCGTCACCGACGATCGGCAGGCCCGCGTCCTCGAACTTCTTGGCCCACTCGGGGTCGGAGGCGATGAAGACCGGCAGGGCGTTGACGAACGCGCAGCCGGCGTCGATCGCGGCCTGGGCGTAGAACTTGGCGGCCTGCTCGGAGCCGACCGGCAGGTAGCAGACGACGACGTCGACCTGCGCGTCGCGCAGCGCCTGCGCCACGTCGACCGGGGTGGCGTCCGACTCCTCGACGATCTCGCGGTAGTACTGGCCCAGACCGTCGAAGGTCGGACCGCGCTGCACGCTGACGCCGGTCGGCGGCACGTCGCAGAGCTTGATGGTGTTGTTCTCGCTGGCGACGATCGCCTCCGCGAGGTCCATGCCCACCTTCTTGGCGTCCACGTCGAATGCCGCGACGAACTCCACGGCGTTGACGTGGTAGTCGCCGAAGGCGACGTGCATGAGACCCGGGACGCGGTCGTTCGGGTTGGCGTTCCGGTAGTACTCGACGCCCTGAACCAGGGACGAGGCGCAGTTACCCACACCGACGATGGCGACGCGGACGGAGCCCATAGCGTCTGCCTCCTTCTTTTCTGTCACGGCCGCTCATTCCTGGTCTCTCCAGGCGGAGGCGGGCTGTTGTCTTCTCGTCGGCCGCCGGCTGTCCCGATGTTCGGGACCGTCGGGGCTCGGCCGGAGCGCTCGTTGGCGATGAGCTCCTCCAGCCAGCGGACCTCGCGCTCACAGGCATCAAGGCCGTGGCGCTGCAGTTCCAGCGTGTAAGCGTCGAGGCGCTCGGCCGCCCGGCCCAGCACGTCACGAAGCCCTTCGCGACGCTCCTCGATCTTGCGGCGGCGACCCTCCAAAATACGCAGTCGGGTCGCCTGGTCGGTCCGGGCGAAGAACGCGAAATGCACCCCGAAGCCCGTGTCGTCGTACGTCTCGGGCCCGGCCTGTGCGATCAGCTGGGCGAAGCGTTCCTTGCCTTCCGCGGTGATTTTGTAGACCACCCGACCTCGTCGGCTGGTCAGCGCGGGAACCTCCTCGGCTGTGGCGGGTGTCTCAGCAGCCTCGGTGATCCATCCCGCCGCCTGGAGCCTGCGTAGCGTGGGATAGAGCGAGCCGTAGCTGATCGCCGCCCGGATCGCGCCGAGTTTGGCGGTCAGCTCCTTGCGCAGCTCATAGCCGTGCATCGGAGACTCCTGCAGGAGGCCGAGGATGGCGAACTCGAGCACTGGCCACCCTCTCTTTACCCTCCGGCGCGGAGTGGTAACCGCCGCGATGTATCGGACCGATACATCGCACGTTAGCGGGTCGTGCGGGCCGGGGCAAACCCCCGTTTCGAGATGCTGTTGTCACGGATTGTGAGCGTGGTCGCCTGGTCGGGCCGGACCGCGTACCCTTCTCCGCATGCGTACGCAGCGCCAGGTCGTCGACTACTCGCTTCAGAAGCGAGCAGTGCTGCGTGAGCTCCTGGCCGGACGAGTCGGCACGTACGATGTCTGCGACGCGTCGCCGTACCTGAAGAACGCCGCTCGGTTCCACGGTGAGCCGACCGACCGGCGCTGCCCGATCTGCCGCAGCGAAAACCTGACCCTGGTCCACTACATTTACGGTGACGAACTCAAGCAGTCCGCCGGCCAGGCTCGGACACTGGCTGAGTTGCCCGTGCTGGCGATGACGCTGCGTGAGTTCCAGGTCTTCGTGGTGGAGGTGTGCCTCGGTTGTGACTGGAACCATCTCGTCGAGCAGTACCTGCTCGGCCGGGACGGTCTGACCGGCGACAGCGACGGCACCAGCGAGCAGGACGCGGCGGGCGCCGAAGGCGCCGGCCGGCGGAGGCGAGAGGCGCAACGGTGATCTCAGCTGGTTGTACCGGCCCCGGGGCCGTAGGCGAAACCCGGGACGGTCGACCGCTTGTTGGTCCGATTGGCCCGATTGATACGGCAATGACCCCGGTCGGCTGGCACCCCCGTGCCGGTGCCCCGGGTGAAGCAACTCACGGCAACCCGGTGGCGGCGCAGCCGCGCCCCACCGCGACCGGCAGGGTGTGAGGAATGAACTCGTACGGCGATCCCAGTTCTGCGCGCGGACGGACCCAGCACTCGGGCCCAGACGGTGACCTTGGGCCGGGCGCGGACGACGCGTACCGCAGACCCGGCGGTGATTCCGGCGGGAGCGGCTGGTCAGCCTCGGACCGAGGCACGGCAACCCCAGGGCGGGCCTCGGTGACGCCGCGGGCTGTCGGTGGTCGCGCCACTGTCGGCGGTTCCGCCTCGGTGCCGCCGCGTGGCGGCGCGGCCGCCGGGTCCGCCTCGGTGGGTCCGGCAGCGAACGGCCGGTCCGGTCGAGCCTCGGTGCCGGTGTCGCCGGCACCGGGAGTGGCCGCTGGCCGCGCTGGCGCCGGTCGGGCCTCGGTGCCCGTCTCCCCGGCGCCGGGCGCGCCGGCGGGTCGGGCCGCTGTCGGTGCCGCCGCCGTCGGTGCGGCCTCGGTCGGCAGCGCTCCGGCGGGCCGGGCCAGCGTCGGCTCCGCGTCGGTCGGTGGTCGTGCGGCGGTCGCCCGGGCGAGCGTCTCACCGGTCTCCGGTGGGCCGGGCGGCCCAGGGGGTCCCGGTGGCCCGGGCGGTCCCGGTCGGGGCGGCCGTGGTCCGGGTGACTCGGGCGCCGCGCGGGCGAAGAAGCGCAAGCGGATGAACCTGCTGATCGCCGGGTTCGCCGTCTTCATCATGCTCGCCGGCATCGGCGTGGTCGGGTTCACCTACTACTCGACCAGCGTGGTGCTTCCGGACGAGATCACTCCGCCGCAGGCGACCACCCTGTACGCCTTCGACAACAAGACGATCATCGCCAAGGTGGGCGATCAGAACCGAACCCTGGTCACCATCGACCAGATTCCGGAGTACGTGCAGAACGCGGTTGCCGCGGCCGAGGACCGCAACTTCTACCGCCACTCCGGGGTGGACTACAAGGGCATTGCCCGCGCCGGCTGGAACAATCTCTCCGGCGGCGACAAGCAGGGTGCCTCCACCATCACCCAGCAGTACGCGCGCAACGCCTACGACAACCTGAAGGACGACACGTACGCCCGGAAGGTGAAGGAGGCGATCTTCGCCTCCAAGCTCAACGACGAGTACACGAAGCCGCAGATCATGCAGCACTACCTCAACGTGATCTACTTCGGTCGGGGTGCCTACGGCATTGAGGCCGCGGCGCAGACCTACTTCGGAAAGTCGGTGGGCAAGCTCAATCCCGCCGAGGGTGCCGTCCTCGCGGCTCTGATCAAGCAGCCAGAACCCAGCTCCACCCACCAGGGGTACGACCCGGCGATCAACCCGACCGCGGCCCAGGATCGCTGGACCTACGTGATCGAGGGCATGGTCAAGGAGGGCTGGCTAGGTGTGCCCGGCAAGGAACCGCGTCCTGCTGAGTACCCGATGAAGGCCATCAAGGCCCCGAAGAAGGGCGGCATCGGCGTCGACTTCGGCGTCGACACCCCGTACGGCAATGTCATCAACTACGTCCGGCAAGAGATGCGGGACAGGGGCATCTGCGTCGAGAAGGACACGGAGGTGACAGATGCCAAGCCGCTGTGTTCCCAGGCGCTGATGGCCGGCGGTTATCGGATCCGCACCACAGTGGACACCAAGATGCAGGCGGCGGCGGTCGAGACCGCCCAGCGCAAGTCCAAGGGCTCCGAGTTGGCCGGTGAGCCAAGCAACATCATGGCCGCGGTGGTGGCGATCGACCCCACCAACGGTCGGGTCGTCGCGTACTACGGCGGTGACAACGGCACCGGCACCGACTATGCCGGCAAGAACACCGACTCCAGCGGTGCGATCAGCGGCGGTCACTCGCCAGGTTCAAGCTTCAAGATCTACACCCTGGCCGCCGCGCTCAAGGAGAAGAAGGCGCTCGAGTCTCGCTGGAAGGGCAAGGCCTTCAAGCCGGAAGGCACCTTCAAGGTCAGCAACGCGGGCGACGACAACCCCGACTGCGGTAACTCCTGCACACTCCGGGTGTCCACGCTCAAGTCCCTGAACGTGCCGTTCTACTACGTCACCGAGGAGATCGGCGCGGACAAGGTCGTCGACATGGCCAAGCAGGCCGGCGTCACCACCATGTGGCGCACTGACACCAACCCGGCCAAGGCCTACGACCTGACCAAGACCGACCCGAAGGACATCACGCCGGAGCCGTTCTTCAACGTCGTCGGCTACGGCCAGTACCCGATCACGGTGCTGGACCACGCCAACGGCGTTGCCACCTTCGCCAACGGGGGCGTCTACAACAAGGCGCACTTCCTCTACTCGGTCGAGAAGCAGAACCCGAACACCGGTAAGTGGGACAAGATCTACAGCGAGAAGCTCGACTCGAAGCGGAGAATCGACAAGGGCGTCGTGGACGACGTGACGTCCGTGCTGAAGGACTACCCGGCCGCCGTCAACCACCGGCTCGACGATGGTCGCAAGGCGGCCTCCAAGACCGGCACCTGGGAACTCAAGGACAACAGCAAGGACAACGGCGACGCCTGGATGATCGGTTACACGCCACAGCTGGCCACCGCGGTGTGGGTGGGCAACGTGAGAGACCGGAAGCCACTCATCCTCAAGGATGGCCGTAAGGTCAGTGGTGGAAACCTCCCGGGCGACATCTGGGAGCGGTTCATGGACGAGGCGCTGAAGGGCAAACCGAAGGTCGACTTCCCGCCGGCGGCGAACGTCGGCGATCCGGATTCCGGAAACGGTGAAGCCCCGCCACCCCCGCCGCCGCCGCCGCCCACCCCGGGGGGTCAGCCCGGCCAGGGCACCCCCTGTAACCCGCTGATCGACATCTTCTGCAACCCCGGCGGTAACAACCCTGGGGGCAATCCCGGCGGTAACCCGGGAGGCAATCCCGGCGGTAACCCAGGAGGCAATCCCGGCGGCGGCGGAACCGGTGGTGGCGGCGGAGGACTGTTGGCCGGCCTGCCACCCAACCGAGACTGACCCGCACCAGCACACGCCGCCGCCGGCGGGACGACCTGTCCCAGCCGGCGGCGGTGTTTTCGTACCCGGAACTCCGCGCCGGGACGGGACGGGCACCCCTGTCGTACGGCAGGATGCCTCTTCATGAGCACCCAGTCGACGCCCGGCATCGACGACGCCGGAACCACCGATCACCCGTCCCGCTCCGACGGGTTCGTCCGCGGCATCTCCAGCGTGATCGGCGGGCCCCTGGGCGACCACGCGACAGCGCTGGACCGGCCGGCCGGTCGGGAGCGTCGCTTCTGGACCGCCGTGCGGATCGTGCTGGCGTTGGCGTGCCTCACGCTCGCGCTGCACTGGGTGCAGAAATCGCCCTGCCAGGACGGCGCCTGGCAGAACAACGTCCAGTACACCCGGTTCTGCTACACCGACGTTCTCGCCCTCTACTACGCCGAAGGGCTCAACGAGGGCAAGGTGCCCTACCGCGACCACCCGGTCGAGTACCCGGTGCTGACCGGCTACTTCATGGGGGCGCTGGGCCTGCCGGTGCACGCAATCGGTGACGGCGACCCGAGCATCAACCAGGGCCAGTGGTTCTACAACCTGAACGCGCTGGTGCTGGGCGCGCTCGCGGTGGCCACGGTGGCGGTGATCCTGGCGTTGCGCCGCCGACGACCCTGGGACGCGGCGATGTTCGCACTCGCCCCGGCGCTGGTGCTCACCGCAACCGTCAACTGGGACCTGCTCGCCATCGGGCTGGCCGCCTTCGGCCTGCTGGCCTGGGCTCGAAAACGACCTGCGGTGGCCGGAGTGCTGCTCGGGTTGGCCGGCGCGGCGAAACTCTGGCCGCTCTTCCTGCTCGGGCCGATCCTCATCCTGGCGCTACGGGCCGACCGGGTTCGTGCCGCGCTCACCGCCATCGGGACGGCGATCGCGGCCGTGGTGCTTGTCAACCTGCCGGCCGCCCGCGCGTACCCGGAGAACTGGGACCGGTTCTTCGAGCTGAACACCACCCGGCCGATCGACTGGGGCACGCTCTGGTACATCGGGCGCTACCTGGACGGCAAGGTCGGCAACGACCCCGCCAACCTCGGCCCGTTCGAGTGGCTCAACGCCAACATCCCGACCCTCAACACCGTCTCGTACGCGCTGTTCGGGCTGGCCTGCCTCGGCATCGCCGTGCTGGCGCTGCGGGCGCCGCGCCGACCGCGGCTGGGTCAGCTCGCCTTCCTGGTGGTGGCGGCGTTCCTCATCTTCAGCAAGGTCTGGTCGCAGCAGTTCGTCCTCTGGCTGCTCCCCCTGGTGGTGCTGGCCCGGCCGAAGTGGGGCGCGTTCCTGGCCTGGCAGATCGCCGAGGTCTGCTACTTCGTCGCCTTCTACGGGGAACTGCTCGGCGCGGCAACCAGCCGTCCGGTCTTCCCGGAGGGGGTGTTCGTGCTGGCCTCGACGCTGCGACTGGCCACTGTGGTGGTGCTCTGCGTGTTCGTCGTCAAGGAGATCCTGCACCCCGAGCAGGACGCGGTGCGGGCCACCTACCCGGACGACCCGGACGGTGGCGTTCTCGACGGCGCCCCGGACGCCCCCTGGACAGACCGCTGGCGCCACCCTGCGAGAAGCGAGCCCTCCGTCGAACCCATCACCACCTGACCCCTTAGGCCGAACGCGGCCCGGACCAGGTCAGGGTTTTCGGGGGAGCCCGCCCGGCGCAGGGATCAAGCCTGACCGCCCGGAGCCGGGTGGGCTCCCCCGAAAACCCGCCCTAAAGCTTCACAGGCGATAGACGACAGCGTCGCCGACGTCCTGCCGGCTGATGCCGAGTGACTCAACCGGCGCGTCGATGCTGATCTCCCACGGTGTGCCGGCCACCTGACCGCGCAGCAGCACCACCGTGCGGACGCCGAGCGTGCGCAGGTAGTCGACGCTCGTCTGGTCCGGGAACGACTGGCTCACCCGACGGACGTCGTCGAGCTGGCGCGGGGTGAAGCCGCTACCGCCGTTGACCACGTCCGGGAACCCGCTGGTCGACCAGAGCATCACGTGCTGGTCCAGGCTTTGATTGCTGGGCAGCACCAGCAGCGGACCCTCCGCCGAACGCATCGCCGCCGGTTGGGTCGGCACCACCGGGTGTGGGGTGGTGTTCAGGCCCTCGACGGTGACCAGCAGCAACGGCAGCAGGGTGGCCATCCGCAGCCACGGCCCCGGCCACGACGGAATCCGTTGCGCTGTCAACTCGCGGACCCGGTCGGTGAGCGCGGTGACCGCGCCCGCCGCGAGCAGGCCGAGCAACAACGTGGTCCAGAGCATCAACCGCCCGGGGGTACGCAGCCCGCTCCAGCCCGGCAGGTGCTCGAAGAGGGGCACGTAGGTGAAGGTGCCGTCGAAGAAACGGGTGCCCATCGCGAAGGCCATCGTCAGCAGCACCCCGGCGAGCAGCAGCAGTCGGTGCCGCAGCCGCCAGACCGAGAACAACAACCCGCCCGCGGCGAGCGCGTAGAGCACGAAACCCGGCAGCAGGGTCATCTCCGGGTGCCACGGCAGCGCTGCCCGGGCACCCTCGTGCAGCCCACCCCAGATCCGCGACTCCCCGGGCGCCGTCACGAAGCCCGACGCCGGCGGCGAGAAGAGGCCGATGTCGGCGATGGTGCGCTCGGCGTACGGGTGCAGCTCGGTCACCTTGAAGAACGGGAACGCCATCAGCAGACCGACACCGGCGAACAACACCCCGCCGAGCACATCGGCGGCGAACAACCGGCGACCGAACGGGACGGCCTGCCCGGTGCGCAGCCGCCGGGCGAAGAACAGCACGGCAGTGACCAGCACCGCCCCGGCCAGGAAGTACGCGAATGGCAGCCCGATGCCGAAGCCGAGGCTGAGTTGCCAGGCCGCCACCAGCCAACCGGCGTAGACCCAACCGTCATGCCGGCGCTCCGGCCGGTAGCCGTGTCGGAGGGACCACCCGTGCCCGCGCGCCAACATCGCCAGCGCCAGCGGAATGCCCCCGTTGGAGAGCACGTGCAGGTGCCCGGCCTGGGCCAGCAGCCACGGCGCGTAGGTGTAGCTCACCCCCGCGACGGCCGCACCGATCCGGCCGGCCCCGAGCTGTCGGGCCAGCGCGTACGCCCCGAGCGTGGCGAGCGCGTGCGCCAGCACGAACATGATGTTGTAGCGCAGCACGGCGTCCTCGGGACCGCTGCCGAGCATCCCGGCCGGGGCGTACCCGAGCAGGGTGTCGGAGAACGCGAAGCTCCACAGCTCGGGGAAGAACGTGTTGGACTGCCACAGCCGCGCCGGGTCGGCCAGCAGGATGTGCCCGGACCAGGCCATCTGCCAGGCTTGCAGGCTCGGGTCCCAGTAGTCCTGGGGGAGGGTGTAGCGCGGATAGCGCAGCGTCGGCCAGGTCATCAACACGGCCAGTGCCAACGCGCCGAGGGCGGCCAGGGTCCACTCGTGGATCAGGAATCGACCGACCGCCCGACCCACCCGACTGAAGATGGAGGGCTTCGGCTCAGGGGCGGAGGCGAACGCCTCCCAACGCTCCGGGCCGACCGGCTTGGCCTCGCTGTCGGCCTTGTCCTTACCGTCGGTGCCGTCCGCCTTCGCGTCCTTGGCCGGTTCGCCGTCCTTGGCCGGTTCGCCGTCCTTGGCCGGTTCGCCGTCCTTGGCCGGTTCGCCGTCCTTGGCCGGTTCGCCGTCCTTGGCCGGTTCGCTGTCCTTGGCTGGTTTGCTGTCCTTGATCGCGGCGCTGTCCTTGATCGCGGCGCTGTCCTTGGCCGCGCCACCCACCGTGCTGCTGTCCTCGGCCGGGTCGCTGTCCTTGGATACGTCCGTGCCCCTGGTAGTGCTGCCACTGGCCGCGGTGCCGCCCTCGGCGGCATCCTGCTTGGCCGCGGCGTTCTGCTGGGTGGGGGTGCCGGCCGCGGCCGTGGCGGGGGGTTGACTCTCGGCGGCCGCGCCGGTGGCGGTGGGCCGGGCGTTGCCGGTCCCGGGCTGTCCGCTCGTCATGCTGCCGCGCTCTCCGCTCCGAGCTGCTCACGCAGAAAGTCGATGTCGGCGGCCTGGCCGGTCACACCGCCCGGTGTCTCGACGACCACCGGCGCGCCAGCCGCCCGGATCACCGCCACCACCAACTCCGGGTCGATCGTCCCGCCGCCCAGGTTGTCGTGTCGGTCCTGACCGGAGTTGAACGCGCCCTTGGAATTGTTGGCGTGCACCAGATCGATCCGCCCGGTGATCGCCTTGACCCGGTCGACCAGACCGAGCAGCTCCTCACCGCCCGCGTACGCGTGGCAGGTGTCCAGGCAGAAGCCGACCTCGTAGTCACCGATGGCGTCCCAGAGTCGGGCGAGCGCGTCCAGCCGTCGGGCGCAGGCGTTGTCGCCGCCGGCGGTGTTCTCGATCAGGACCGGTACGCCGAAGCCGCCGGAGTCCGCCGCGTACGCGAAGGTCTTGCGCCAGTTGTCGAAGCCGACGGCCAGGTCGTCGCCGGCGTTGACGTGCCCGCCGTGGACGATCAGGCCCTTGGCACCGATGGCGGCGGCAGCGTTGGCGTGCCCGAGCAGCAGCTTGCGGCTCGGGATCCGGATGCGGTTGTTGAGCGTGGCCACGTTGATGACATACGGCGCGTGCACGTAGAGGTCGACCTCGGCGGCGCGCAGCCGCTCGGCATCTTCGCGAGGCTTGGGCGCCTTCCAACCCTGTGGGTCGGCGAGGAAGAACTGCACGGTCTCGGCGGACCGGGCGGCCGCCTCCGCCAGCGGGTCGGTCGAGTCGACGTGGGCTCCGATACGCATGCGAGCGAGCCTACGTCGCGACCCCGACCGGCGAGGCGACGGCCGGGGCGGTGTCGCGTCACCGGAGGGACCGACGATCGTTGATGGGTGTGAACCGGCGACCAGTATCCCGGTGCCGCCAGCGGCGCGAGCGTCGCACACGGCGACCGGCGGTCGACGGCCGACAGCGAGGTCACCCCCGCGGCGCGGCCCGGCGCAGCGGGGGCGACCCCACCGCACACCAGTACCGAGCGACGACGAATCTCGGAAAATTGTGCTTTTTCCCCCGACAAGGTACGAGTGCTGTTGTACCGTCAGATAACAACACGATAAAGCTCCGCGGGGCGTCTTCGGTCCAACCTCATCGGTGTGGTCGTTCCTCCCCAGGTCCCACCCAAGGAATGCGGACCGGACGCCCCGCGGCCTCGTAGACGGGGGTCCACCACCGACCGATTGACGGTCGGACGGTGGGCCCCCGTCGGCTCGTCCGGGTCCGGACCCGACCACCCCGGGCATGATCGTTGGGACCGGGTATCCTGGTCAGGTTGTCCGCGTCCGGCCGGGTTCCCTCGGCGCGTGCGGGCAGCGACACAAGACCTCCTGCCACGGAAGGACCGTGGCCGCTTAGCCCACAGGAGGTGAGCACGTCTTGCGTCACTACGAACTAATGGTCATCCTCGACTCCAGCCTCGAGGAGCGCACCGTCGCACCGTCGCTCGACACGTACCTGAACGTGATTCGGACCGCGGGTGGCTCGGTTGAGAAGACCGACGTGTGGGGCCGTCGGCGCCTCGCGTACGAGATCAACAAGAAGGCCGAAGGCATCTACGCCGTCATCGACCTGCAGGCCACGCCTGCTGCGGTGGCCGAGCTGGACCGTCAGCTCCGGCTCAACGAGTCCGTGCTGCGCACCAAGGTCATCCGACCGGAAATGCGCTAGAGCATCCAACCCCGGTTCGTCCGGATCAGCCTCCGCGACTCTGTCGTACGGCTCTGCGAGCCTGTACGACGAGACGCTGAGTGCGCGAGGAGATGGTCATGGCAGGAGACACCACCATCACGGTCATCGGCAATCTGACCGATGACCCCGAGTTGCGGTTCACCCCCTCCGGGGCTGCGGTCGCCAAGTTCCGAGTCGCTTCGACGCCCCGTTTCATGGACAAGGCGTCGAACGAATGGAAGGACGGCGAGCCGCTGTTCCTCGCATGCACCGTGTGGCGGCAGGCCGCCGAGCACGTCGCCGAGTCGCTGCAGCGTGGCGCTCGGGTGATCGTGTCGGGCCGGCTGCGTCAGCGGTCGTACGAGACCCGCGAGGGTGAGAAGCGCACTGTCATCGAGCTTGAGGTCGACGAGATCGGCCCGTCGCTGCGCTACGCCACGGCGAAGGTGCAGAAGATGTCCCGCTCCGGCGGTGGCGGCGGCGGCTTCGGTGGCGGCGGTGGCGGTGGCAACCAGGGCGGCGGCGGAGGCAACTTCGACGACCCCTGGGCTTCGGCTGCACCCTCTCCCGCGCGTGCCGGTTCGGGCGCCAATTTTGACGAGGAGCCACCGTTCTAATGGCGCCTAGCGCTCGCGATCGCAAACCAGGAGCACGTGCAACGGCCAAGGCTGCGGCACTGCGCAAGCCCAAGAAGAAGGTGAACCCGCTCGACAAGGACGGGATCGCCTACATCGATTACAAGGACACCGCGCTGCTGCGCAAGTTCATCTCCGATCGCGGCAAGATCCGCGCTCGTCGGGTGACCGGCGTGACCTCGCAGCAGCAGCGGCAGATCGCCCGTGCGGTCAAGAACGCCCGTGAGATGGCGCTCCTGCCATACACGGCCACCACCCGCTGAGAGGAGGCACCGATATGAAGATCATCCTGACTCAGGAAGTGTCCGGCCTCGGTGCCCCGGGCGACATCGTCGAGGTCAAGAACGGCTACGGCCGTAACTACCTGCTGCCGCAGGGCTTCGCGATCGCCTGGACCAAGGGCGCGGAAAAGCAGGTCACGGTCATCAAGCGGGCCCGTGGGGCCCGCGAGATCCGCGACCTCGACCACGCCAACGAGGTCAAGGCTCAGCTCGAGGGTCTCAAGGTCAACCTGAAGGTCCGCGCCGGCGACGGCGGACGGCTCTTCGGCTCGGTCACTCCGGCCGAGATCGTGGACGCCGTCAAGGCGGCCAGCGGCCCGGTCCTCGACCGGCGTCGGCTGGAGGTGCCCGGTCACATCAAGTCGACCGGCACCTACCCGGTGAAGATCAAGCTGCACCCCGAGGTGACCGCAGCGTTCAACCTGAACGTCGTTCAGGGCTGACGTCCGCAACACCACCACGAGGGCCCGCACCGAGCGATCGGTGCGGGCCCTCGTGCGTACGTCTGCACCTCCCGGGCCAAGATGGTCGCCGCCGGGCATGCCCGACCCGCCGTGCAGCGGGGCCCCGACCTGCCTCCCCGCCCAGCGCAGTCCCCGCCCAGCGCAGTCCCCGGCCAGCGCAGGCCCCGACCCGACGCCGGCCCCGGCCCGCCGACGGGTCACCCGATGGGTTGGCCCGTCACCGCGCTGATGAGCACCGTGGAGAGGCCACCGCCCACCACCGCAGCGGCAACCGCGATGGTCGCCGAGCGCCATGTCGTACCCACCCGCCGCAGCAGCGCCGCCACCACCAGGCTGCTCACCAAAGCCAGACCGAAGCGCGGCGAACCGGCCAGAAGTGACTCCAGCGCGCGGGACCGGGCGGACTCACACCCGCCCCCGCTGATGTCGGTCACACAACCAGCCGGCGCCTGGCTGTCCAACGTCAGCAGCCAAACGAAGATCAGCATCGCCGGCACCAGGTAACAGGCCGCCGTGTACAGCAGAGGCCGGACGGACCCACCCGGATCCGGGTCCAACAGGTCGTCCTCCAGACGCCGCGCCCAGGCACCCGTGGCCGCCGACTCGACCCGTCGACGTACCGACGCCGTTCCCACCGCCGGCCGGTCCGCCCGACGCCGGGGCGTACCCGGACGCGGCGCGCCCGGACGCGGCGCAGGCGCGCTGCGCGGCCGTGGGGCGGTGTATCCCACCACCGGAGACCGGGGCGCCGACGTCGTCGGATCCATCCAACGCGGGTCGTCATCGGCCAACCGAGTGCCGGACCAGAACCCGTCATCCCGGCTCGGCCACCCCTCGGCCGCCACCGAGCGATCGGAGCGCGGCGCCAGCGTGCGGTCCCACTGGTCGTCCTCGATCGCGGACCGCTCCCACTGGCCGGTGCGGTCCGACCGCTCCCAGCCACCGACGCTCTCCACCGCCGACCACTGCCCGCTCAGGTCCCCGCCGTCCGCGCCAGCTGACGGCGGCCACGCGTGCACGCCCGAGGCGTCCCACGGGTCCACCGCAGGCGGGTAGGACGGTTCGGGCTCCGCCACCCGGTCCGATCCGCGGGCCCACGGGTCGGCCGCCGGACGGGACCAGGACTCCTCCGCCGCGCGGCGGCTTCGCCGGCTGGGGCGGCTCGGCTCCTGGTCCGGCACCTGCTCGCTCCTGGCGGACTCCGGCTCCCCGCCCGACCAGATCACCTGCGGACGGCCAACGGGCGCGCGGCGAGGACGCCGGTCCGAGACAGTGCCGGAGACCGGCTCGTCCTCCCCGGCATCGGCCCGGCGGCGGCCGGCGTACCCCTGGTCCTGCGGCCGGTCGAGCGTCCACTCTCGGGTGTGGTCCGAGTCTGGCGCCGGGCCGATCGCTGCCTGCTCCCGCCGCCGCGGCTCGCTGCCCCGCCACCGACCACTCGACGACTCGGCGGACCGTCGGCCTGCCCCGGAGACCGGCCGCTCGGGCTCGTCCTCGTCGTCCGGTGCCGCGTGTCGACCACCGCCGTCCGCGTGCCGGACCCCTGACTCCAGCGCCCACCGGGGCAGGTAGGCGTCGACAGGCTCGTCCTGGCCGCGGTCCAACGCACGCCGCCGGCTGGAGGTGCGGTAGCGCCCGTCCTCGTCGTACGGATCAACCGGAACGGACGCCGCGCGCTCACCCCACGAGGCGGTTGGCTGGCGCTCGCGCGGGCTGCCATCGCCGCGTCCCCAGTCCCGGTAATTCACGGCCGGAGTGTGACCCTTCTGAACCGAAAGCGGAATCCGCTGTCCAGGTGTAGCCGTTCGCTGGAGATAGTACGGGACGATCGTGTCACAGGCCCGACCGAAATATTCTCCTCCACAGGCTGGGGAGAAGGTTTGCGCAGGTCAACGACTTATGGCCGAGAATTCCCCAATGGTTATCCACAGGCTGTGCACACGCTGCGCACATGCTGTCCACCGGGATCCACAGGTTGTCCCGAGGCTCGTCCACCGGCGTTGTTGAGTCTCTGACCTCGAGGTCCGTATGGTTGGCCCTCGACCGCCGGCGATGGCCCCCGATCGACCGGCCCGGTCGGAGGAGAAGTGTCGTACCCCAGCGGTAGAGCTGGGGTTGGATCCGGCGCAGTGGAGGGGGGACCCGTGTCGGTCACCGACGACATGCGGGCAGAGCCACGCTCCGGCGGAGGCCAGTCACCCGCACAGCGGGATGGCCAGTTCGACAAGACCCCGCCCCAGGACGTCGCGGCCGAGCAGTGCGTCCTCGGCGGCATGCTGCTCTCCAAGGACGCCATCGCCGACGTCGTCGAGATCCTCAAGACCAACGACTTCTACCGGCCGGTGCACGCCACCATCTTCGACATCATCCTCGACATCTACGGCCGGGGTGAGCCGGCCGACTCGATCACGGTCGCGGCGGCGCTCGCCGACTCCGGGGATCTGGTACGCATCGGTGGCGCGCCGTACCTGCACACACTCATCGCCAGCGTGCCCACCGCCGCCAACGCCGCCTACTACGCCCGGATCGTCAGCGAGCGGGCGGTGCTACGCCGACTGGTCGAGGCCGGCACGAAGATCGTGCAGCTGGGCTACGGCACCGCCAGCGGCGGCAGCCGCGACGTGGACGACGTCGTCGACCTCGCCCAGCAGGCCGTCTACGACGTCACCGAACGGCGGGTCAGCGAGGACTTCGCGGTTCTGGCCGACATGTTGCAGCCGACGCTCGACGAGATCGAGGCGGTGGGAGCGACCGGCGGCATGATGACCGGCGTGCCGACCGGCTTCAGCGACCTGGACCGACTGCTCAACGGCCTGCACGCCGGACAGTTGATCATCGTGGCCGGAAGGCCTGGTCTGGGCAAGGCGCTCGCGCTCGACACCCCACTGCCGACCCCGGATGGCTGGACCACCATGGGCGAGGTCAAGGCGGGCGACCAGCTACTGGCTGCGGACGGCTCTCCGACCACGGTTACACACGCGTTCGACGTGATGCACGACCGTCCCTGCTACGAGGTCGAGTTCTCGGACGGCACCGTCATAGTGGCGGACGCTGAGCATCTGTGGAAGACGACCACGCGGGCGATCCGGCGGCAGGAACCGGCGCGGCAGAGGCGGCACTGGCCCGAATCGTCGCTGCCCAACGTGCGTACGGCACATGAGCGGCTGAGCTCCCTGGGGAACCAGCCGATCACGCTCTTCGACACGACTGAGCAGGTTGGGCCGGAGTTCCGGCATGTCCTGCACACCGTCGCCCGTGAGGTCGGGTCGGTTGGCCGGATCAGGCGTCCCATCGTCCGCAGCGGCAAGCCACAGAACTGGACCGCACCGGGCTATCCGGCCGGTCCGCTTCTGGGCACGCTTCTTCGACGAGCCGAGCGGGAGGTCAATGCCGGCAGCCGGGCCGACCACGACGGCGTTGTCACCACCGCCCAGATCGCGGCCACGCTACGTACTGACACCGCCCAGCGACGGCTCAACCATGCCGTACGCAACTGCGCTCCCATCCAACTCCCGGACCGTGAGCTGCTGGTCCCGCCCTACACCCTGGGAACATGGCTCGGTGACGGGCACAGCGACGCCAGCCGCTTCACCACGGCAGATCCGGAGATGGTCGCGCACGTCGAGGCGGACGGCTTCGTCGTGCGGCCCAGCGGGCCGATGGTCTACACCATTCTGCTGCAGCCCACGTCCGCTGCTCCGGGGAACGGTGTCTGCGTGGACTGTGGCGTTTCCACCAGGGCGTTGCGTGAAAATCCAGCGACGAGGACGTGTGCCGACTGCCGTCACCGGAACGGTTCCTTCGTTGGGCTGTTGCGTCAGGTCGGGGTAGCGGGGAACAAGCACATCCCGGGCGTCTATCTGCGCGCCTCCGAGGCTCAGCGCAGGGCGTTGCTCGCTGGGCTGATGGACACCGATGGGACCGTCGCCCCCTCCGGCAACTTGCAGTACACGTCGACCTCGAAGCGGCTGGCTGATGACGTACGCGAACTCATCGTCAGCCTCGGCTACCGCTGCACGGTCAACGCGAAGCCGGCGCGCGGCCGCACCCCCGAGTCGTCGATCGCGTACACGCTGAACTTCTCCACGCCGGATGTCATCTTCCGGCTCAGGCGGAAGCAGGATGCACACGCCGAACGCCGCCGCACCACCTCCGACGTTCGAACGACCTCGCGGTTCATCGTCGACGTACGGCCGGTCCCCAGCGTTCCGGTGCGGTGCGTGACCGTCGACAACGACGAACACCTGTACCTGGCCAGCCGGGCGATGATCCCTACCCACAACAGCACGGCTAGCATGGACTTTGCCCGAAATGCTGCTATTCGCGCCAACCAGGCGGCAGCCATCTTCTCGCTGGAAATGAGCAAGGTCGAGATCGTCATGCGGCTGCTCTCCGCTGAGGCGCGGGTGCCGCTGCACGTGCTGCGCAGCGGTCAGCTCTCCGACGACGACTGGACCAAGCTGGCCCGGTGCATGGGTGAGATCAGCGAGGCGCCGCTCTTCGTCGACGACACGCCGAGCATGAACCTGATGGAGATCCGGGCCAAGGCTCGGCGGCTCAAGCAGCGGCACGACCTCAAAATGATCGTTGTCGACTATCTCCAGCTGATGACCTCACCGAAGCGCACCGAGAGTCGTCAGCAGGAGGTCGCGGACCTGTCCCGTGGTCTCAAGCTGTTGGCCAAGGAGGTCGAGTGTCCGGTGATCGCTGTCAGTCAGCTGAACCGTGGCCCAGAGCAGCGGACCGACAAGCGACCTCAGTTGTCCGATTTGCGCGAATCAGGATCAATTGAGCAAGATGCCGACGTTGTCATCCTTCTGCACCGCGACGACTACTACGACAAGGAGTCGCCGCGAGCCGGGGAGGCGGATTTCATTGTTGCTAAACATCGAAATGGACCGACCGACACTGTGACCGTTGCGGCCCAGTTGCACCTGTCCCGCTTCGTCGACATGGCCATCGGCTGACCGACGCGGCAACCGTCGTTCGTCAGCCGAGCAGTGGGAACCAACCCGCCGACTCACCCAGTTCCAGCCGGTCCCGGTCGGTCAGCGGTACGCGCCCGGTGGCTTTCAGCAGGAAGTCGTGGTCGTCCCACGCGCTGGGTCGAACGGTGTCGTCGCTGAGCAGGCCGTCCATCGTCGCTACCGCGACGCGTACCGCCAGTGGGCCGGGCGGCGGCGCGTCGGGCAGTTCCAGCGTCAGGTCCAGGTGGTGGACGGCGGCCTCGGTGGTCAGGGTGGCGAGGAAATCCGGTACGCGCAGCACGTGTCCCTGGGTGGTCACGTACCCCTCGGGGTCGGCTGACGTGGCGGCGCGGACCGCCGCCGGCGCGGTGTCCCGCCAGAGCTCGACGATCCCGGTCGGGCGGTCGAAGGCGGCAGCCGATCGGCGGACCCGCCAGGCGTGTCGGGCGGCCTCGTCGTCGCTGCCGGGAAAGTCACGCCAGTAGCTCACGTCGTCGACGTCGGCGGGGCCGTCGACGGGGCTGGCCAGTGTGACGAGCGCCCGCTGGGCGTCGCCGAGCACGTGCAGGAGCAGGTCGGCGACGAGCCACCCCCGGCAGCGGGTGGCTCGTTGCAGGCCGGCATCGTCCAGTCGACCGACCACCGCGGTGATCCCGTCGTACGCCTGGGCCAGCGCCTCGTCCGGTCGGATCGCGGTCATGCGATTCAGCCTCGCACGAAGCATCGCGCCCGCCAACGATCAGTGGCCCGGGTGGTGTGCCCGGGCCGACGCGTGATCGACCCGGGCGGGAGGTCGGCCTGGGATCAGCCGAACATCTCGTCGAGGAAGCCCTTGCGCTTCTTCTGCCGGTAGTGGCCGTGGTAGCCGTGGTGTTGCTGCTGCTGGTGGCCGTAGGCCGGCTGCGGCGGGTAGCCGTGGGCGGGCGGGGGCGGCGGCGGGACGGCGCCGTAACCGGGCTGGTGCGGCGGGGGCGGCGGGGGCGGGTAGCCGGCCGGCTGCTGCGCGGGCTGCCCTGGCGCGCCGCCGGTCTGTTGGCGGCTCCAGTTGGCCTCCGCCTCGAACAGCTTCTCCAGCTCGCCGCGGTCCAGGAAGATGCCTCGGCACTCCCCGCACTGGTCGATGACGACGCCGCTGCGCTCGTACTGGCGCATTTCTCCGTGACACTTGGGACAGGTCAGGCTACTCATCGCCCGACGGTACCTGGTGGACCTATGCAGTTGCTGTGAGCGCCTCGGTGACTTCTTCGTCGGACACCTCGTGGAAATCGTCGTAGTAGACGCTGACCGCGCCGAAGTCCGCCGGGCGTTGCGCGCAGATGACCTGGTCGGCCTCGGCGGCGAGCAGTTCGTACGCCTCCTGCGCGCCGACCGGCACCGCGACCACGACGCGGTGTGCCCCGAGTTGGCGGACGACCTCGACGGCGACGCGGGCGGTTGCGCCGGTGGCGAGGCCATCGTCGACGATCACGGCCGTCCGCCCGGTGAGGTCCAGCTGTGGGCGGTCGCCCCGGTAGAGCCGTTCCCGGCGTTCCAGTTCGGCTTGCTCCCGATGGCGGACCTCGGCGATGTCGTCGCTGCTGAGTCGGCTGGCCACCGCGTCGTTGAGCACCTGGACACCGCCCGGCCCGAGTGCGCCGAAGGCGACCTCCCGGGCCCACGGCATGCCGAGCTTGCGGACGACCAGCACGTCCAGTGGTGCGCCGAGGCGTTCGGCGACGACCCGGGCGACCGGCACGCCGCCACGGACGAGGCCCAGGACGACGACGTCCGGGTCGCCGACGAGTGCGGTGAGTCGTTCGGAGAGCACCCGGCCGGCGTCGGCCCGGTCGCGGTAGGTGGTCATGCCTTCAGGTTTACGCCCTGACGCGCCGTTCCGCTCGGAAGTTACGCCGAAGTGGCCCGACCGGACCCCTCATCGGCAACCGCCGCGGTCGGTGTGTCGCCCGGGCGGTGCAGGGCGGGAGCCCAGGTCAGCAGGGCCAGCGGGTACAGCAGGTAACCGAAGCGGGTCGAGGGCATCAGGGCGATGGCGGCGAGCAGCCCGTACCCGCAGATGAGCGCGGTGGCGACGGCGGTGCGGGGCGGGCGGCGGGCGAGCCGGACGGCGATGGCCACTCCGGCGGCGACCAGCAGCCCAGCGGCGATCAGCCGGCCGGCGGGTAGCGCGCTGGCGATCAGGTAGCCGGGGAACGGGGACTGTGCGGGGCTGGTGACCAGCCCGTGGCCGAGGGGAAAACGCAGCACGTTCTCGGTGAGGGCGTCGCGGTCCACCAGCAGCGCCGGCAGTAGTGCGGCGATGGGCAGGCCGATGGCGCCGACAGCGACTCGGGTGCCGGCGCGTCGGGTCAGGCCCCAGACGATCAGGACCAGGGCGACCGGCCAGGCGAACAGCTTCAGCGCGCCGGCGAGCCCGACCGCGAGGCCGGCCCGGCCGGGTCGGTCGACGGCGGCGAACGCGAGGGCCAGCAGGCAGAGCGCGAGTACGGGTAGGTCGTCGCCGCCGGTGGCGAGGGTGAGGGCACAGATCGGCAGTACGGTGGCGGCCTGCACGCCGCGCAGCAGGGCGGCGTCCCGCCGGTGGGCCGCGGCGATGGTGGCCTGGCCGGCGGTGGCCTGGCCGGCGGTGGCCTGGCCGGCGGTGGCCGGTGTTCTGCGCAGGGCGGCCACGGCCAGGGCGAGCGCCAGCGCGGTGCCCACCGCGAACCAGACCCGGGAGTCGGTCCACCAGGTGTCGAGCAGCGCCCTGGGCAGCCCGAACATCGCCATGCCGGGCTGGTACGGGGTGTAGCCCATCAGTTGCTCGCCCGGTGGCAGTGCGGCGATCGCGTCGGGTCCGAGGTATGGCGTGCCGTGTTCCAGGAGGCGGCTGCCGGCCTGCTCCACGACCAGCACCTCCTCCTGGGCCCGGTCGGTGCGCCCACCGGCCCGGTCGATGCTCTGCCAGGCCAGGGGCAGCAGTGTGGTGGTCGCCCAGGCGAGGCCGGTGACCGCCCAGCGGGCTGGCAGACCGATCAGCCGGGAGGTTGGAGAGCGTCGACGCAGCAGAAGTTGGGCGATCACCGTCAGCGTTGCGAGCAGGTAACCGACGGCGGCGACCGCGCCCCAGGCGCGGTGCGGCAGCAGGGTGGACGTGACCGCGGTGATCGCGGCGAAGGTGGCCGACACGGCGTAGAGGCCCAGGTCGAGGGCGAGTCCGCCAGCGGCGTTGTCGAGCGTGCGCCAGTGCCAGCGACTGCGATGGGCGGTCGGGTCGTCGACGATCACGCGCGACAGTCTGGCAGATTGGGCTGCCCGCGCAGCGGGGCGATGCCTGCTCAGGCGGGCAGGTGTGGCAGGCGGTCGGGCCTGGAGCGGCCGGCCTGGCGGCGGTTCTGGCTCAACCGGATCACCGCCCCGGTGTCGTGCAGCGGCGCGGCGAGGGTGCCCGGTCGGCCGCCCGAGCCGCGCTGCATCGCCGCGAGCAGGGTGCCGGACGGCATCGGCCGGGCGAACAGATGCCCCTGGCCGGCGACGCAGCCCAACTCCCAGAGGGCCCGCCGCTGCGGCTCGCTCTCCACCCCCTCGGCCACCACGTCCAGGTCGAGGCTGCGACCCAGGTCGAGGGTGGAGCGGATGACGGCGGCGGCCTCCGCCGAGCTCTCCATCGTCGTCACGAAGCTCCGGTCGATCTTCAGCTCGTGAACCGGGATTCGGGAGAGCAACGAGAGGGAGGAGTAGCCGGTGCCGAAGTCGTCCAACGCCAACCGGACTCCCTCGTCACGTAGTCGGCTGAGCACCCGATCGACCACGTCGAGTTGGCTGAGGGTCAGCGTCTCGGTCAACTCCAGGACCAGCCGGTCCGGTGGTAGGTCGTGGGCGCGGAGGCGGGCCAGCACCGAGCCCGGGAACCGCGCGTCGAGCAGGCTGCGCGGGGACACGTTGACCGCGACCGGTACGTCGAAGCCGGCGTCGCGCCAACTCACCGCCGCGATCAGCGCCTGGTCGAGGATCGCTTCGGCGAAGGCCGGTAGCAGCCCGGACCGTTCCACCGCCTCCAGGAACCGCAGCGGGTCGATCAGGCCGTGGGTGGGGTGGTGCCAGCGGGCCAGCGCCTCAGCGCTGGTCACCTCACCGGTGCCCAGGTCGACGATCGGTTGGAAGTTGACGACGAACTCGTGGTCGGCGACCGCGCGCGGTAGGTCACCGCCGAGGGTGAGGCGACCGAGGTCGGCGGTGTCGCGGGTCGGGGCGTACGTGGAGATCCGCTGCCCGGCCCGCTTCGCCTGGTACATGGCCACGTCGGCGCGGCGCAGCAACTCGGCCATGCCGCCGTTGGACGGGGCGCCGGAGATCCCGCCGCTGGCTTCGACGCTGATTCGCATGCCGTCCAGCTCGAACGGCTCGTGCAGGGCGGCGAGCAGCGTCTCGGCCCGGTGCGCGGCGACCGCCGGGGCCGGCAGACCGCGCATGAGTACGGCGAACTCGTCGCCGCCGAGGCGGGCCACCAGGTCGCTCGGCTGGGCCGCACCCCGCAACCGGTCGGCCACCTGCACCAGCACCTGATCGCCGGCGGCATGCCCGAGCGTGTCGTTGACCTCCTTGAAATGGTTGAGGTCGATCAGCACCAGTGCGGTCACCCCGTCGGCGTGGCGGGTGCTCAACTGTTCGGTGCCCTCGTCGAGGAGGTGCCGGCGGTTGGCCAGGCCGGTCAGCGCGTCGTGTGAGGCCGCGTACGCGTGCTCGTCGGCGACCCGGGCCAGTTCGGCGTACGCCTGGGCGTTGCGGACGGCCGTGCAGAGCGCGGAGGCGAAGGTGCGCAGGGTGTACTGCTCCCGCTCGGAGAGCTGCACCGGGCCGCGGAAGCGCAGTCGAAGCATGCCGACGTCGACCGTCCGGTCGTGGCCTTCCAGCGGCGCGCGGACGACCGTGCCGTCCACGTCGGTGGGCGTGCCGGTCGGGCCGTCGAAGGTGATGCCACCGGTGCCGCCTCGTACGGTGCGGCCGCCGTCGTGCAGCTCGATCTCGACCTCGTCGGCGGAGAACAGCTCGGCGGCCTGGGTGACGGCCGTGGTGAGGACGGTGTCCAGATCGACCACGTTGAGCGCGTCGGTGGTACGGGCGAGCCGCTGCCACGCCTGCTGCTCGGTGCGGCCTCGGATGCGCGCGGAGTAGGCCAGGTGCAGGCTCAGGACCAGGGGCGGAACGGCGAGCAGGAGCCGTGGGTCCATCTGGAGGGTGAGCAGGGTCAGGGCCGCCACCACGAACCGGACCGCGTAGCCGGCCAGGCGGAGATCCAGGTTGCTGCGGAACCGAGTCGAGATCTTGGTGCCGGAGGCGAGCGCGATCACGGGGATCGCCAGCACCTCGTCGAGGAAGGCGGCGAGGAGGTACGCGACCGACAGGACACCCACCAGCTGCGGGGCCTGCATGGCGGGCCAGGTCCAGCCGAGCAGTGCGAAGGCGATGCCTGCCCCGGCCGCGACGAGGATGTTCTTGCCGACGCCGAAGGCCAGCTTGATCGGCGGTAGCCGGGCCGAGGCGATGGTGATCCCGATGCAGGTGCAGAGCACCACCCATGGAACGGGGGCAATGGCAGCCGCGATGACGATTGCCGCCTCGCTCCAACTGATCAGGTGCACAGTGGACCGGACACGCACGCGCGTCTTGACGAACGCACCCAAGGCGATCATGGCGGTCAGCGTGACCAGGGTTGCTCCGTCGGGTGTCGGAGCCTCGGCCGCAGGGAAGGTCAGTCTCAGGGAGGCGAGCGCAACGATCGTGGCAGCAACGACGAGGAGACCGACGATCAGCCGTAGCCGTCGATCGGTCCCGTCATCGCGTCGTTGTGAAGAGGCCACGCAACTCCTGGATTACCTCGCCTGTCGTACCCGCAACCATATCGCTGAGCGATGCAGAAGTCCTGCACCGATGTCAGCCCCACTCGTTTCCGCGCATTTCACCCACCCTCTCCTTCGTGAGGTTGTCGGACTCCGTTGGAGCCGGCTCTCTACGAATGGAGCTTAAATGGGGTTGGCCCTAGTTAGGGATGATAAATGTCGTTATCCTCAACATTAGTTAATCCTGTACGCATAAGTGACATTCTGTTTGCGTTCCGGTGCGGAGAGCGCTGGGATGCTCGCCTGTTGCATCCGGTCCGTTGCGGAATGTCGTGAGCGGTGTCGAGTGATTAGACCGCGTCCCCAGTGTGGGTGCTGTGGTGCCGCAACTCATCCGCCGATTCGGTCGACCGCTGGTCAGCTTCAGCCAGTTGGCCCCTTCGTCGACTGTGGGGGTAACCGTTCCCAGATGAACATTGATGATGGTGGCACTGCCCCGGGCCGTTCCCGGGGTTCGGACCCGAGGTCGGTACCGAAACCACTAGTTGGGGGCTTTCGCTCCAATCTCTCCGTGCTGCGGCAGGAGTCGGGAACGCTGACGCAACCGGTGGTTCTTGCAATGTTCGCATTGCACTCGTCGGCCCGTCGCAGCGGACGGCCGCCTGAGCGTTCGCAGCGGCAGCCTGATTGGCATCAGCCGTTACATCCGGTGCCCGTAAGCTTCGTTGCGTGATCGGCTGAATACCCCGCTGAAGCAGGGGGACGGGTGGAGATTCAACTTCTCGGCGGCCTCTCGGTGCAACTGCTCGGTCGCAAGCTGCACCTGGGTACGCCCAAACAGCAGGCTGTCCTCGCGATGCTCGCGGTCCAACCCGGGCAACTGGTGACCGTCGACGACCTGGTCGACGAGCTGTGGCCGGACGGCCCGCCGCGCTCCGCGGTGGCGAACGTACGGACCTACGCCGCCAATCTGCGCCGAACCTTCGAGGCTTTCGAGTCCGGTCGGGGTGTCCTCGTCAGGCAGCAGAGCGGCTACCGGCTCACCCTTGGGCCGGAAGCTATCGACGTGTTTCGCGTCGAGATGGAGTGTGCTGCGGGTCGCGAAGCCCTGATAGCCGGCCACGTCAACCGCGCCCTGGAACGGTTGGGGTCCGCCGTGGCGCGCTGGCGGGGTGCGATGCTCGCCGGCATAGCGCTCGGGCCTGTGCTCGGCGCGCGCGTGGTGGCCGCCGAGGAGGAGCGCCTGCTGGCCGTGGAACTCCTTGCCGACGCGCAACTCAGGGCGGGACGGGGCGACCAGGCGATCCCCCTGTTACGGGAGGTCATCGCCCGTCATCCCCTCCGGGAAACGGCGTACGTCCTCCTCGCCCGGGCGCTGCACGAGCGCGGCGACCACGCGGGCGCGCTCGTCACGTACGACGAGGTTCGGACGAAGCTGATGGCCGAACTCGGCGTCCTCCCGGGTTCCGACCTCCAGGCTCTCCACCGCACGATCGTTTCGGCGGTGCCATCTCGGCGACCGGCGAACCGCGCCGCATCCCGTCCGGCTGGCCAGAGCGCCCGCCCTGATACGAACTCAACTTCCACAGCCGGTGTCCTGCTCCCCGTAAGAGCGCCTCAGCCCGACCTGGTGGATCACCTTCCCCGAGCGGTCACCGACTTCGTCGGCAGGGAGGACGTGGTGTCGCGGCTGCTGGCGGAGACCTGGCGGGTCGAGGAGCGGGTGCCAGCCGTACACATCATCGACGGCATGGCGGGTAGCGGCAAGACGACACTCGCCGTGCACCTCGCCCGCCGGTTGGCCGATCGATACCCGGACGCCGCGCTGTTCATCGACCTGTGCGGGCACGGCGGAAAGAGCCGGGTGGAGCCGGCGAGTGCTCTGGTCTCCCTGCTACGGCAGTTGGGCGTTCCGGCTGGCCGTGTACCAATGGAGTCCGACGACAGGATGGAGTTGTGGCGGCAGGAGTTGGCCCGGCGGCGGTCGGTGATAGTCCTCGACAACGCGGCGAGCAGCGAGCAGATCATGCCCCTGCTGCCGGTCGAGCCGACCACCGTCGTGCTGGTGACCTCGCGGCGGCGTCTGACCCATCCGCATGTCGGGCCTTCGCAGACACTTCCGCTGCTCAGCCCTCGGGAGAGCGTGGAACTCCTCAGCCTGAGCGTCGGTCGGGACAGGGTCGAAGCCGAGCCGGAGGCGGCAGCCGAGGTGGTGCGCCGGTGCGGGTATCTCCCACTGGCGATTCGGCTGGCCGGTGCCAGGCTGGCGCATCGGCGCGGCTGGCGGTTGGCAGACCTGGTCGAGCAGATGGCTGGCGATGCTCCGGTGCTGCACCACCTGGCTCAGGAGGAGAGCACTGTCACCGGGGCCTTCGCTGCCTCCTACGAGCCGCTTCCACCGCCGACCAAGCGTGTCTTCCGATTCCTGGGTCTGTACCCCGGCAGCCGCTTCAGTGTGCCGGCGGTCGCCGCACTGACCGGTCTGACGATCGCCGAAGCTCGCGCGGCGCTCGACGACCTCGTCGACAGCAATCTGGTGGAGGACCTGGACTCGACGCGATATCGACTGCACGACCTCATTCGGCAGTACTCCATCGAACTGTGTTCGCGTATCGACTCCGCGAGCGACCGAAAGGCCGGGCTGGCTTACCTGTTCGATTTCACTCTGGCGGTGGCACTGAGGGTCGCCAAGACGCTGGAGTTCAACGACCTGGGATCCCGCGTCACACATCTCCCGTTCGGGCGACCCGAGTTGATCGACGCGATCGGGGAACCGACCGCCGACTGGTTGGAGACGGAGCGGGCGGACCTGGTGACGATGGTGCGGTCAACCCTCGATGAGGGCTTCCACGAGCACTCCTGGCGACTGGCCCGCGCTCTCTGGCGATTGTGTTACATCCGTGGATACTTCGAGGACATCATCACGACCCACCGGCACGCGCTGACCGCAGCGGAAGCATCCGGGGACGTCGGCGCAACGGCATTGATGAACAACTACCTTGCTTCCGGATACGTCCGCACCGGCGACAACCGGGCAGCGCTGCACCATCTGACTCGCGCTGTCGCCCTCGCCGGAGACGCACGGGACGTGCTGAACGCCGCCCGATACCGCGCCAATCTCGCCGCCGTCTACTGGTGGAGCGGCAATCTGGCCGAAGCGGTGACAGTCGGTCTGGAGTGCCTGCGTGACTACAAGGGGTACGGCAACGTCAGGGTGCCGATGGTGCTGCCGAATCTGGGCATCGCACTGACGTCCCTGGGGCGTTACGAGGAGGCGTTGCGTATACACCGCCTGCACCTGGCGTGGGCCCGAACGAACTCCGACGAGTTCCACACGCTCAACGCTCTCAGCCACATCGGCGCCGTACGCCTCCGAATGGGTGACCTTCCGCAGGCGATCCGAATTCTCCTGGCCTCGTTGGCGCTGCGCGATCGCACCGGCCACCGGTATGCCGAGGCCGAGGTGCGCAACGACCTCGGGATCGCCTATCGCGGTCTGGGTCGTCTGGTGGAGGCCCAGCAGGAGCACGAGTTGGCCCGGAAGCTGTCGGTCGGTTCGGGGGAGCGACACGTCGAGGCGGCTGCGCTGAACGAACTCGGCCGCACCCTGCTGGCGCAGGGGCGAGGTGGCGAGGCATTCGAGGTGCACCAGGAGGCGTTGCGGTTGGCCACTCGGATCGCGCACCCCCACGAGCAGGGCCGAGCGCTGGCCGGGCTCGCCGAACACTTCGCCCGTATCGACCCGGCCGAGGCGCGGCGGCACTGGGAGCGGGCGTTGGCGATCTTCCGACGGATGGGTGTGCCGGAGCGCTTCGAGGCCGAACGTCGCCTCGCCGAGTTGACTGGAGCGGCAATGGTCGCAAAGCGCTGACCAGCCTGAACGGCGCTTATCGATTTCTTATCGGCAGGCCCGGTAACTTGGCGGCCGTATCGGCGAACGGGGGAGGTTCTGCCAGTGGGCAGAACCGGGTCGTCGACACGCGCCCGCTGCCAGGGCCCCCCAGCGACCTCGGCGGCGGGTCGGTGAGGGAGGAGCGGCGTCGGGACCGTTGCGCCGTCAGCACCCGGTGCGTCGTCAGCGTGACGCCGCTCCTTCCGACCGCCGTCGTACCGCACCGATAGGCTCACGACCGTGACCGAACCCGCGCAGCTCAGCCACGTCGATCGCGCCGGCGCGGCCCGCATGGTCGACGTCTCTGCCAAGGCGGTGACGGGTCGGTTGGCCGTCGCGGCCGGCCGTTTGCGGACCACGCCCGAGGTCATCGACCTGTTGCATCGCGACGGGCTGCCCAAGGGTGACGCGTTGGCCGTCGGGCGGCTCGCCGGAATCATGGGGGCCAAGCGCACCCCTGATCTGATCCCGCTCTGCCACCCGATCGCCCTGCACGGTGTCACCGTCGACCTGGGGCTGACCGCCGACACCGTGGAGATCACGGCCACTGCCCGCACCGCGGACCGGACGGGGGTGGAGATGGAGGCACTGACGGCGGTTGCTGTCGCCGGTCTCGCCCTGGTCGACATGGTCAAGGCGGTCGACCCGGCGGCCTCGGTGGAGGCGGTCCGGGTCCTGCGCAAGGAGGGCGGCAAGACCGGCGAGTGGGTCCGTCCGGAGGACCGGCCGTGATCCGGGCTCGGGTGATCGTCGCTTCCAACCGGGCCGCCGCAGGTGTCTACGCCGACACCAGCGGGCCGCTGCTCGTCGCCGGCCTGCGTGAGCTGGGCTGCCAGGTCGACGACCCGGTGGTGGTGCCCGACGGTGAGCCGGTCGGCGACGCTCTGCGGGCCGCCCGCGCCGACGGTGTCGAGGTGGTGCTGACCAGCGGTGGCACCGGAGTGACCCCGACGGATCGGACACCGGACGTGACCCGGGGTCTACTGGATTACGAGGTCCCCGGCATCGCCGAGGCGATCCGCGCGCACAGTCGTGACCGGGTGCCGGCGTCGGTGCTGTCCCGGGGCCTGGCCGGGGTCGCTGGCCGGATGCTGGTGGTCAATCTGCCCGGCTCGACCGGCGGTGCCCGGGATGGCCTGGCCGTTCTCGGGCCGATCCTCGGGCACACCGTCGACCAGCTCCGCGGCGGCGACCACTGACCGCTTCGCGGCGGCGACCACTGACCGCTTCGCGGCGGCGACCAGTGACCGGTGCGCGGTGGTGACCAGTGACCGGTGCGCGGTGGTGACCAGTGACCGGTGCGCGTCAGGCCCGGGCGGGTGTCGGTCCGTGCCGATAGGCTCGGTCGGTGAGCACGGAAACCGCACCCACAGCGGATCGGGTCACCGCCCCACCGCCAGCCGGTTGGGAAGAAGCCCGTTCTCGGGTCTACGCGGTCGGTCTGGCCGCCGCGCTGCCAGCCGCCACCCGACCACTTGTCGACACCGACGGGTCGACCCTGGCCGAGCCGTTGACCACCCGCACCGACCTGCCGGCGTTCCCGACCTCCAGCGTGGACGGCTGGGCGGTGCGCGGCAGTGGGCCGTGGCGCGTCGTCGGCCGGGTCCTGGCAGGCAGCACCCCCGCGCCGCTCACCGAGGACGACACCACCGTCGAGATCGCGACCGGCGCGATGGTGCCCGAGGGCGCCACCGCCGTGCTCCGCGTCGAGGAGTCCACCGCATCCACCACCGGCCTGATCAGCGGCACTCCCCGGGAGACGCCCGAGTGGCGGAACCCCGGCGAGGAGGCGTACGCCGATGAGGAGTTGTTGCCGGCCGGCACGCCGGTCGACCCGGCGGTGATCGGCCTGGCCGCCGCCTGCGGGCACGACACGCTGCGGGTCCGGCGGGCGCCGCGCGCCGCGCTGCTGGTCTTCGGCGACGAACTGCTGACGGCGGGCCCGCCCGCGGCCGGTCGCATCCGTGACGCGCTGGGCCCTGCGGTGCCGGCCTGGCTGCGACGGTACGGCTGCCAGGTCCGCCCATCCGACGTGGTCGGCCCGGTGGCCGACACGCTACCCGCGCACGTGGCGGCCCTACGCTCGGCGCTGGGCCACGCCGATCTGGTCTGCACCACCGGCGGCACGATGAACGGCCCGGTCGACCACCTGCACCCGACCCTGGAGGCGCTCGGCGCCGACTACGTGGTCAACACGGTGGCGGTCCGCCCGGGCTTCCCGATGCTGCTGGCCCGGCTGACCGGCCCCGACGGGCGAGCTCGGTTCGTGGCCGGGCTGCCGGGCAACCCGCAGTCGGCCATCGTCGCGCTGGTGTCGCTTGTCGCCCCGCTGCTCGCCGGCCTCCAGGGCCGGTCGATGCCGGTGCTGCCGCAGGTCACGCTGGCCGAGGCGGTGCCCGGTCGCGGTGACCACACCCACCTGGCGTTGGTCCGACTGGACCGGTCCGCCGGCGTCGCGTTCCCGGTTCGTCACGTCGGCTCGGCGATGCTGCGGGGCCTGGCCGGCGCGGACGGGTTCGCGGTCATCCGACCCGGCACCAGCGGTGAGCCGGGCGACCGGGTGCCGATCGTGCCACTGCCGTTGTTTCCCGGGGAGCGTGCATCGTGACCGCACCAGCGATCACCTTCGGCGAGGTCACCGACCAGCCGCTCGACCTCGCCACGCACGAGGCGGCGGTCGCTGACCGCCGGGCCGGCGCGGTGGTGTCGTTCCAGGGCGTGGTCCGCGACCACGACCACGGTCGCCAGGTCACCAGCCTGGAGTACGAGGGGCACCCGAGTGCCGCACAGGTGCTGCGCGAGGTGGCAGCCGAGATCGCCGCGGAGCCCGACGTCTACGCGGTGGCGGTCTCGCACCGGGTCGGCCCCCTGGTGATCGGCGACGTGGCGCTGGTCGCAGCGGTGAGCACCGCGCACCGGGCGGCGGCCTTCGCGGCCTGCGCCCGACTGGTCGACGAGGTCAAGGCGCGACTGCCGATCTGGAAGCGGCAGGTCTTCACCGACGGTACCGAGGAATGGGTCAACTGCCCCTGACCGCTCAGCGGCGGCCGTTGACCGCCACGGCCCGGGCGAGCCGGTCGCCGTAGAACGCCGGCTCCGCGCCTGGCCGCCAGGGCAGCGCGGCGACCAGGACGATCAGCGCGAGCGCGAGCGAGTTCTCCATCAGTGCCCCGAACAGGCCATCCTGGTAGTGCGACATTTCCGGCAGTTGGTGCTCGTACGGCCAGATCGGGGAGATCAGGAAGAGCAGGTAGAGCCCGATCGCGGCGAAGCCGTGGCGGAGCCCGGTCAGCGTCGGGTACCAGATCGGCGGGCGGAGCCCGTTGACCCCGGGTAGACCGCCGAAGGCCGACCCCTGGCCGGAGCGCTGCGGCATCCCCCGGCTCGCCTCGCGGCGACGCACGGCGGCGTCGGCCAGCACGATGATCGCCGGGATCACCCAGACCAGGTGGTGCGTCCAGGAGATCGGGCTGATCACGTTCGCGGTGAGACCGACCAACGTGAAGGCGGTCAACTCGTCACCGTCGGCGCGGGAACTGGCCGCCCGGGACAGGCCCAGCGCCAGGACCAGCACCGAGAAGGCGAGCCACAGCAGCCCCGGGGTCTCGATCGAGTCGTACAGTCGGGCGAGGAGGCCGGCGAGGGACTGGTTGGGCGTCATGTCCGCCGCGCCGACCCGTTCGGTCTGCCACAGCACGCTGCCGAAGTAGGTCCGCGACTCGTCACCGACGATCGCGAAGGTCCCCAACGTCACGCCGATCGTGGTGCCGATGGCGGTGGCCGCCACCCGCCACTGGCGGGTGATCAGCAGGTACGCGATGAACAGCGCGGGGGTGAGCTTGACCGCGGTGGCGAGGCCGATGCCGGCCCCCGCCCAGGCCCCGCCGTAGATGAAGCGCAGCAGCGGGCCGTCGGTGGCGGCGTAGTGGGTGCCCCGCCGGGACCGCCAGCGAAGGCCGATCAGGTCAGCCATGATCAAGGCGAACAGCAGGATGTTGACCTGGCCGTAGCCGAGCGTCTCCCGACCTGGCTCGATGGCGACGGCGAGCGGCACCGCCAGGGCCACCGTGAACCACAGTGGCCACCCCAGTCGGTCCACGATGGGCCGGAGCAGCCCGGCCAGCACCAGCGCCAAGGCGGCGATGCTGGCGGCGGCGTTGACCAGGCCGGCCGCGCCGATCGGCAGCTGCGCCATCGGCAACATGACCAGCCCGGCGAAGGGCGGATAGGTGAACCCGAGTGTGGTTTCGGGCGCGATGAACTCGTAGAGCTCGTGACCGCTCGCCCACCACACCACGGCACCGTGGTAGATCTTCATGTCGAAGAAGTTGTACGGCCGCCCGAAGGCGCCGATGGCAAGCCATGCGGCATAGGCGACGGCGGCCACGATGGCGCCCCGTACGACGTTCCTGCGATCGATCCCGCGCGTCACGCGGTCGATCCCGCGTGTCACACGTTGGATTGGGGCGAGGCGGTCCGCCCGTCTACCGACATCCGTCGGCATGGCGTGGCCACCCCCGTACCAAGGTCGTCCTACCCGTCCAGGTCCTGCACGGAGCCTAGAACGGCGCCTCACGTCAGTGCCTCCCGCGTTATGCGACCGTGTCCGATCCCACACATGTTTTTGACATTTCCACCGCGTTAACGCCTACCGGGTGGTTCAGGTAATTCGTGGCCTTAGCGAGGGGTGTGGGTGAGACGGAGACGGATCGACGCAGGTCAGCCGGGGAGTCGACGTGCGGTGGAGGCGGAGCGGACGGCGATTCGGGCCTCGCGGCGGGCGGTCCGGACGGCGCGTTGCATGGAACGTCGAGAGTGGCCGATGCGATGGCCCGTCCGCCACCGCAGACCCGGCTTGCCGCCGGTGTCCGCCGCGGCGAGCAGCAGACCGCCGAGGAGCCCGAGGTTCTTCAGGACATGAATCTGATTGTTGTTCTTGGCGATCGGGTCGTCGTTGTTCCAGAAGGGATGCCCGGCGATGGTGACCGGGACCAGCGTGCCGGCCAGAACCAGCGCGGCGGGTCGGCTGAACCGGCCGGTGGCCAGCATCAGACCGGCGCTGACCTGCACGGCCGCGTTGAGCCGGATCAAGGTCTCGGTCTCGGTGGGGAAGCTCGGGTGTGCCTTTTTCAGCACCGGTGCGACCCTGTCGGTCACCGGTTTGGCGGTCACCGCGAGCCGGCCGGGGTCGCGTAGGTTGCGATACCCGCTGACCACGAAGATGCCGCTCAGCATGGCGCGGGCGAGGGAGCGTACGGGCGTCATGGATCAGTCATACCCCGTCGCGACGTTTGCTACCCCGTCAACCGCAGGATCGGATTGGTGTTCGTACACGTACGCCACGCCGAATCGAGCGACCGTCACGGATGGACGGGCGCTGGCGGGTAACGTCGCGCGGGTGACCACGCTGCGGCTACGCCCCGAGGACCCGGCCGACGCCGGCCCGGTCCGCCGCGTACTGGCCGCCGCCTTCGCCCGCCCGGACGTGGCGACGCCGCCCGAGGTCAGCCTGGTCGACGAGCTACGCGACACCACCGCCTGGTTGCCGGAGTTGGCCATGATCGCCGAGTACGGCGGTGAGGTGGTCGGCTACGCGCTGCTCACCCGGGTGCGGCTGCGGCCGGAGCGAGGCTCGGACGTGCCCGTCCTGGCCCTCGGCCCGGTGGCGGTCGCGCCGCACCGACAGCGTGTCGGGCACGGCACGGCGGTCGTGCAGGCTGCCCTGGACGCCTCCACCGAGCTGGGCGAGCGGCTGGTCGTCGTCCTCGGTGCTCCGGTCTTCTACCGCCGGTTCGGGTTCGGCCCGGCGAGTGAACTGGGCCTGACCGGCCCGTGGGCCGGCCTCGGTGAACCCTGGCAGGCGCTGGTGCTGCCGCCGTCCACCAGCGAGGAGGGGCCCCCGCCTCGCGGTGAGGTGCTCTTTCCGGCGCCCTGGTCCAAGGTCTGACCGGGTCGACGCGATTGTTGGGGGTCAGGCCGGCTGCGTCCGCAGGTACCGGCCGAAGTGCGGGACGGTGAAGGCGACAGTGCCCCGCTCACCGGAGTAGATCAGCCCCTTCTTGATCAGCGCGTCCCGGGCCGGGGACAGACTGGCCGGCTTGCGGCCGAGGGCACGGGCGATCTCCGCGGTGGGCACCGCGGCGTCCATGTCGTCGCGGATCACCGCGCCGGGCTCGCCCTCGACCGCGGACATCATGGCCATCGCCCGCATGTACTCGCGTTCGGCGGGAGTCGCCCGTTCGAACCGGGAACCGAAGAAACCGACCGCCAGCTCGGCCTCCGCCTCGGGCGCGGCGACCCGCACGTCGGCGGCGGTGATGGGCGAGCGTGGCGCGTGGTCCCAGGTGGCCTTGCCGTACGCCTGGACGAAGTAGGGATAGCCGCCGGACTTCTCGTAGAGCAGGTCGAGTGCCTTCTGCTCGTACTCGACCTCCTCGCGCTCGGCGGGCGCGCAGAGCGCCCGATCGGCGGCGATCCGGTCGAGCCGGTCGATACGTTGATAGCGGAACAACCGTTCGGAGTACGACTTGGCGGCGCTGAGCACGGCCGGCAGGTGCGGAAGGCCGGCGCCGACGACGATCAGCGGCGCGCCGAGCTGGGACAGCTCGTGGCAGGCGGCGCAGAGCGCCGACACGTCCTCCGGGCCGAGATCCTGCATCTCGTCGATGAAGATGGCGATGCCGGTGCCAACGTCACTGGCCACGGCGGCGGCGTCACTGAACAGTTCGACCAGGTCGATCTCGATGTCACCGGAGTCGGCCCGGCCGCTGGCGGCCGGCACGTCGATGCCGGGCTGCCACCTGTCGCGCAGCTTGGTGGCCGCACCGGCCCGGCCGGTCGGGTTGGACCGCTGGGCGAACGCCTTGAGGACGCCGAGGAACGCGTCGATCCGGTCCGGTGCGCGGTGGCGGGGGGCGAGCTCCCGGACCGCCATGTGCAGTGCGGCGGCGACCGGTCTGCGCAACGACTGGTCCGGTCGAGCCTCGATCTTGCCGCTGCCCCAGAGCCGGTTGATCGCCTGCGACCGGAGCGTGTTGAGCAGGACCGTCTTGCCGACGCCACGTAGCCCGGTGAGCATCAGGCTGCGCTCGGGTCGGCCCCGGGCGATGCGCTCGAGCACGATGTCGAAGACGTCCAGCTCTCGCCCCCGCCCGGCAAGTTCGGGCGGACGCTGACCGGCGCCCGGCGCGTACGGGTTGCGGACCGGATCCACGCATCGCAGATTATCGGGCCATCTAGCTGCGAGGCTAGACATGGATAGATGGGGCTACCGGCGTGTCGAGGCCATCGACCGTAAACTAGGGCTCTCTAGCGTCCACGCTAGACAGCCCTAGTTTTGGCAATCGGGCCACCGATCGGCCGGATCGGGCTAGCGCTTCTTCAGACAGAGCACGTAGTCGAAGAGGTCGACCGAGTTGTCGTGCACGTAGTTCGCGGTCGCCTGTGGCGCGAGCGTCTCGCACCGGTCGCCGTCCGTGGTCGCCGGAATTCGCAGCAGCACCTGATAGGTGTTCGGGCCGCAGGGCACCTTGCGGAGTTCCGCGTCGGTCTCACTGCCGTCGTTCACCACGCAGTCACCCCTGGCGAACTCCTCGCCCGGAGTCGGGGCGGCCGAGGTCGGGGAGTCGCTGGGCAGCGCGGGTGGAACGCCCGGGGCACTCGTCGACGGGGTACGAGCCGCGTCACTGCCAGCGTCGGCCACCTTCCAGACCGCCCATCCGGCCAGGCCGAGGCACGGACAGAGCACGAGCAGCACCACCACCGTGATGATGAGAGCGACGTTGCGGCCGGTCTTCTTCGCCGGCGCGACGGGCGGCATCCCATAGCCGCCGGCGGGCTGCTGACCCCAGGGCGCGGGTGGTTGACCCGGCATCGGCCCGGCCGGCTGGCCGGGCATCGGGCCCGCCGGTGGGTACGGCCCGGCCGGTGGGAACGGCCCGGGCGGTGGGTAACCCGGGCCCGAGGTGGGCGGCGGCGCCCACATCGGCGTGGTCGGCGGCTCAGGGTTGGTGGGCGGCGGCGCCCACATGGGTGCCGTCGGGGGCTCAGCGCTGATCGACGGCGGGCCCCACTGCTGCCGGGTCGGGTCGTCCGCAGGCTGCGGGGTGCTCTCCTGGGGCAGGGTCGGGTCGACCGGTGGTGAGCTGTCAGGCCCACTGGGCGGGCGCTGGTACGGATCGTCCGGCTGATCGGAACCCGCAGGTCCGTAGGTCGTCATGTCATCCCCGGGGGTGGGTGGTCTCAGCGTTGCTTGAGGCAGAGGACGAAATCGAGAGTGTCCAGCTCACTGTCGAAGAAATACCAGTTGGTGTAGCCCTCGACCTTGCCGCACTTGGCCTCGGCGTCCCGCTCGCCGCTGGTCGGGCCGTCGATCCGGCTCAGCACCTCGTACGACTTCGCGGTACAGCCGGTGATCAACAGCTTCGGCTTGCCGCCGGCGGTGCCGTCGTTGCGGACGCACTGGCCGACCTTCGCGAACCGGGGATCGGCCGACGACTCCGGCGCGGCCGCGCTCGGCGCGGGCTCGACCGCGTCCGCGCTGGGCTCACCGGCAACGGCCGAACTGCTCGGCGCGGCCACCGATGCCGGGTCGCTCTGCCCGCGGCGGAACCAGAACACGCCGGCGACAGCCACCACCAGCAGTACGACGGCCAGTACCGCGATCAGCGGCCCCCGACCGCGCCGGCCCGGTGCCGGATCCTCGCCGTACGGCTCGTCGGGCCGGTACGGCTGCCCGCCGTGCGGCGGGGTCGGTGGGGTCGGCTGGTACGAGCCGCCGTAGGGCGTGCGGGGCTCGTGGCCGTAGGGCGTGTCCGTCCCGCCGCCGTAGGGCGCGCCGGGCGCCGCACCGTAGGGCGGGTTGGGTGGCCCGCCGTACGGGCCGGGTCGTCCCTGCGGTGCGGGCGGGTACGACGGGACCGCCGGCGGGTAGGGCTCCGACGCGGGCGGGTAGGGCTGCTGCGCCGGTCGCCCGGGCGTCTCGTCGGGTCTTTGCCCACGCCACGGCCCTGGGTGGCCGCTCCCCGGTTGTCCGTAGTTCGTCATGCCGCCCTCCTGCACGAGTGGTGAGAGGCCGGCCACCAAAGCGCGACGCGGGCTCCGGGGCCACCGTAGCGTGGTCCACTGATGAGCTCACCTCCACCGAGCACCACGGCCCTCGCCGCCCGTCGTGCCAGCAGCACGCCGACCCTGATCTGGACCGCGTTGATCGTGGTCTACGTACTCTGGGGGTCGACCTACCTGGCCATCCGGATCACCGTGGAGACGATGCCTCCGCTGCTGTCGGCCGCCCTCCGGTTCGCCGTGGCCGGCCTGGTCCTGGCGGTGGTGCTGCGACTGCGTCGAGGCCCCGGCGCGCTGCGGGTGGACCGACGGCAACTCGGCTCGGCCGCGTTGGTCGGGGTGCTCCTGCTCACCGCTGGCAACGGCCTGGTGGTGCTCGCCGAATCGGGGCCGCCGGGAGTGGCGGTGCCGTCCGGGATCGCCGCGCTGCTGGTGGCCACGGTGCCGCTGCTGGTGGTGCTGTTGCGCTCGGCCACTGGGGACCGGCCGCCGATCTGGACGTTCGCCGGGGTCACAGTGGGCTTCGTCGGGCTCATCCTGCTGGTGCTGCCGGGAGGTAGTTCGGCCGCGGTGCCGCTGCTCGGGGCATTGACAGTGGTGGCGGCGGCCACCTCCTGGTCGGTCGGGTCGTTCCTGTCCGGACGGATCCGGATGCCCGCCGACCCGTTCGTGGCCACTGTGTACGAGATGCTGGCCGGCGCGCTGATGCTGGTGGCCCTCGCCGCCGGTCGGGGCGAACTGGCCGACTTCCACCCGGCGGCGGTGAGCGCCCGGTCCTGGTTGGCGCTGGGCTACCTCATGGTGGCCGGCTCGCTGGTGGCCTTCACCGCGTACGTCTGGCTGCTGCACAACGCGCCGATCTCGCTGGTGTCGACGTACGCGTACGTGAACCCGGCGGTCGCGGTGGCGCTCGGCGCGCTGCTGGTGGCCGAGCCGATCACTTCGCAGGTGCTGCTCGGCGGTGCTGTCATCGTCGCCGGGGTCGCCCTGGTGGTGACCACCGAACGGTCGCGTCAGGCGGGCACGGGATCACGATCGGGGGACACGCCGGAGCGCGACCGCCAGTAACGTCCGACCCATGTCGGCCGCCGCGCTGGTGCCGATCGCGCTGCTCGGCGCGCTGGTCGGCCTCGTCGTACCCCTGGTGTCGCGGCGCTTCGCCACGGCGGACGTCCGGCCATGGGCGTTTCCAGGGTCGCAGCCGATCCGACGGCCCTGGGTCGACCCGATGGTGGCGGCCAGCGTCTTTGTCGGCCTTGCCGTCTCCGTGGGTGACGACCCGGCGCTGCCGGTCTTCCTCGCGGTCGCGGCGGTCGGTCTGGTGCTGGCGCGGGTCGACCTGGCCTGCCTGCGGCTGCCCGACCCGTTGGTGCTCGTCGCCGGGTTGCTGGCCCTCGGAGGGCTGACCACCGCGGCGCTGCTGTCCGGCACTCCCGACCGGTTGCTCGGCGCGCTGGGAGGTGCGGCGGTCGCGGTCGCGGCGCACGTGATGCTGGCCCTGCTGCCCGGCTCACGGCTGGGTTTCGGGGACGTGAAACTCGCCGCCGTCCTCGGCCTGCCGCTCGGCTGGTTGGGGTGGGACGCCCTGCTGGCCGGGCTGCTCCTGCCGCACGTGCTGCACGGCGGTCTGGTGCTCGGCCTGCTCGCCGCCCGAAAGGTGCACCGGAACACCCTGCTGCCGCTCGGCCCGGCCCTGCTGGTGGGCGCCTGGCTCGCCTCCCTCCTCAACTGACCGCCCCCGCCCCGCCCCTCACCCTCACCCGTCCCCAGCTTCGTCGATCTTGCACTTTCTGCGCCGGCATAAGGTGCATCCCACGCACAACGACGACCGAAAGTGCAAGATCGACGGGGTGTGGGGTGTGGGGTGTGGGGTGTGGGGTGTGGGGGGCCGGGGTTAGATCAGGCGGAGTTGGCGGTCCTTGGGGCGGCGGGGTTCGGCTTCGCCGAAGCGTTCGAAGAGGCCGGGGTCGATGGTGCCGAGGAACGGTGAAGGTGCGCAGTCGCGCTCGGTGCCGTGCCGGGTGCGGCGGGCGGCGTGACTGACGTACAGCCGGTCCTGGGCCCGGGTCAGGCCGACGAAGAAGAGCCTGCGCTCCTCGGCGACGGCGTCCTCGTCGGGCGTCGAGCCCGGCCAGCGCAACGGCAACAGCCCGTCCTCGACACCGACCAGGAAGACCACCGGGAACTCCAAACCCTTGGCGGCGTGCAGGGTGAGCAGCGTGACCGCCTCGGCGCGCGGGTCGAGCGCGTCCACCTCCGCGCCGGTGGCCAACTGCGACAGGAAGGCCTCCAGGTCGTCACCGCAGCGTCGGGCCAGCGGGGTCAGCAGGTCCACGGCCGAGCGGACGTCCTCGGGACGGACCGTGCTGCCGGCGCCATCCAGGGTGGGTACGGCGAACCGCTCGGCGACCACCTGACCGGCCAGCCGCACCCGGGCGGCCAGTGAACCGGCCAGACCGTCGGCGTGCCGTAGTTCGCGGGCGATGGCGGCCACCCCGGGCCGATCCCGCAGCCGGTCGTGGGAACGCTTCTGCACGGGGATGTTCGCCCGGGTCAGGGCGTCCACGATCGGGGCGGCCTGCGCGTCGGTGCGGTACAGCACGGCGATGTCGGAGAACGACAGCGAGGTGGACCGGCCGTCGATGCGGCCCGAGTCCAGCGAACGGTGCGACAACCCGCCGACCAGATCGTCGACGGTACGCACCACGAAGTCGGCCTCCTCGGCCACCGACGCCGCCGGGTAGCGCCCGACCAGCGGAGCCTCCGGGTCGAGCCGGGCCGGGTCCAGTCGCCGGCCCCGGACCAGCGAGGACGGCGCGATGGCCTGCACGGCGGCGGCCAGGATCGGGGCCGACGAACGGTAGTTGCGGTTGAGCCGGACCAGTCGGGCGTCGGTGAAGTCCTCGGAGAAGCGCAGGAAGTAGCCGACGTCGGCGCCCCGGAACGAGTAGATGGCCTGGTCCGGGTCGCCGATCGCGCAGAGGTTGCCGTCCGCGGGGCTGAGCAGCCGCAGCAGCTCGTACTGCACCTCGTTGACGTCCTGGTACTCGTCGACGAAGATCCAACGCCAGCGGTCCCGGTACCGTTCCACCAACCTCCGGTCGGTCCGCAGCAGTTCCACCGGCAGGGTCACCAGTTCGTCCAGGTCGACCAGGTCCTGCTTGCGCAGCAGCGACACGTACGCGGCGCTGTCGTCGCCGGCCTCGGTGCGTGCTGCCGCCCGCTCGGCGTCGTCGGCGATCCGGAAGTCGGCCGGGAGACCCGCCGCGTCGGCGTTCTCCCGCAGGATGGTCAACCCCAACGCGTGGAACGTACCCACTGTGACGTCCTCGGCGACCGGGCCGAGCAGGCCGTCGAGGCGGTGCCGCAGCTCCTCGGCGGCCCGGCGGGTGAACGTGATCGCGAGGCAGTGCTCGGGGAAGACGTTCAGCTCCGCGCAGAGGTACGCGATCCGGTGGGTGAGCGTCCTGGTCTTGCCGGTGCCCGGACCGGCCACGATGAGCAGCGGGCCGCCGGGCGCGGAGGCGGCCACCCGCTGCATGGCGTCCAGTCGGTCCAGCAGGCCGGTGCCGACCTCCTCCATGCCGGAGAGCATCGGCTCGAACGGCTCGTGCGGAGACGGCGGCGACGCGATCGGCGGCGCGGGCGCCGGGACCGGCTTCCGCTTCGGCTCCGCCTTCGCCGCCGCCGGGCGCTTGGCCGCTACCCGGGGAGCCGACTCCGCGGGTCGTCGCTGGGCCGGCACCGGTACGTCGAACAGCGTCTCCTGCGCGCCCAACTCGGCCGGGTCGAAGAGCGTGATCACGCCGTACTCGCCGTCGTAACCGGGCACCCGGCGGACGTCTCCGCGCCGCAGCCGCCCGATGCCCTCCGCGAGCAGCTCACCACCGGCCTGCTCGATCTCGGTCAGCGGCGTCGTGGTCAGGATCTCCAGCTCGGGGCCGAGCGTGGCCAGCAGCTCGTTGAGCCGTCCCTCGACCTTCTTCGACCGGGCACCCACCTTGTTGATCTCGCCGAGGATCTCGGCCAGTGGCACCAGATGGTTGACGTCCCGGGCGTGCGCGGGCCGGTGCCCGTCCGGGCGGTCCGCCAACTCCTCGATCCGGCTGAGGACGCCCACGGTGAGGGGTTTGCCGCACTCGGGGCAGCGCCCGTCGGCCGCACGGGTGCGCTCCGGAGACCAGTTGATCCCACACAGCCGGTGCCCGTCCGCGTGGTACTTGCCCTCCTCCGGGAAGAACTCGATCGTCCCGGCCAGGCCGTCACCGGTACGCAGCGCCTCCCGAACGGCGAAGTAGTCCCGTTCGGCGGTTAGCACTGTCGCCTCCCGACCGAGCGCCGGCGGCGAGTGCGCGTCCGAGTTGGACACCAGCTGGTAGCCGTCCAGGCTGCCGACCCGCCAGTTCATCGCGGGGTCGGAGGAGAGACCCGTCTCCACGGCGAAGATGTGCTCGGCCAGGTCCGCGTAGCAGTCCGCGATCGCGTCGAAGCCGGACTTCGAGCCCAGCGCGGAGAACCAGGGAGTCCAGATGTGCGCGGGCACCAGGTAGCCGTCCGGGCTGGCCTCCAGGGTGATCTCCAGCAGGTCGCGGGAGTCCAGTCCGAGGATCGGCCGGCCGTCGGAGCCGAGGTTGCCGATCCGGCCGAGCGCGGTGTTGAACCGGGCCACCGCGTCCAGATCCGGCAGGTAGATCAGGTGGTGCACCTTGCGGGTCCGGTCATCCCGCTTGTAGATGGTGGAGATCTCCACGCTCAGCATGAAACGGACCGGGTCCGCCTCCGCGGTCTGTGCGAGCCGGGGTGGCAGCCGACGGGCGACGTCCCGTTCCGCCTCCGGGTCGAGCCGGTAGAGCCCCGGTTCGGCCGGGCGCAGCGTCTCCCGCAGGTGGTCGTACCAGGCGGGGTGGGTGAAGTCGCCGGTGCCGAGCAGGCCGATGCCCTTACGTCGGGCCCACCACGCGAGGTTCGGCAGGGTGAGGTCACGGCTGCACGCGCGCGAGTACTTCGAGTGGATGTGCAGGTCCGCGACGAATGGCGGTAGGCCACCGGGGGGTACGGCGCTGAACGGGGGCACGCCGCATCCTGTCACGCCCGCCGCGCCGGCCACCCGCCGCCACGCGCGGACGTGACCTCCGCTATGCCGAGCGCAGCTCGACCAGACTGATCTGCGGCTCCGCGCCGACCCGGACCGGCGGCCCCCAGAAACCGGCGCCGTTGGTCACGTAGACCTTGGTGCCGTCGACCTCGCCGAGCCCGCTGACCACCGGCTGCTCCAGCCCGACGGCCAGGTTGAACGGCACCATCTGCCCGCCGTGGGTGTGCCCGGACAGTTGCAGGTCGACGCCGTACCGGGCCGCCTCCTTGGCAGCCAGCGGCTGGTGCGCGAGCAGGACCACGGGTCGGCTCGGGTCGCGGTCACCGAGGGCGGCGGCGAAGTCCGGCCCGGCGGCGAGGCCGGTGCCCGCCCCGGTGAGGTCGTTCACGCCAGCCAGGTCGAGCACACCGCCCCGGGCCTGGATCTCCTGCCGCCGGTTCTGCAGCACCCGCAGACCGAGCCGGTCGACCTCCTGGACCCACTCCTCCACGCCGGAGTAGTACTCGTGGTTGCCGGTGACGAAGAAACTGCCGTAGCGGGAGCGCAGGTCGCGCAGCGGCGCGGCGGCCGAGCCGAGCTCGGCCACGGACCCGTCGACCAGGTCACCGACGACCGCGACGATGTCCGCGTCGAGGCGGTTGATCGCGGCGACGATCCGCTCGGTGTGCGCCCGGCCGCGCAGCGGGCCGAGGTGGATGTCGGAGACGGTGGCGATGCGCAGACCGTCCATGCTGCGGGGGAGTTTGGCCAGCGGGATCCGCACCCGGTCGAGATGCGGCGGGCCGAGCGCCGTGCGGATGCCGTACCCGGTGACGCCGGTGGCGGTGAGACCGGCGAAGATGGCCGCCCCACGGGCCAGCAGCAACCGACGGGACGGGTCGTGGTCCGGTGCCGCTACGGCGCCGGCTGCCGGTGGCTCGGTCGGCCCAGCGGCACCCACCAGCACCGGCTCGGGCGCGGCGGCGGTGGGCTCCGCGGCAACCACCCGGCGACGCAGCACCAGCCGGACGACCAGCATCGGGACTTCCAGCACGACCAGTACGACCAGCAGGTAGAACATCAGAGCGAGCCACAGGTAGCCCGGCCAGGCGAGCCAGTAGAGCCCGGCCTGCGTCCCGGCGAGGGTGACCGGCACGAGCAGGGCCAGCACCAGGGCGGCGATCCCGCCGATCCGTCGCCAGCGGCCCGGCGTGGTGGTGTCCCGAACGAGTCGCTTCCACAGGTAGAGGTGGATGAGACCGGTGACCAGCGCCAGGACAGCCACGAACCCCAGAACCGCCATCATGTGTGCGCCTCCCTCAGCCGCCCGCGAACGGGGGCAGGACATCGATCGTGGCCCCGGCCGGTAGGGGTGCCTGACGATCATGACAGGTGACGCCGTTCACGAGGAAACTCGCCACCCGCAGCACCCCGGCGAGCCGGTCTCCGTGGCGCTGGGTCAGCTCGGCCGTGACGTCGTCGAGTGACCCTCCGGCGGGGATGGGCTCCTCGGCGCGGCCGGCGGCGGCGCGGGCGCCGGCGAAGTAGCGGATGGTCAGCGGTGGCCCCTCCACGCTCAGCCTCCGATCGCGGACATCGGGCGGGTCGGCTGGAGGAAGCTGGGGTCGTCGATGCCGTGCCCGGCGCGCTTGCCCCACATCGCGGTACGCCAGCGCCGGGCCAACTCGTCGTCGTCCACGCCGGTGCGCAGCGCGGCGCGCAGATCCGACTCCTCGGTGGCGAAGAGGCAGGCGCGGACCTGGCCGTCGGCGGTCAGTCGGGTGCGGTCGCAGTCCCCGCAGAAGGGGCGGGTGACGCTGGCGATCACACCGACCCGGGCGGGGCCTCCGTCGACCAGCCAGGTCTCCGCCGGTGCCGCGCCGCGCTCGGCCGGGTCGGGGCTCAGATCGAAGACGGTACGCAGCGACGTCAGGATCTCCTCGGCGGTGACCATGGTGTCGCGGGCCCAACCGTGCTGGGCGTCCAACGGCATCTGCTCGATGATCCGCAGCTGGTAGTCGTGATCGAGCGCGAAGCGGAGCAGCGCTGGCGCCTCGTCCTCGTTGACACCACGCATCAACACTGAATTGATCTTCACGGGGCTTAGCCCGGCGGCCGCCGCCCCGGCGAGCCCGGCCAGCACCGCGTCGAGGCGGGGGCGGCGGGTGAGCTTGGTGAACCGGTCCGGATCCAGGGTGTCCAGTGAGACGTTCACCCGGTCCAGGCCGGCCGCTCGCAATGCCGGGGCCAGTCGGTCCAGGCCGATGCCGTTGGTGGTCAGCGAGACCCGGGGGCGGGGTTCGAGGGCGGCGACCGCCGTCACGATGTCGACCAGCCCGGGTCGGATCAGCGGTTCACCGCCGGTGAACCGCACCTCGGTCACGCCGAGCAGCTCGACAGCCACCCGGACCAGTCGGACGATCTCCTCGTCGGACAGCAGCTCCGGGCCGGCCAGCCAGGGCAGACCTTCCGCCGGCATGCAGTAGGTGCAGCGCAGGTTGCACTTGTCGGTGAGGGACACGCGCAGGTCCCGGGCGACACGGCCGTACCGGTCGACGAGGACGCCGTCGGTCCCCGGGGCGACGCTCACCTGTCGACCGTAGCGCGCTCGGCCCGGCTCAGGACGCCACGGGCGGTCTGGACGACCACATCTCGGAAGCTGACGCCGAAGAGTGCGGTGTGCACGAGCAGCAGATGCAGCTGATGCAGGGGCACCCGGTCACGCCAGCCGTCCGGTAGTGGCCAACTCTCCTGGTAGGCGGCCAGCACCCGATCCAGGTGGGGGATGCCGCCGAAGAGGGCGAGCTGGGCGAGATCCGTTTCCCGGTGCCCACCGTGCGCTGCCGGGTCGACGAGCCAGGCCCGGTCGTCGGCCCCCCACAGCACGTTGCCCGGCCACAGGTCGCCGTGGATGCGCGCGGGCGGCTCGTCGCCGCCGAGCCCGTCGAGGCGACCGATCACCTGCTCGACCAGAGCGGCATCGGCGCTGGTCAGCGCGCCACCGTCGACCGAGCGTCGCAGGTAGGGGGCGAGGCGCCGCTCGACGAACCAGGTCGACCAGCGCCCGCCGGTGGGGGTGTTGTCCTGTGGGAGCGAGCCGATGAACCCGGGCCAGGTGGCACCGAAGGCGGTCGCGCCCGCCCGGTGCAGCCCGGCCAACTCCCGGCCGAAGCGCTCCGCGGCCTCCGGCGTCGGTTCGCCGGGCTCCACCCAGTCGAGCGCCAGCAGCTCCGGCAACACCACGATCACCTCGGGTACGCCGACCGCGCCCGCCTCCCGCAGCCAGCGCAGGCCGGCGGCCTCGGCGGCGAAGAAGCCCTCCGGCGCCGGCCGGTCGGCGCCTTCGGGCCAGGATTTGGCGAAGACGGAGTGGCCGTCGTCGAGGGTGAGCCGGGCGGCTGCGCAGATGTTTCCGCCGGCGACCGGCGTCTCCCGGAGCCGCTGATGGGTCCGGAAGGTCGGGAGGTGTGCCGGATGCGCGCGCAGGTACGCCAGGTCCATCAGCGCACGGTAACCGCTCCTTACGACAGCCAGGTGTCGCCCGACGACATCGGCGCTCTTTCCGCACTCGTAGGTGTGGCGTGAGCAGGGAAAACACGTTCAGTGACTGTGGATAAGCCGTGTGTCGTCCACAGGGGTGGCAGGGCCCGGTACGCCCGCCGCAGGCTTCCGACATGACCTCGACCGAACGCCCTCAGCTCGCCGTCCGCTCACCCGCCGACCTGATCGCCGCTGTGCCGTACCTGCTCGGCTTTCATCCCACCGACAGCGTGGTCGCCGTGGCGCTGGTCGGTCGACAGATCGTCTTCGCCGCCCGCGCGGACCTGCCCGACCCGACTGAGCTGGGCGGATTGGCCGGGCACCTGGCCGGTGTGATCCGCCGGCAGGGCGCGGAGGCCGCCACCGTGGTGGGTTACGGGCAACCGGAGCGGGTCACCCCGGCCGTGGACGCGGTGCGCGACGCGCTGAACGACATCGGCCTGCACGTGCTGGACGCGCTGCGGGTGACCGACGGCCGCTGGTGGTCCTATCTCTGCACCGAGCCCGACTGCTGCCCGCCCGAGGGTCGCCGCTACGACCCGACCGTCAACCGGCTGACCGCTTCGGCGGTCTTCGCCGGTCAGGTCGCACTCCCCGACCGGGCCGCCCTGGTGGCGCAGGTGGCACCGGTGGACGGCCCGGCCCGGGAGGCGGCCCGCGCGGCCACCGCCCGCGCCGAGCTGAGACTGGCCGAGCTGGTCGAGCAGGCACCCGCGAGCGATCTGCTCGGGGCGCGGGCGCTGCGCGCCGCCGGGGTGGCGGCGGTCCGCGAGGCCCAGCGCCGGCAGCGGCGTGGTGAGCGGCTCGACGACGACGAGGTGGCCTGGTTGAGCCTGCTGATGACCCACCTGCCGGTCCGCGATCACGCGTGGGAACGCACCGACGGCCGGGACCGGGACATCGCCCTCTGGACCGACGTGCTGCGCCGCGCGGAGCCGGAGGTGGCCGCCGCGCCGGGTGCGCTGCTGGCGTTCGCCGCCTGGCGCGCCGGGCAGGGTGCGTTGGCGGCGGTCGCGCTCGAACGCACGCTGAGCCTGCACCCCGACTACTCGCTCGCCCTGCTCCTGGACGACCTGCTCCGACGGGGCGTGCCCCCGGCCGAGCTGGACGGCTGGCCGTCGGTGGGGATGCCAGGGGTCATCCGTCCGCGCAAGCGCAGCCGACGTGGCCGCCGCTGATCGGCCCCGCCGCGCGGTAATACCGTTGGTGCTACCGGAATTGATACGCTGGAGGACATGACAGTGAAGCGCTCCGTGAGCCTCCCCGACGACGTCGCGGAGTGGCTCGACCAGCAGCCCAACGTCTCGGCCGCCATCACCGCGGCGGTGCGGGCCCAGATGGACGGCACGCACCTCGACGAGGTGCTGCGGCGGGCCGGCATCGAGGTGACCGAGGCGGGCAGGGCGCGGTGGCGGGAGCGGCTGGCGACGCCCATTCCGGCGGACGCTCTGGCCGAGGGGCGCCGGATGTTGGGAGGCGCCGGATGAGCGAGCAGATCGCTGTCGTGTTCGACGCGTCGGCGTTGACGGCCTACATCGAGGGCAACGTCTCGGTGGGGGAGTTGATGCTGGAGGTCGCCGACGAGGGCCGGCAGATTGCCGTCCCTGCGACCTGTCTGGCGGTCGCCATCGCGGGCGCGGGCGACGAGGTGGGCACCGCGCTACTGGCCCTGATGACGACAGCCCCGATGATCCGACTGCTGCCGCTCGACGCCGAGGACGTGCGCGACACCGGCAAGCTGGCCCGCGCCGCGGCCGGAGACATCTCGTTCGGCCAGGCCGCCCGTGCGGCACTCACCCACGAGGCGCACTACGCGACAGTGCAACCCAAGGTGGCGGCGAAGGTGCTCCCCACCAACTGGAGCATTCTCGACCTGGCGTGACGGGTCCTCCGGCGACGCCTCCGTCGAAGGATGTACGCGTTGCTCCTGTCCACGGCCGACGCGGACGGGTCACCGCCGCCGGAGAATGATCTCGTGGCCGTTCTCCGCGTTGGTACGACATGACCCCCGAGTTGCTGCTGTCGCTGGCCGGGCTGGCGTTGATCGACAGCACCAGCATCGGCACCCTCTTCATCCCGGTCTGGTTGCTGCTCGCCCCCGGGCCGGTCAACGTCCGGCGGATCCTGGGCTACCTCGCCACCATCGCGCTGTTCTACCTCGCGGTGGGGCTGCTACTGGTCTGGGGAGGCAGCAGGCTGGGCGACGCGCTGGGCGGCGCTCTGGACAACCGGGGCGTCCTCTGGGCACAACTCGTCCTCGGCGTGGGAATGCTGGCGCTCAGCTTCCGCTACGACGGCAAGCGGCGTCCCCGTACCGGTGGTGTGTTGCGCTGGCGGGACCGGGCCACCGCCGGAGATTCCTCGGCCCGCTGGTTGGTCGGGCTCGCGCTGCTCGCGGCGCTTGCCGAGGTGGCGACCATGCTTCCGTACCTTGGTGCGGTCGGTCTGTTGGCCACCTCGGGGGTGGGGGCGGCGAGCGTGGTGGGGCTGCTCACCGGGTACTGCCTGGTCATGGTGCTGCCGGCGGTGCTGTTGCTGGGTGCCAGGGTGGCCCGCCCGCGACTGGTCGAGCCGGTGCTGGCCCGTCTGAACACCTGGATCGTCACGAAGGCGGGCAGCGCGTTGGGCTGGATCCTCGGCATCGCCGGTTTTCTGATCGCCCGCGACGCCGCCGCGCGGCTGTCTCTGTTCGACCTGATCGACCGGATCGGTCGCTGAGCGTCAGGCTGGCTGCTCCACCGTGATCCGGTGCGGCCCGGTGTAGACGTTCATGGTCCGCCCGCGCAGGAAGCCGACAAGTGTCATCCCCGCCTCGTCGGCCAGTTCGGCGGCGAGGGTGCTCGGGGCGGACACCGCGGCCAGCAGCGGCAACCCGGCCATCCACGCCTTCTGGGTCAGCTCGAAGCTGGCCCGTCCCGAGACCAGCAACAGGTGCCCGGCGAGCGGCAGCCGACGTTCCCGCACGGCCCAGCCGATCACCTTGTCCACGGCGTTGTGCCGGCCCACGTCCTCCCGGAGCACCACCAGCTCACCGTCGGCGGTGAACAGCCCCGCCGCGTGCAGCCCGCCGGTCCGGTCGAAGCCGCGCTGGGCGGCGCGCAACCGGTCGGGAAGCTCGGCGAGCAACGTGGCCGGCACGCTGAGCGGGTCCGCCGCGACCGGGAAGAGCGACCGGGTGCGTACCGCGTCGATGCTGGCTTTGCCGCAGACCCCGCAGGAGCTGGTCGTGTAGAAGTTCCGGGACGGGTCGGTGGTCGGTTCCGGTACGCCGGGAGCGAGCACCATGTCCACCACGTTGTACGTGTTCGGCGTCTCCGCGCCGGCGCAGAGCTGCGCGGTCAGCACGTCGTCGGTCGACCTGATCAGCCCTTCGGTCAGCAGGAACCCGATGGCCAGGTCCAGGTCGTCGCCGGGGGTGCGCATGGTGACGGCGAGTGGCCGGCGTCGGCCGGGGCCGGCCGCGCCGACCCGGATCTCCAGCGGCTCCTCCACGGCGAGGGTGTCCGGTCGGCGGACCGACCCGCGCCCGGCGGTCGCCGCGTCCAGGTCGATCCGGAGTACGCCCCGTCGATCAGTTGCCCGTCCCATCCCGCCATCCTCCACCCCGCCCCGGCACGCCCGCACGACCACCGGTCATCGGGCATCCGGCGGCGCCGTCCGACGGGCGCCCTCCGACCCGGCGTGCCGACGCGTGAGTGACGTCCGCGCCGGGAGGTGCGCCGCTCGGGACGTGATCCACTCGTGTTCCTTGAAGTCGGGGTATTCCCGGCACCGGGACACCGCGATTTCGGCAAATCCGAGTCGATCATGGCGCTCGTCCGCCGTGCCGGGTTCGCGCAGCCGTGTGACACCCGGGTGGGACCAGTCCCGGCTACCGTGACCGAGTGGGGACGTACGCCGCAGTGGTGCTCGCGGGTGGGGCCGCCCGACGGATGGGCGGGGTCGACAAGCCGGCGCTTCCGGTCGGTGGCCGGCCGATGCGTGACCGGGTGCTGGCCGCCGTCACCGACGCGACGCCGCGGGTGGTGGTCGGTGCCACCCACGCCGTGCCGGCGGGGGTGCGGGTCGTCCGGGAGGACCCGCCCGGCGGGGGCCCGGTCGCCGCTGCGGCGGCCGGCCTGGCGCTGCTGCCTCCCGACACCACAGTGGTCGCGCTGCTCGCCGCCGACCTGCCGCTGCTCACCCGGGCCGCGGTCGGTGACCTGCTGAACCACCTCGACCGGGAGCCCCCACCCACCGAACCGGCTCGCGACCGCTCTGCTCCGGCACCGCCGACCCGCGACGGCCTCGCTGCGCCGCTGGTCCGCGACGGCCTCGCTCCGGCACCGCCGGCCCGCAGCGGCTCCGGCGGCAGCGAGCGGGGACCGGACGGGGTGTGCTTCGTGGACGGGGACGGGCGGCGGCAGTCGCTCTGCGGCGTCTGGCGGGTCGCCGCGCTGCGGGCAGCGTTGGCCCGGCTGACCGTCGAGCGGGGCGGCACTCTGTCCGGAGCGCCGGTCCGGGCGCTGCTCGCGGGTCTCGTCGTGCGGGAGGTGGCCTGGTCCGGCGAGGGCCCGCCGCCGTGGTTCGACTGCGACACTGACGAGGACGTACGCCGGGCGGAGGAGTGGGCGCGATGACGGTGATGGACGACTGGGTCACGGCGGTCTGCGCCGAGTTGGATCTGGACCCGGCCGCGGTGCCGGTGCCGGCGGTGCTGGATCTGGCCCGGGACGTCGCCCACCAGGTGCTGCGTCCGGGTGCACCGGTCACCGCGTACCTCTTCGGGTTGGCGGTTGGCCGGGGCGCGGAGCCGGCGGACGCCGCGGCGCGGCTCAGTGCTCTGGCGGGAGCCTGGCCGGTCGGGTTGGACGCCGAGCCCGCGGACCCGACGGCCCCCTGACCGCCGCTGTCCGATCCCGGTCCGGGCTGATCCGGCCCAAGGGCGGCGTGGGTAGGGTGATCGTGACGGACGGAGGCGATCATGACGGCTGACCACCCCTCGGCGCCGCACGGTGAGCTACCCGGTGCTTCGACTGAGCCGGCGGAATCGATCCTGCTCGACGAGCCCAGCACCACCGACCTGCGGGCGAAGGTGACCGAGGCGTGGCGGGAGTTCGCTCGCGCACTCGCCGTACGGCTGCGGGAACTTCCCGTCGGCGCGCACCTCGACGTGACCCTGGACCCCACCGCCTCCGGCACCGGGGACGCCGTCTACTCGATCAGCGTCGACGTGGACGCGGACCGGGTGTTGTCCGCCCGCGCGGTCGGTAACGCCATGCTGCCGGCGGGCTACCGACTGGACCGGGGTGCGGTGGCGGACATGGTCGCGCTCGGCTGGTCTCCGCCCGGGGTGGTCGCCGGCTCCGGCGGTTCCTTCGGGTTGAACGCCACGACGGCCGAGTCGACCCAGGTCGCCACGTTGCTGTCCCGCACGCTGCGGGACGTGTACGGCGCCCCGCACCCGGCCTTCCTCGTCTATCTGGTGCACGACGCCGAGGGTGAACCGCTGGCCGTGGACCCGCTGGGCACCGCGCGCAGCGAGTTCGGCCCGGACGCCGATGTCGAGGCGGACCTGGAGGAGGCGTTGGCCGAGGCGGCTGCCGCGCAGGTCGAGCGGGATGACGTGCTCGACCTGGCCGACCGGGTCCGTACCGTGGTCTCCACGATGTTGAAGTCGGACACCGACCGGTTGCAGATCGACTCGGACGGCGACATCACCATCCGCGCCGGCTCGGCGATGGTCTTCGTGCGGGTGCGGGACAACCCGCCCCTGGTGGACGTCTTCTCCCCGGTGCTCACCGAGGTGGAGCCGACCGAGCGGCTCTACGTCAAGCTCTCGGAGCTGACGAACCGGATGCCGATCGGCCGCCTCTACTGCGCGGACGACACGGTGTGGGCGTCCATCCCGGTGTTCGGCCGCAACTTCCAGGCCACCCATCTGATGCTGGCGGTGCAGGTGATGACCGGTCTCGCCGACGAGTTGGACGACCGTCTGCACGGCGAGTTCGGTGGTAAGCGGTTCTTCGGTGAGGGTGACAAGCCGGTCCGGCGCGACGAGTCGGAGCACCGCACCGGCATGTACCTCTGAACCGACGCAGGGAGCCGGCAGGCTAGATCTTGGACAGTTTCCGTTCCGAGCTGACGGAAACTGTCCAAGATTGCCAGCTGAGGCGGATGCAGCGGCCTGGGTCTCAGCTGGGGACCGGTCAGGCGGACGGGCCGACGCCCGGCGATTCGACCAGCCGGGAGAGCACGATCGTGCTGCGGGTGGAGGTCACGAAGGACTCGGCACGCAGTCGCTCCAGTGCTGCCTCCAGGTGGGCGATGTCGGCGGCGCGCAGGTGCACGAGCGCGTCCGCCTCCCCGGAGACGGTGTACGCGCCGACCACCTCGGGGTGTCGGCGGGCGGCGACGCCGATCTGCGCCGGGGTGGTCCGGCCGGCGCAGAACAACTCGACGAAGGCCTCCGTGGTCCAGCCGACGGCGGCCGGATCAACGACGGCCGTGAATCCCCTGATCACGCCGGTGGCGCGCAGCCGGTCGACGCGACGCTTGACCGCTGGGGCGGAGAGTGACACCCGGGCACCGATGTCGGCGTAGGACGCACGGGCGTCCGCGACGAGTAACGCAATGATCCGCTGGTCTACCGCGTCTATCTGCAACGTTCCGCCTCTGGGAAGCAACGCTTGTGGCTGTTTTCAAAGTTCTACGCTACCTACTCTTGGTGACCGTGAACCAGCAGCGTTTCCCGCGAAAGCGGACATATCTCATGTGCTCGCCGGAGTACTTCGCGGTCGAGTACGCGATCAACCCGTGGATGGACGTGACCACCCCGGTCGACCGGGACCTGGCCGTCAAGCAGTGGGACCGGCTGCGCGAGACGCTTGTCGGCCTCGGCCACGAGGTGCACCTGCTCACCCCCGAGCAGGGCCTGCCCGACATGGTCTACGCCGCCAACGGCGGCTTCGTCGTGGACGGCAGCGTCTACGGCGCCCGGTTCAAGCACGAACAGCGGGCCGCCGAGGCCGCCGCCCACCATGCCTTCTACGAGGCGCAGGGCTGGCGGTTCATCGCACCCAGCGAGACCAACGAGGGTGAGGGCGACTTCGCGTACGTGCCGGAGGCGCACGGCGGGCTCATCCTGGCCGGGCACGGCTTCCGTACCGAGATCCCCGCGCACGCGGAGGCGCAGGAGGCGCTGGGCCGTCCGGTGGTGTCGCTGCACCTGATCGATCCCCGCTTCTACCACCTGGACGTGGCGCTCGCGGCCATCGACGACGCTAACATCGTCTACTTTCCGGGCGCGTTCTCGGCGGCCAGTCAGCGGGTGCTCACCCAACTCTTCCCGGACGCGGTGATCGCCGACGACGAGGACGCGATGGCCTTCGGGCTCAACCTGGTCAGCGACGGCGCGAACGTGGTGCTCAACAGCGAGGCCACCCGCCTGGTCGGCAAGCTCAAGGCGGCCGGATACAGCCCGGTCCCCATCGAGCTGGCCGAGCTGAAGAAGGGTGGCGGCAGCGTGAAGTGCTGCATCGCCGAGCTGCGGCACTGACCCGCGAACGTCTCGGGGCCGGCCTCCCACTGGGAGACCGGCCCCGAATCGTGCTCCCGGTGGGTGTTCAGCCCAGCGTGGCCAGCTCGTTGATCAGCACGTTCGACATGACCTGACCGTCGCGCTGCACCTCGCGCAGGTACCACTTCTGCTGCGGGGTACGCGGCTGGTTGAACTGCCAGATGCCGCGCGGGCTGTCGATCTGGCCGATCTTGCCGAGGGCCAGGTTGACCTGCTGCGGCGTTGGCTTCCCGCCGGTCAGCTGGATGGCCTGGTCGAGCACCTGCGCCGCGTCGTAGGACGCCATCGCGTACGTAGTGGGGGTGACCTGGTACTTCTTGCGGTACGCCGAGGCGAAGACCCGGTTCGACGTGTTGTTCAGGTCGGCGGAGTAGTTCAGCGCGGTCTGGATGCCCAGCGCGTTGTCCTTCAGGTTCTCCAGCACGGCGCCCTCGGTGAGGAAGCCGGGTGCGTAGATCGGCCCGGCGAACTTCTCGCGCAGCTGCTTGATGAACTCCACCGCCGCCGCTCCGGCGAAGAAGCAGAAGACCGCTGTGGGCTTCTTGGCCAGCGCCTTGGTGATGTCCGAGGCGTACGTCGTCTTGCCGGGGTTGGAGGTGGCGTTGGTGTAGGTCACCGGGTCGCTGATCCGCGGGTCGGTCGCGCCGAACTCCTGCCGGAAGCCGCGGACCACGTCCGGGCTGCCGACGTTCTCCGGCATGATGATCGCGACGCGGCCGTTCGCCGGCAGCTGGTCGCGCAGGTACCGGCCCAGCGCCCGGCCGGCCTCGTCGAGCACGTACGAGGTCCGCCAGATGTAGAAGACGCTCTGCAGGCTGCTCGGTGAGGCGTTGGAGCCGATCAGCGGGACCCGGGCCTGCTCCACGGTGTCCCGGATGCCGACCATCACCGCCGAGTTGACCACGCCGGTGAGTGCCAGCACGCCCTGCTTGAGCAGGCCCTCGACGGCAGCCTTGCCCGTCTTCGCGGTGTCGCCCTCGTCGGCGGTCAGCAGCTCCACCGGGTGGCCGCCGAGCCGCTGGTCGTGCAGGTCGAGGAAGAGCTGGAAGCCGTTGGTGATGTCGTCGCCGATGCTCTTGAAACCACCGGCCTGCGGCGTGATCAAACCGATCTTGATCGGGCCCCGGTCGGCGGTCGACTCGGCGTCACCGTCTGAGCCACACGCGGCGACGAACCCGGTGGTACCGAGCGCGGCCAACAGTTGGAGCGCCCGCCTGCGATTCATCTGCGACACCGAGTTCCTTCCAAGGGAGCGTTACAGGGCCGAACACCGCCCCTCCGGCGTTCTACCTGGTCCGCGACGCTGCGTCAATGGCTAGTGATCATCGTGCAGGGACCGCAACGCGGCGAGGACCTGAGGCCAGGCGACGGCCTCCGGGTCTATCAGCCCGAAATGCTCGCATCCGGGCAGTTCAACAAGGGAAATATCGGAACCTGTGGCACGGGCCGCCGCGACGAAATCCCGGCTCATCTCCACCGGAACCTGATGATCGTCCGAGCCATGAACAACTACTGTCCGTATTCGTATCGGTACCAACATCCGTGGATCCGCACTCGCGTACCGGGCCGGGACCTCCGCCGGTCCGCCGCCGAGCAGCGCGGCGACCGCGCCCGAGTCCAGATCCCGCCGGTACGCCTCACCCAGATCGGCCACCGGGGCCAGGGCGAGCACTCCGCTCACCGTCGCCGGGGCGGTGCCCGCCACGTACAGCGCCAGGTGGCCGCCGGCGGAGTGCCCCACCAGGATCGGCGGGGCCAGGCTCACCCGGCCGGGCAGCGCCTCGGCCGCCAGCACCGGCAGCTCGGCCACCCCGGTCAGTACGTCGGTCAGGGTGCCCGGCCAGCCACCTCCGGGCTGCCCGGTGCGGCGGTATTCCAGCTGCGCCACCGGGTAGCCCTCAGCGGCGAGGGCCGCGGCCAGCGGCCCGGTGTGCCGCCGGTCGTACTCGGCCCGCCAGAAGCCACCGTGCAGGACGACGACCAGCGGCCGGGCCGGCCCGTTCTCCGCCGGGAGGCGCAGATCGGCCACTTGATCGGGGTGGTCCCCGTACGCCACGGTCCGGTCGGGCTCCGGTGCGGGCCGGCTCAACACGGAGCGCGGGTCGACAGGCATGGCGCGACGGTAGCGCGCCCCGCCCGGGTGGTTCGGCCCCGGTAGTCGGTACCGGCCGGCATGGTTCGCGCCCACTGGGTAAAGATGGACCCCATGACCGAAGCGCGCTCCGCTGGACAGAACGACGAGCCCGGCCCCGACGACTCCGGCCACTCCGGCACCGTGGTGGTGGTTGGCCCGGACGGCCGGCCGATCGGCACCATGCAGACCGACGAGGGCCAGGGCGAGGACCCGACCCGCCTGGTCGAACAGCCGGCCAAGGTGATGCGGATCGGCAGCATGATCAAGCAGTTGCTGGAGGAGGTGAAGGCCGCGCCTCTCGACGACGCCAGCCGCAACCGGATGCGGGAGATCCACGAGCGGTCGATCGTCGAGCTCAAGGAGGGCCTCGCCCCCGAGCTGCGCGACGAGCTGGAGCGCATCTCGCTGCCCTTCGCCGAGGACAAGGCCCCCAGCGAGGGCGAGCTGCGAATCGCGCACGCCCAGCTCGTCGGCTGGCTGGAGGGCCTGTTCCACGGCATCCAGGCGGCCCTGGTGGCCCAGCAGATGGCCGCCCGGGTGCAGCTGGAGCAGATGCGCGGCGGCCGGCAGGCGCTGCCCAGCGGCCCCGGTGGGGTCGTCCCCGGCATGCCGGGCATCGGCCAGCCGGGCGGCGGCGAGGGTCACAACACCGGTCAGTACCTCTGACCTCAGTCCACCCCGAAGATCTTCTCCAGGTACGCCGCCACGCCGTCCTCGGTGTTCGCCGTCGTCACGTCGTCGGCGACCGCCAGGACGGCGCGGTGCGCGTTGGCCACCGCCACACCACGCCCGGCCCAGGTCAGCATCGGCACGTCGTTGGGCATGTCGCCGAAGGCCAGCACGTCCGCCGCGGCCACCCCGAGCTGGTCGCAGTACCAGGCCAGCCCCGCCGCCTTGGTCACCCCCGCCGCGGAGATCTCCACCAGCCCGGAGGAGGACGAGTGTGTGGCCTCGGCCAACCCCGCCACAGCAGTGGCGATCAGCTCGGCGAAGGAGTCCGGGTCCTGCTCGCCGGCTCGGGCGAGGAGCTTCACCGCCGGGACCGAGAGCAACTCCTCCGGCGTCTCGATCGGCCGGATGCCGTTGGCGTCGGCGTCCCAGCGCAGCGGGTAGTGCGCCTCGTGCCGCATCTCCCGGCTGTCCAGGATCTCCACGGCGAAGCTGATGCCGGGCACCTCGGCCCGTAGCCTCCGGGCGACCTCGGCCAGGTGGTGCGGGGCGAGCGGGTCAGCCCGCACCACCTCGTCGGAGAACGGGTCGTAGACCACGGCGCCGTTGGCGCAGACCGCCGGCAGCGGTCGGGCGAGCTGGTCGTACACCATCTTGAGCCAGCGGACCGGACGGCCGGTGACCAGGACGACCGGCGTGCCTCGCGCGGAGATCCGCGCGAGCAGGTCGGCGGTGCGTGGGCTGACGGTGTGGTCGTCGCGGATCAGCGTGCCGTCGATGTCGGTGGCAATGAGGCGGGGTGTGTCTCCCATTACCGGGACAGTAGCCGGTCCAGATACACCGCCACCCCGTCGTCGTCGTTGCGCAAGGTCACCTCGTCGGCGGCGGCACGCAGCGCGGGGTGTGCGTTGGCCACGGCCACCCGCGACCAACCGGCCCACTCGAACATCGACAGGTCGTTGGGCATGTCACCGAAGACCAGCACATCGGCCGGGTCGACCCCGAGGGTCTGCGCCACCACGGTCAGCCCGGTCGCCTTGTCCACGCCGGGCGGGCAGATCTCGATGAAGCCGAGACCGGCCTGGGTGAGCGTGGCGACCTGCGGCGAGACGATCCGGCGGGCCACCGCCAGCAGCTCGTCCACGTGGTGGTCGGCGGTCCGGGCGAACGCCTTGATCACGTCGCAGGCGAGGCACTCGTCGCGAGTGCGCGCCTCGAAGCGGTCCTGGTAGGGCCAGCTCTCGTGGTAGTCGCCCCACAGCGGGGCGTCGTGCTCGTCGGACGCCTCGACCATCACGGTCAGCGGGCCGACCTCCGCCTCCAGGTCGGCGAGGAGCCGGGCCAGCACCTCGGCGGGCAGCCGCTCGTCGCGGAGCACCACCGGGCCGCTCGGGTCGCTCTGGTCGACCACCCGTCCCCCGCCGGCCATCACCAGGAAGTCGGCAGCGCGGATGTCGTTGCGGGTCAACTCGGTCAACCGAGGGCCGCGTCCGGTCGCGCCGACCACCGGAATCCCGGCGGCGCGCACCCGGTCGAGCACCCCATGGGTGTACGCGGAGACGGTGTCATCGCTGCGGACCAGCGTCCCGTCGAGGTCGGTCGCGATCAACTTGGGCAGTCCCGGGCGGGTCATCGTTCCTCCTTCGCCCGCCGCCGTCGCACCTGCCGTGGCCAAGGAAACCGAGGCCCGGCGTGACGGCGGGCAGCAACCGTACCTCGCGGAACGGGTCGCATCCATGGCTTCCAGGCCAATCGGACGCCAACCTCGGGCACCCGCAAGCTGACCGCCCCGCGCTATCCCACTCCCCGCGCGATCTTGCACTCTTGGTTGCTGATTCGCGTGTTACGCACCCTTTGTCGGGACAGCAATTGCAAGATCGGCGACGCGAGGGGTGGCGAGGGTGGGGTGGGAGGGGAGTTAGGGCTGGGGGTCGGGGCGGGCGCAGGGGGCGGCGGGGGTGACTGTCAGGTCGGCTGGGGCCGGGAGGCCGTCCTCGACCGGGTCGGGGTTTCGGCGGCGGCGCCAGGGGCGCGGTGCTGAGGCGTCGGCGGGGCGGTCGTCGTCTGGTGGCCCGGCGAACACGCCGGACGGCGCGGCGGGGGTCAGCCGCAGGGCGGCCGCGAACAGCACACAGGCGACGAACGCCATCACCAGCCCACGGCCGTACTCGATGTGAAAGCCGTCCTCGAGCGAGTAGAAGAAGTTTCGCTGACCAGGGTTGCCGAGCCCGGCCGTGGCGGCCACCAGCAGCACCAGCAGGGCACCGGCCAGGGTGAGGCCGGCCAGCCGGGCGTTCGGCCGCACGGCCGCCGTGCCGCGCAACGTCAGCGCCACGGCGCAGACGAGGGCGAGAAGCCCGACCAGGTAGCCGGCCCCGAAGCCACCGACCTCGGACACCCCGGCGGGCACCTCGAACGTCGCGTTCCCCTCGGGCCCGCCGTTTGGCAGGCTCATCACCAGCCACTCACCGACGAGCGAGGCGATCGCGGCCACCGCGCCCAGACCGGCGAGCAGCAGGGGCAGCCGAGGATCCTGCGCGAGATCGGCCAGGGAGAAGGCGAAGCGGCGTCGCGGGGCCGGCTCGTCGGCACCCCACTCGATCACCGCCGGGGCCTCGGGTCGGTCGCCCTGCCGCGGGATTGGAAGCTCCTCGGACATCGGCCACCCTTCCGCCGGTCACGGACCTGTGTCGCATCATGGCACAGCAAGCTGGTGGTGACAGGGATCGCAGGGCTGGCGAGCGCGCCGGTCTGTCGCTCGGCGGTCGCCTTTCCGCTAGCGTTTGCCCCATGCCTATCCGTACCGCTTCAGCACAATGGCAGGGCAATCTCACCGAGGGCGCGGGCACCATCCGCACCGGTAAGGGCGGCCTGTCCGGCAACTACTCCGTCAAGTCGCGCTTCGAGGAGGGTGAGGGCACCAACCCCGAGGAGCTGATCGCCGCCGCGCACGCCGGCTGCTTCTCGATGGCGTTCTCCAAGGCGCTTGCCGACGCGGGCTCGACGGCCACCTCGGTCGAGACCACCGCCAAGGTGCACCTGGACAAGACCGACGCCGGCATGACCGTGACCCGGATCGACCTTGAGACGGTCGGCCAGGTCCCGGGGATCGACGACGCGGAGTTCCAGAAGCTCGCCGAGGCCGCCAAGGCCAACTGCCCGATCTCCCGCCTGCTCTCGCCGGGTGCCGAGATCACCCTCAACGCCCGCCTGGCTGCCTGAGCTAGCCGGCGCACACCGTACGTCCACGGAAGGAGCCTCCGCCCGGTCCCGGGTGGTCGCTTCTTCCGTGCATGTGCGGATGACGGTCACGCTCGTCCGGCAGGACCGGGCCGCCTGCCTCCGCGTCGGGCACAATGGGCGAGGTGCCGGTGGAGATGAGCCGTGAGCGCTTCGAGGAGTTGGTCGGTGAAGCCCTCGACGAGGTGCCCGAAGAACTACTCGGCCTGATGAACAACGTGGTGATCCTGGTCGAGGACGACCCGCCACCGGGAGAGGTCGACCTGCTCGGCCTCTACGAGGGGTATGCGCTCACCGAGCGCGGTTGGGACTATGCCGGCGTGCTGCCCGACCGGATCTTCATCTACCGCCGTCCGATCCTGCGAATCTGCGACAACGACGAGGACGTCATCGACGAGGTGGCGGTGACAGTGGTGCACGAGATCGCCCACCACTTCGGCATCGACGACGCGCGCCTGCACGCGCTCGGCTGGGGCTGAGCCCCGCGCTCGACCCGCCCGCGCCGCACGACCCGCCGCGCCGCGCCGTCCATCCGATGGCCGGTGCTTGCCGAGGTCGCCTACCGTCGGTGCAGCGAACGCGACCCTATTCAGGAGGCCCTTTCATGCGCAGCGAGCTGTTCTCCGCGGAGAATCTGGAGAAGGAGTCCGCGCAGCCCGGCATGCGGTTGCAGAACTCCAAGATGCTGAAGATCGAGCTCAACGGCGAGGCGATGGCCCGGGTCGGGTCGATGGTCGCCTACCAGGGGAACGTGCAGTTCCAGGCGTTGGGTTCAGGCGGGCTCGGCAAGTTCCTCAAGCAGAAGCTCACCGGCGAGGGCGTTCCGCTGATGAAGGTCACCGGCCAGGGTGACGTCTTCCTCGCCGAGCTGGCCAAGGACGTGCACATCATCGACCTGGAGCCGGGCGACTCCCTCTCCATCAACGGCAGCAGCGTGCTCGCCTTCGACTCCACCCTCCAGTACGACATCAGGATGGTCGGCGGCGCCGGGATGGCGTCCTCGTCCGGCCTCTTCAACTGCGTGTTCAGCGGCTACGGGCGGATCGCCATCACCACCAGGGGCACCCCGGTCGTGCTGAACGTGGACGCCCCGACGTACGTCGACCCCCAGGCCGCGGTCTGCTGGTCGGCCAACCTCCAGACCGGCTACCACCGGGCCGAGCAGCTCGGCCTCGGCACTTTGCTCGGGCGCCGCACCGGTGAGTCGTTCACCATGAGCTTCGCCGGTCAGGGCTTCGTGGTGGTGCAGCCGTCCGAGGAGCCGCCGGTCATGGGCAGTGGCCAGCAGCAGCAGGAGGGCGGTCTGCTCGGCGGTCTGCTGAGCTGACCGGGAGTGGCGCGGGGCGCACCTGATCTGTCGAGCTGACCGCTGCGGCGCGGGCGCTCCCGTTCTCCGGGGGCGCTCCGCGCCGATCAGGTCAACTCGCCGGTACGCAGGCGGGTCAGCCAGGCCGCCGCGTCGGCGTAGTCGACGTCGGAGAGGCCCGCTGGTGCGGGCACCGGGCGTTCGCCCGCCTCGGCCCACCGGTGCCGGGGGTAGGAGCCCAGGAAGCGGACGTCGGCACAGACCCTGCGGAGCCCCTGCAACGCCTCGCCCAGGCGTACGTCGGCCACGTGGCCCGTGCAGTCCAGGAAGAAGACGTAGCGGCCCAACGCCTCGCCGGTCGGCCGGGATTCGATCCGGGTCAGGTTGACCCCACGAACGGCCAACTCCATCAGCACGGACAGCAGTGCGCCGACCCGGTCGTGGGCGATGTAGACCGCGAGCGAGGTGAGGTCGTCACCGGTCGGCGGCGGTGGCGGCCCAGGGCGGGACACCAGCGCGAACCGGGTCACCGCGTCGGGGTGGTCGGCGATCTTGTCGGCGAGTGTGGTGAGTCGGTGCCGGGAGGCTCCGATCGGTGCGCAGATCGCCGCGTCGTACTCACCCCTGCCGGCACCGGCGGCGGCCGCGCCGTTGGAGAGCACGTCGACCACCACGGCGTCGGGCAGGTGGTCGCGCAACCAGCCCCGGCACTGGGTGGACGCCTGTGGATGGGCCGCCACGGTGCGGATCGAGGGCAGCGGGGTGTCAAGCCGCGCGGCGAGCACGAACTCCACCGACAGGACCACCTCCCGGGTGATCACCAGCGGCTCGCCCTCGGCCATTTCGTCCAGCGTGACGCCCACCGCGCCGCCGATCGAGTTCTCAAGTGGCACCAGCGCGGCGTCGGCGTCGCCGGCACGGACGCTGTCGAGCGCCTCTCCGACGCTGCGGGCGGGCGTACGGGTGCCGCGCTCGGCGGCGGATATGGAGCGCAGGGCCTGCTCGGCGAAGGTGCCCTCCGGCCCGAGGAAGACGAAACGTGTCGGCGGTGTTCCCGGCATGACGATCAGCCTACGCACCCGGTTCGTTGGCCGGGCCGGCGTCGCAGGCGAGGGCGCGAATCCCGGCCGGGCTGGTGGCGCGTACCTCGATGGTGCAGACGTCCGTGCCGGCGGTGACCAGCATCGGGGAACCGGGCTCGCCCCGGGTGATTACCTGGAGTTCCTCGTGCCCGGTCACCGTCAGCACGGTGAACTGCCAGTCGCCGGCGCAGAGCGGCCCGGTGCGGACCTGGACCCGGACGTTCGCCGGCAGCACTCCGGCCCGGCCGCGCAACAGTTGCAGCACCCGCTGGCCGGTCGGCCCGTTGCGGCAGGCCGTCGCGACCAACCCGGCGTCCGGGGTGGGCGTGACCGTACCGAGAGACGGCGCGGTGGTCGGCAGGGTGGCCGGTGGGGTGCTCGGACCGGACGGTGTCGGGGCCGCGGTGTGGGTGGGCACGCTGGTCGGCTCCCCCAGCCCGGGTGGGGCGCCACAGCCGGCCAGCGCCGCGACGGCGAGCACCATCGGCAGGATTCGGACGAGGCTCCGCGCCGGAACGCGGTCGGCTGCCCGGCCAGGAGTCGCCGGTGGGGGGTGGATCGTCGACCGCGGTGAGGGGGACGCGGGCGGGGGTGGGGTGAACGGCACGGGCCGATCCTCGGGACATCGGAGAATTCGTCGCGGCCGGGGTGGCCGAGCTCATCGTAGGGTGAGCGGTCGGTCGGGTGAAGGTCAGCCGGTGACGCGGTGCCCGGCGCGCTGGAGCGCGGCCGTGCCCTCGGTCAGCCGGACGGTCGGCACCAGCAGGTAGTCGGTGTCGAACGTGGAGAACGTGACGGCGCTGACCCGTGCCTCGGCGAGTGGGTCGACCAGCGCGGCCAGGCTGCCGGTGCCGGCCAGCGCCACCGGGGCGGTGACCCGTAGGCAGCGCCAGGTCGTCTCCACCACGGCCTGTGCCGGCGCCCGGTCGGTCGGGCAGATCACGGAGATCCCGTCGGAGGTCCAGCTCACCGTCACCACGTCCGCGCCGCGCAGCCCACTCGACAGCGTGTACGGCAGGGTGGTGCCGGCGGCCAGCCGGCACACAGCGTATTCCCCTGGCAGTAGAGCGATATCGAGCATGAGGGCACCCTACGGCCTTCGTACGGGCCCACCCCGGCAACGCCACGTGCGGCGAAGGACACACCGCGCCGCAGGTCAGACCTCGGAGAAGAAGGTGAGTGAGCCGGCGACGGTGCCGTCGGTGAGCACCGGGGTGGAGATCGCGTCAACTGTCGCGTCGGAGCTGTTCGCCGAGGCGGCCTGCACCCTGAGTAGCCCACGGGCGAGTCGGCCGGAGGAGAGCGCCAGCAGCGGCGGAATCTTGTCGATCTCGGCTTCGGTCAGCTCGCCCCGATTGGCGGTGAAGTCGAGCAGGCGCAGCCCGCCGTCGAGCAACGGTCGCCCGATCAGCCCGGCCGGCTCGCCGAGACAGAGCAACTCGCAACCGGCCGTGGAGATCGCGACCACCCGGGTGTCGGCGTCGATCAGCAGGCACGGCTCGTCGGCCCGGGAGACTGTCGACGACCATTGACCGACGTTGTCGGACTCCGGCTCTGTCGAGGCCCGCGCCGCCGGCACGAACGCTTCCGAGAGCGAAAGTTCGACGTGGGCCACCGCGCCTCCTATGTGCACCGATCGACTGTCCACGCTAGCGGGTCGCCGACGGAATCACCGAGCGCACCGGGTCACCGGGGCGCACAGCGTGAACCGAAGCGACCGGTGACGGCGCGGAGACCGGTGAGGTGAACGGGGGGACCGGAGCCGCGTGGCGTCGCCGGTGACGTTACCGGCGGTGGGCCGGCTTGTCAGCGGCCGTTCGGCCCTCGTCGTACCACCGGTAGTCGGCGGTTGGACGGTACGTGCCGTTCAGCCAGGTGCCCGGGTGCTGCGCGACCCGGGAAAGCTTCTCGGCGGTGGCGGGGCTGATCCGGCTGCCGCCGGCCACGAGCAACCGGTCCAGTTCCCGGTGGGTGGCCATCAGACAGTCCTTCGGAAGACCGTAGACGCTGATCACGCCCGAGCCGACGAAGGTCAGCACCGGCGTCACCGGAACGGGCAGCCCCACCGCCTCGGAGAGCGCCTTGCTGGCCCGCTTCGCGTCCCGGCGGGACTCGGCCACGTACGGGGGCCGCTTGCCGTTGATCTGGACCACGTCTCCGGCGACGAGCACCCTGGCTCGGCCGTGGTCGGCGATGGTCACGGCGAAGAGCCCACTCGGCCCGATGGCGAGGAACCCGGCTCGCTCGTCCTGACCGCGGTCGAGGACGTCTGTCACGTCGGTGCGCGGCCACTCGATCACGTGCCAGGCAGGCCCGAGGTGGTCGAGTTGGCCCAACGCCCGTGCCCCGGCCGCCTCCAGGCGGCGTGCACCCCGCTCAGCCCGACGGCGGCGGGCCCATTCGAGCGGTGTCGGACGGACCGGTTCGAGAACCCCCGGCGCCTCGACGCGGGGGTGTGGCACCGCGACGGGCGGCAGTGCCCGAGCGGACGGTACGGCTCGTCGTGCGGGAAAGACAGTCATCGCGACCTCCGGCAAAAGGTCCCTCGAAGTTATGTCCTCACTACCCTACGTTGCCACTACCGGTGTTCGGCAAGCCGGAGCGCCGGAGTGACTGTGGATGAATGCCATATTCATCCACAGTTCTTTTCTCGGATGCCGCTAAACCCTGCCCTACGCTGCGGGAGTGACCCACTACGTCGACAGTGAAGTCGGGCGGCTCGGCACCGTACTGCTGCACCGGCCCGGCCCCGAACTGGCCCGGCTCACCCCGCGCAACAACGACTCGCTCCTGTTCGACGCGATCCCCTGGGTGGGGCGCGCCCAGGAGGAGCACGACGCGTTCGCCGCCGCCCTGCGCGAGCGCGGCGTCGAGGTGCTCTACCTGGCCACCCTGCTGGCCGAGACGCTTGCCGTCGCGGACGCCCGGACCGAACTCACCGAGCAGGTGCTGCGCTCCCGGCGGCTCGGTGACACCCTGCGCGCCCGCGTGGCGGACCACCTCTCCTACCTGGACCCGGCCGCCCTGGCCGACGTGCTCACCGCGGGGCTGGCCCACGAGGAGTTGCGGATCAGCTCGGAGCGACCGGGTGGGCTGGTCTACACGCTGATGGACCGACACGACTTCGTCATCGACCCGTTGCCCAACCTGCTCTTCACCCGCGACTCGTCGCTGTGGATCGGCGACCGGGTCGGTGTCACCAGCCTGGCCATGCCGGCCCGCCGCCGCGAGACCACCCTGACCGACGCCATCTACCGCCACCACCCCCGGTTCGCCGGCACCGAATTCGTCTACCGCCCCAGCCTCGAGCACCTGGAGGGCGGGGACGTGCTGCTGCTCGCACCGGGAGTGCTGGCGGTCGGGGTGGGCGAGCGGACGACCCCGGCCGGTGCCGAACGCCTCGGCCGGCAGGTCTTCGCCGCCGGCCTGGCCCACACCATCCTGGTGGTGCCGATCGCCCAGAAGCGCGCCACCATGCACCTGGACACCGTGTGCACGATGGTCGACGTGGACGCCGTGCTGATGTATCCCAACATCGCGAGCACGCTCTCCGCGTACACGGTGATCGCCGGCGGGGACGGTGAGGACCCGCGGGTGGACGGGCCGGCGCCGTTCCTGCGGGCCGCCGCCGACGCGATGGACCTCGACCTGCTCCGGGTCATCGACACCGGGCTGGATCCGGTCACCGCGGAACGCGAGCAGTGGGATGACGGCAACAACACCCTCGCGCTGGCCCCCCGACTCTGCGTCGGCTACGAGCGCAACACGGAGACCAACGCCCAACTGGAGCGGGCCGGCATCGAGGTGATCCCGATCGCCGGCTCCGAGTTGGGCTCCGGTCGGGGCGGGCCGCGCTGCATGTCCTGCCCGATCACCCGCGACCCGCTACCGGTCGCCGGCTGAGCACGCGACGACCGCACCCGCCGTTCGGCTGAGCGGACCGACCGCGCCCGCCGCCCCGGTCGAGCGTGACGACCGCACCGCCGTCCGGCAGGGCGGGACGACGACCCCGGCTCAGCGCAGGGTGAGCTGGCGGCCGAGCAGCCCCTGACGGGCCCGGCGACCGGCGGCGTCGAGTGGGTCGGTGACGGTGAGCGCCTCGGCGTACCGCTTGGCGAACTGCGCCACCGGCTCCTCCCACTCGGCCGCCGGGGTCTCCTCCGGCAGGTCCCAGACCGGCACGAGTCGCCCGTGCGCGCGGAACATGCCGGCGAACTTGGTCTGCTCGCCGAGGGTCAGCGTGCCGGCCGCGCCGAGGCGGGCCAGCGCGTCCAGGGCGGCGTCCTCGTCGTCCGGCAGCACCCAGCGCACGTGAGCCTTCTCCGGGACCTGACACCAGTACGCGGCCTTCGCCGCGGTCAGCCGGACCGTCGGGTAGATGGCCGCGTTCGCCCGCTCCAGCGACGCCTGGACGGTCGGATCGTCGGCGGCCCCCGGGTCGAGCCAGAAGTCGAAACCGTCGTGCATTGTGATGTCCAGCGGACCGTCCACGAGGATGTCCTGGAGCCGGGGCCCGGGGCCGGGCAGTGGCGGCACGGCCACCTGGCCACCCGGCTCGGCACGCAGCGCGCTGAGCAACGCGTCGGCCAGATCCCGCGACACGTCACCGGACTGCTGGTGGCGCTGGAGACCGATCAGCACCCGGCCGTCCGGCTTGGTGATCGCCGGGGCGGCCATGGGCAGGACCGTGGCGAGCGTCGCCGTCCGGTCGCCGAATTCCTCGACCAGAGCGGGCGCCAGCCGCAGCGGGGCGGAGGCGGCGGGCACCAGTTCGCGCAGCGCGATCCATTCGGACTCGTCGACCAACCCGTCGAACGGACGCGGCACGAAGACGTCCCGCACCTTGTCGCGGCGGGGGGTGGTGTCGGCGGCGGTGCGCTGGCTCTTTCGACGCTTACTCACGGCGTCACAGCCTAGAGCCCTGAGCGGCTCGCCGTGACCGGGACCCGCCCGAGCCGTCCTCAGCCCGCTGGCACCAGGTCGGGTCGGGGTGTCGGCGCCGGGTCGAACTCCGCCCAGACGCGCTGACCCATGCCGTCCTGCTCGACGCCCCAACGGGTGGCCAGGCCGGCCACGATGTGCAGCCCTCGCCCGTCCGCCGCGTCCGGGCTGGCCGTCCGGAGCCGTGGCCCGGCGCTCGCGCTGCCGCCGTCGGTGACCCGCAGCTGGATCAGTGCGCCCTCGGCCGAGGGCCGCAGCTGCCAGGCAACCCGGATCACGCCGCCGGGCAGCGGTCTGGCGTGCCGCACCGCGTTGCCCACCAGCTCCGCGAGCACAGCGATCAGGTCCGCGAGGAGCGTCGGGGGTACGACGTCCGCCAGCTCGGCGGCGAGCCGGTGTCGGGCCAACCGTGCCCCGCCCGGGTGGTGGGGAACCACCACGCACCAGGCTCGATCCCTCGTTGCCGCTGCCACCGTCGCCTCCACGTCGCGCCACCCCTGGTCAACCGCGTGGTAGCCGCACCTCTGCGACCGTACCGCCGCCGGTCCTCGGACGTAGGGATACCCATCCATTCTGCTGTTCAACGATCCGGCGGACGAGATAGAGGCCGAGCCCGGCCCCCGGGTAGCCGCGACGGTCGCCGGACTCGCCCTGCCAGAACCGGTCGAACGCCCGTTCCACGTGCTCGGGTCGGATGCCGATGCCCTGGTCGCTGACCCGGAACGCCACCAGATGACCGTCGCCCGAGGCGGTGATCTCGATGGGAGAACCAGGTGCCGAGTACTTACCGGCATTGGTCGTCAACTCGGTCAGCACGGTGGACAGGCTGGGCCGGTGACCGAGCGCCTTGGGCAGATCACTCGGGAGGCGGAGCACCAGCCGGCGGCGCAGCTCCGCCGGCAGGTCGACGACGGCGGAGCGCAGCGCCTCGCCGAGATCGAACGGGGTGGGAGGGTCGTCGCCCGGCCCCACCTCGGCCGCCGAGCTGAGCAGACGATCGACCAGCCGGGCCAGCTCGTTGGCGCGTTGCCCGATCACCCGGGCCGCCTGCCGTCGGTCGACGTCGGTCAGCGACTCCCAGTGGTCGGTGAGGGTGTCCGCGTACCCCTTGATGACGGTGACCGGGGTGCGCAGCTCGTGGCTGGTCACCGCGACGAACAGTTCGCGGTCGTGGTCGCGGCGCTGCTGGTCGGTGATGTCGCGGAAGGTGACCACCCGTAGTGTTCCCGGGCCGGGCAGGTCGCCGGAGGTGATCCGCAGCCAGCGGCCGTCCGGCATCCGGTGGTCCCGAACCTGCCCGGAGGGTGGCAGCGGGAGCGGCAACGGGCGGCTCAGCGCCTGCTCGACCGTCCGGCCGGTGACCTGGGCGGCGGCCGGGTTCCAGAGCCGGACGTGCCCGTCCCGGTCGACGACGGCCAGCCCATCGGCGAGAGCCGCCACCACCGGGCCGTCGCCGTGCACCGGCAGGCCACTCTGGTCGCCGTACATGTGCCCGACGCAGGAGGCGAGATAGGCGATCACCCCCTGCTGCTCGGTGCCCGGCTCGTCGTCGCCCGGATAGAGCGCGTGCAGGCTGCCGACCGTGTGACCGCCGATCTCGGCTCGGGAGACGACCATCCGGCGCAGGCCGCTGCCGGCCAGTTCGCCGGCGAGTTTGCCGTTGAGGTCGCTCACCCGCGCCTGGCGTACCCGTGGCCCGGAGAGCAGGCAGACGGTGTCCGGGTCGTCGACCGCCAGTGGTCGGCCGAGGGCCCATTCCGCCGCGCCGGTCGCGGCGATGACGCGACCGCCGGTCGGACCGAACTCGACGAACGCCATCCCGGTCGCGCCGAGCGCCGGCTGGGCCACCCGGAGCAGCTGGGTGAGGACCGGCAGACCCGCGTCACCAGAATTGATCATCTCGATCACGACGGTGTGGCCGGCGATGAGAGCGGGGAAATCGATACGCTCCGGCATGTGCCGAGTCTGCCCCGCCGACCCGGTTTTGGGCACCCCCGCCCGGTCGTGGGTCAGCGGTCCAGCCGGGCGAGGGCGTACGCGGGCCGGTCGGTGATGATCCCGTCCACCCCGGCGGCCAGCACCAGCTCCAGGTCGGTCGGCTCGTTGACCGTCCAGACGTACACCTGGTTGCCGGCCGCGCGCAGTGCGGGCAGCAACTGCGGGCGGGCCCGGACCAGGCCGATGCCCGGCCCGGCGATCCGGGTGCCGAACGGCAGCCGACCCAACCGCAGCCAGCGCGGCAGCACCTCCAGCAACAGCACTGTGGGCAGCGTGGGGGCCAGCTCGCGCACCCGACGGACCGCCAGCGGGGAGAACGACATGACGGTGACCTGCACCGGGTCGTCCGGCGCGGGGTCGGCCAGCCCGTACCGGCGCAGCAGACCGACCAGTCGCCGTTCCACGTTCGAGCCGTAGCGGGACGGGTGCTTCGTCTCCACCAGCAGTCGGACCGGCCGCCCGGCGGCGAGCACCGCGTCCAGGAGCCGGGCCAGGGTCAGCAGCCGGGTGTGCGACTCGTCCGGTGGCAGGTCGCCGTTCGGGGCGCTGCCCGGGTGCCACGAGCCGAAGTCCAGGGCGTCCAGCTCGGCGAGCGTACGCGCGCTGACCAGACCGCGACCGTTGCTGGTGCGGTCGAGTCGTCGGTCGTGCACGCAGACCAGGTGCCCGTCCCGGGTCAGCCGGACGTCGCACTCCAGGCCGTCGGCGCCCTCGTCGAGGGCGCGCAGGTACGCGGCGAGGGTGTGCTCGGGTAGGTCGAACGAGGCGCCGCGATGCGCGAAAACCAGTGGCCCGCCCATTCCGCCGGCCTCAGATGACCTGGCCGGGCTGCCCGTTCGCGTCGACCACCGGTCGGCCGACCGCAGCCCACTGGCGCATCCCGCCGTCGGCGTTGCGCACCTGCTCCCAGCCGTTGTTGATCAGGTAGGCGACGACCTGGGCGGAACGCCCGCCGGAACGGCAGACGACCGCCACCTCCCGGTCGGTGGGCACCTCGGCCAGCCGGGCCGGCAGCTCCATCATCGGCAGGTGGTGGGCGGTGGGCGCGTGGCCAGCCGCCCACTCGTCGTCCTCCCGCACATCCAGCAGGTAGGTCTCGTCGGCGATCTCAGTCACGGGCACTGTGGGAACCTGGGGTCCGAACACAGGAAGCAACACTAGATCCTCGCGGCCCGGTTCGGCACCGACCGGGCCGTCGGCACCGTCACAACCGGGTCACCCAGCGGGGGTTGGCCTGCGCCCAGGCCGGCACCCGGGTGCCGCGGAGCGCCTCGAAGAGCCCGTTGCCGCCGTTGTCCAGCACCACGTACGAGACCTCGTCGATGGTCTGCGGCGAGGAGGGCACCTGGACGCCGCGCATCCCGTCGGGCGGCAGCGCGCGCAGCGCGAGGAGCAGATCCTCCAGGGGTACGCCGTTGGTGTCGACGGTCAACGAGCCGCCGACCGCCCGGAGTACCTGGTCCAGTTTGACGGGGTTGCTCCGCAGGTCCGCCCTGCCGGCGCTGTCCAGCATCGCCCGGAGCAGCTGCTGCTGGTGGTGCTGCCGGTCGTAGTCACCGCCGGGCAGGTCGTAACGCTGTCGGACGTAGTCCAGCGCCTGCGCCCCGTCCATCTGGTGGCAGCCGGTGGTGAAGACACGGTTGGTGTGGATCGAGCGGACCTCGGTGTCCACGCACATCTCCACCCCGCCGAGCAGGTCGATGACCTTCCGGAAGCCGGAGAAGTCGATCAGCGCGGCGCCGTCGAACCGGATTCCGGTGAGCCGGTGCAGGGTGGCGGAGAGCAGTTGGGCGCCGGCCTGCCCGCCGCCGCCGTGCTCGTACGCGGCGTTGATCTTGTCTTGGCCACCGCCGAAGCCGTTCGCCGGCGGGATGGCGACCAGCAGGTCACGCGGGATGGAGACCAGGTACGCCTCTCGCTGCCCGGCGGGGACGTGCACGATGAGGATGGTGTCCGAGCGTTGGTCCGGGCCGCTCTCGCCCGGGCGCCGGTCGGAGCCGACGAGGAGGTAGTTGAGCGGTCCTTCCAGGTCGGTGCGCTCGGTGCGGGCGTCGGCGTCGAGTAGTTGCTCCTTGGTCACCGTGCGGTCGTAGCGGTGAGTGAGCGTCTTCAGCCCGGCCACGGCGAGCCCCGCCAGCAGGACGAGAGCCAGGCCGATGCCGAGCAGGATGCGCGGCCAACGGGCGCGAGGCGACCGGGCGGACGGTGTCGTTCCGGCCCGGCCCGCTGCGTTCCGTCCCCACCTGGACGTGACCGCCTCCCCGCAACCGATACGTGAAATCTGCTCACGTCAGGCTACGGGCGGTGACGAGGCCGTCGCTGGCTTTCCGCGACTTCCGGCCTCACTTGCGGGTGGAGATCACCTCGGGGTGGGTGAAGACGAACTCGGCGAGTTTGTCCTGCTTGACCGCCTGGAACATCGCCATCGTCTCTTCGCTCAAGCCCTCGGTGTTGTTGTTGTTGGCGTGGAAGGTGCCGTTGTTGGTCTTGAGCATGGTCAGCTCGTTGCCGGTGACCCCGCGCATGGTGAAGATGAAGTCCTCGATCGGCACGCCGCCGGTGTCCAGCACGAACGCCTTGCCCGCTGCCTTGATCAGGTTGTTCATCTTGGCCGGGTTGGACAACATCCCACCCTCGGTGGCCTTCTTGGCCATTGCCTTGATCAGCTGCTGCTGGTTGGCCTGCCGGTCGTAGTCGCCGTTCTTGAGGGACTTGCGCTGCCGGGAGTAGTCGAGCGCGGCCCAACCCTCCATCTCCTGGCAGCCCTTCTTGTGCACCACCGGGGTCCGCTGCTTGCCGGTCTTCTTGGCGTCCGCGTTCCACATCGGCTTGCCGTCGACGTACGACATGTGCAGCGACTTGACCTCCTGGCTGACACAGATCCGCACCGTGCCCAGGGTGTCGATGACGTTCTTGAAGCCACCGAAGTTGATGATCGCCGCGCCGTCGAAGCTGATCCCGGTGAGCCGCTTGATCGTCTGTGCCATCAGCTGGGCGCCACCCTCCCAGCCGCCACCGTTGGCGGCACCGGCCTGGAACGCGGCGTTGATCTTCCCGGAGCCGCCGCCGTAGCCGCTCTTCTTGAACGCCGGGATCTGCGCCTCGGTGTCACGAGGGATCGAGATCAGGTACGCCTGGTCGTGCGTGGCCGGAATGTGCAGGATGATGATGCTGTCCGAGCGGACGTCGTCGGCGGCCCAGCGCTCCCGCGCGTCCACGCCGAGCAGCAGCATGTCGATCGGGCCGTCCAGGCTCGCACCGCCCTCGGCGTCGGACTTGCCGGCATCACCCAGCAGGTTGCCCTTCGCGATGCCGCCGGTCGCCTGCCCGATCAACGCCTTGCTGCCGACGATGGCGACCCCGCTGCTCAGCATCAGCACGGCACCGAAGACGACGGTCAGCCTGGCCCAGAGCGGGTCCTTGCGCTTGGTCCGCTTCTTCGACCCACCGCCACCCGGGCGGTCGCCGCCACCGCCGCTGCCGGGCGGACGCGAGCCCGGCCCGCCACCCGAGGGGCGTGCCTGCACGGGTATGGCCGCAGCGACTCGACCGCTGGGGGCGGCGGACCCGGAGGAAGAAGGGCGACGACTGGCCTGAACCGGCATGCATGCTCCAGCTCGTGATCAGGAGGGGGCGGCACCACTGTACGTACATCAAATCGACTTGGCGAGTTCATCCCGGGTCAATCCGGACGTCGAATTTCGCAGACTCAGTCGATCGTCGCTGCTCGATGACCCGAACGGCTGGTGCCAGTCGGGCTGCGGTCAGCCGCCGTCGTTGCTCTTCGGCGGGTTCGCCTTGACCCAGTCGGCCATCGTGTCCGCGGACATGGCCTGGTACATCGCGAGCGCCTTCTCCCGGTCCGACACCACCACCGACTCGCCGTTGATGGTGTCGCTGCCCGAGTTCGGGCTGGTCACAAAGGTGAGGTTCTGGCCGCGCAGGTTACGGAACTGCAGCGCCATGTCTGTAACCGAGAAAGTCTGGTCGACGGTTACGGCCGCGGTCACCGACTTGAGGAAATCGTTGAGCTTCTTCGGGTTCGCCAGCGTGCCGGTGCTCGCCGCCTTGTCCATCAGTGCCCGAAGGAACTCCTGCTGGTGCCGCATCCGGGCGAAGTCCCCGTCCGGGAACTGCTTGCGCTGCCGGATCCAGTCCAGCGCCTCCGCGCCGTCCATGTGGTTGGTGCCCTTGGTGAAGGTCCGGTACGGCTTGTGGATCGAGGTGATGGTGCGCTCCACCTTCAGGTCCACCCCGCCGAGAGCGTCGGTGACCTCTTTGAAACCGCCGAAGTCGATCGCCATCACGTGGTCGATCCGAACGTCGGTGAAGCACTCCACGGTGCGTACCGCAAGCGGCAGCCCACCGAACGCGAACGCTGCGTTGATCTTCGCGCGGGAACCGGAGCCGCAGTCCGCGCCGGCGCTCTCCGGGATCGGCACGTACAGGTCGCGGGGGATGGAGACCAGGTAGGCCTCCTGGTGGTCGGCCGGAATGTGCATGACGATGATCGTGTCGGCGCGCCACTGGCTCTTGCTGTCGACCGGCGCGTCCGGGTCCCGTGAGTCGCTGCCGACCAGCAGGATGTTCAGCGCGCCATCGACGGTCTTGGCGGGCCGACCACCGGTGATCTCAGCGAACGGGTCGGTGCGGGCCAGGTCACCGTTGAGGTTGCGGGCGTACAACCAGGCGCCGACGCTGCCGAGCAGCGCCAGCACCAGCACCACGGCCCCGGCCACCAGGGCGATCCGACCCCAGCGCGGTCGCGGGCCTCGCCGCCCCGGACCACCGGTGCCACCCGGACCGCCGGGCCCGGTGGGCCCCGCCGGGCCGCCGGAGCGAGGCTGCTCCTCGTCGTACGACGGATAGAAGCGCGCCTCGGTCGGACGGGCACGCCCGGAGGCGCCCCGGTCGGGGCCGGGCACCGAGGCGCGCCCGGCGCTGCGGTGCAGGTACGGATGCGGGACGCCGGCAGACGAGGTCGCGGACATGTAACTCAGGGTACGTAGCGGGAGCCACTGCCGCCTTCAGGCGACACTCAGCGGCAGGCGGTACGCGAAAATCTGGTTACCCTAGCCGCGACCGGAAGTACTCGATCGTGCGTCGCAGGCCATCTTCGGGCACGACCGACGGCTCGTATCCGAGCAGTTCACGAGCGAGCGTGAGATCCGGTCGACGCATCTCCGGGTCATCCGAGCTGCGGGTGACATAGGTCACCTTCGAGGTGCTGTCGGAGAGCGACACGATCAACTCGGCGAGTTGCCGCATGGTCAGCTCGTGCTCGGTGCCACAGTTGACCGGGCCCGTCTCGGTCGAGTCGAGCAGCAGCAGGATGCCGCGCACCAGATCCTCGACGAAGCAGATGGACCGGGTCTGGTTGCCAGTGCCGTGCACGGTGATCGGCTCGCCGCGCAGCGCCTGGGAGATGAAGGTGGGGATGGCGCGGCCGTCGTCCGGGCGCATTCGCGGGCCGTACGTGTTGAAGATCCGGACGATCGCCGCGTCGAGCCCGCGGTAGCGGTGGTACGCCATCGTCGCGGCCTCGGAGAAGCGCTTGGCCTCGTCGTAGACGCTGCGGACCCCGATCGGGTTGACGTTGCCCCAGTAGGTCTCCCGCTGCGGGTGCTCCTTCGGGTCTCCGTACGCCTCGGAGGTGGAGGCCATCAGGAACCGGGCACCGTCGGCGACCGCGCGCTCCAGCAGGTGCAGGGTGCCGACCGAGCCGACCCGGAGGATCTCCACCGGCAACTGGGCGAAATCGGTGGGGCTGGCCGGAGAGGCCATGTGCAGGATCGCGTCGAACCGCTCGGCCAGCGCCGGGTGGTGGGTCGGCAGACCATCGGAGATGTCCGCTTCGACGAGGGTGAAGGTCGGCCGATCCAGCAGGTGGGCGACGTTCTCCTTGGAGCCGGTCACGAAGTTGTCCAGCGCCACCACCGTGCAGCCTCGGGCGATCAGGGCGTCCACCAGGTGCGACGGGACGAAGCCAGCTCCGCCGGTGACGAGGATGCGGTGATCGGAACCAAAGCGCTCAGCAACCTTCATACGGCTCAGCCTACCGACCGCCGAATTCGCGGAAGGGGTCCCCTGTTGACGTCGCACGTCAACCGGGGACCCCTCGACAGGTGCCGCGATCAGTGGGCGCCAGCGCCGGTGAGGGCGCGCACCTCCAGCTCCGCGTACTTGTCCTCGTCGTGCTCCTTGGAGATGACGGTGCCGATCCACCCGCAGAGGAAACCGAACGGGATGGAGAGGATGCCCGGGTTGGACAGCGGGAACCACTGCCAGTCATGGTCCGGGAACATCGAGGTCGCCGCACCGGAGACCACCGGCGAGAAGAACACCAGCAGCACGGCCGAGAGCAGCCCGCCGTAGATCGACCACACCGCGCCGGAGGTGTTGAACCGCCGCCAGAAGAGGCTGTAGAGGATCGCCGGCAGGTTGCCCGAGGCGGCGACCGCGAAGGCCAGCGCCACCAGGAACGCCACGTTGAGGTTCTGCGCGTAGATCGACAGGGCGATCGACACCGCGCCGATCCCCAGGGCGGAGATCCGGGCGACCCGCACCTCCTGCCGCTCCGACGCCTCACCCTTCTTCAGCACGTTCGCGTAGAAGTCGTGCGCCAGGCTGGACGACGAGGCCAGCGTCAACCCGGCGACCACCGCGAGGATGGTGGCGAAGGCGACCGCCGCGATGATCGCCAGCAGGGCTGCCCCGCCCAGTTCGCCGCCGAAGAAGTCGATGCCGAGCGCTTCGGCCAACTGCGGCGCGGCGGTGTTGCCGGCCTTGTCCTGTGCCGTGATCGCCTGGCTGCCGACCAGCGCTGCCGCACCGAAGCCGAGGGCCAGGGTGAGCAGGTAGAAGGTGCCGATGATGCCGATCGCCCAGAGCACGCTCTTACGGGCCGCCTTCGCGGTCGGCACCGTGTAGAAGCGGATCAGGATGTGCGGCAGACCGGCGGTGCCGAGCACCAGGGCGATGCCCAGGGACAGCAGGTCGACCTTGTTGTAGAACGTCTGTGTCGAGTTGCCGGCGACCTCGACGCCGTACCGGAGCCCGGGTTCGAGGAACGCGCTGCCCTTGCCGGAGGCGGCGGCCGCCTGGCCGAGCAGCTCCGACAGGTTGAAGTTGAACTTCGCCAGCACCAGGATGGTCATCAACAGCGCGCCGCCCATGAGCAGGAACGCCTTGACGATCTGCACGTAGGTGGTGCCCTTCATGCCACCCACGGTCACGTAGATGATCATCAGCGTGCCGACCATGATGATGGTGGCCACCTTCGCGGTGTCCGCGTCCATGCCGAGGAAGGTCGTCCCCGGCCGGATGCCGAGCAGCAGCGCGACCAGCGCGCCGGCGCCGACCATCTGGGCGAGCAGGTAGAAGATCGACACCGTGATGGTGGAGACCGCCGCCGCCGTACGCACCGGACGCTGACGCATCCGGAAGGCCAGCACGTCCGCCATCGTGTACCGGCCCGAGTTCCGCAGCAGCTCCGCGACCAGCAGCAGGGCCACCAGCCAGGCGACCAGGAACCCGATCGAGTAGAGGAAGCCGTCGTAGCCGTACAACGCGATGATGCCGGCGATGCCGAGGAACGAAGCGGCCGACATGTAGTCGCCGCCGATCGCCATGCCGTTCTGGAAGCCGGAGAAGGACCGGCCGCCGGCGTAGAAGTCGGTCGCCGTCTTGGTCTGCCGGCTGGCCCAGATGGTGATGCCCAGGGTCACCGCCACGAAGACCAGGAAGAGCGTGATGGTCAGGTTGCGGGCGGTGTGATCGCCCGCCTCAGCCGCGAGGAACGTCTCAACCGCGTGAACCGTCTTCACGGGTCACCTCCCCGATCTCGGCGCGGATCCGGTCCGCGATGGGGTCGATCTTCCGGTCCGCGTACCGGGAGTAGAGCCAGGCGATCAGGAACGTGGAGACGAACTGGAGCAGGCCGAAGACCAGTGCGACGTTGATGTTGCTGCCGAACAGCTTCGTGCCCATGAAGTCCCGGGCGTACGCGGAGAGAATGACGTAGAGCGCATACCACAGGAAGAACGCGACGGTCATCGGGAAGACGAAGCCGCGCAGCGCACGCCGCAGCCCGGCGAACTCGTCCGACCGTTGTACGGCCAGGTACTTGTCCGACTGGGAAGCAGCCGGAGCGGGTGTGTCCGTGGACATCTGTGGATCACCACCTTCACAGGCGTCAGAGGAGTTTCGCGCACCGTAAAGAGCGCACTCCCCGGCAGGGAAGGCTGAGATCGACGCCGGTCGGCAAGTGCGCCGAGCGGTTGGCTGGCTGCGCCAAGTGACTCAGGTCACTGCGGTGATCGGTCGCCCCTGGCGAGGCGTCCGTTCAGGCCGGCAGCTCGTGGTAACGACCGCGGTAGTGCAGCAGCGGGGTTGCCTCCTCGGCCAGGTCGACCGCCTCGATCGTGGCCTCGACCAGCAGGCCCCAGCCGTACTCCCGGGCGGTGTCCAGCCGGCACCCGGCCCAGCCGCCGGCGTCCGCCGGAACCGGCCCGTACGGCGTCTCGTTCCACGCGCCGGTGGCGAAGAGCCCGCCCGGGGCGGGGAAGAGGCCGGCGAACCGGTCGGCGAGTTGCCGGTGCGGCGGGCCGAGCGGCGTGACCGCGAACCGACCCGACTCCTCGACGGCCGCCCAGAGGTCGGACTCCGGGTCGATCAGCCCGAGCAGCCGGTCCGGTTCCCCCTCGGCCACCAGGGTGGACGAGACGGTCAGCCCGGCCGGACCGGGCGCCGTCCAGAGGGTCACCGGTGCGGCGAGGCGACCACGCAGCCGGCGTACCGGCGACCGTTGTCCGGTCGGCACCGCGAACGGATCGGTGTGGTGGATCTCGGCACCCGGCTCATGATTCACGTGAAACATTGTGCCGCCCCGGCCCCGCGCCCAACCAAGGACATCGGCACGTGCGGGCGGCTCACCTTGGCTCTCCGGCCGTCGGGGGCGGTGGAGTCGCCCGGCTGCGGCGCGGTCCGCTCGGCGGAGGGCGATGGCCGAATGACAGTGATGCCCCTGAGTCATATTGATGCATCAGGGACATCACGCTTGCGGTGGCATGCTGATCCCAGGTGCGATGCGTCGTCCGGTCGCTTGCGTGCTCTGAGGTCCGAGCCGGTGGCCGGTCGCAGGGTTTCACCAGCGACCGCCGTTCGCACGCCAGGTCTGCGCCGGGGTCAGCCAACCGGCCCGGCCCGGTCGGGGCAGAGCACAGTCGGCCCGTTCGCCCACGCAGGCGGCCGAGCCGGCATGCCCGGCGACCTCTGTCCCGGGATGCGCCGCCAACGTGCGTTTTCCTGGTGGACGAGATGGGCCTTCACCGTCCGGTGGGTGGTCACGCTGTGCTCAACGCCCAGCTCGGCCGACTGCTTGAGGTGGCAGACCTTCCGTCCGCCCGATTGCACGTCATTCCACTGAGCGTCGGGGAGCATGTCGGCTTTGGGGGCGGCTTCGTGTTCGCCGATCTGCCAGACGGGGACAGGGTGCTCTACCTGGAGAATGCCGCTCGCGGACACGTCATGGACGACCCGGAGATGCTCCGATTGATTGATCGCAAACGGGATAGCCTGCTCGGCGAAGCACTCCCCACAAGCGCCTCGATGGATCTGATCCGGAAGCTGAAGGTGACGCCATGACGATGAACGAGCCACGCTGGCGCACACCCACTCGGTCCACCGACTCCGGCGGCAACTGCATCGAGGTGGCGGATAATCTGCCCGGCGTCGTGCTGGTCCGGGACAGCAAGGATCGCTCCGGCCCGACCCTCACCTTCGCCCCGGCCGCGTGGCGCGGCTTCGTCGCCGACGCGGCCCAGGCCCCTGGCCGTCGCGCCGGTTAGCGGCGCGGTGTGACAGTGGCCAGCAGCTCCGGTTGACGTCGGTCCAGCACGTCACCGGCCAGGTACGCGCCCAGCAGCGCCGCGCCCAGCCCGTACGCTGCGCCGACCGGCAGGGCCAGCCAGAGCCACGCGTCGCCGAGCAGCGCGGCGGCCACCACCATCGGCACCGCGGCGACCGCCGAGGCGAGCATGGTCAGCAGGGTGAGCAGCCCCTTCGTGAGGCCCGCGCCGCTGTTCATCGCGAACGGGTTGCTCGTCTCCGGCAGCGAGTACGCCCCGAGCACCGAGACCAGGCTGTTCACCGCCAGCCCGGCGCCGTAGGTGGCGACCAGGCTGCCGAAGGTGAGCCCGATCCAACCCGGTCGACTGAGCAGCACCGACAGCACCACCGATACGAACGCCAGCATCGGCAGTACGTACAGCGAGAAGGCCGTCATCCGCGCCCGCAGCTCCACCCGACCGGGCACCCCGGCCACCACGTTCGCGGCGTACGCGCTGCCGTCGAAGCCGAACTGGTTGGCCAGGGTGGCGGCGGCGAGCACACCCACGAGAACCATGGAGATGGTGACCACGACCGGTGAGCTGTCGCTGGCAGCCGCCGTCAACCCTCCGCTGTCCATGGCCGCGAAGTCCCCGCCCGTAACGTTGATGAACACGGGTACGAAGATGCCGACCACTGCGATCGTGATCAGGTTGGCTCGGCGGCGTGCGTCCCGCCACCAGTACCGGGCCTCCCGGGCGACCAGGGCACCGAACTGGTCCCGGCGCGCCCAGCCAGTGGCCCGGGGGAACAGTTGGGCGACCGCGCCACCGGCGACTCCGCGTCGCACCGGAGCCTTACCGGCGCTCGCCGCACCCACCATCGCCGACTCGAGCGACCGGGACCACCAGGCCAGCAGGGCGCCCAGCGCCGCCACCGTGATCAGCAACTTGACCGGTGCCGCCCACACCCGTCCCTGGGCCACGTCGATGCCGACGGTCCACGGGGCGCCCAACGGCGTCCAACCGATCACGGTCGCCACGCCGGCGAGCCGGTCCCAGTCCGCCCCGCGCAGCGCGGCGAGGCCGAAGATCTGCAACGGGCCGAGCAACGCGGCCGTCACCGCCAGCAGCACGGCCGCCAGGTCGCGGACCCGTCGGGACCGCAACATGCTGGCGAACGCGCTGGTCACCGCCCGGCTGGCGGCCACACAGAGCAGCAGCCCGGCGAGCACACCCAGGACGGCGGTCAGCCCCGCCGACCAGCCACCCAACGACCAGGAGGTCAGCACCAGCCCGAACGACGCGATGAGCACCGCCAGCACCGGCACGCTGATCAGGGCCGCCACGAACAGGCCGGTCACCAACGTGCGCCGGGGCAGCGGCAGCAGCGCGAACCGGGCCGGGTCCAGTGTCTCGTCCACACCGAAGAAGACGAGCGGCAGAAACAGCCAACCCAGCACCAGCAGCCCGCCACCCGCCGCCGCGACCAGCACCGCGTACCGGCCGTTGCCGGTCAGGCCCGGCGCGGCGAAGAGGAAGAACCCGCTGGCGGCGAACCAGAGCCCGAGCAACGCGCCGCCGACGAACAGGGCGATCCGCCAGCCCTGGCCCCGAAAGTTGTTGCCCATCACCCGCAGCTTGAGCCGCACGAAGTGGCGAGCGGAGACAGTGCGTACGGGCGCGGCGGGGGTGGCGTCCGCGTTCACTGGGAGAGCCACGACAGCTCCTCGCCGGTCGCGGTGCGCCCGCCGACCACCTCGACGAAGACCTGCTCCAACGAGCGACCGCCGCGGACCTCGTCGATGGTCCCGACCCGCTTGATGACCCCCTGGGCCAGGATCGCCACGTGCGAGCAGAGCCGCTCGACGACCTCCATGACGTGACTGGAGAAGACCACCGTGCCGCCGCCGGCCGCGTACCGGGTGAGGATGTCCCGGATCAGCGCGGCGGAGACCGGGTCGACCGCCTCGAACGGCTCGTCCAACACCAGCACCCGGGGGCCGTGCAGCAGCGCGCAGGCCAGGCCGATCTTCTTCTTCATGCCCGCCGAGTAGTCCACCACCAGCGTCCGACCGGCGTCGCCGAGCGCCAACACGTCCAGCAGCTCGGCAGCCCGCTGGTCGACCACCGCCGGGTCCATCCCCCGCAACAACCCGTTGTACGCCAGCAACTCCGCGCCGGTCAGCCGGTCGAACAGCCGGACCCCGTCGGGCATCACGCCGAGCAGCCGCTTGGCGGTGACCGGGTCCTGCCAGACGTCGTGCCCGAGCACCCAGGCCGAGCCGGCGTCCGGTCGCAACAGCCCGACCGCCATCGACAGGGTGGTCGTCTTGCCGGCGCCGTTCGGGCCGAGCAGGCCATAGAAGGAGCCGGCGGGGACGTCCAGGTCGACGCCGGCCACCGCGATCGTGCCGTCGAACCGCTTGGCCAGGCCACGCAGTGCGAGCGCGGGGTGCTCAACAGTCATGCGCCGACGTTATCCGTCGATCGCCAGTTCCGCCGTCCGGCGACGGGCGGACCCGCGATCATCCCCGAGGCGGACGAGGGTTCCGAGAAGGCGGCGCCGATCTTGCAGCTTCTGTTGTCGATGTGGGGGCACATGCGGCTTGTGTCGGGACAGAAAGTGCAAGATCGCCGAGGAGGGTCGACGATCTTGGAGTGGTGGTGGGCTTCGTGGCAGCGGTGATCACTGCATGCGGAGGGCTTCGGGGGTGTGTAGGCGGAGCATTGTGGCGGCGACGTCGGCCGGGGCCCGCCTGCGGGTTGCCATCGACACGGCGACCATCACGGTGAAGGCCAGCGGCACCGTCCAGGCGGCCGGCTGCGCGATCAGCGTGGCCGGCCAGCCGGACAACGGTGGGCCGAGCACGGTGACCAGCACCGCGCCGATCGCCGCGCCGCCGCCGACCACCACGCCGGCGGTGGCGCCCACGTCGGTCAACCCGCGCCACCAGATGCCGAGCACCAGCAGCGGGCAGAAGCTCGACGCGGCCACCGCGAAGGCCAGCCCGACGACCTGCGAGACGTCCAGCCCGGAGACGTGCAGCGCCAGCACCGCGGGCACACCACCGGCGATGACGGTGGCCAGCCGGAACCCGCGTACCGATCCCCGACCGAGCACGTCCGTCGAGATCACCCCGGCGACGCTGGTCAGCAGGCCGGACGAGGTGGAGAGGAACGCCGCGAACGCGCCCGCGGCGACCAGCGCGGCGAGCAGCCGCCCGGCCAGGCCGTCACCCAGGGCCGCTTCGGGTAGCAGCACCACCACAGCGTCGGTCTGGCCGCTGAGCAGCAACTGCGGGGTGTAGATCCGGCCGAGGACCCCGTACAGGGTGGGCAGCAGGTAGAACGCGCCGACCAACGCCAGCACCACCAGGGTGGTCCGGCGGGCCGCCGCGCCGTCCGGATTGGTGTAGAAGCGCACCAGCACGTGCGGCAGGCCCATGGTGCCCAGGAAGGTGGCCAGGATCAGCGAGTACGTCGCGAACAGGCCCCGGTCGTCGTCGCCCGCGGCGCTGGGCAGCAACCAGTCGTCGGCATCCGTGGCCACCCCGGAGACGTCCGGCACCGGATCACCGGCGACGAAGGTCAACTCGTCGCCGGGGCGTACCTCCCGGATGTCACCGTCGGGCAGGGTGAGGGTCGCGCGGTGCTCGACCACGACGGTGGTCGCGGCCCGGAACGTCGGCCCGTCGGGCGGGGTCACCGCCGGGCGGCCGTCGGCCTGCCACTGCAGGGCCAGGAAGACCACCGGTACGGCGAGAGCGGTCAGCTTGAGCCAGTACTGGAACGCCTGCACGAAGGTGATCGCGCGCATGCCGCCCAGCGCCACGTTCGCGGTGACCACGGCCGCCACCAGCAGGGCTCCGAGGGGGTACGGGGAGCCAGCCACCGTGGCCAGGGTCAGCCCGGCGCCCTGGAGCTGTGGCACCAGGTACAGCCAACCGATGAAGATCACGAAAGCGGTGGCCAGGATGCGGAGTCGACGCGACCCCAGCCGCAACTCGCAGAAGTCAGGCAGGGTGAACGCACCGGAGCGGCGCAGCGGCGCGGCCACGAAGAGCAACAGGGCCAGGTAGCCGGCGGCGAACCCGACCGGGTACCAGAGCACGTCCACGCCGTACTTGAGGACCAGCCCCGCGATGCCGAGGAAGCTCGCCGCCGACAGGTATTCCCCGCCGATGGCGGCGGCGTTCCAGGTGGGACTGATCGCCCTGGACGCCACCAGGAAGTCGGACGTGGTCCGGGCCAACCGCAGCCCGTAGAAGCCGATCCCAACGGTGACCAGGGTGACCGCGACGATGGCCGGGACCACGAAGTCGTTGCCCACTCAGCGCTCCGGCCGTTGCACCAGGTCGGTGAAGTCCTGCTCGTTGCGCTCGGCCAGCCGCACGTACGCCCAGCCCACGCCGATCAGGAACGGGAAGGAGGCCACCCCGAGCAGCAGCCACGGCAGGTTCACGCCCGCGACGGTGGTCCGGCCGAGCGAGGGCGCGATCGCGAACAGCCAGGGCAGCCCGCCCAAACCGATGGCCACCACCAGGGAAAGCCGCAGCGCCAGCGCGAGTTGGGCCCGGACCAGGCCGCGGACCAGCGCCTCGCCGACCTGGGTCTGCTGGGCCAGCTCGGCGCGGGTCCGCTCGGCGCGGCTGTCCTGCCTGGTGATCTCGGCCAGCACGATCCGGGACCGCCGGGGCGGCGGTACCGAACCGCTCGACCCCACGTCGGGGAGTTGCTTGGCCACCCCGGCAGTCTCGCCCGCCGTACGCGATTGTCAAGCGTTCACGCTCACCAGCGTTCCAGGTCGAGACAGTAGGTCAGGGTGCCGCTCAGCGGGATCGTGTCGAGTTCGGGTTGGGCCCGCAGCCGGCCGAGGTTCGTCGCCCAGAGGCCGTCCCGGGGCTGCTCGACGGCGATTCGCGTCAGTGCGCAGGTGCGCATCGGTTCGGGCAGTCGGGCCAGCGCTGGCACGGCATCGGCCGACAGCCCGGACACGTAGTCGACGTCCAACCGGCCGGTCTCCAAGTACCTGTCGACGTTCCGGTCGGCGATCAGCCGGTCGGGATTGACAAGTGCCAACCCGAGCAGCGCCAGCACCGCCGTGCCGATCACCAACCGGGGCAGCCACTCGGCCCGCAGCCGCACCACGGCGACCCCGACCAGGAGGAAGAGCAGCCCGAGCCACAGCTCCATGGTCGCCACGACGAGGCGCAGCCGGGTGGCACCGTACGCGTCGGCGTAGACCTGCATCCGGTAGAGCGCCGAGGCGACGATCACCAGACTGAGCGCGGCGAGCGTGCCGAGCAGCACGCGGACCAGCAGCCGGTCCGCCCGGGTGGCCTTCGGCGCGCGGCGGGCGGCGATGGCGATCACCAGCAGGGTGAGCGCGGTGACGGCGAGCAGTTGCCAGAACCCGCCGCGGGCGTACTGGGCGTAGGTGAGACCGGCCGTACGCAGCACGTGCCCCGCCCCGCCGAACAACACCGTCAGCTGGACCACCACGAACACGGCGAACAGGGCGTCGAGCAACACCAGCGGGAGGGTCCATTCCAATCGGTGGGCCGGCCGTGACGACGCAGGTCGCAGGCCCTCCAGGTCGGGTGGGCGGCTGACCAGGTACGCGCCGCCGAGCAGACCACCGCCGATCAGCAACAGGCGGAACGTCCAGCCGATCACGCCGGGTAGCGAGATGTCCGGCAGCAGACCGGCGACCAGTTCGGCGAAGACCGCGTCGGCGGAGGAGAAGAGCACCCCGAACAGCGCCAGCAGGACGGCGGAGATCGCCAGGCTGGTGAGGATGCGTCCGAAGCCGATCCCGGACCCTGTCGGGCGGGTGTCGCGTATTCCGCGTGCCGCCCACGGGAGCGCCCGTACCGTCGCGGCCGGCGGCAGCGTCGCGGCGACCAGCATGCCGAGCGGGCTTCGCGCGCCGGTCACCGCGAGAGTCCCGGTCACCGCGGCCGCGAGCAGGCAGAGGACGAAGAGCCAGCCGGCGGCACGGACCGTGCCGACGGCTGTCAACGCGACCGTCGCGGCGGCCCAGATGGCCTGCTCCGCCCGCCCCGGTGCCCCCGTGGCACCGGGACGGGCGGTGGCCGCCTGGACGGTCGGCTCGGGCGCGGCGGTCGGCCCCGGCGGAGCCGTTGGTGCCGCCTCGCCGGTCGGTGTGACGGGGTTCGCCGCCGGGGACGACATCCCGCAACGGAGGACGCTGGCGGTGACGAGGGCGGCGGTGACGGCCAGCGCGGCCACCAGCCAGCCGAGGCCGGGACGAACCGTCGTCAGGGTCGAGGCGCCGACGACCGCCGCAGCCGTCAGCGCCCCCAGCACCTGCGGACGGGCAGGGCCGGACGGCCCCGGCCAGCGGCGTTGGATCACCGACGGGGGCCTGGGCAGGGCTGGTGCGACCGGCCACGCCTGAGGTCGACCGGCGACTGGTGTTGCAGCCGGGCCGAGGGTCGGGGCGACCTGCGCCGGCCCGGTCGGTCCGGTGGCCGGGAGGGGGGTGCTGCCGGGGCTGGTCATGCGGCCTCTTCTCGGTATGGCCCGTGGCACGGGATGGTGACCTGAATGCGGCAGCCGGGCCGGTCACCCCGGTCTGGTCCGGCGGGGTCGAGGACACCGATCCGACCGCCGTGTAGTTCGACGACCCACCGGGCGATGGCCAGGCCGAGCCCGGTCCCGCCGCCCGCCGCCCGGTCGCCGCGGGTGAACCGCTCGAACACCCGGGAACGCTCGGCCGGCGGAATGCCCTGGCCCTCGTCGCTCACCTCGAAGCGGAGCTGGTCGCCGTGTTCCTCGGCGCACACCCGCACCGTGCCGCCGGGTGGGCTGTGTCGGGCCGCGTTGTCGAGCAGGTTCGCGAAGACCTGGTGCAGCCGCCACGGGTCCGCGTGGACCGTCAGCGGTGTCGGCAGGTCACGGAGCTGGAAGCGCACGTCCAGACCGGCGCCGGACGCGCTGGCCGTGGCGTGCTCCACCGCCTCGTCGAGGAAGTCCCCCACGTCGATGCGTACGCGCCGCAGCGGCACCACCCCGGCGTCGAGTCGGGACAGGTCGAGCAGGTCGGCGACGAGGTGGCCGAGCCGTTCGGTCTGGGCCAACGCCGAACGCAGCGCCGCGGGTTCGGGGTCGGCGACCCCGTCCACCATGTTCTCCAGCACGCCCTGCAACGCGGTGATCGGCGTACGCAGCTCGTGCGAGACATTGGCGATCAGCTCGCGTCGACGCTGGTCGGCGGCGTGCAGATCCTCGGCCATCTTGTTGAACGCCTGGGCCAGCTCGCCGACCTCGTCGCGGGAGGTGGCGCGCACCCGACGTGTGTAGTCGCCGCGGGCCATCGCGCCGGCGGCCGCCGTCATGTCCCGCAACGGCGAGGTCATGCCGTGGGCGAGCACCTGCGAGGTGAGCAGGGCGACGGCGATGGCGGTGGCCGAGGTGATCGGCGGCGGCCAGCCGATGCCGTACGAGAAGTAGGCCAGGCCGGCCGCACCGGAGGCGACCAGCAGCACACCCAGCTTCAGCTTGATCGAGCGCACCGGGTCCAGCGGTCGGGGCAGCAGCTCCAGCACCCGGTCCAGCCGGGTGAGCAGGGTCGCCGTCATGACGGCAGCTCCAGCGCGTAGCCGACCCCGTGCACAGTGCGGATGAGGTCGGCACCCAGCTTGCGGCGCAGAGCCTTGATGTGGCTGTCCACGGTGCGGGTGCCGTTCCCGTCGCCCCACCCCCAGACCTCGGCGAGCAGCCGTTCCCGGGGGAGCACCGTGCGGGGCCGCCCCGCGAGGTGGACCAGCAGGTCGAACTCGGTCGGGGTGAGGTGCACGTCCGCCCCGGCCCGGCGGACCCGTCGCTCGGCCTCGTTGATCTCGATGTCGCCGAGGCGGATGGCGGGGGGCGCGGGAGTGGCGGCGGCCCGCTCCATCCGTCGCAGCAGGACATGCACCCGGGCGGTGAGTTCCCGCATCGAAAACGGCTTGGTGAGGTAGTCGTCCGCGCCGACCGCCAGCCCCACGAGCAGGTCGGTCTCGTCGTCCCGGGCGGTGAGCATCAGCACCGGCACCGGTCGGTCGGCCTGGATCCGGCGGCACACCTCCAGGCCGTCGAAGCCCGGCAGCATCACGTCGAGGACGACGAGATCCGGCTGTCCGGCGTGGAACTGGGCGACCGCGCTGGGCCCGTCCGCCGCGATCTCCACCGTGAAACCCTCGGCCCGTAGTCGGGCGGCGATGGACTCTGCGATGGTCCGTTCGTCCTCGACCACCAGTACCCGGCGTGCGTTCATGGGTCCTGACTGTAGGGAGCGGCCGTGGAGATCAGTGGTTTGCGTTGTGAACAACCTGTGGAGAACCGATCACGGCTGTGGATAACTCGTGGATCATGCCGCCTGGCGTGTGGGAACTCCGGATGCTCGTTGTGGACAACCGACTGAGCTGTCAGGGTGGTCCGGTAGAGAGGAGGTGTGACGGTGACCAACCCTGCCCGGCCCGGCTGGGGTGACGCCTGGACGGTCGACGACCTCCAGAGCCTCCCCGAGGACGACCAGGTCTACGAGATCTTCGACGGGAGCCTGCTCGTGTCCCCCCATGCGGACGTCTTTCGCGGCGCGGTCGCCAATCGCCTCCGCCGGATCCTCGACCGGCAGGCCCCCGCCGGTGTGCTCGTTGGTCAGGACATCGGGGTCAGTGCGAAACGCTCGTCGTACTTCGTGCCTGATCTCTTCGTCGCCAGCGAGAGCGCACTGGCCAGCGGCGGTGCGGCGCTCGACCCGGCCGACGTTCGCCTCGTCGTCGAGGTGATCTCGCCGAGCAATGCCGGCCGTGATCTGGTGCTCAAACGTCACGAGTACGCGGCCGTCGGCGTCCCGCTCTACTGGCTGGTGGAGCCCCGCAAGCAGACCCTTACCGTGCTGGTGAGTGGCGCGGGCGGTTACCGCGAGCAGGCCGTTCTGGCGGTTGGCGAGGTCTACCGCACCGAGCAGCCGTTCCCCCTAGCCCTGAAGTTGGCCGACATCTTCTGACCCGGGGCTTGATCCACTCGAGGTGCTGAAAGTCGGGCCATCCGGGCCGGTGGGATGGCCGGACTTTCAGGAACCCGTGTCGATCATCGACGGGCTGCGGTCAATCCAGGCCGATGCGCTCCGGTCGGGCCGAGGCGGAGCCGAGCCAGGTGTGCGGGTTGCCGTACCAGCACCAGCCCAGCTTGGGTGCGCCCTGGCTGATCCACAGCGCCGGCACCCGCTTGTCCCCGCAGCGGGAGCCGACCAGCGAGAAGCACCGGTTGCTCGCCAACGCGGCCGGGTGCAGCGTGATGAAGGCGAGCCCCTCGTCGATGCTCAGCGGCAACCGGCCCTGAGCGGTGATCCCCTCCATGGCCGTGGCGGGTGCCAAATTGCGGAACTCCTCACCCCGGTCGACGTCGAAGAGCAGGTACGCCGGCCCGGCCGGCACCTCCAGCTCCTTGATCGGGTCGAAACGGGGCAGGTCGTCCTCGGCGTAGTTCCGGTCGATGACGCCGGGCTTGCGCTTGCCGGCCAGGGTGGTCAGCCCCACCCGTTCCGGCACACCGATCAGGTCCCGGGTGATGACCAGCAGGAAGGGCACCCGGGCATCGGTGGGGGCGGGCAGCCCGGGGGTGCCCTCGACCGCCCTGGCCCGCAGTGGCGCGACCAGGTTGCGGAAGGCGCTCTCGGTGAGCCCGGCGAGGGCGGGGTAGCCGAGCTGCACCAGTCGGTCGAGTTGGCTGTCGAACTCGGATTCGGCGTCGAACGGGGTCTCGGTCACGGCAAGCCTCCCGGAAGTCGTACGGACTAGCGTACAACGTACGGTAGGGCTGCTTCCATTCCCGGGTCAGCGATTCCAATCCTGCTTCGCGGCCCTGACCAGCTTGTCCTTCAGCTCCCGGGTGTGCCGCCGGCTCACCGGCAGCTCGGTTGAGTCGATCACCACCACGTAGCCGGAGTTGACCAGCCGCAACTCCGCGATCAACTTCAACTGCACCAGGTACGACCGGTGCACCCTGACGAAACCGGCATCGGCCCAGCGTTCCGCCAGCGTGGCCAGCGAGACCCGCACCAGGTGCGACCCCTCCGCGGTGTGCAACCGGGCGTAGTCGCCCTGCGCCTCCACCCACCGCACCGCCGACCGGGGCAGCATCCGGGTGGTGCCGGCCAACTCGATGGGGATGGTCGGGTCCTCCTCCGCGCGGGCCAACGCCGACGGGTGTGACGGCACCACCCGCGAGCCGATCACCCGGCGCAGCGACTCGGCCAGCCGATCGGCGCGCACCGGTTTCCGCACGTAGTCGGTGGCGCCCAGATCGAAGGCGTCCACCGCGCCGTCGTCGTACGCGGTGACGAACACGATCGCCGGTGGCCGGGCGAAGCGGCGCAACACCCGGGCCAACTCCATGCCGTCCAGGCCGGGCATCCGGATGTCCAGGAAGACCACGTCCACGTCGCCGTCGCGCAACAGCCGCAGCGCCTCGGTGGCATCGCCGGCCGTGTGCAGCCGGGCCACCCGGGGGTCGGCCCGGAGGTGGTACGCCAGCTCGTCCAGCGCGGGCGGCTCGTCGTCCACCGCGAGGACGCGCAGGAAACCGGACGCGTTCACCGCACCCGTCGCGGCCCGCTCGCTCACGACCCTGCCCGCACGCCGGGGTGGAACTTCGGCACCCGCATGCTCACCTTCGTGCCCGAGCCCAACCCGGTCTCCACGACCAGGCCGAACCGGTCCCCGAAGACCGAGCGCAACCGCTCGTCGACGTTGGAGAGGCCGACGTGCTGGCCCGTGTCGTCGCCCGGGTCGCCGGTGCCGCGGGCCAGCTCGGCGATGCCGGCGGTCAGCGTGGTCGGATCCATTCCCACTCCGTCGTCCTCCACCGTGATGTGGCATTCGGCTCCCGCGTCCCGGGCCTCGATGCTCACCATGCCCGTGCCCGGCTTGCGGGACAACCCGTGGCGAACCGCGTTCTCCACCAACGGCTGGAGGCAGAGGAACGGCAGCGTCACCGGCAGCACCTCCGGGGCGATCTGCAAGCGCACCTGCAACCGGTCGCCGAACCGGGCCCGCTCGATGGTCAGGTAGCGGTCGATCGACCGCAGCTCCTCGGCCAGCGTGGTGAACTCCCCGTGCGCCCGGAACGAGTACCGGGTGAACTCCGCGAACTCCAGGATCAGCTCCCGGGCCCGCTCCGGGTCGGTGCGTACGAACGAGCCGATCGCGGTCAGCGCGTTGTAGATGAAGTGCGGGCTGATCTGCGCCCGCAACGCCCGGATTTCGGCGCGGGCCAGCCGCTCCCGCGACGAGTCCAGCTCGGCCAGTGCGAGCTGGTTGCCGGCCCAGTGCGCCGTCTCCAGGGTGGCCTGCACCAACCCTGGAGGCGGCGGGCTGTCGGCGACCGCCACCAGCGCGCCCACCACCCGACCGTCCGCCCCCAGCAACGGTGCGACCACCGCTCCCCGGATCGGGCAGTCGACCCGGTCGCAGTGCAGCTCCTGCTCACCCAGCACCGTCGAGCGGCCGGAGTCCACCGTCCGCCGGGCCGCCGCGAGCAGTTGCTCCCCGTGGTGCGTGCCGCGCCCGTCGAGGGCCAGCAGCCGGTCGGCGTCGGTGAGCGCCAGCCCGACCGCGCCCACCAGCGCCCGCAGATGGCGTACGGCCTTCGTCGCGCCCGCCTCGCTCAACCCCGCGCGCAGCGGTTCGGCGGCCAGGCCGGCGGTGTGCAGCACCTCGTAGGTGGCCCGCTGGGTGGCGGTGGCGATGCCACGGCGGGCCCGCAGCCGCAGCACCGCCAGCAGGGCTGCGGTCAGCGCGGTGACGAGTGAGACGACGCCGACCACGGCGGAAAGGTTGGCAGCCACGCAGCGATCCTCGCCCCTGCGAGCCGGCGCGCCAACCTTCTAGTACGCGCCCTTGCGGGCGAGCACCACCCCGACCGTGCGCCACAGGATGCTCAGGTCGTACGCGAGCGACCAGTTGTCGACGTAGTAGAGGTCCAGTCGGACCGACTCGTCCCAGGACAGGTCGGAGCGGCCGGAGACCTGCCACAGCCCGGTCATTCCGGGGCGGACCAGCAGTCGGCGCCGCACGTCACCCAGGAAGTCACCGTCGTCGGCCGGTAGCGGGCGGGGCCCGACCAGCGACATCTCGCCCCAGAGCACGTTGATCAGCTGCGGCAGCTCGTCCAGCGAGGTGGCCCGCAGGAAACGACCGACCGGGAAGACCCGGGGGTCCTCCTTCATCTTGAACAGCATGCCGTCGGTCTCGTTGCGGTCGACCAGGCTGGCCAGCCGGTCCTCGGCGTTGACGTACATGGTGCGGAACTTCCACACCCGGAACGTGCGCCCCTCGTGCCCCACCCGGGGCTGGCGGAAGAAGACCGGCCCGGGGTCGGAGATCCGGATCGCCACGGCGATGGCCAGGAAGAGCGGGATCAGCAGCAGCAGGCCGAGACCGGCGGCGACCCGGTCCATCAGGTTCTTGGCCAGCAGCGCCGGCCCGGAGAGGGTCGGCTCCTCGACGTGCAGCAGCGGCAGACCCTCGATCGGCCGGATGTGCACCCGAGGGCCGGCGATGTCGGTGAGCTGCGGCGCGACCACCAGGTCGACGCCGGAGCCCTCCAGTTGCCAGGCCAGCCGGCGCAACTCGCCCGGCTCCGCGCTGGCCGACCCGCAGACGGCGATCGTGTCCCCACCGACCTCACGGACCAGGGCCAAGACGTCGCGTCCGGCGTACACCGGAACCGGGGTCGGCATGCCCCGCGCAGCCGCGTACCCGTCGGTGATGTGGATGGCGACGGGCATCAGCCCGGCGGCCGGGCTGCGGGTGACCGCCGCGTAGACCTCCAGGCACTCGGGCAGGGTGCCGACCAGCACCATCCGGTGCGCGGCCTGGCCGGCCCGCCGCCGGATGTAGTGCAACGCCCAGCGGGCCACAAAACGACCCCAGAGGATCAGCAGCGTCGCACCGACCAGCGCCGTGCCCACGGTGAACCGGGAGAGCTGGGTCACGGTGGAGAAGGCGAGGAACGAGACACTCGCGGCCACGGTCACCGAGGCGCGGATCACCCGCTTGAACTCGTCCGGGCCGAGCCCCAGATAGCGCCGGTCGTACGCCCGGTTGCTCCAGAGGATGACCACCCAGCCGAGCGGAAGCAGCAGGTAGGAGACGGTGTGGAACCACGTCGGGTCCTGCTGGGTGCCGGAGAACCCGGAGGCAGCCTGGTCGAAGAGCTGGATCGCGATCCAGCTGGCGAACGCCGCCGCGCCGAAGTCGAGCAGCAGCAGGATCGCGATGTAGGGGCGGTGCCAGCGGGAGACACGGCGTCGCGCCCTCGTCCAAGCCGACCGAGGTACGCCGTTGTGGGACGGCGGCGTCGGCGGCTGGATCTCGAAGCTGTCGACGTGCCGCACGAGTCTGCTCCGGCCTTCGTTGGTTACCGGGCGCTGGAGGCTTGCCGTCACCTCACCCATGTCCTCCCGCATGACACGGGCCGCTCACTCGGCGTGAAGGCCCGGGTCGCCCACCGTCCCAGTCTCCCACGCGGCCTCCGACCGATCGTCGCCCCGAAGGAGATTGGCGACCGACGGTGCTGGCGGGATCTGGCCGGCTCCGCACCATTTCAGAAGCCGGGGACCGGGCCACTATACCGATGGATGCGCGCGTGGCGAGAAGGGCGGACCGGAGCTTCCACTCAGGGAGGGCGAATCCGCTCCGTAGTTCCGAAGTGCAATTACTCACCGTACGAGGCGAGACAACCGACGGTCAGCGAGCGGCTTGCCGCCGGTCTGGCAGGTGGGGCAGTACTGGAGGCTGGAGTCGGCGAACGACACCTCGCGCACGGTGTCACCGCATACCGGGCAGGGCAGCCCGGTGCGCGCGTGCACCTTCAGCCCGGAGCGCTTCTCACTCTTCAGTTCCGCGGCCCGCTGACCGAGGGACCGCTCGACCGCGTCGCCGAGGACCTGTCGGGTGGCGGCGTGCAGGGTGGCGATCTGGGCGTCGGTGAGCCGATCGGTGATCGCGAACGGGGACAGCTTCGCGGCGTGCAGGATCTCGTCGGAGTACGCGTTGCCCACCCCGGACAGCACCGACTGGTCGGTCAGCACCCCCTTGACCTGCCCCCGCCTGCTCCGCAGCCGCTCGGCGAAGGTGGGCAGATCCGCGGCGAGCGCGTCCGGGCCCAGCTTGGCCACCCCGGGGACCGTCGCGAGGTCGGTGACCAGATACGCGGCCAGCTTCTTCTGGGTGCCGGCCTCGGTGAGGTCGAAGCCGGAACCGTCATCCAGGCGTACCCGCACCGCGATCGGGCCCTTACCCGGACGCAGCGGGGTGGTGGCGGGGAACGCCTCCCGGTAGTGCAGCCAGCCCGCTCGCGCCAGATGCACCACCAGGTGCAGGCCGCCCTCGAAGAGGACGTCGAGGAACTTTCCGTGCCGACTGGCGTCGACCACCGCCCGGCCGGCGACCTCGGTCGGCGCCGGCTCGTACGTCTTCAGGGCGCTGATCGCGGCGATCTCCAGCCGATCGACGCGCCGCCCCACCGCGCGCTGACGCAGGTAACCCGCGAGCGCCTCAACCTCCGGTAGTTCGGGCACGACACAACGGTAGCCTTCTTTGCCGTGAGCGTGAGGAATGAGCTCGCGAGTCCCGCAATCGCGAACGAGAGGCGAGCTCCGTGAGAATCGTGGTGGCACACAACCGGTACCGGGAAGCCCAGCCTTCCGGTGAGAACACGATCGTCGACTCGGAGATCGCTCAGCTCACCGCCGCTGGCGTCGAGGTGCTGCCCTTCATTCGCAGTTCGGACGAGATCCCGTCGATGTCGAAGGCGGCGAAGGCGCTGCTGCCGATCTCGCCGATCTGGGCACCGCGCGCCCAGCACGACCTGAGCCGGCTGCTCACCGAGCACCGACCGGACGTTCTGCACCTGCACAACCCGTACCCCCTGATCTCGCCCTGGGTGGTGCGGACCGCGCACCGGCACGGTGTGCCGGTGGTGCAGACGGTGCACAACTACCGGCAGGTCTGCTCGTCGGGGATCTACTTCCGCGACGGCGTGATCTGTCAGGACTGCAAGGGCCGGGCGTTGGGTGTGCCCGCGATCAAGCACCGCTGCTACCGCGACTCGGCGGTGCAGAGCGCGCTGATGGCGACCACCCTGGCCGTGCACCGGGGCACCTGGCGCTCGGTGGATCGATACATCGCGCTCACCTCGGCGATCGCCGATCACCTCCGCGAGTACGGCATTCCGGACGAACGCATCGTGGTGAAGCCGAACTCCGTACCCGATCCGGGTCGGCCGGTGCCGCTGGGTGACGGGTTCCTCTACATGGCCCGGCTCTCCCCGGAGAAGGGCGTCGACCTGCTGCTGGACGCCTGGCGCCGGCACCCGGTGGGTGCGCTGGGCACGCTGCGGATCGCCGGTGACGGCGAGCTGCGCCCACTCGTGGAGGAAGCCGCCGCCGAGCGACCCGACGTGGTCTACCTCGGTCAGCTCGACCGGGCCGGCGTGCAGGCCGCAGTCGAGGCGAGCGCGGTGGTGATCGTCGCCGCGATGTGGCACGACGTGCTGCCCACCGTGATCATCGAGGCGTTGGCGAACGGCCGGCCGGTGCTCGGTACAGCCTTGGGCGGCATTCCGTACCTGGTCGGGGCCGACGCCCCGCACGAGCCCGCCGGCACCGGGCCCGCCGAGATCGCCTCCGCTGTCGCCGGGGGCGGCGGCGGGCCAACCATGCCGGCGGGGATCGGTCTGGGCGAGGCCGGTTGGGTGGTCGCCCCGGAGCCGGCCGCGCTCGCGGCCGCGCTGCCGGTCGCCCGCGCCGGTGCGTCCGGGCTGACCCTGGCCGCCCGCGCCCGCTACGAGCGCATCTTCCACCCGGACGTGGTCACCAAGCAGCTCATCGACATCTACGCGGGCCTGGCCCGAACCCCCAACCACGTCTGAACCCGTTCCGGGCTGCCCCCGCTCCGCGATCTTGCACTTTCTGTCCCGACATAAAGGGCATGCCTATCCATGTCCACAACAAGAACTGCAAGATCGGCGCGGTCTTCATGCTCGGGGCGGCGTTCTGGGGGTGACGGGGTGGGGTTCGTCAGCGTAAGGAGGCGCGGGCCGAGAAGGCGATGCTGGCCAGCAGGAAACCACCGTTGACGATGGTGAAGGCGACCATCACCCAGAGGACCAGTGCGGGGGCCACGGCGAGCACCAGGGCGGCCACGAAGATCACAGCGCCGTAGTCGCGGACCAGCTTTACCAGGCGCACCGGCAGCGAGGTCGAGGTGACCATGCTGGCCGCGTTCGGGCCGGCCTGCATCACCGACGTCACCAGGTTGACCATCCAGGTGCCCGCGAAGACCGCCACCAGCCAGGTCGGGGTCGACGGTTCCTGCGCCACCGCGGTCGCGGCGAGCGCGGCCACCAGGGCGATCTGCGCCGCCACGTCGCAGAGGATGTCGATCCGGGCTCCGGCGGCGCTGCCCTGGCCGGTCACTCGGGCCAACTGCCCGTCCGCGCAGTCCAGGGAGTACGCCACCTGCCAGCCGACCAGGGCGAGCAGACCGACCACCCAGGCCGGTACGTCCCCGGCGGCGACGGGGCCGGCGAGCGCCACAACGGTGACGGAGGTGGCCAGCCCCAGCACCAGGTTGGTGAGGGTCAGCGCGGTCGGGCGCAGCCCGAGCCGCTGGGCGACGAGCGCGAAGACGGCGCCCAGCCACTGGCTGATCGACTCGCTGAACAGGCCGCCGCCCCGGTTCACCCGGTGGAAGTCGGCGACGGTGGGACGGGGGTCAGCCAAGCTGGTCGCGGATTGCACCGGCGTAGTCTGCCAGCCGTTCCCGGGTCTCGGTAGGCGACAGTGCCAGGTGTTCGAGGATGGTGTACCGGTCCGGCCGGGTACGCGGCGCGAACTGCACCGCCTCGATGAACTGGTCGTCGGTGAGCGCCACCTCGGCGGGGAGCCGGGGCAGACCGTGCCGGGCCAGGCAGGCGGACATCTCGCCGAAGCGGCGAAGGTCTCCGCGCAGCCAGGTGCAGAACAGCGCACCCAGCCCGGCCAGCTCGCCGTGCGAGGCGGTGCCGGGGAAAAGCGAGTCGACCGCGTGCATGATCTCGTGGCAGCCACCGCTGCACGGACGGCTGGTGCCGTCGACCGCCATCGCCAGGCCGCTGGAGATCAACGCCTCGGCGAGGACGATCACGAAGGCGTCGTCGCTCATGTCGCCGGGGTGGTTGAGCACCGCCTCGGCGCCCGCTCGCGAGAGCGAGGCGGCCAGCCCGTCGACCGGCTCGCCGCGTACCTGTCGAGACAGTTCCCAGTCGGCCAGCGCGCTGATGTTGCTGATCACGTCGCCGATGCCGGCCCGGTTGTGCCGGTCCGGGCCGCTCTCCACGAAGTCCAGGTCGACGATCACCCCGATCGGGATGTGTACGCCGTAGGAGCCCTTGATCCCGTCGGTGATCAGGCTGGCCACCGGGGAGGCGATCCCGTCGTTGGCGAGGCTGGTCGCCACCGACACCATCGGCAGCCCTCGGCGGGTCGCCGCGTACTTGGCCACGTCGATGGTCTTGCCGCCGCCGATGCCGACCACCGCGTCGTACGACCGGGCGCGGAGTTTGCCGCCCAGGTCGTCGGCGGCGTCCAGCGTCCCGCCGGAGACGGTGAAGACGTCCGCCGAGCGCAGTGACGGTCGGATCAGCTCCGCGATCTGGGCGCCCTGCCCCGGGCCGACCACAACCGCGACGTCACCCCCGGAGGAGATCCGTCCGTCGGCCAGGATCGCGCCCAGGTCGGCGACCGCCCCGCGTCGCACGTCGATGTGCAGCGGGGTGAGGACGCTCCGAGCTAGTAGCGGCACGCGATCTCCCGCGCGCGGGCCAGATCGGCGTGGTTGTCGACCTCGACCCACGGGACGTCACCGATCGGTGCCGCCCGCACCTCCCCGCCCCGGTCGGAGAACTCCTGGTAGCCGTCCTCGTAGTAGAGGTTCGGGTCCCGTCGCCAGGTCGCCTCCAGCGCGTCGGCGAGGGCGTCGGCGACCTGCGGCTCGATCAGCGTGGCGCCGATGTACTCCCCGTACGCCTCGCCCGGGTCCATGATCTTGGTGATGCGGGTGAGTTGACCGGCGGCGTCGAAGGTGGTCTTCATTTCCTCCTCGGCCAGCGGCTTGAGGGTGTCCACGGCGAGCAGGATGCCCGGGCCACGCTCGGCGAGCAGAGTCTTTTCGATGCTCACCGGGTGCACGGTGTCCCCGTTGACCAGCAGCACCCCGCGTGCGAAGTACTCCCGGGCGAGCCAGAGCGAGTAGGCGTTGTTCCACTCCTCGGCCTTGTCGTTGTGCACCAGGGTGAGCGTGACCCCGTACCGCTTCTCCAGGTCGGCCTGCCGCTCGCGGACCGCGTCCGCCGCGTAGCCGACGACGATCACGATGTCGGTGAGCCCGACCTCGGCGAGGTTGCCCAGCGCGATGTCCAGGATCGTCGTCTCGCCGTCCACCGGCACCAACGCCTTGGGCAGGGTGTCGGTGTACGGGCGCAGCCGTCGTCCCGCTCCGGCCGCGAGCACCATTCCGATCATCGCGACATCCTCCCTCGTCCTGCTCCCGTCACCGGTGGAGGATAGCGCCGGCTGGGCGCGCCGCTCCGGCCAACCGGGTCAGCCGGGCAAGGCTGCCAGGTCGGCGAGCATGGTCAGGCGCTCCTCCGCGCTGAGCACGGCGTACGGGCCGGCGGCCCGCCGGTCGGTCTCCAACTCGATGGCGAGCCGTTCGGGACCGGTCGGCAGGGCGGCGATGCTCGACGCGGTGTGCCCGGCGGCACTCCAGGCGGCGGCGTGCGCGTCGGCCCGGTGGTGGCGCAGCGTGCCGAGCCGGTTGAGCAGCAGCACGCCCGACGGGGTGCCGTCCGGCTCGTACGGGGGCGCCAGCGCGGCGAAGGCCGAGCCGCCCCGGCCACCCTCCTCGTCGGCCAGCACCAGGGCGTACGACAGCAGTCGGCCGAGCATGGCCACCAGCCGGGCCACCCGGTCGTCGTGGCCGGCCCACAACTCCTCGGTGACCTCGGCGTGCACCTGGTACAGCTCGGCGAGGAAGGCGGCGCCCCGCTCGGTGGCGGACAGTGCGCCGTCCGGCCCGCGGTAGATCATCCCGTGGGCCACCTGCTTGTCCACCGTCCGACGGCAAGCGACCGGGTCCTGGTAGCGGGTGATCGCCGCGAACCCGGGCCCGTCGACGGTGCCACCGGGTGCGGCCAGCCGGGTGCGCAGGTCGACCAGGAAGCCGGTCGCCGTGATTCCGCCGTAACGCTGGGACAACTCGGCGCCACCACCGTCCCGGCCGGCCAGCATGCCGGCGCGGAAGGTCCGGTCCACGGCCGGCGCGAGCAGCCCGGCGATCCGGTGGGGCGCCAGTTCGACGGTGTTCACAGACCGATCGACCGGAGGACGGCGAAGCCCTCCTCCGCGATCCGCCGGATCAGCCCGTCGTTGACGTCGCGGTGCTCGTCGAGCACTGTCACCTCGTGCTCGGCCAGCCAGCGGTACTCGGTGTGCTTGCCGGCCTCCAGCATCGGGCGGTCGAGGTCACCGTCGACGCGGACCAGGAAGTCGTACTCGGTCCGGGCCAGGCCGTCGTCGCCGACGTAGCTGTACTCGCCCACCTGACCCAGGACGTGGGAGAGGACCCAGCCGGTCTCCTCGGTGATCTCCCGGCGCAGTGCCTCGTCGATGTCCTCGCCCGGCTCCACGTGGCCGCCGACGATGTCCCAACAGTTGGGAAACAGGCGTCGGTGTGGTGAGCGGCGCTGAAAGAAGATGCGGCCGTCATGGTCGACGATCAGCGCGCCGGCGCAGCGCAGGGGCTCGGTGGACACCATCCGACAGTAGCCAGCGTCCGCAGCTTGTGCGATGCCGCTCTTGTCCCGGAAACATCCACCGACCACCATGTCCGTACCGAATGCCACCGTCCCAAAGGGGTGATGTGTGATGCAGGTACGGGATGCGATGTCCAGCCAGGTCCTCGTCGTCGGTCCGGAGCACACGCTCCGCCAGGCGGCCCGGATGATGTCGGCCCGCGGTGTCGGGTCGGCGGTCGTGATCGACCCGGACTCCGAGGGTGTGGGGATCATGACCGAACGCGACGTGTTGAAGGCCATCGGCGCCGGCCTTGACTGCGACGTGGAACGCACCGGCGCCCACCTGACCTGGGACGTGGTCTACGCGGGGCCGGAGTGGACGGTGGCCGAGGCCGCCGCCGCGATGGCCCGGGGCGGATTCCGGCACCTGGTGGTGCTGGACGGCCAGGAGGTGGCCGGCGTGATCTCCGTGCGGGACATCATGCGGGTCTGGTCGGAGAGCCAGGCGGTCGCCACGACCTGACCGGGGGGTGGTGTGCGGGGCCGGATCGATGGGTAGACATCCCTTGCGGGCGCGGAGATGCCGTGGCCCGTGGGGGAGGTCCCGATGCGCGACGCGGAGCGGCTGGTCGAGCAGCAGTACGCCATGCTCCTGCGTCGGGACGTGGCCCGGCTGCCGGATCTCTACGCCCCGGAGGCGTTCTACGCCATGCCGGGCGTGACGGTCCGGCCGATCGAGCTGCCCGCGCTGCTGCGCACCTGGACCGGCGCCTTTCCGGACCTCCGGGTCGACCCGGAGGGCGCGGTCCGCACCGGCGGTGGCGCCGCGGTCGAGCTGCGACTGACCGGCACCCACACCGGCACTCTGCATTCGCCGTACGGCACCGTCGCGCCCACCGGCCGGCTGGTGAGCTGGGAGGTGGCCGACGTGGTCCGGGCCCGCAAGGGTCGGATCACCGCCTGGCGCTCCTACTTCGACTGGAGCCAGCTTCTCGACGCGCTCGGCGTGCAGCTGGAGGGACTTTCCCGGGCCGCGCAGCACGACGCGCTCGCCCTTCCGGTCTGATCTGCCGGCGACCGGTGGAGTGCTGTCACCCGACCCGGTGGCTCAGGATGCGGACATCGCCGTGCCGACCGCGCGTCCCCCGCCGCCGCCCGTACGCTCAACATCCATGACCGCCGAGCAGTTGATCTCCTTTGCCCGTGGGGCTCCCTCGCTGGACATCGTCGATGTCGAGGGGCTCAAGGCCGCCGCCGTCCGCGCCTTCGACGCCGACCCCGCGGGGGTGACGGCGTACGGCACCTCCGTCGGGTACCTACCGCTGCGGAAGTGGATCGCCCAGAAGCACGGGGTCGAGGCCGACCAGGTGCTGGTCACCAACGGCTCGCTCCAGGCCGACGCGTTCCTCTTCGACCACCTGGTCCGCCCCGGCGACGCGGTGGTGGTGGAACGCCCGACATACGACCGGACGCTGCTCAACCTCCAGCGGATGGGCAGTGAGCTGCACGGCATCGCTGTCCAGCCGGATGGCCTGGACACTGCCGAGCTGCGCAAGCTGCTGGAGTCCGGGGTCCGCCCCCGGCTCGCGCACGTCATCCCGAACTACCAGAACCCGGCCGGCATGACGCTGTCGGAGGAGAAGCGCCGGGAGCTGCTCGACCTGGCCGTCGAGTACGAGTTCACGATCTTCGAGGACGACCCGTACGCGGACATCCGCTTCCGTGGCGAGGCGCTGCCGTCGATGCTCTCGCTGGACACCCGCAACGTGGTGGTGCACGCGTCGAGCTTCACCAAGACGGTCTGCCCGGGTGTGCGGGTCGGTTACCTGGTCGGCCCGGCCGACCTGATCGCCTCCATCGCGAAGAACGCGACAAGCCTCTACATCTCCCCCGGGATGGTGTCCCAGGCGATCGTGCACCAGTTCTGCGTCTCCGGTGACATCGACCGCTCGATCGAGACGGTCCGGGCGGCGCTCGGCGAGCGGGCCCAGGTGCTCGCCGAGTCGTTGCGCCGGCACCTGCCGCAGGCGCGGTTCGTGGAGCCCGACGGCGGCTACTTCCTCTGGGTGGAGTTCCCGGAGGACGTGCTGGTCGACCGGCTCGCCCCGGCGGCGGCCGAGCGCGGGGTCGCCGTGGTCAAGGGCAGTGACTTCGTGCTGGACGGCGGGCGGCACGCTCTCCGACTGGCCTTCTCGGCGGTGACCGCCGACCGGATCGACGAGGGTGTCCGGCGGCTCGCCTCGGCCGTCGAGGCCGTCCGCAGCTGAGTCAACTGTCGGGTTCCTGACAGAACGACGATGCCGGCCGTTCCGGGGCTCCCCTCCGGGCGGCCGGCTGGCCCACAATGCTGCGAGCGTCACCCCGCCAGCTGCGGAGTTCACCGCCGGCCTCCGGGCCGGCCCCGCCGGGTTGACGCGGCAGCACAACCTCCCGCCCCCACAGGTGCCGGGTGGGCCGTGTCGTCCCCGCACACCCCCCGATGCGGCCCGGCCCGCCCGGCGCCGCCCCCACGCGACCGCCGTCACACCGGTCCTCGACCGCGATCGGCGTAGCCTGCAAGCCGCAGCTGAGCGCGGGAGGTGACGCGATGACGGATCGGACAGAGCGGGACCGGACGGCACCGTCGACCACCGGTCGGGTGCTGCGGCCTCGGGCGTGGCCCTCCCCGGTCCGGGCGATGACCCGGATCCTCAACGCCGACGGCTCGCCGCCCGTTCCGGCGCCGACGGGCACGGGCACCGGCCGCAGCGCGGTGGTCGACTGCGCGCTCTACGTCGACGGCAAGCGGCAGCCCGGCGACTGGACCTACGCGGAGGCGTTGGCCGCTGCCCGCCGCGAGGAGCACGGGTTCGTCTGGATCGGTCTGCACCAGCCGGAGCTGGCCGAGATGACCGCCATCGCGGAGACCTACGGCCTGCACGAGCTTGCGGTCGAGGACGCGGTCAAGGCCGAGCAGCGCCCCAAGCTGGAGCGGTTCGGCGACGTCGTCTTCCTGGTGCTGCGCACCGCCCGCTACTGCGAGCACACCGAGCTGACCGAGAACTCCGAGGTGGTGGAGACCGGGCAGGTGATGCTCTTCATCGGCCCGAACTTCGTGATCAGCGTCCGGCACGGGGATGCCTGCCGGCTCGCCCCGATCCGCGCCGACCTGGAGACCAAGCAGGAGTTGCTGCTGCACGGCCCGTGGGCGGTGGCGTACGGGGTGACCGACCGGGTGGTCGACCTCTATCTGGAGGTGGCCGACCAGATCGAGGACGACCTGGACATGCTGGAGGCCGAGGTCTTCGACCGCCACGGCCACGGGCGGATTCAGCGGATCTATCAGATGAAGCGGGAACTGGTGGAGTTCAAGCGGGCGGTGGTGCCGTTGCAACGGCCGCTGATGACGCTGACCTCCCAGGTCAACCGGGACGTGCCCAAGGAGATCCGCAAGTACTTCCGGGACGTGCAGGACCACCTGAGCCGCACCGTGGAGCAGGTGAACTCCTACGACGACCTGCTGAACTCGATCCTCCAGGCGCGGCTGGCCCAGGTCACCGTCGACCAGAACAACGACATGCGCAAGATCGCCGCCTGGGCCGGCATCGCCGCGGTGTGGACCGCCATCGCCGGCATCTACGGGATGAACTTCGACAACATGCCCGAGCTGAAGATGACGTACGGCTATCCCGTCGTTCTGGCCCTCATGCTCGGCGTCTCGCTGGCCCTCTACCGCTGGTTCCGCCGCAACGGCTGGCTCTGATCCTGCGGTAGCGCCACCCGACGCGCGGAAGCGCCGACGAGCGGGGTCAACCCACTCGTCGGCGCCCGATGCGCTGCTGTTGACCTCAGCGGCGGCCGTTGGTGCGGGCCGTGTCCTTGTTCTTGCCCAGCGCCTTGGTGAGGTCGTCGGTCGGCCGACCGGAGACGTCGGTGGCGCCCTCGGCAACCGACGGGACCTTGTCGGTCGGGCGGACGCCGGTCTGCTTGGCCGGGGCGGTGGTGCTGGCGCTGGAGCCGCCGGCCACCGCCGAGCTGCCCGCGCCGGTCATCCCCGCCGCACCGGACATGGCGGATCCGTCGGACCCCCGAGCGGCGGACGGCGTACGCACCTCGATCGAGTCGACCTCGTCGCGCATCGGCTCCAGGGTGCTGCGGGTCGGGTCGTACTCCGCCCACTCCTGCTGCTCCCGGCGGCGACGCAGCGCGACCGCGCCGGCCAGGCCGGCGATGGCACCCGCCGCCAACAGGCCGGTCATCATCGAGCCGCGACGGCGCGGCTGCTTCTTCTTACCGGTGATCCGCATGGTCTTCGACTTGGCCTTCCTGGTCAGCGGCCCTGCCTGCGCGGCGCCGTCACGAGCAGCCGCCGCCAGTGGTGCCAGCGTGGTGAGAGTCGTCCCCCAGCCGGTGGACGCGTGGTCGCGTACCTTCGCGGCCGTCGGTGCGACGTAGCCCCGGGCCACCTGGACCCGCGGACCGACGGTCGCGCCGGCGCCCTTCGCGACGTGATTGGCTGCCAGCATCAGGTGGCTGATGCTCTGGTTCAGCTCGGCCAACGCCTGCTGCCCCTGGGACTTACGCCGCCCGAATCCAAACACGGTCCTACCTCCTGGGAGTTGTTCCTTCGTCATCCTCCACCTTCGGATGCCTCCGCGATGCCAGATCGGGCACATGGGAGGATCCGCATGGAACTGACCAACGAGTGAGGAGTACCCGTGGCCGAGGCTGTCTACGCCACCCTGCACACCAACGCTGGCCCGATCCGGCTGGAGCTCTTCCCCAACCACGCGCCGAAGACCGTCCGCAACTTCGTCGACCTGGCCGAGGGAAACCGTGAGTACACCGACCCGCGCACCGGTCAGCCGGGCAGTGGTCCGTACTACGACGGCACCATCTCGCACCGGGTGATCAGCGGTTTCATGGTCCAGATGGGCGACCCGACCGGCACCGGCCGGGGCGGACCGGGCTACAAGTTCGCGGACGAGTTCCACCCGGAGCTGCGGTTCGACCGTCCGTACCTGCTGGCCATGGCGAACGCCGGACCGGGCACCAACGGTTCGCAGTTCTTCATCACCGTGTCCCCGACGCCGCACCTCAACAACCGGCACACGATCTTCGGCCAGGTCGCCGACGAGCAGTCGGTGAAGGTTGTGGATTCGATCGCGAGCACCCCGACCGGCCCGAGCGACCGTCCGCTCCAGGACGTCGTCATCGAGCGGGTCGAGATCGAGCGGTCTGCTTCCTGAACGACCGGCGAGGTACCTTTGCTCGCATGATTGAGCGCTCCGGAGCACAGCCGGTGCCGGTGGACCGTGCGGTGGCGGACGGAGGGTCGGCCCGGTGAGCGAGTCTCCACCGACCACCCCGGTCTGCTACCGGCACCCCGGCCGGGAGACCTACGTCCGGTGCACCCGCTGTGACCGGCCGATCTGCCCGGACTGCATGCGGGAGGCCTCGGTCGGGCACCAGTGCCCGGAGTGCGTCAACGAGGGACGTCGCAGTGTCCGGCCGGCGCGTACCGCCTTCGGCGGCGGTACGGCCGGCCGGCACGGCTATGTCACCAAGGCCCTGATCGCCGTGAACGTGCTGTTCCTGCTCGCCTCCATCGCCCCCGCCCGGGGCGGGGACGCGGCGGTGGGCGGCTCCGGCTTCGGCGGCCTGATGGGTGGCAGCACGCCGCTGACCGAGTGGGGCGCGGTGCTCGGTCGGGCCTACCTCTCCGACTACACGCTCGGCGGGATCGCCGAGGGCCAGTGGTACCGGCTGGTCACGGCGATGTTCCTGCACTACGGCGTGCTCCACCTGCTGCTCAACATGTGGGCGCTGTGGGTGCTCGGCCGGTCGCTGGAGGCCAACCTCGGGCGGGTGCGGTTCGCCGCGCTCTACCTGATCGCGGGCCTCGGCGGCAACGTGGCCGCCTACCTGTTCAGCAGCCCGCGGGCGGCCACCGTCGGTGCGTCGACCGCCGTGTTCGGTCTCTTCGCCGCGCTGATCATCATCGAGCGCAGGTTGGGCCGGGACATTTCCCGGATCATCCCGATCCTGGTGATCAACCTGGTGTTCACACTGGCCGTGCCGGGCATCTCGATCCCGGGGCACCTGGGCGGGCTCGTGGTCGGCGCGCTGATGGCGTTGGTGCTCGCGTACGCACCGCGGAGTCGGCGGACGCTGGTGCAGGTCGCCGGTGGCGCGATCATCCTGCTGATCCTGCTCGCGCTGGTGCTCTTCCGGACCGCCGCGCTGCTCACCTGACCGGGCGGGCGGCCCGCAGAGCGGCGGCCACCTCCTCCGGGGTGGCCCCCAGGTCGTATCGGCCGAACAGGTGCAGCGAGTTGCCCGCGTCGATCTCCAGGGTCTCGCTGGTCAGCCCCAGCCGGGGCCGTCGGTCGACGGCGATCGCCTCGACCGCCGACCAGGGCAGCAGCCGCCGGCCCGCGAAGCCGTGGATGACTGTGAGCCCGGCCGGGTCCACCGCCAACCGGACCGGCGCGACCAGGTCGCGTACCGCCCAGCATGCCAGCCCGGCGGCGGCCAGGGCGGCCACCGCCAGGCGGACCGGGTCGCCGTCGGCGAAGAGCAACCCGAGCGCGATCAGCAGAACCGCACCGGCGAGTTTCGCCGCCGGCAGGACCGCCGGGACCCGCCACTGCCGGGCCGGGGAGATCTCATTCACCCGCCCAGCATGCCAGCGGCCGTCGGATTCCGGCACCTCGTGCGGGTGTGGCCGGACGACCGGTCGATGGACGACGTAGGATCGGGGCAGCCCAAGTTACCGGGGAGTAAACATGAGTGACGCGGTCATCGTCGGCGCGGTACGTACCCCGGTCGGGCGGCGCAAGGGCAGCCTCGCCAGCGTCCACCCGGTCGACCTCTCGGCGCACGTGCTGCGCGCCCTCGCCGAGCGCACCGGGCTCGACCCGGCCCAGGTCGACGACGTCTTCTGGGGCTGCGTTTCCCAGGTCGGCGAGCAGTCGTGGAACATCGCCCGCAACGGCGTGCTCGCCGCCGGCTGGCCCGAGACCGTGCCCGGCACCACAGTGGACCGGCAGTGCGGCTCCAGCCAGCAGGCCCTGCACTTCGCCGCCGCGACGGTGCTCTCCGGTCAGGCCGACCTGGTGGTCGCCGGCGGCGTCGAGTCGATGACCCGGGTGCCGATGGGCTCCAGCGTGGCCGGCGGCATGCCCTTCAGTGACCAGCTACGCGCCCGTTACCGGGGCGTCGAGGGCTTCGCCGACGACGCGCCGCTGCCGTTCAACCAGGGGGTCGGGGCCGAGCTGATCGCCCAACGGTGGCGCCTCTCGCGTACCCAACTGGACGAGTTCGCGCTGGCCAGCCACGAGAAGGCGGCCGCCGCGCAGGACGCTGGCGCGTTCGACAGGGAGCTGACCCCGGTGCCGCTCGCCGACGGTGGCAAGTTCGCCGCCGACGAGGGCATCCGCCGGGAAACCTCGTTGGAGAAGCTCGGTGAGCTGGCCACCCCGTTCCGCGCCGACGGCGTGGTGACCGCCGGTTCCGCGTCCCAGATCTCCGACGGCGCCGCCGCCCTCGCGGTGACCACCTCCGACTGGGCCAGCCGGCACGGCCTGCGCCCGCTGGCCCGGATCCACACCGCCGTGGTCGCCGCCGACGACCCGGTCACCATGCTCACCGCACCCATCCCGGCCACCGCGAAGGCGCTGCGCCGCGCGGGGCTGGGCATCGAGGAGATCGGGGTGTACGAGGTGAACGAGGCCTTCGCCCCGGTGCCGCTGGCCTGGCTGGCGGAGACCGAGGCCGACCCGGAGCGGCTCAACCCGCGCGGCGGGGCCATCGCCCTCGGCCACCCGCTCGGCGGCTCCGGTGCCCGGATCATGACCACCATGCTCCAGCACATGCGTGACAACGGGATCCGCTACGGCCTGCAGACCATGTGCGAGGGCGGCGGCATGGCCAACGCCACAATCGTCGAGTTGGTCTGACCCGCGGGGCGGGAAAACTCCTCGCTCGACGCGGAACGGCCGCCTAAGGTGCCCAGCGTGACGACGATCGCCGGTGAGCGCGCCCACGACTGGTCCAGCGAGCAGTGGCAGCTGCGGGCCCGGTCCTGGGTCGACGCGCAGCTGAGCCGGGCCGGCCGACGGGTGACCGGGCTGGTGGAGCCAAGGCTGCGGCCCTGGTCGCTGGTGTGGCGGGTGCCCACCGACGATGGTCCGGTCTGGTTCAAGGCCAACAACCCGGGCACTGTGCACGAGGCGGTCCTGATCGCGGCGCTCGCCGAGTTGACGCCCGATGAGGTGCTGACCCCGATCGCTGTGGACCCGGCGCAGGGCTGGTCGCTGCTGCCCGACGGCGGCGAGTCGTTGCGCGACGTGCTGGCGCGCGACCCCGACCTGGCGCACTGGGAGCGGGCGCTGCCCGGGTACGCGGCGCTGCAACTGGCGAGCGCGCCGCGCGCCGACGAGCTGGTCGCCCTGGGCGTGCCGGATCAGCGTCCGGAGGTGCTGGCCGGCCTCTTCGCCGAGCTGCTCGACGATCACGAGGCGCTGCTGGTCGGCGCCGAGGGCGGGCTCAGTCCGGAGCTGCACGAGCGGTTGCGGGCCGAGCTGCCGGCGTACGCGCAGCGGTGCCGCCGGCTCGCCGACATCGGCATCCCGGCCACTGTGCAACACGACGACCTGCACGACGGCAACGTCTTCGCGGGTCGGGACGGCTACCGCTACTTCGACTGGGGCGACGCCTCGGTGGCGCACCCGTTCGGCACGCTGCTGGTGACCCTGCGCTCCATCGGGCACGCCGGGAAGCTCGCCGCCGACGACGTCCAGCTGGTGCGGTTGCGCGACGCCTACCTGGAGGCGTGGACCGACCGGTACGACCGGCGGACCCTCGTGGAGGCGACCGACCTCGCGATCGGTCTGGGGCCGGTGAGCCGCTCGCTCTCCTGGCGTCGGGCACTGGACACCCCCGAGGAGTCCCGTGCCGAGTACGCCGACGCGGTCCCGGGCTGGCTGGAGGAGCTGTTCGCCGCCAGTCCACTTCAGCCGAACTCCTGACCATGATCCGTCCGAGTCGGAAGTCGGACAGGCAGTGCGACAGGCGGCGTGGAACTTCCAAAAACCCCGCGTGACCCACGTCACCCTGCCGGGGACGTCGTTGGGCAGGTCATGGACGTCTTCTCCCGAACGTTCCTCCCGGCCGCCGCTGAGGCTGGCCTGGCCGTGCAGACGGTGAGCCGGCACATGCCGGTCTTCCGGCGCTGCGTCGGCTCCGGTGACGCCACCATCCTGGTCACCCGTTGCAGCCGCCCCGACCGCCCGGTCACCGGCGACTACCTGTTGCTACTCACGCACCGCCGCCTGGTGGTGACCCAGCAGACCCGCCTCCTGCACCGACTGCGCCTGCACCTCAACACCGAGCTCCGCGAGCTGAGCAACGTCACCTGGAGCCCGGATCCGCGGCTGCAGTCGGTGGAGATGGCGGCCACCGCGATCGACGGGATCCGTGAGCGGTTTCTGATCCGGACCAGTCACCCGAAGCAGGTCTGGCAGCTCGACGCCTTGCTCAACCAGGCGTTCCGGACCCGCCTGCGGCCGCCCGGCGCGCGGGTCGTCGCCAGCATCGGTGACGTACCGGCCGCCGCCCGGCCCGGGATGTTCGCGCCGTCCTGGTGAGCTGACCCGACCCGGGGACGCCCCGCCTTTACCGAACTCGAACACACACCGATCGCGCCGAGCCTTCGCGGTCGGCAATCATGGGCCGGTGACCGTCGAACCACCGCATCGCGGGCTCGTCCTCGTCGTCGAGGACGAGCCGGCCATCGCCGACCTGGTCCGGCTCTACCTGACCCGGGACGGGTTCGGCGTCCACCTGGAACGTGACGGCGAGGCCGGGCTGAGCGCGGCCCGCCGGTTGCGCCCGGTGGCCTGCGTCCTGGACATCGCGCTGCCGGGTCTGCCCGGCACCGAGATCTGCCGCCGGCTGCGCGAGGTCGGCGACTGGACCCCTGTCATCTTCCTCACCGCCCGTGACGACGAGGTGGATCGGATCGTCGGTCTGGAGTTGGGCGCCGACGACTACGTCACCAAGCCGTTCAGCCCTCGGGAGTTGGTGGCCCGGGTCCGCGCGGTGCTGCGCCGATCGGCCGGCGGCCCGGAGGGCGCGGACCGGCCACGTGTCGTCGGCCCGGTGACGCTCGACCCGGCCCGCCGCACTGTCACCGCCGCCGGTGCCCCGGTGCAGCTCACCTCCACCGAGTTCGACCTGCTGGCCCACCTGATGGCCCGGCCCGGCCGGGTCTTCACCCGGGAGGAGTTGCTGGCCGCTGTCTGGGGCTACGCGGCGCACGCCGGCACCCGGACGGTGGACGTGCACGTCGCCCAGGTGCGGGCGAAGCTCGGCCCGGCGAGTGTGATCCGGACCCATCGCGGCGTGGGGTACGCGGTCGATGCCTGACCACCCCGGGCACGTCGAGTCGCCGACCATGGCCCTGCCGGTGGTCGGCGCCGCCCCACCCACCGCACCCCGACGAGGCCGACTCGGCCGTACGCTGACCGCCCGCGCGGTGCTCGTCACCTGCGCTGTGGCGCTGGTGTCGGTGCTGGTCACCGCCATCGTCGCGGTGCCGTTGGCGATCCGTGGCGCGGAGCGGAGCGAGCAGGAGGCGCTCGCCGCCCAGGCCCGACTCGCCGCCGAGGTGCTGCGGACCCGCCTCGACCGGGGTCGCAGCGCCGACGAGGAACGGCTCATCCAGCAACTGCGCGACCAGGGCATCGACGCGTACCTGATCCGCCGGGGGGCGGTCGACCGGGCGGGTCTGCCACCCCGGGTGGTGCAGCGGATCAGGCAGGGCCGCAGCGTGTCGGCTCGCCGCTCGGTCAACGGTGAGCGGGCCCTGGTCGAGGGTCGGGCCCTGCCCGGCGGCAACGGGGTGGTGCTCTCCCGTCCGCTGGCCAACGGGCTGTGGGCCCGGGTGCTGCTCAGTCTCTGGTTGCCGCTGCTGGCCGGGTTGACCGCCGGTGTGGTGGCCGGGCTGCTGCTGGCCCGTCGGCTGGCCCGGCCGATCCGGGTCGCGGCCACCGCCGCCGCCCGGCTGCGCGCGGGTGACCGCGCCGTCCGGGTGCCGGTCGAGCCGCCGGACGAGGTCGCCGATCTGGCCGAGGCGTTGAACGGTCTGGCTGCCGCGCTGGCCACCAGCGAGGGGCGACAGCGGGAGTTCCTGCTCTCCGTCTCGCACGAGCTGCGCACCCCGCTGACCGCGATCCGGGGGTACGCCGAGGCGCTCGCCGACGGGGTGCTCGGTGCCGACGACACTGTGGACACCGGTCGGACGATGCTGGCCGAGGCCCAACACCTGGACCGGCTGATCGGCGACCTGTTGGCACTGGCCCGGCTGGAGGCCGCCGACTTCCCCCTCGAACCGGTGCCGGTGGACCTGACCCAACTGGCAGTCGACGCGGAGCCGACCTGGTCCGGTCGGTGCGCGGCGGTGGGCGTGCCGTTCCGGGTGGAGACGCCAGGTCAGCCGGTGCCCGCGTACACCGATCCGGGGAGGATTCGGCAGGTGCTGGACGGGCTGCTGGAGAACGCGCTGCGGGTCGTACCCCCGGGGTCGCCGGTGGTGCTCGCGGTCCGGCCGGCCGGCGCGAACCCGGCGCACGGCGGCGTGTTGGAGGTCCGCGACGGCGGGCCCGGCTTCACCGACGACGACCTGGCGGTGGCCTTCGAACGCGGTGCACTGCACGAGCGGTACCGGGGGGTGCGCAAGGTGGGCAGCGGGCTGGGGTTGGCGCTGGCCGCCGGGTTGGTCCGCCGGTTGGGTGGGGAGATCGCTGCGGGGCACGCGCCGGAGGGCGGTGCCGCCTTCACCGTCCGGCTGCCCGGTGATCCTTACCTGACCCGAACGTCGGCCTGACGCTCCGCTCGTCGTTCCGGGGAAGGCTGAGGGCTCCACTGACAGAGAGGGAGAGTCATGCCACGTTGGGGTATCGCCACCGGCACCACGGCACTGCTCGCGGCGGTCGCGCTCGGCGTCAGCGGCTGCGGCGCGGCCGAGGTGGCCAGCCAGCCCGCCCGGGATGTCGCCGTCGAGGTCGCCGCCGCCATGGGGGTCGAGGGTCAGGCGTTGGCCGCGATGGGCTTCGACGCCGACGACCTGGACGTACTGACCGTCGCCGCACCGGCCACCCCGACGCCCGGCGCGTCCCCCACCGCGCAGGACAAGGCCAAGCAGAAGCGCGGCGAGGAGTGGCGCAAGCGCCGCCAGGCCCGCGTGCTGCTGCGCAAGAACACCCTGCACGGTGAGGCAGTGGTGAAGACGAAGGACGGCGGTACGCAGACCGTCGCCGTGCAGCGCGGCGAGGTGACAGCGATCGACGGCGACTCGATGACCGTGAAGTCCACCGACGGCTTCACCATGACCTGGACCTTTGCTGACGACCTGCGGGTGGTTGAGCACCGGGCCACCGTGCAGGCCAGCGACGTCACTGTCGGCGCGACGCTCGGTGTCGCCGGCGCGAAGGACGACGACAAGGGCGTGGCCCGGCTCATCCTCATCCCCCGAGCCAAGTGAGCGAAGGGGGCCCTGGCCGACGCCAGGGCCCCCTTCCCGGTCTCAGTAGACGCGGGAGCCGATGAAGTCGTCGTGACCGTAGCCGACCGGGTTGGCGGCGGTACGGGCCTCGAACGACCACTGCTGCCGGGTGCTGCTGGAGCAGTTCGCCAACCGCAGGCGAGAGCTGCCCAGCAGCGGGTTGTCGAACGCCACACAGAGGTTGTTGGCGCTCGCCGGCCTGATCTGGTTGCCCACGAAGACGAACTGCTGCGCTCCGGTGCCGTTGCAGTCGTAGATGTTGACGGCGGTGCCGGCGGTCATCGAGCTGTTGGCGACGTCCAGGCAGCGGTCGTGGGACAGTTCCGAGTGCAACGACCGTCGGGCCGAGTCGTACCAGAAGCCCTGGTTGCGCCCACCGTGGCAGGAGTACGGCTGCTGCGCGGTGCCGTTGCGGGAGTCGTACCCCTTGCCGTCGACACAGGTGCCGGTGGCCAGGTTGCGCAGTTGCTTGAACTCCAGCAGCCCCGGGTAGAGCACGCCACCGCCGGTGCTGGCCGGGTCGACGCAGCTGGCCCGCGTCTGCCCGGAGTTCCAGAACTGGGTGATGCACTGGGCGAACATGCCGTGCCCACGGGCGTTGGGGTGGAACGACTGGCGGGCGGCGTTCTCGTTCCAGATGCCGACCTCGATGTAGAGGCCGCGGACCGAGGTGTTGTCGGTGCACACCTCGTGCCCGTGAAAGAGCCGGCTGGCGTCCAGGTAGCGGGTGCCGGTGTTCGCCGCGGCCGAGCGCAGCGCCGACTCGAACATCGGCACCGCCTTGTTCCGGGCGAACGCCGCGTCGGCCAGGTAGAGCAGACAACCGCCGGAGTACCAGCCGGGGAAGTTGGGGTTGTCCTCCACGTCGGGGCTGCCGGGGCTCGGGTACGACATCAGCACCAGCTCGTAGTCCGACCGCAGGTAGCCGGCGTTCGTCATGGTCTGCCGGATGTCGGTGAGCGCCGACTCCACGGCCTGCCGGCTGCCGTCGGTGCGGATCGTCCACTGGTCGGTGTAGGTGGGGTAGCAGGCGCCCTGGAAGAAGACCCGGCGCACGGCGCAGTCGGTGGCGACCGGACCGAACTGGATGGTGCCGTCACCGTTCGCGCCGACCACCACCCAGATCAGCTTCACGTGCGTGTTGCGCGCCTTGATGCCCAGGTAGTCGCCCTGGTTCAGCTCGTTGTGCTGGGTCGGGCCACCGGCGATGAGGTTCCACGGGGTGGCACCGGAGCAGGCGATGTTGTACTGCGCGTCCGACGTGATGCCGGTGCGGAAGACCGCCTGGTCGTACGAGCGGTCGCACCAGTTGCCGTCCTGGTGGGTGCCGGGGACGTAGTTGCCGACCCCCTCACCGGAGATCTCGCTGTCACCCATGGTGATCAACGCGGTACGCCGTTGTTCGATGGGGCGGATCGCCGGGCTGCCGTAGAGGGCTGTCGCCTCGGCGGCCCGGACGGCTTCGAGGTTGGCGGGGAGTGGTTGGACGGTCGGTCGGTCGGCGGCGGTGGCGGGGGTGGCCGGTCCGGCGAGCATCGGTAGGACGAGAGCGGCGACGGCGACGGCGACGGTGATGGCCCGTCGTCGGGTCGCGCGTTCGGGCCTGGCGGGGATTGCAGGCATCGACGCACTCCTTTCGGCTCAATCGCGGGACGTCGATTGAGTTACCAGACGGTAACGTGCGGATCAGCAGATGTGAATGCGCTTCAGATCCTTGCGCGCGGGATGCAGAACCGCCCGGATCGGACTAACCGGGCCCGCGCGCCAGCGCCACGGCCGCGCCGGGCCAGCTTCTGGTTCAGCGGCCTGGCGACGGTGCGGCCGGCTTCTGGTTCAGCGGCCGGGCGGCAGGGCGTAGCCGACGTAGCCGCGGAACTCCAGCCGCCAGCCGGCCGGCACGAGTTTGGCGCAGGCCGCCTTGTTGCCGGTGCAAACGATCGCGTCGACCGAGGAGGGGTCGGCCGGCGGTCGGTCCGGCAGCACCGACTGCAACGCCACCAGGTCCGGTGAGCCGCCGTCAGGCTGCCGCAGCAGCAGCCACCACGGGTACTCCCAGTTGTCGTTCTGCTGTACCAGGCCGATCCGTCGCGCACCGCTGTCCTGGACCGCGGTCGCCGCCCAGCGGAACTCGTCGGCCCACTGGGGGCGGCGCAGGAACCGGGTGTCCCAGTCCGAGGTGGTGAAGACCGAGCCGGTGCCGACCAGCCGGCGCGGGAAGCCGTACGACAGTGCGAGCACCCCGGCCAGCGCCGAGGTGGCCAGCACGGTGACGGCCGCCACTGTGGCAACCGTTCGACGCCCACCCGAGCGGTTGCGCAGGAGAGCGTCCAGCCAGAGGCCGGCGAGGGGCACGGCGAGCACCACGGCGTAGAGCAGCAGCCGGTTGCCCCACGGCTGCCACTTGATCATCGCGGTGTGCAGTGGCACGGCGGTCAGCACCACCACGGCGTACGCCCGCAGCGACCCGGCCCGCTCGGGAGCGATCCGCCGTGGTCGAGCGAGCGCCATCACCGCACCGATCACCGCCAACGCCCCGGCCAGCGGAAACGCGACCCGGTCCTCGTCCGGATACCAGGCCGGCTCCGGGAACAGCTCCCGCCCGAAGGTGATCGCGCGGTCCTGCGGGTCGACCCCGATCGCCTCGGCACCGCTGATGATCACCTCGGCCCCGGCCCGACGCAGCGGAGCCAGCGGCGTGTCGAACGCGGTGTGCCCGATCCGCAGCGCGTTGACCACTATCGACGCCGGGTCGTGCCGCTCCATGGGGATGGACTCGCGCAGCCGGGGCGGCCCCAGCGGGTGCCCGAACTCGGCGGTCACCCGAGCCAGGAACGGGCCGACCACCACGGCAGCGACCACCAGGATCAGCACCGAACCACCGACCGTGCGGGCCAGCCCACCGACCGGCCAGAACCGCCCACCCCCGCCCGCCGCTGCCGGGTCGGTCGACGCGGCGTTCCTGCTCCGGGCCAGCCTCAACTGGGCCAGTCCCCAGAGCACCAGCAGCGGGCCGACCGCGATCAGGCCGCTGGTCTTGGTCACCGCGGTCAGCCCGGTGGCCGCGCCCAGCCCGAGCAGCGTGCCCCAGCCGGTCCGTCGACTCAGCCCGTCCAGCACCACTGTCGCCGCGCAGGCCACCCACGCCGCGCAGATCAGGTCGGTCTGCGTGCTGGTCGCCTGGAGCACCACCATCGGCGTGGTCGCCAGCACGAACGCGGTGAGCAACTGGGCCCGCCGACCGCCGCCGAGCTGTGCGGTGATCCGTGCGGCCACCAGGAGGCAGACCAGCCCGGCCGCCCACTGCACCAGGTTGTGCAGGTGGTCCCCGCCGGTGAGCAGGCGCAGGTGCAGCAGCAGGTACTCGGCTCCGGGCGGGATGGTCACCTGCCGGTGGATGGCGGTGGGCCAGAAGTCCAGGTCGCCCTGGGCCACCCAGTGCTCCACCTTCGGCAGGTGGTATGTCTGCGAGTCGAAGTTGTTCGGCTCAGCCAGCAGCGCGACCAGCAACTCCACCAGGACCAGCCCGCCGACCGTGCCGGCGAGGAGCCGCTCACCCGGTCGGGCGGTACGCCACGCGTCGACCGCTACGGCACGAAGGTCAGCGAACCCCCGACCAGCCCGGGTCGGCGCGGAGGCGGGCTCACCGCGCTCGCCGGCCGGGGTGGACACGTCGCGTCCGCCACCGGACACCACCGCGCCGACCGGCACCGGCCGCGATGCGGTGCTGACTGCCGGCGCAGCGCTGACCGGCACCGGTGCGGCGACGGACGGCTGCCCGAGGCGGGTCGCCCGTCGCCAGCGCAGACCGGCCGCCGCCGCGGCCGCGACCAGGAAGAGCAGCCAGGCGACGATGAACGCGCCTCGGGTCAGCGCGTGCGACGCGCCGAGCACCTCGACGACGACCACCGCGTACGCCCCGCTGAGCAGGACGGCGCGCACCACGGCGAGCCGCAGCGGTGCGACCGCGCCAGCCTCGCGTGGCATCGCCGCGACGATGAGCAGGAGCACCGCGGCGGCGGGAACCGCCGCGAGCAGGGAGCCGGCAGCCGACATGGCGGAAGTAAACACCATTGATCTGAAGCCGCCGCGCCGACTGCCCAGCGGTAGCGGTACGTGGTAAACAAACCAACCAGGCTAGGCTATGGCCGACGTGTTGCCGCCACCGTGGAGATCCCCGTGAAGCTCTCGATCCTCATGCCGGTCTACAACGAGGAAGAACGCATCGCGGATGCCCTCAAGCAGGCATTGGCGGTGGACTATCCCTGTGAGATCGAATTGGTCGTGGTCGACGACGGCAGCCGCGACGGCACCGGCGAGGTCCTCGGTCGCGCCGACGACGCGCGCCTGCGGGTCATCACCCACCAGCGCAACGCCGGCAAGGGTGCCGCCATCAAGACGGCGGTCGACAGCGCCGAGGGTGACTACATGGTCATCCTCGACGCCGACCTGGAGTACGACCCGCAGGACATCCCCAAGCTGCTCGACCCGGTGCTCGACGGTCGGGCCACGGTGGTCTACGGCAATCGCACCTTCGGCAGCCACAGCGCCTACAGCTTCTGGTACGTGATGGGCAACAAGGGCGTCACGATGGCGGCCAACGTGCTGTTCAACTCGTACATCGGCGACCTGGAGACCTGCTTCAAGCTGATGCCGGTGGCGCTCTACCGGTCGCTTGAGGTGCGCTCGCGCGGCTTCGGCATGGAGGCCGAGGTGACCGGCAAGCTGCTGCGTCGCCGGATCCGGCCGTACGAGGTGCCGATCAGCTACCGGGCGCGCGGCCGGGAAGAGGGCAAGAAGATCACCTGGAAGGACGGCGTCGAGGCGATCTGGATCCTCGGGCGCGAGCGCGCTCGCCGCCGCCCCGCCGTCTCAGCCGCCAACTGACCCCAGGAACCCGCTGATCGACCGCCGCAGGCCGTCGGCGTCCAGACCATGCCACCGGGCGTGGTCGGCCGGATCGCCGTACCGTCGCAGGTCGGTCTGACCCACCCCGAGGGCGAGCAGCCGGTGCGGTACGTCCGCCAGGGCCCGGCTGACGAGTGCGCTCGACGTTCCCGCCAGGTACGGCTCGACCAGCACCACGTCGGTGTTGGCGAGCGCCCGCAGCCCGGGCGTGTCGAGCGGCCGGGGCGTGTGGGTGTACGCCACAGTCACGTCCATTCCCTCGGTCGCCGCCACTGTGGGGTCGAGCATCGGTCCGACCACCACCACGAGGGGCGCATTCGTCCCGCCCCGCCGGATCACCCGTAGCCCGGTGGCGTCCGGGTACGCCTCGGCGTTGCGCTGCTCGGAGAGCCGCAGGTAGATCGGATCGTCGGTGGTCGCGGCGTTGCGCAGCAGCGGCGCCACCTCGTCCGGATGGCCGGGCACCCGGACCGTCCAGTCGTCACCGAGGGAGTCGAAGAGCGCCACGTCCCCGGGCGACTGGTGGGTGCGGCCCTCAGCCGACCCGTCGTACGACGCGCCAATGCTGACCAGGACGGCGCCCACGCCCTGGTGGTCCAGATCCAACTTGATCTGCTCGTACGCCCGGTCCACCAGGAACGTCGCGTACGAGTGCGCGATCGGACGCAGCCCGGTCAGGGCGAGCCCGCCGGCCACGCCGATCATCAGTTGCTCCCGGATCCCCACGTTGAGCACCCGGTCCGGGTGGCGGTGGCCGGCTGAGGCGAACTGGCTCGCCGAGATGTCGGCCAGCACCAGTGCGGTACGCGGATCCTCGTCGAGGAGCGCGGTGGTGGTGTCGATGAAGGCGGTACGCATGTCGGTCATCCCTTGCTCTCGATGCGGGCGACCACCAGGTGCGGGTGTCCTGGCCGGTGCCCGGTCAGCGCCCCGTACAGGGCTTCGTGGTTCCGGCCGTCGACGGTGTCGGCGGTCCAACCGTTGACGGTGAACCGGCTGGCGATGCCACCGGCCCACCCGTGGCTGGCCGACGAGTTGTCGACCACGACCGCGGTGAGGCTGCCCAGGCCGGTCGCCCCCGCGTACGCGATCGCCTCGTGGTTGGATCCCTCGTCCAGTTCGGCGTCGCCGAGCAGCACGTACACCCGGGGGTTGTGCAGCCCCTGGGCGCGTAGGCCGAGCGCGGTGCCGACGGCCAACCCGAGCCCGTGCCCGAGGGAGCCGGAGCCGATCTCGACCCCGGGCACCAGGAGTCGGTCCGGGTGGTGGCCGAGCCGGCTCTCCGGGCCGGCCAGGTCGTCGAGCCAGGCGTCCGGGATGAAGCCGTGCGCGGCGAGCACCCCGTAGTAGGCGGCCGGTCCGTGACCCTTGGAGAGCAGGAACCGGTCCCGCTCGGGGTCGTCGGCGGTGTCGGGGGTGACCCGCAGCACGCGGTCGTAGAGCACCTGGAGCACGTCGACGGTGGAGTGCGCGCTCGGCGCGTGCTTCTCGTCGCCGGTCAGTCGTCGGATCAGCCCGGGCAGTCGGGCGCTGCTGTCGGTGGGCAGTGTGGTGGTCATGCCACTACTGTGTGAGTTGAAGTGGACTTCAACTCAAGGACCTGGTGATGCCGGATCTACTGACGATCGGTGAGCTGTCCGCCCGCTCCGGGGTGGCGCCATCGGCGCTGCGCTACTACGAGCGACTCGGGCTGATCCGCGCCGACCGCACCGGCGGCAACCAGCGCCGGTACGCCCGCGCCGAGCTGCGGCGGGTCGCCTTCATCCGGATCTCCCAGCAGGTCGGCGTCTCGCTCGACGAGATCCGGGAGGCACTCGACTCGCTCCCCGAGGCCCGCACCCCGAGCCCGCAGGACTGGGCGCGGCTCTCGGCGAGCTGGCGCAGCCGACTGGACGAGCGGATCCGGCTGCTCACCAAGTTCCGTGACGACCTGGACGGCTGCATCGGCTGCGGCTGCCTGTCCTTGCAGCGCTGCACGCTCAACAACCCGGAGGACACGCTGGCCGGCGAGGGCCCGGGCGCCCGGCTGGTGCTGCCCCGACCGACCGACGACCCGACGCTGGCAGGCTCGCTCAACTGACGGCCACCCGGCAGGCTCGCTCAGCTGACGGCCGACCCGCCGCCCGGCGGGCGGGTGAGCAGCACCTTGCCGAAGTGGTCGTTCGACTCGACGAGCCGGTGCGCCTGCGCCGCCTCGGTCATCGGCAGCCGCCGGTCCACGATCGGCCGGATCCGGCCCGCCTCGACCAACGGCCACACCTCGTCCCGTACGCCCTGGACGATCTCCGCCTTCTCGGCGAGCGGACGGGACCGTAGCGACGTCGCTGTGACGCTCGCGCGCTTGGTCAGCAGCGCGCCGAGATCCAACTCGGCCTTGCGCCCACCCTGCATCCCGATCACCACCAGTCGACCGTCGGTGGCCAGCGCGGAGACGTTCCGCCCCAGGTAGGACCCACCCATGATGTCGAGGATGACGTCCACGCCGCGCCCGTCTGTGGCCCGCCGGACTTCCTCGACGAAGTCCTGCTCCCGGTAGTCGATCAGGTGTGCCGCGCCCAGCTCACGCAGCCGGGCGTGCTTGGCCTCCCGCGCGGTGGTCAGCACGGTTACGCCGAGGGCCGCCCCGAGCTGGACGGCGAACGTACCGATCCCGCTGCCGCCGCCGTGCACCAGCAGCGTGTCGCCCGCGCCGAGCCGCGCCACCTGGACCAGGTTCGACCAGACCGTGCAGGCCACCTCGGGCAGTGCCGCCGCGTCGACCGGGTCGCACGCCGGCACCGGCAACAGTTGCCCGGCGGGGACCGCGACCCGCTCCGCGTACCCGCCGCCGGCCAGCAGCGCGCAGACCTGCTGCCCGACCGCCCAACCGGCGACCTCCGCGCCAACCTCCGTGATCACCCCAGAGCATTCCAACCCGGGGTACGCGGGCGCGCCCGGCGGCGGCGGGTAGTGCCCCTGCCGTTGTAGCAGGTCAGCGCGGTTCACCCCGCTGGCCCGCACATCCACGATCACCTCGTCCGGGCCCGGCTCCGGGTCGGGCACCTCGGCCCAGACCAGCGCGTCGGGTCCACCGGGCTGCGGAATCGTGATGGCTCGCATGGGCCCAGTCTTCCCGATCTCACCGGGTGCCGCAGGCGCACCCTCCAGCCCACAGTGGACGCGGCAGACCGCCTGGCCGGCGCACCGGGGAGGGACGCCGGGCCGTCCGAAGCGAGCCGTGGCAGACTATGCGTGGCCGTACGCCCACGGGTGGCGGCCCAGGAGGGTTCGCCTAGTGGCCGATGGCGCTGGTCTTGAAAACCGGTAAGGCAGCGATGTCTTCGTGGGTTCGAATCCCACACCCTCCGCCCCCTGGACAGCAAAAACGCTCCCTGACCAGCGCGAACGCTGGTCAGGGAGCGCACCCCTAGAAGGTGAGCGGGTCTCAGTTAGTCTCGCCGAGGGTGGTCCGGTCTCACTGGTTGCGGCAAATGGGCGGCAACACCACGGGCAGGGTTCGGACGGCCTTGCGGGCGCGAGTCAGTCCCGACGATCGGCTAGCCCGTGCTGGCTTAGGTATTGCTGCACGGCGCGCACGGCCGCCTCGTCCCCCTCCGCCGTTGCCGGAGAAGCAATCGCTCTGATCTTGCGTACGAATGCCCGCCGACGCCACCACCGCCAGCGGGGCGTCGACAGCAAGTCGGCAAAGAGATCAACCTTGTCTGATGCGAGGTCAAGCCCGTTCCACACTTGCTCGGAGGGTGCCTCCTGATGCGCGATCACAGCTGCGGCGACCATTGCACCGGTGGCGTCGTTCCAATCTTCTTCCAGCTTTTCCGAGACGTCCAAATCCTCAATGGCGGCCATTACCAAAGGCTCAATATCGACGGCAATACTCGAAGCCCTCTCACGGAAGGACTCGTGACCCTGCTCATCCCTCAGCGCGAGGATTCTGCCAGTCAGGAAGAGGGCTCTGCGGAGCCCGTTCAGCGCGCTCCGTCGCCGTCGATCCCTTTCTAGGATTCGCTCTTTACGCACTTCAAGCCACGGCTTCGCCAGGTATTCGATAAGTAGAGTAGTAAATGCGGCTACCGCAGCGGAAGCCCAAACGCTGGCCCAGATCACCTGTGACTTGTCGATCTCACTCACCTTCCGCCGCTTCCGATTCGCCCAACGCCGCCTCGATCCGTTTCCGGGCTGCCGCGTCTTGGCCGTCGATGCACGAAGCGTAGACCTTTAGCAGGACGTGCACGCTGTGCCCTGCCCACTCGGCGACCTGGGTAGCCGGTACACCAGCGTTCAGCCAGAGCGACACGGCAGCGTGCCGCAGATGGTAGGGCACTCGTGCCAGAACGGAGCGTTGCTGAGCGGGGCTAAGCGCCTGTTCTCGTGCCTGCCGCCAGGATCTCAGATAGGTGCTCTTCGTGACGGGGCCGGGGCGGGAGCCTGGCGCGTTGAACATCCGTCCGCCCGGGTTGCCGTAGTGCTGCCGGTGGTGTCGCAGAATGCGGACAAGTTCCGGGCAGGCCGGCACGTCGCGCGTCGCCTTCTTCGCTCGGTGCTTTAGCTCTCGGTCCTCACGCATTTCGCCGCTGTCGCTCCACTCCTCGCCGACGTGTTGCGTTGAGCCGCTGAGATGGAGCCACCCCCAACCTTCTTCGGGTAGTTCGCATTCGTCGTCTCTGAGGTGCATCACCTCCGACGGTCGGAGAGCCGCGAAGTACATGCACGCGAAGAACCCTGTTAGGGCTGGATCTCGGTCGCTCACGGCGGCTAGGAGCAGACGGGCTTGCTGCGGATTCGCGACGACCTTCCGGTCGACCTTCTCTTCGTTTTTCGGCGCTCGCCACTGGACGAAATCCATCGGGTGTGCGTCGAGGTATCGCAGCTCCACCGCGTATTTGAGCGCGCCATACAGGACGGCTCGCTTACGGGCAACCGTGTTCGCGGCGGCGGGTCCGCCATCGAGTCGGGTCGCCAGCGTATCGAGCGCCTTCCGAATCGTGGCCGCGTTCGCTAGCTCGGTCAGCGGCAGCGTATTGGCCTTTAGCCACTTGATGACCGGTGCCAGGTCGGCCGGCACATCGGCGTCCCGCTGCGACTTGTTGAAGATCCACGTATACAGCGCTCTCCGGATCTCGGCGTCGGTCGGCGCTCCCCGCGTGCTGCTCAAGAATGCCGGCGTGACGGTCGTAAGTGCGTCGGCGATGCTCTTTCGTTGAGTCGCGGCGGCTCGGGACCATTTCATGTCGACGAACGCCACCGCGAGTTCGTACCACGTTCGGCTGTTCAGCTCTCGTGCCATCGGTTCGGGTAGGCCGGTTGGCTTGTCGAACGCGATTCCCTCGCGCTGCGCAATGACGAGGCGTGATCGGAAGCTCTCTGCCATCGCTCGTGTCTGGAACGTCTTGCCGAATTCGCGCCCGGCCACCTCCCACCGGACGCGGTAGCTCTTACGCTCCTTGCCTGTCTTGCGATCGCGTCCCTGGTATTCGCGGGTTGCCCAGATGCGTACCTCGTAGGTGCTCATGCTGCCTCTTCGTGGTCGTTGAGCCAGTTGTCCAGGTCGCGGCGGCGGACGTACAGGCTGCCGTTCGGGTACTTGATCGTTCGGGGTGCGCGGCCGGTGGCCTTCCAGCGGAAAAAGGTCGACCGGGGTACGCGGAGTTCGTCTAGGACTTCGGCGAGGGTGAGCAGGTTGCCGGTCGGGGTGCGGCGCGCGGTCATGGGCGGGGCCTCCCTCGTGCGGGGTGCAGGTGGAGCGCTGGAACAAGCCGCAGCGTTGCGGCGGGCAGCGTTGCGGCTGCTTTAGCGGGGTGTCTTGCGGGCTGATTGGCGCGGTGAGCGCCTTCCGGTCGGCGTCGGTCGTCTGTGGAGGGTCGGGGTGGCAGTGCGGCAGGACGGCGTAGGGCGGCCCGTTGAGAGCCCCGTGGAGGCAAGATCCGGGCATGGTTGGTGTAAGGCATAGGGCCGAACCGTCTGTGTGGCTTTCAGCGGGCCGTTCCGGGTGCCGATCGACCGGCGGCGGCGCGATGCGGGCCGGGAGGGGCCGGGAGCGTTGACACGTTGACAATCGGCAGGTGTGGTCACGTTTCCGCAGGTGAGAGGCGGTGTCGGGGTGTCAACGCCCGCCGTTGACAGGCGTTGACACCCGTTGACACCGGGTCGGCCGGCGGCGGGTTGTCAACGCCTGTCAACGGCTGTCAACGCACCCCGTTGACACCCTCGCGGGTGGCCTGAGCTGCGGAAACGTCGGTGTCGGGGGTGGTTGTCAACGTGTCAACGCCTTCGGGCACCTCGGCCACGGCGCGTGGGTGCAGCTCGTACCGGCCGTCCGGCCCGTTGCGCACCCACCCGAGGGCGGCCAGTTCGGCGAGCACCGCCGACACCTCGTCGGACTTCGGTAGCCGGCGCGACACGCGGCGGTGCAGCTCCCGGCGGGTGAAGGTGGTCATGCCCTTGGTGGTGAGCACCCCGAGCACGTAGCGGGTGTTCTCGATCGCGGTGTCGCTGCCGATGGTGGTGAGTGCGGCCCGGTAGTGCGCGGCGAAGAACTCGGCCAGCCTCACGGCGTCGGTCATGCGGTCGGCGTCGATGGGGCGTCGCCAGGCGTCGGCGGGGTGGTGGGCGACGTGCAGCAACCCGGCCAGCCGGAGTGTGGCGCCGGAGAGCTTGTTGCCCCATTCCCGCATGTCGTGCAGCGTCCCGCCGGGGCGTAGCTGCGCTTCCACCTCCTGAGCAGCCGCCAGCCGCACCCGTCCGGCTTCCGGGGTGAGGGTGACGACGGCGGGGTCTTCCCATTCGGCGAGGGTCGCGGCCAGGTCGTGCACCCGGTGCCGGTAGCCGGCCGTCACCGCCTCCGGCACCGGCTCGGTATCCACCAGCCGATAGCCGGCCAGCGACCGAGGCAGCGCGAACAGGAAACGCGCCGGCAGGCCACGGCCGGCGAGGTCGGCGTTACCGCCGAACTTGCGCAGCACGGTCGGTTGCGCCATGACGCACACGGTCAGCGCGGGTTTGTCGACCGAGGCTCCCTCGCGGGTCTGCCGTTCGTTGCTCATCGGTTGCCCGGCGTGGCCCTTGAGGTAGGGGTCGAGGTTGGGGGCACCGGAGTACCGGCCGGCGAGGGTGTCGAAGATCCCGCCTTCATCGCTGATGATCGCCATCCGTCCGCCGTTGGCGGCCATCAGCCCGATGAGGGCTTCCGGGGTGGCGTCGTCGACGATCAGGCGGGGCAGGCCGGGAACGGTGATCGCCTCGGCCGCGATCGCGGCGGCTACCGCCTCGGCGGCGGCTTCGTCGCGCTTGCCCGGGTCGCTGGCCTTGGCTGCCTGTGCCTTGGCCTGTTCGGCGTGCCGGTCGGCGATGTCCCGCAGCGCGGCAGCTTCCGCGATCCGCGGTCGCATCGCCTCACCGAGCGTCGACTGAGCGGCGAACAGCGGCGCGGTCATCGCCCGGTGAACAGGTGATTTCCGCTCGCCGGGGCCGGCGATCACGGCGGCGAACACGTTCACTGGCTCTCGCCACCCGCCGACCGGCTCCACTTCCAGGCGGCCACCCGCACATGCGGAGAGCACCGCTACGGCGAGGGTGCCGGCCATCGCCGGGTCGGTCTGGGTGAAGCGGGCGACGCCGGTCACCATGTCGCCCAGCCAGGCGGGGAACACGTCGACCGGGAACGGCGGCGGCGCGGTTGCCGGCCCGGTCAGGGGCACTGGAACATCCCAGAGCGGGCCGCCGCTGGCCGGTGGTGCGTCGGTCGCTTCCGGATCGGTAACGAGGTGAAGGCGGGCGGGCGTCATGCGGCACGTCCTTCCGGTATCGGGGCGGTGCAACGGGGGTCGGTGACAACCGGGGTTGTCGCGGTGCGCGCCAGCTCGGCGAGCACGGCCATCTGTTCGGGCATCCCGCGCGTGCCGTCGAGCGGCCGGCGGGCGTGCGGCCAGACGGCGGATACCGGGTTGGCGTAGTCGTGGCCGGCGAGCACGGTCACGGTGCCGGCCATGTCGATGCCGAGGCGGCGGGCTTGCGCGTACAGGGTCGGTGCGGTGACGGCACCGGGTTGGCCCATGCGCAGCTCGTACGGCTCGATCACGGTGTCCGGTGTGAGCAGCCCGTAGCGGGCGGACAGGATGATCAGCCGCCCGCCGAGGCGGTCGGCGGCGCGGCGGCAGGCGCGGTGGTAGCTGCCGGTGTACATGCGCCCGGCCGGCGCGGGCCGGTCGAGTTTCGCGGTGCCGCACGGCACGATCACCACCGCGTGGTCGCGGCTCATTACGCTGCGGCGCATTCGGGCGTTGACCGCGTCGGCGTATGCCTTGCTGGCCGCCTGTCGGGTGGTGCCCGTTGCCCGGCCGACCTCGGCGTATGACCATCCGTCGTTCAGCACGAGGTCTACCGCGATCCACTCTCGGGCTTCCCGGCACGCGGCCTCCAACGCGGCCAACGCGGCAAGGAGATCCGATGGCGTGCGGGCGGCGGCCAGCGCGGCGGCACAGTCGGTGACGTGAGCGGCTGCGGGGTGGAGCTGGGGCGCGCGGTGACAACTGCGGTTGTCGCCGGGCCGGGTCACGCGGCCACCTGCCGGGGTCGTTTGCTGCCGGCGGCTAGCCCGGATCGGATGGTGCGTGCCGTCTCGACGTGGCCCAGCCCGGCCCGCGCTGCGGCTTGTTCCAGCACGCTTTCGGCGTCCTCTGCGGTGAGCGACCCACCGGCGGTGAGTTGCCCGAGAGCCACGGCAGCGACGTAGAGCGCCCGGTTGCGCTCCCCTGCCGGCGCGGTGGTAACCCGGTCGGCTTCGCGGGTGATCGCGGCTCGGACGTACGCGCCGCTGCGGTCGGTCGGCAGCGACACCACCACCGGGCGCTGAGGTGGAAGCGGCGCCGGAATCAGCCGGCCGGCCAGCCACCCGGGCAGCGGCGCGGGGTCGGTATCCAGGTCGACCCGGTAGGGCCGTCCGGCTACGGTGCTGCCGGCGGCGACCACGTAGCCGCCATGCGCCCGGGTGTCGACCAGCGGGCCGAGCGTGCCGGCCGTGTTGCGCAACTCTGGTCCGTCGTCGGGGTGGCGGTAGTAGAGGTGGGTGCCGCCCCGCCCGGTGGTGACCGTGTAGGTCGGTTCGATGCCGGCGGCGTGTGCGGCGGCCAGTTCGGCGAGGGTGTCCAGCCCGGTCGGGCCGGTGGTGCCGTCCTTCGGGGTGTCGAGGTCGACCACCACGAGTCGGGATGGGCCGCAGGCCAATCCGATGCCGTAGGGGCGGTGTGTCCACGCTCGGCGGATGCGGTCCGCCTCGGTAGTGGCGCGTGCTTCCCACCCGAGGTGGTGCCCGGCGGTGCGGCAGCGCGGGTCGCGGCCGGTGCAGTCGTCGCCAGCGTGGTCGGGGAAGGCGGGTCGCTTGTCGTCGGGGCGTAGCGGGAAGACGTGCCAGCCGCGTTTTGCGTGCGCGAGAGCGGCGGTAAGCAGCGGGTTGTCGGGCATGGTGCGGGTCCTCTCCGGTGGTGCGGGTGAGGTGGTGAGGCGAGCGGCTTGCGGCCGGCCGTGTAGGCGTTCGTGTCGGCCGTAGGCGCAGGCGGCGCAGTCGCGGCGGCGTAGCAGGACAGGCCGGCCGCTGCTCGCGTTGTCGGCGGCGAGCAGCCGGTTGCAGATGTGCGGGTATGCCTCGGCGTCGGTCACCGGCCGGCCGAGCACCGCGCTCGCGGCCAGCCAGAGGGCGGCCACCGGTTCACCGCCTCGGCCGGGGCCGCGCAGTGATCGCGGCCCGAGTCACCGCTTGCCGCAGGTCGCCGAGCAGCCCGACCAACTGTCGGCGGGCGGCCAGTTCGGTCGGGGCGAGCGCGACCCTGACGCGGACCTCGGCGTGCTCGCGGCCGGCGGCGGTGCGCACCCGCACCAGCACCGCACGGGAGCGGCCCGCAACGTCGACCACGATCTCGTCGGATCGGTGTTCGCCGAGGCCGCAGCGGTGGTCCTTGCCGCACCACTCGGTGTGCCCGTCGCGGGTGCGGCGGTTCATCGGTTGGCCTCGGCGCGTAGCCGGTGGAAGTGGTTGTAGAGGCGTCGGCCGGTGCGGAGCCGGTGGCCTCGGTCGCAGCGTCGGCAGGCACGCGGGCGGCGCAGGACGCGGGTGGTGATTCGGCCGGTGCCGGCGCACCGCTGGCAGGTTTTGACGGGCTTAATCCAGCACAGCCCGGCGTAACCGAGGGTGATCAGGGCGGGGATCGCGGCGAGGGTGATAGCGGCGGTGAGCTGGGGGTCCACAGGTGCCTCCTGGGCCGGTTTTTGGGTGCACGGGGCCGTGAGCTGCTATCTGCTAGACCGCAGCTCATGATTCGGATCGGGTGCTAGCGAGGGTGCTAGCGCTAGCAGGACGGGCCGCTAGCGCTAGCACCCTCACAGTGGTTAGCCGGCGGACCGCTTCCGGTCACGCTCCGCAATCGCGGCGAGCACGTCGGGGTGCTTGATGCCGCGCCGGGTGGTGGCCTTGCCGTCGATGCGCCGGCCCACGTCGCCGACCTTCACTAGCGGGTGGGGCTTGAGCGCGGTGGTGAGCTGCGCGGCCTCCCACCCGCCGTACACGTCGGGCCGCAGCTCGGCCAGCAGCGTGCACAGCGTCTCGTTCCACACGGCCTTTTCGTCGCCCGGCCAGATCTGCGCCAGGTCGCCGAGGACGTCGGCGACCGGGGCCACGTCGCGGGTTTGCTCGTCGAGCTTCGGCAGTGTTCCCGCCGTGGTGCGCAGCGCGACGGCGCGGGCGACGATGCGGGCGGCGGCGGTGGTGTCGACGTAGAACGACCGCACCGCCGACGCCTTCGGGCCAAAGCCGCGCAGGATGCCCCACCCGGCCTCTACCACCGGCTGAAACACGGTCGCCCGGTAGCCGTTCTTGTACGCCGACGTCCCGAGGATCATGTCGTTTGCCGTCTGGTCAGCGACGCTGAGGCAGAACCGGCTGTTGACGTTGCGGGTGATGCCGGTCGGCAAGCTGTCCTTGTCGGGGATCTGCGTGCCGATAAGGATGATCACGCCCAACGCGCGGCCGAGCTTGATGACCTTCTCTAGGATCTCTCCGGCGTCCTTGCCGTACTTGCTGGTCATCAGCTCTTGCAGCTCATCGAACCACGCCACCAGCGGGTGCAGCCCCGACCCCTTGAGTGACGCCAGTTCCGGCGTGACCTTGTTCTCGGGTGCCTTGCCCAACCTCGCGTAGTGCTCGATGCGCTTGGAGCGGCGGCGGCACTCCTCGTACAGCCACTCGATGAAGGCGAAGCAACGGGCGAGGGTGTCGTCATCGAAGCCGTTGCCGTACTCGGCCATGACCGGCTCCAACACCGCGAAGTCGCCAACACCTTTCAGCTCGTAGCCTCGGATCTCGGTGCGGGCGTCGAGGGCGGCGGCCAGGATCAGATCCCGCAGCGCGAACGTCTTTCCGCTACCGGGCTGCCCGCCGAAGAGGTAGTTGCGGAACATCAGGTCCACCGCAACCGTGTCCAGGCGGGGGGTGGTGGCGAACGGGAACGCCGTGAACACGTCCACCTTCGCTGACTCCGACAGCAGCGGCCACGCGGGTTGTTTCATCTGTGACGCCGGCTCATAGCCGACCCACAGCGCCAGCCGCCCGGTGTGACCGGGTGCCGGTTCGGGCCACACCTGATCCAGTGGCAGCCGCATCGCTGAGGCCAGCCGGCCGCGTCGGGCGACCACCTCGGCGGCCTCCACCCCGTACGGCAGGTCGACCACCGCGAGGTGCCCGGGGCCGTCGCGGTGGATGTCGACCGGGAAGCTGATCGCCTTCGGGTCCTTGGCAACGGCACTGTTGATCGCGGCCATCTGCAACGAGGTCAACGCCCGCCGCACGAGGTCGGCGGTCAGCTTGCGGTACCGGGTGCCCTCGGTCACCCGGTCGGTGAGCGGCTTGTCCGCCGGTCGACCGAGGGTGGCCAGCAGCGGCACCACCACGGCCAGCGCGAGGTAGCGCCACCACGGAGGGCCGAGGGTGAGCACGATCGCCCCGGCGACGGTCGCGCCGGCACCGGCAGCGAGTACCCACCAGCGCCACACGCTTTGGCGCTGCCGGCGGGCGTCGAGCTTGAGCCACACGTCCGCCTCACCACGAGTCGCTGCGGCTTGCCGCAGGTGCCAGTTGCCCTCTTCGGCGCTGGCCCAGTGCAACGCCCGGCCGAGGCCGCGGAACAGGCCAACCGGTGCCCACACAAGGGTTTTCGCCGCATACTTCGGCAGCCGCACCGCGTGGTACGCGGTGACGTAGCCGGCATCCTTCGATTGGTGCCGGGCCGCCGCGCGCAGGCCGCGCCACGAACGCGCCCACTCGGCCAGGATCGGCCGGCGCTCCCGCTGCTGGGCGAGCACCTCGGGCGGGATGTCCTCGGCCGCGTCGACCAGTCCGCCGAGGCGCTCGGGGCCGTCGTCGATCGTCTCGGCGTCCTCGGTGCCGTCGTCCTGCTCGGTGTCGTCCGCGTCGGCCGGCGGGCGGGGGCGGGGCACCCGGCGGGCGCGGGCATCGTCCAGGTCGACCACCTCGGCATCCGGGCCGGCGGTCGGATCGGTCAGGTCGTTCTCTGCGGCCTGCCAGTCGAAACGGTCATCAGGGGCAGTCATGATGGGGGTTCCTCCAACGGTCGGGAGATCGGTAGGGGACCGGCGGCGCGGCGCAGGTTGGGAAGCCAGGGGCCGCGCCGCCGGGCGGAACTAGTCGTGAGTGCGAACGAGGTGCGCGAGTGCGGCGCCCATGCCGAGCACGGCGACCGGGAGGCAGGCAACGGCGGTGGTGATCCACCACGGGGCCGAGGTGACTCCGGCGGCCTCCAACAGGTGGTAGGCGACCTGCCCGAGCGCGCCGATGGCGAGGGAACCGAGGGCGGACCACTTGGCGAACCGGCGTGCCCGCTCGGGCACCCGCCCGGACAGCCACACGTAGAGCGCGTACGCGCCGTACGTCTCCACCCCGATCGGCAGCGTGATCGCGCTGTTGATGGAGAAGCTGTCCCAGATCCCGGGGAGCGGGTGCACGATGCCGAACCCGGTGAGTCCGCCGAGGCCAACCCACCCGGACCAGATAGCGACGAACGCGGGCAAGGCCAGGAGCACCACCGGCCACACCACCGCCGACCGGACCGGCGCGGGCGGGGCGGGCGTGTCCGGGCGACTGACCGGCGCGACCTCGGCCGGCGGCGTCGGCGGCGTGATCTCCGGGGCGGGCGTCGGGTCCGGTACGACCGGCGGCGCGGCCTCGGGTGCGGCCGGCTCGGGTGCCGGTTCCGGGGTGGCCGCCTCGGCGGCGTCGGCCGTCGGCGCGGCAGGCTCGGCCTTGAGCAGCGCGAGCAGTTCGCCGGCCTTCGGTGCGCCGATGCGGAACTCTCGCATGAGCCGGTTCCGTGACGGGAACACCTCGCCGTCGGGCAGGTCCAGCGCGCGGGCGGCGGGCAACAGGTCCTCGATCGGTTGCGGGTAGCGGGTGCCGTTGATGGTGGGGGCGGTCATGCTGCGTCCTCCTGGGGGAAGGCGCACGCGAGGCATTCGCCCAGCGAGCGCGGGATGAAGTACGGCCGCACCGTGTGGCAGGTGCGGCAGGTCCGGCGGGCGGTGAGCGCCTTGCCGACGGCGGCGCGCTGCGCGGGGGTCGCGGTGCGCTTCGGCGCGGCGAGGTCGAGCCGGTAGAGGTAGGCGGTGCGGGTGCCGCCGACGCCGCGCCAGAGCACCTGAGCGGCGATCGGCTGTCCGCCGGGGCGTAGGCCAGCGGCGGTCAGTTGACGGCGGGTGGCGTAGCCGGGCGGGGCACCCTTCCACCAGTACGTAGGGATTCCGAACCGCGCCCCGTCCGGATCGAAGTAGGCGGCGCGGATGCGCGACATCAGGCCGCGCGGTGCGGGTCGGTGCGGGTGGCGGTGTCGGTGGCGGCGCGGGTCACGCGGGCCTCGGCCCGGCGCAACCGCCGCCAGTCCAGCTCGGTCGGGCCACCGTGGTCCTCGGCGTAGAGCAGCGTGATCTCGGCGTCCAGGACGTCCAGCTCGGCCGCGATTTGCGGCCACTCCGCGTCGATCGCGGCCAGGTCGGCGGCGGTCGGCTCGGCGGTGACGGGGGCAAGGTGCGTACGCACGGGGGAACCTCCGGTAGTGGATGAAGTGGGGGAATCACCCGGGGTGCGACCAGATCGGCCGCACCCCGGGTTGGACAGGAATCAAGAGGCAGAAGTTGATGCCGCGCGCCAGATCCGCTCCGCTCGCCCCGCTCGCCCGGGACCTACCGGGGTCGGCCACCGTGTGGCTCAAGGCGGGGATGCCGCAGACGGATCTACGCGGCGCTTCTGCTGTTCAGTTCTCAATGAACGACCACACGACCGGCCCGTGAGCGCGCAGCGCAATGCGCCGCCTTCCCCGGCTTCCGCTCGGCTTGTCATACCTGGCTAGCCAGGTGCAACGAGATGAACGTAGGCCGGCTTGGCTAGTCAGGTCAAGAGGGCGCGGTGAACTTTCCTAACTTGGCTAGTCAGCGCTACCGTGAGCGGGTGAGCGAGAACCTTGACTTCCTCGGCGAGCTGGATCCCGACGACCCCAAACAGGCCTCGCAGCAGATCGCGAACAAGCTGCGGGCGGCCATCCTCACGCGTCGACTCGCGCCCGGCGACAAGCTGCCGTCGCAGCCCGAGCTAGCCACCCGCTACGGCGTGGCGCGAGAGACCGTCAAACGAGCGTTGGACCTGCTCCGGGCAGAGCGGCTGATCGTGTCGCGGCAGGGCAGCGGCGCTTTCGTCCGCGCGCAGACACAACGAGCGGTTGAGCTGCGTCCACACATCGAAGCCTCGTTCGATCGACCTCACGTCACCATCGACTTCGCCGGGTTTTCTGGTGAGACGCTGCGCGACGCGCTGGCCGAAGCACTCGACAAAGTGCGCGTAGGCCGACTCGCCCCGGAGACGATCGCGGTGCGAGTCCTGATCTCCGACATGGCCGTGCCGATGGCCCTGCCGTCGCGGGCCGAGACGCAGGCAGACGACCCGGCAGTACGCGAACGCGCGGAGCGGATCACCCGCCGGGCCGCAGACGGAATCATCGACCAGGTCGGCGAGCTGGGCGACCTCGGTCTTATCCGGTCAGCCACAGTTGATGTGCGGATGCATCGGGCGTCTCCGCTGTTCAAGCTTTACATCCTGAACGGCGAAGAGGTCTTCTACGGCTTCTACCCGGTTGTTGAGCGCACCGTCGCGATCAAGGGTGAGCCGATGGCGATCTACGACCTGATGGGCAAGGACGTGCCGCTGTTCCACTACGCGGTGACCGACGACGACGCCTCGCACGGAACGCAGTTCGTGGAGGCTTCCCGCCAGTGGTTCGACTCGGTGTGGTCGACCATCGCCTACCGGTACGACGGATGAACGCCGACCTTGGCCGATTGCTCGCCGGGGTCGGCGCGGTGCTGCTCGATTTTGACGGGCCGGTGTGCAGCATCTTCGCGGGCTACCCGGCGCCGCAGGTTGCCGCCGAGCTGGTCGACGTGCTGCGGCGGCACGGAGTCGATGTGCCGCCGGACCTCGCCAGCGAGCCAGACCCGCTTGAGGTGCTACGCCGTACCGGCGCGGCCGGCGACCAGGGCGTCACACAGGCGGTGGAGGATGCGCTCTGCGCGGCCGAGCGCCGCGCCGTCGAGACAGCCGAGCCAACGCCGTACGGCCGAGAGGTCATCGTGGCTGCCCGGCAGGCTGGGATGTCCGTAGCGGTGGTCAGCAACAACTCAGCCGGCGCGGTGACCGCTTACCTGGAAGCGCACCGGCTCGCCGGGTACGTTTCACCGGTGGTCGGCCGGGCGTACGCCGATCCGGACCGTATGAAGCCCAACCCGGAACCGATCCTGCAAGCCATGCGCGCCCTCGCTGAGTTGCCGGCCCGGTGCGTGCTGGTCGGCGACTCCCTGTCGGACATCGAGGGCGCGCGAGCCGCTGGGGTAACGGTGATCGGCTACGCCAATCGGCCGGTGAAGGTGGACACGTTCGCACCCGCCGGTGCGGGGGCAGTGGTCACCAGCATGGGCGAGATAGCCGGCGCGCTGATCGAGAACATCCGCAGTTGAGAGAGACCTGGCCTACTTGCACCACCTCACCGGTTATCTCCTCCCACAAGATGCCCTTCGACCACTGCGCTTTGATCTTGGTGGTGCCAGACGAAGTTGGCCATGTCTCGCACAAACTTGGTTGCCTTAGGTGCTTCTTTGTAAGCGAGGGTTCGGAGAACCTCTCTCAACCAGAACGCCTTATTGTCAGAAGGTATAGATTTGTGGAAACCTTCGAGTTCCCCAACAGGAACTAGGAATATTCCGAGCTTCCTTAGATCAGCGTCCAACGACTGATATGCGGTGGCGGCCTCGCCGAGCAGTATTGTGTCGGCCGCAACCTTGAAGAGACGCCAACCGCTCCGAGCTGTCAGTAACCCCTTGATTCGGTTGATGTCCCCAGAAGTTAAGAACGCGTCCCTCCGATCTCCGAAGACTTCTTCGATCTTGACTTTTGCTACGACTTTGTCGACCTTCTCTGTCCTCGCTTGAATGGCGGAAATGACCACCTTTCGATCCCGCTCAAGGATGTCCGGATCGCCTCCGCAAGCAGTCACTAAGCCCTTGAAGTCATGGTCGGCCTGCAAGAAATCAATGTCTACGGCACAGGAGACGGGGACCCTGGACGCACGCAAGGCGCGGACAGCATCAGGCATCCGGGACTTTCCGCCACAATGCGCGAAATGCAAGCTGAGGGCTGTTGCGGGATGCCCTCCGTCTAGGTTGTCCACGGTCGATTCGAGTACAGCGCGGTAGTAGGTGCAGTCAGAATCCGCTTCGCATAACACAACCCCGTGAAAGAAAAGCCCGTCAAGAATGCCGTAGTACTTGATGAGTGGGTCTTCGTACAGCTTCTGGACGTCCTGAACATGCACCTGTGCAGCGTGGTTTCCTCGTGGCGACCGAGTGAGACGTACGACAGTAACGGCAGCCTCGGCTCCCTTAACGGAAACTATGCCCCGAAGGATGTCATCGCTATGAGTTGCAACAATTACCTGGGTGCCGTTGTCGTGCTGTCGAGCGAGGAACTGCCCTAGCATGTATGCCTGAGGCGGGTGCAGAAAAGTCTCCGGCTCGTCAATTAATACAATGGGATAGGCTGCCGTGATTAACGTCAGCACCACTCCCATGTACGAGCGCACGCCGTCTCCCTGTTCTTGCAGCAAGGGCAGGCGCTCGATTTCGGCCAAATACTTCAAGGATGCAGGCGGCGGCGTTTCCGGGGTAGTCACCTTGCCGACGTGGAGACTTATTTGGCTTCCTGCAAAACGGTGTACGACTATTTCCTCACCAAATGCTCGCCGCATTTCGGCGCTGACCAACTCTTCTAAGCCTCGGTCAGAGAAGAGTTTCTGAATCGGACTTGCGGGAGCTTCACGCCCAACGTGGTACGTCTGACTCGACGAGACCGAGCCGCCCTGGCTCCCTGCCGGCATATAGGCCATAAGAAAGGGTGCTAGTGGTTGAAAGTGGCCGACGTGCCTCCCCCATACATCCGAGATGCGAGAGACTGCCATCGCCGCGCCGCTCTGATTAGGAATAGGAAAGTGTTCCTCGTTGAACGATCCATAGTTGTACATGCCAGCCGGCTGGACTCTGTATCTGCTTCTCATCCAGTCCACCAGGTTTCCCGCAGTGCATCGCTCCTCATAGTGGACCGAAGAGGTAACCTTCGGTCTGTAATGCTCAGATGTTGCCGATCCGGTTAGTCTCTCCTGAATTTCCTGCAAAAGCCGGCTTTTGCCGGCATTGTTTGGGCCAACCAGGACAGTCAATCCTTCCGCTATGGATATGGCTTCTCCGGTCATAAGGGACACTGTCTCGATCTGGATGATCTTGGCCCGCTGGCCGCTGAGAACTGGTCCGTTGTCTTGCCGTGGGTTTCCGTCAATGGTCACTCACCTATGATGCGGCAGCAGCGTCCGCAGGTGCAGTTTGGAGCAGTCGCCACGCCGTGCCAACGAGTTTCGCTCATCGAGTCCGTCGAGAGAGTGCTCATGAACGGTGGCCAGCTGGCTGGGCAGCCGCCTGGGGAAGCAGCGAGGTTGGCGGCCGAGGGTCGAGGCCGGGTAGCTCCAAAGTGTCCCATGAGTGTTAGCAGCAAGGTAGGTAGAGCGTGGGCGCGGGAAATCAGCGGCATCAGGCGGTAGGTCAATGCTGTTTTGCCTGGTCAGAGCCGCATGGGCCTAGGTCTTGAAAACCGGTAAGGCAGCGATGTCTTCGTGGGTTCGAATCCCACACCCTCCGCCCACCTTTGATCCACTCGACTTCCCGGAAGTCGGGTTGTTCGGGCCACGCGGATACCGCGATTTCCTGAATGTCGAGTGAATCTGGGGCCGCTCCCGCGCGCTGCGTGACGGTCACTCCGGCGGGTCGGTGGCCCGCCGCTCCCGGCGGATCGTCTCCTCGGCCAGTCGCTCGACAGCGCGTCGGCGGTCGTCGGCGATGGCTCGCTCGTCCCGGCGGCGGAACGCGGTGACAACGGCCACCACGAAGTCCCGCCAGATGCCGGCCACGATGTCCCCCTGCGGAACGTTGCCCGGACTCAAACGTAACTCCGCGAAACCACAGTCGGTCAGCGCGCGCTTCCGGTCGTCGGGAGGGCCGTGGCGGGGTAAGAAGGGGCTGGTATCTCCGCACATCGGAAGGACTCGTCCCCATGACCCTGGAACGACCGATCGCCCCGGACCCGTACGAGCTGCTGCCGACGGTGCCCTCGTTCACGCTGACGAGTGACGACGTGCAGAACGGCGAGCCGATGGACGCCCGGCACGCGCATGGCAGCACCGGGGGCGACAACGTCTCGCCGCAGCTGACCTGGTCGGGTTTCCCTGCCGAGACGAAGAGCTTCACGGTGACCTGCTACGACCCGGACGCGCCGACCGGCAGCGGTTTCTGGCACTGGGTGCTGGTGAACGTGCCGGTCAACGTCACCCAGTTGCCCACCGGGGTTGGTGGCGCGGCGGGCACCGACCTCGGCGGGGCGTTCTCGGTCCGCAACGACTACGCCGAGCAGGGGTACGGCGGGGCGGCTCCGCCGCCCGGCGACCGCCCGCACCGGTACGTCTTCGCGGTGCACGCCCTGGACGTCGACCGCCTGGACCTGACCCCGGACGCCAGCCCCGCCTACGTCGGCTTCAACCTGACGTTCCACACCCTGGCCCGAGCGGTGATCCGCCCCACCTACCAAATCAAGGAGTAACCCCGCCCCCAGCTCCCGCGATCTTGCACTTACTGTCCCGACATCCCTGACATAGCAGACGTAAGGACGACAGGAAGTGCAAGATCGCCGGGGCCGGGGCCGGGGCCGGGGCCGGGGCCGGGGCCGGGGCCGGGGCCGGGGCCGGGGCCGGGGCCGGGGCCGGGGTCAGGCTGGTACGCGGGCTACGGCGAAGACGGACTGGCCGAAGGGCGGGAGGACGAGCTGCTCGGCGGCCTTGGTGGCGGGCAGGACGAGGGTGTCGTACACCTTGACCATCGGGCCCTCCTTCGGCATCAGCCGGAAGACCTTGGTGGCCATGAAGTAGCCGATCAGCCCGAGCGCGTTGGCGTAGTGCATCTTCTCGATGGTCAGACCGGCGTCGGTCATCGCCGCCCCGAGCGTCTTCTTCGTGTAGCGGCGGACGTGCCCGGTGGCGATGTCGGCCGGGCCCATCGCGAACTGGAACGCGGGCACGATGATGATCACGGCGCCGCCGGGTCGGACCAGGTCGCGCATGCTCTGTAGCGCGCCCACGTGGTCCTCGATGTGCTCCAGGACGTTGTAGGAGACGGCGGCGCTGTAGTCGCCCCGGTCGTTGTGCGGCAGCAGCATCTGCCGGACGTCGATGTTAGGACGGTCGGCGAGGCGCTCCTTGAGCTGCACCAGCCGGTCCGGGTCGGCCTCGGTGGCGGTGAACCGCGGCAGCCGCTCGGACCATTCCAGTGCGTAGTCACCGAGACCGCTGCCGATCTCGATCGGGTCGTCGCCGAGATACGGCACGGCCAGTTCGATGAACCAGCGACGGTGGTTGACAGCGGTTGCCAGGCCTTCCAGCACCTCGGACTGCACGCGCTGATCCCCAGTGATTTCTGCCATGCGTCGATTCCTCACGATATGAACTCGACCCGTGCCTGGACCGACAGTGTGAATCATCCACTGGGACGGCGAAAGAATCGGGGCATCGGGGTGGCCGAATTGTGGTCGGGGGGTGGGTTCGTGATCGGCGGTCGGCGAACCCGGCACATAGTACGGCAGTACCCCGAAACATGTCACGGCGGTGCCATACGCTGACTACCCTATGAATTGTCATGACTACTCCTGAACCGGACGTGCCCACCGACAGCGGCGACCCGGCCGCCGCGCCGTCGGCGGAGGGGGCTTCCGGTGCCGTTCGACCGTCCCGCAGGGGGATGTGGGCCGATCTGGTCGCCGTGCTGAGCTTCGTGGTGCTCGGCTTCTGGGTCACCTGTCGACTCTGGCTGGATCCGGGCAGCGATGTTCGGGACAACCAGTCCGATCAGTCGCAGTTCGAATGGATGATGGCCCACGGTGCGCGAGTAGTCACGCACTTTGCGTATCCGTTCCATTCCAATCAGATGAACGTCCCCGACGGCGTCAATCTGATGGCCAATACGTCCGTATTATCCATTTCATTGCCAATGACGCCGATCACCCTGTTGTTCGGGCCCCGAGCGTCATTTCTGATCTTTCTAACTGCCGGCATGATTGCCACCGCCGCGGCCTGGTATTTCGTGCTCTCCCGGGTCCTGATCGGCAGCCGGGGGCCGGCGTGGCTGGGTGCCGGCTTCTGCGCGTTCGCGCCGGCCATGGTGTCGCACGCCAATGGGCACCCGAACATCGTGTCGCAGTTCGTCGTCCCGTTGATCATTTGGCGCACGCTACGACTCGGTGAACCGGGCCGCTGGCTGCGCAACGGGATCCTCCTCGCGCTGGTCATCGTCTGGCAGGCGTTCCTCAACCTGGAGATCCTGCTGATGACCGCGATCGGGCTCGGCGTGACCGTCGGCGTGCTCGCCCTCGGTCGTGCGGACCTGCGGTCGCGGGCCCGATCCTTCCTGGCCGGGCTGGCCGTCGCCGCCGGGGTCGCCGGGCTCCTGCTCGCGTACCCCCTGTACGTCCAGTTCTTCGGACCGGACGCGTACTCCGGGCTGTCCCGCCTGATCCGCGGCTACTCCAGCGACGTGGCCTCGTTCGTCGCGTACTCCCGGGAATCACTCGCCGGTAGCGCGCGCACCGCCGCGGGCCTCGCCAAGAACCCGACCGAGGAGAACAGCTTCTTCGGTTGGGCGCTGGTGGTGCTGGTGATCGCCCTGGTCTGGTGGCTGCGCCGCTCGATCGTGGTGCTCGCGCTGGCCGCGCTCGGGTTGCTCTTCGCGGTGCTCTCGCTGGGTCGGGAGGTCCGCTTCGACAACCGGGGTACGGGTGTGCCGGGCCCCTGGGCGGCGCTGGAGAACCTGCCCATCCTGCACTCGGTGGTGCCGACACGCTGGGCGTTGGCGATCACCCCGATCATCGGGCTGCTGCTCGCCTACGGCGCCGAACGTGCCCGCGAGTTGGCCGAGGCGCACCCGGCCGCTCGGGGGCAGGTCCGCTTCGTCACCGCCACCGTGCTCACGATGGCCCTGTTGCCGATCGTCCCCACCCCGCTGCCCGTGGCACGCCCCGACCCGGTCCCCACCTTCGTGACCAGTGGGGCCTGGCGGCCGTACGTGACCGGTGGGCGCAGTGTGGTGACCCTGCCGTTGCCGGACACCACCTACGCCGAGCCGCTGCGCTGGTCCGCGGCGACCCGGCTGGACATGCCGCTGGCCCGTGGCTACTTCCTCGGCCCGGACACCCGCCCGAACGCCGATCCGCCGAAGGTCGCGTTGTTCGGTGCGACTCCCCGTCCCACAAGCAGCTTCTTCGCCACCATCCGGCGCACCGGGGCGGTGCCGCCGATCACCCCGCAGAGCCGGGTCCGAGCGGTCGACGACCTGCGCTACTGGCGGGCCGGGATGGTCATCCTCGGGCCACACGAACACGAGGCCGCACTGCGCCGGGGCATGACCGAGCTGACCGGGATCCAACCGGTCTTCACCGGCGGCGTGTGGGTTTGGGACGTCCGGTCGTTGACCGACTGACTTGTGCGGCCCAGCGGCCTAGCGGACGCAGCAGCCCTGGCAGACCTTGGGCCGGGGCAAAGTGAAGGCGAGGCAGCAGGTGCGGCGCTGCACTGTCGGCTCACCGGTCGGCCCCGGCACCAGCTCGATCAGGTCGGCCAGGTCGAGTGCGCCGAGCAGGGTGTCGATGCTCTGCACCGTGGAGCCGGGCAGGGCGTCCGCGGCCCGCAGGATGCCGTGCGCGATGCCGGAGGCGACAGAGCCGAGCAGCGTCCGGGTGCCCACCCGGACCTCGGACTGGATCGCCGTGATGAGCGGCGCCAGGTGAGCGTCGAGCAGGGACGCGCGCAACGCGGCCAGCAGCTCCGCCTCGTCGGCGACGACCCGCACCTCCGGCAGCCCGGCCAGCGCCAGCGGATCGTTCGGCAGCACCGCCACTGTGGTGCCCCGGCGCAGGCCCATGGTGAGCAGCTGCCGATGGTCCTCGAAGTGGATCAGCAGGTCGGCCGGATCGAGCAGTGGCACCCGCCGGGCGGAGGCCCAGCCGAGCACTACCGGCAGCGCGGCCCAGTAGCTGTAGGACTTCCAGGCCAGCGCCGCGCAGGCGTGCGGGGTGCCGCCCCAGCGGACGGCGGCGCCGTTCAGCAGCTCCGGCAGTCGGCTGCCGTCGATCAGGGTGGTGGCGGGCGCCCAGCCGAGCTCGTCGTCGACCAGCAGGCCCCGGGCGAGGCCGGGGAGGTCGTCGGTGCCGAACATGGCCCGGAGCGCCGCGGTGACGGGAGCGAGCGGCGTGGTGGCGGCCTCTCGCCGTGGCATCACCGCTGTCACCTGAGTCGTCCCCTGTCTGTGTGACCGAGGAGTGCGCCCCGGCGGACGAACCAGTGCCGTCCTGAGCTAAGGCTAGCCTAACCAAGCCCTGGGCCGTAAGGGAAGCCTCACCTTGGTCACATCCCTGACGCCCAGGTCACCCCCTATCCGACGGGAGTAGCGCTTTGCGTACTACCCGGAGTCAGTGCTGGGAAACGCCGCCGCACAATCGATGGTCATCGGTGAATTGTCAAGCGGTGTGTCGAGAACATGCCAGTTGCGTGTGTGCTCGCGCACGGAACGTGAAACTTATAGCCCCGGCCACGAGGAAGCTGATGACGACCTCACCCCTCGAACGGGCTGCCGACTCCTTCGCGGCCGAACTCGCCCGGCAACGGACCGGGCGCGGGCTGTCCAAGAAGCAACTGGCCGTCCTGATGGGGTTCGACCCGTCCTACGTGAGCCATGTCGAGGGGCGCCGGCACCGCCCAACCGAGGACTTCGCCCGTCGCGCGGAGGCCGTCCTGGAGGCAAGCGGCGCGATCTGGCAGCGCTTCCGGGAGTACGACGACCTACGGCACGCCCGGTCGGGTCAGCCGCACCGCGAGCCGTACCTGCCAGGACAGTGGCTGCCACCCGGCACCGGCCTGGTCGTGGAACGGGAGCTGGCCACCCTCACCCACGCCGACGACGGCTACCGGTGCGTCATCCACCGTGAGCTGTACAACGCCGGCACCGAGCCGGTCACCCGCTACCTGGTCCGAGTCGCCGTCGACCGCTACCCGAACGACCCCGGCCGCTCGAACCGGCACCATCGGGAGCACCCCCTCACCTTCGCCGAGCTGCGGATACAGGCCCGTCGAGACGACGGCGGCGGAGACCCGGAGCCGATGCACTGGCGAGCCAAGCACGATCGGGACGCGTTCAAGGAGATCTGGCTGCTCTTCGAGAACGGGGAGCGACGCTTCCCCCTCTACCCGGGCGACCGGGCCACCATCGAGTACGCGTACAGCGTCGGACACGAGAAGTGGGGCCCCTGGTTCCAGCGAGCCGTCCGACTGCCCACCCGGCAGCTCGCCGTACGCCTGGACCTGCCGGCGGCCCTCGACCCGCAGGTATGGGGCGTGGAGACCTCGCTCAGCGCGGAGGAGGGCCCGCTGCGGACGGCGCCGCAGCGTCACGACGAAGGCGACCGGGTGATCTACGACTGGCAGACCGACGACCCCCCGTTGAACGCCCGCTACCGGATGCAGTGGCGGTTCCGTGCCCGCCCGGACACCGAACCCGACGTCGGCCCCGGTGGCGCCCGGGTCCGACCCAGCGACCGGATGCGCGGCCTCGGCATCGTGCAACGCGGGGACGACCTGCTCCGTCAGCGGGCCCGCCCGTTCGACCTGCCCGGGGAGGAGCACGTCGCCCGGGACGTGGTCGACCGGCTCACCATGGCCCTGGCCCGGCTCGACGAGCTGCACCCGTTCAGCAAGGGAGTGGGCGTCGCCGCCCCGCAGTTCGGCATCGGCCGCGCGGCGGCCGTGGTGCGGCCCCCCGACCGGTCGGCGGAGCCGGTCGTGCTGCTCAACCCCCGGGTGGTCGACGCCGACCCGGAGACCGACGAGCAGTACGAGGGCTGCCTCTCCTTCTTCGACCACCGGGGTCTGGTGCCCCGGCCGCTGCGCCTGGACGTGGAACACGCCCAGTGGGACGGCAGCCGGATAATCACGTCGTTCGAATTCGGTATGGCCCGGCTGGTCGCACACGAGATCGACCACCTGGAGGGCCGGCTCTACGTCGACCGGATGGCACCCGGCGTGCCGTTGGTGCCGGTGGAGGAGTACCGGGAGTCGGGGCACCCCTGGCGCTACTGACCAGGAAGGGACCGGGGCGCGTGCCCCAGGGGGCAGGGGCACGCGCCCCGGTGTGGGGGGAGGAACGTCTAGAGGTCACCGAAGGTGTCGTAGCGGATGTGCGGCGGCGGCACGTTGTCCGCGGCGAGCACCCGCAGGGTGGACCGGACCATCCGGGCGGCACCGGAGACGAAGCAGTCGTGCGTGGTCCACGGGCCGTACCGGGCCACGACCTCCGGGATCTCGCCCTGCTCGCCGTCGAAGTCCGGATCCTCACTGCACGCCGCGGTGACCGACAACCATGGGTGCACGGCCACCAACTCCTGCAACCCGTCCAGGCCGTACAGGTCGGCCGCCTGCCGTGCGCCGTAGAAGACGTGCACCCACCGGGTCCGGTTGAAGGTGGCCAACTCCTCCACCAGCGCCTTGATCGGCGCCAGCCCGACGCCGCCAGCCACGCAGAGGATGTCCCGTTCCGAGGCGCGGTCCAGGGTCATCGACCCCATCGGCGCCGCCAGGCGGAGCAGGTCACCGGGCCGTACCCGCCGCACCAGGGCGCCGGACACCCAGCCGGCCCCCGGAGACCGCACGTGGAACTCCAGCACGTTGTCGTCGTTCGGGGCGTTCGCCACCGAGTAGTTGCGCCACACCCGGGGGTGGTAGCGCGGCACCTCCAGGCTCACGTACTGCCCCGCCTGCCAACGCAGCGGATGCTGCAACGCCCGGCAGGTCAGCACGGCGGTGTCCGGGCCGTACCGCTCGTGGGTCAGCACCTCGGCGTGCCAGAACGGCGGGTCGTCGTCCGAGGCGGCGCCGGCCACCATCAGGGCGGCGATCGCCGCGTACGCCTCCCGCCACGCCTGGTCGTACTCCAGGTTCCAGCCGTCGCCGGCGGTGCTGCGCAGTGCGTCCAGCAGTGCGACGCCCATCGTGGCGTAGTGCCGCTCGTCGACGTGGTACTTGCGATGGTCGCGGCCCAGCGCCCGGAGGAACTCGTCGAAGCTCTCCGGGTCGTCGACAGTGTGGATCGCCGTGATGATCGCTTCGAGTAGGCGGTCGCCCTGGCCGGTCATCTGCACCGGGAAGAGTTGCCGCAGGGCGGGGTCGAGCAGGAACAGCCGAGCGTAGAAGTGACCGCTCAGCCGGACCCGGTCGTCCTCGACCAGGGTCCAGCTCTCCTTCAGCAACCGCGCGAGGTTGTCCACGGACGCTCCTTCTCCAGACGGCAACGGATCGGGCGCCCATAGAATCTCCACGGAGAGTGTCGACCGGTCGCACAGAATGTGCGATCGGCTCATGGTGGCCGGTCGGCCGTGTCCCGGTTGCCGTACGTCGGGCAGAGTGGTGCGGTGACCGTTGAGCTGACCCGCCCGGTGTCCCGCCGACTGCTGGGCACCGAGACGCTGCTGGTCCTCGGCCTCTCCCTCGGCCAGTCCGCGATCTACGCGGCGGTCTCGATCATCGCGAAGTTGACCGCCGACGGTCCGCTCTCCAAGCAGACCGCCTCGCTGAACACCTCGGCGTCGGCCCGCCCCTGGCTGGACCTCACGTACCAGCTGCTCGGCATCGTGTTCGCGCTGCTGCCGGTGCTGCTCGCCGTGCACCTGCTCAGCCGTGACCCCGGCGACCCGGCGCGGACCCTCGGCCTGGACGCCCGGCGGCCCGGTCAGGACGTGGCGCGCGGCGCCGGCCTGGCGGCGCTGATCGGCCTACCCGGGCTGGCGCTGTTCTGGGTGGCGGCCCACCTGGGCCTCAACGCAACGCTGGTGCCGGCCGCGCTGCCGGACGTCTGGTGGACGGTTCCGGTGTTGATCCTCGCAGCCGTGCAGAACGCCGTGCTGGAAGAGGTGATCGTGGTCGTTTACCTGGTCACCCGGCTGCGCCAGCTCCAGTGGCGGCTGGCCGCGATCATCGCGGCCAGCGCGCTGCTGCGCGGCTCGTACCACCTGTACCAGGGCTTCGGCGCGTTCGTCGGCAACGCGATCATGGGCGTCGTGTTCAGCCTCTTCTACCTGCGCACACGGCGGGTGATGCCGCTGATCATCGCGCACACCCTGCTCGACGTGTTCGCCTTCGTCGGCTACGCGCTGCTGCCCCGGGAATGGTTCGACTGGCTCTGACCCGTCAGCGCCGGTCGGGTCGGTAGACGGCCACCGCTCGGGCCGCGAGCCGGTCGGCCGCCGCCGAGTCACCCAACGCCGCCGCGAGCACCGCCGCCCCCGGCAGTAACCGGGCCACCAGCCGCAACGCCACCCAACCACCGGCCTGGGCCGTGAGCGGCGCGGCCAGCCGCCAAGCCGCCTCCGCCGCCCGCGGCCACGCCCCCTCGATCGGGTCACCCGCCGCCTCGGCGGCGGCCAGGGCCGCCGCCGCGCTCGCCCGATCCGGGTGCACCTGGGTCAGCACCAGCAGGTCGACGGCCCGGTCGGGATGCGTCGGATCCTCGCCGTACGCCGCGGCCAGGTGCAGCACCAGCTCCGAGTGCGTCCACAGCACCGCCGCCAACTCGGCCAGCGGCGCGAAGAAGCCGGCCAGCGCGGCGGTGGCCCCACCCGCACCCGCCGAGCGGACGAACCGCCGGGCTGCCAACCGGGCCAGGCCGTCCGCCGAGGCGTCCGGATAACGGGCGCGCAACCCAGCGGCCCACCCGGCCGCGCCGGGCCCGAACGCCCGCACCGCGGCCAGAGCCAACAGCTCCGGTGCGAAGCCAGGGTGGTCGAGCACGCGCGCGGCGACCGCGCGCAGCTCCGATTCCGGGGTACGCGGCAGAGCCGGCTCAGCCTGTTGCACGACGGGTGCTGCCGGTGGCACCTGCCGCTCGGCGGGGGCGGGCTCTGTCGGCGGGGTGCTCCTGGTCGGCGTGGTGCTCTTTCGTGGGGTGGCCGCGCGCTTGGTCGTCTTTGCGGCTTTGGCCGGGGCCGTTGGCGTGATGGTGCTCGCCTCGCCGGTGGTGTTCGCGGCTGTGGTGCTCTGCGCTTCGGAGGTGCTCGCGGCCTTGGTGGGTTTTGCGGCGCGCTTGCGGGGTGCCGGCGTGGCCGGGGTCACCTCGGCGGGCGTGTCGGCCGCCTGCCGAGAGGCAGCCCTGCGAACAGGGGCGGTCCGAGCCTTCGGCGGTGTCGATGCGAGGCCGGTTGCTGGGCTCGGTTGGTCGCCGGTCGGCTGCTCCGCGTGCTCCGGCTGCTCCGCGCTGGTGTCGGTGGTCAGTTCGGCCGATGCGCGCCGAGGCTGTCGAGGCAGGGGGCGATCCGGCTCCGGTGGTTGGAAGAGCACCGCCGGGGCGGCCTTGGCCCGTCGAGGACGCTGGGTCGCCGGGGTGGCTGCCGGCGGTGCCGACGCCTCAGGCTCCACCACCTCGGCGGGCTCCTCGGCCACGATGGGCGGCCGGAAGGTGGCCCGTGGGGAGCGCCGACGCGCTCGTTCAGCAGGCTCTCGACGGGTCGACTCGCTGGGCGGCTGCTCCTGCATATCGATGGAGCGTAGTCCCGATCACGCCGGCGCACAGCGTGGAAACACGGTGGGCGGGCGGGTCGCGTGGGCGTACCCCGGAAGTCGTTTTGCTCCCGGTGGGTGGCGACCTGTATCCTCGGGCGCGGTGGTCTGAGGATCACCAGGGAGACTTCGCCTAGTCTGGTCTATGGCGCCGCACTGCTAATGCGGTTGGGGTCTTAAAGCCCCTCCCGGGTTCGAATCCCGGAGTCTCCGCGCGAAAGCCGGGTGTGTACACTGGCTGAGCACAAGCGCCCGTAGCTCAATGGATAGAGCATCTGACTACGGATCAGAAGGTTAGGGGTTCGAGTCCCTTCGGGCGCACACACTGAGCAGGGAAAATGCCTTCCGGACATCGACCGGAGGGCATTTTCGCGTGCCACTTGGGTGGCACAGCTGACGCTGGTTTTAGTTGATCGTCACGGAGAGTCGCCTACGGGTCCCTCTGGTGAAGGCTTGGCCTGTCGTCCGGCCCTCCAGGTCTGCGCCCTGGTCTTACGGCGACACGCGGCCCATTCTCATCCGTTAGCACTCGACATGGCCTGGCTGGACGCTGTGTCCGGCACGCGGAGCCCTTCGGCCCAACGCCCGATCCCGCCCGGTGGGGTGGCGGGACTAACCTAGGTCAACTTGGCAGTACGACAGGTGGGGACCGAAGCTACGTGATCACCGGTGAGCTGAAGAGCAAGATCGACCGCATCTGGGATGCCTTCTGGTCGGGTGGGATTTCGAACCCGTTGGAGGTGATCGAGCAGATCACCTACCTGCTCTTCATCAAGCGCCTGGACGAGATGGAGTCGCGCGAGAGCAAGAAGGCGGAGCGCTTCCCGAACGCCCCCGTCACGCTGAGGTTCCAGCCGGACCAGCAGGAACTCCGCTGGTCCGAGTTCAAGGACCGGGACCCGGAGACGATGTTCAAGATCGTCGCACATCAGGTGTTTCCGTTCTTGCGGACGCTCGGTGGGGACGGGTCGACGTACTCGCATCACATGCAGGATGCCCGGTTCACCATCCCCAACCCGGCGCTGCTCGCCCGCGTGGTCGACATGCTCGACCACATCCCGATGGAGGATCGGGACACCAAGGGCGACCTCTACGAGTACATGCTCAGCAAGATCGCCACCGCCGGGCACAACGGACAGTTCCGTACGTCACGGCACGTCATCGAGCTGATGGTCGAGATGATGGCGCCGACACCGACCGACGAGATCTGCGATCCCGCATGCGGAACCGCGGGCTTCCTTGTCGAAGCTGGCGAGTACGTCCGCCGAACCCATCCGAACGCGTTGGTCGACCCGGTGCAGCGGAAGCACTTCCACGAGAGCATGTTTCACGGCTTCGACTTCGACAGCACGATGCTGCGGATCGGCAGCATGAACATGTTGCTGCACGGCGTGGAGAACCCAGACATCCGTTACCGCGACTCGCTGGCGGAGAACGTGAGTAGGGAATCGGAGAAGTACTCGCTGATCCTGGCCAACCCGCCGTTCGCCGGCAGCCTCGACTACGAGAGCACGTCCAAGGATCTTCAGCGGGTTGTCAAGACCAAGAAGACCGAGCTGCTCTTCCTCGCCCTCTTCCTCCGGCTGCTCAAACCAGGCGGCCGGGCGGCCGTCATCGTGCCGGAGGGCGTCCTCTTCGGATCGAGCAAGGCGCACAAGGAGCTGCGTCGGATGCTGGTCGAGGACCAGAAGCTCGACGGGGTGGTGAAGCTGCCAAGCGGCACCTTCAAGCCCTACTCGGGCGTCTCCACGGCGATTCTGCTCTTCACCAAGACAAACAGCGGCGGCACCGACAACGTGTGGTTCTACGAGGTGACCGCTGACGGCTGGAGCCTCGACGACAAGCGGACTCCGCTGCTGCCGGCCGAAAAGCTCGGGCCGGTGCCGGACGTGGCGCTGGCCGAGGACGAGCATTCCAGGAACAACCTTCCGGACGCCTTGGCGCGGTGGTTCCGGCGGGACGGCGACGAGTTGCAGCGGGCGCGGACCGAGCAAAGTTTCTGCGTGCCCAAGACCGACATCGTCGAGCAGGGCTACGACCTCAGCCTCAACCGCTACAAGGAGGTCGTCCACGAGGAGGTCGAGCACCAGGCCCCGTTGAAAATCCTGGAAGACCTGGAACGCCTCGAAGCCGAGATCCAGCAGGGCATGTCCGGCCTGAAGGGGATGCTCGCGTGAACAAAGTTCTTCGCAGATTGGACGACGTATGCACCGTGACGATGGGGCAGGCACCGCCGGGGGATGCGTACAACAATGACGGTGAAGGTTGGCCACTGATCGCGGGCGCGGGTGACTTCGCGAACGGTCGCCCTGCCGCGAAGAAGCACACCAGGGAGGCCACCAAGACCTCCGCAACCGGCGACATCATTCTTGGTATCAGGGCGTCCATCGGCGAGAAGGTGCTGTCCGACGGCGAGTACTGCCTGGGACGGGGCGTCGCCGGCTTGCGGCCTTCAACGGAGCTGGACGGTGGGTTCCTGTGGCATTGGCTTACCGTCGCTGCACCAGACCTGGCTGCAAAAGGCCGCGGAGCCACATTCAAGCAGGTCAACAGGCAGGACATCGGCGAGCTGCTGATTTCGGTTCCGGATCTGGAGGAGCAGCGGAGGATTACGGAGGTGCTGGATCGGGTGGACGAGCTGCGCGCCAAGCGCCGCCAATCCCTCGCCCACCTCAACGACCTCACCCAGTCCATCTTCCTCGACCTGATTCAGAGCCGAAAATCCAACGCAGACGACTGGAACGACTCGCTCCATCTAGCCGACGTGGCAGACGTTTCTTCGGGGATCACGAAAGGACGTAAATCTCCCACCGCAGCCCTTCGATCGGTTCCCTACCTCGCGGTGCTGAACGTGCAGGACAAGCGCCTAGACCTCTCGACTGTGAAGCAAATTGAAGCAACCGAAGCAGAGATCGACCGGTATCGGCTCCGCCAGGGCGACCTTCTACTCACGGAGGGCGGGGACCCAGACAAGCTTGGCCGCGGATCGATCTGGAATGGTGAGCTGCCGGAGGCAATTCACCAAAACCATATCTTCCGAGTGCGTGTAACGCGACCAGAGATGGTGAACCCCGTCTACCTCAGCTGGCTTGTATCGTCCAATGAAGGGAAGCGGTACTTTCTGCGGTCAGCCAAGCAGACGACAGGCATAGCTTCAATCAACATGGCCCAGCTCCGTCGGTTCCCCCTCCTGTTGCCGCCCATCGGTGTGCAGCGAGAGTTCATCAGCCGCGTCGAGGCGGTGGAACAACTCAAGGCACCGTACCGGCGGAGCTTAGTGGAGTTGGATGCGCTGTTCGCGTCGTTGCAGGATCGGGCCTTCCGGGGGTTGCTCTGACGTGAGACGATCGAGGGCTGCTGTCGACTGTGGGGAGATGGCGCTCAATGAGCAATTTCGCGTTCCTGCGGGCTGAGTGGCCCGTACTGTTTGGCGAGGCCCTGCGGGCGGAGCGGCTGGCTGTCGCCGACCCGCGGGCTTCGTGCTTCTACGCCCGGCGCACGCTCGAACTCGCCCTCACCTGGCTCTTTGAGGCTGACAGCACGCTCACCAGGCCGTACAAGGACGATCTGTCGGCCATGATCCACGAGCCGTCGCTGCGCAACTTGGTGGGCAACAGCCTCCAGGTCAAGATGAATATCATCCGCAAGCAGGGCAACAAAGCCGTGCACGAGAGCGCCCCGGTGACACCGAGCGAGGCCGTGCCGGTCCTCCGCGAGCTATTCCACATCACGTACTGGATCGCCCGGCACTACATCCGTGACCAGGCGAAGGTCCCGCCGAGCGCGCTCGCCTTCAACCCGGACCTGATCCCCCGGCCGGTCCCCTCGCAGGTCCGGCAACAGACCCAGTCCGATCTCAAGGCACTCGCCGAGAAGCTCGCCACCCAGGACGCGGCGCTGGCCGCCGAGCGCGAAAAGTCCGCCACCCTTGACGCCGAGTTGGCGAAGCTGCGCGCCGAGATCGCCGCCGCGAAGGCCGCCAACGAGGCCCGCCCCGACGACCACGATTACGACGAGGCGCAGACCCGCGACCTCTACATCGACCTCATGCTGCGGGAGGCTGGCTGGCGGCTCGACCGCCCGGAGGACCGAGAGTTCGAGGTCACCGGCATGCCTAACACCACGGGCACCGGGTACGTCGACTACGTCCTGTGGGGTGACGACGGCAAGCCGCTCGCGGTGGTCGAGGCCAAGCGCACCCGGCGGGACGCCACCATTGGCAAGCAGCAGGCCAAGCTGTACGCCGACTGCCTGGAGCAGCGGTACGGCCAGCGCCCGGTCGTCTTTTACACCAACGGCTATGAGACCTGGCTGTGGGACGACACCGCCTATCCTCCGCGCCCGGTGCTGGGCTTCTACACGAAGGACGAGCTCCGGCTCCTGATCCAACGCCGCGAGACCAGCGAGCCGCTTGCGGGGATGCCCATCAAGCGGGAGATCGTCGAGCGGTATTACCAGCACCGGGCGATCCGGGCCATCGGCGAGGCGTTCGAGACGCGACGGCAGCGGGAGGCCCTGGTCGTCATGGCCACCGGCGCCGGCAAAACCCGTACGGTGATCGCCCTGGTCGACCTGCTGATGCGTGCCAACTGGGTCAAGCGGGTGCTCTTCCTCGCCGACCGCAACGCGCTGGTCAACCAGGCGGTCAACGCATTCAAGGCGCACCTGCCTGAGGTGGCCACTGTCAACCTCGTCACCGAAAAGAACACCGAGGGCCGGGTGTACGTCTCGACGTACCCCACCATGATGGGCCTGATCAACGAGACCGCGAGCGGCGAGAGACGTTTCGGCCCCGGCTACTTCGACCTGGTCATCATCGACGAGGCGCACCGCTCGGTCTACCAGAAGTACCGGGCAATCTTCTCCTGGTTCGACAGCCTCCTGGTCGGGCTCACCGCGACCCCGCGCAACGAGATCGACCGCAACACCTACAGCCTGTTTAACCTCGAAGACGGCGTACCCACCGACCACTACGACCTCGACGACGCGGTCAACGAGGGCTATCTCGTCCCGCCGCGGGCGGTTTCCGTACCGCTGAAGTTCCAGCGCGACGGCATCCGCTATGACGACCTCACCGAGGAGGAGAAGGACGCCTGGGACGCCCTCGACTGGGGTGACGACGGGCCGCCGGACAGCGTCGACCCGGACGCGGTCAACAAATGGCTGTTCAACGCCGACACCGTGGATAAGGTCTTGGAGACGGTGATGACCCACGGCCACCACGTCGCGGGCGGCGACCGGATCGGCAAGACCATCATCTTCGCCAAGAACAACGCTCACGCCGACTTTATCCAGAAGCGGTTCGACCTCGCGTACCCGATGCACCGCGGCCACCTCGCCCGGGTCATCACCCACAAGACCGAGTACGCCCAGAGCCTCATCGACGACTTCTCGGAGAAAGAGAAGAACCCGCACATCGCGATCTCGGTGGACATGCTCGACACCGGCATCGACGTGCCCGAGGTCGTCAACCTGGTCTTCTTCAAGATCGTGCGGTCGAAGTCGAAGTTCTGGCAAATGATCGGCCGCGGCACCCGACTCTGCAAGGACCTCTACGGTCCCGGCCAGGACAAGCAAAACTTCTACATCTTCGACTTCTGCCAGAACTTCGAGTACTTCAACCACAACCCGAAGGCGGCAGAGGGCAAACTGGGCGAGTCGCTGACTGAGCGGCTGTTCAAGGCCCAGCTCGAACTCATCTACCGCCTCGACCAGCGCCTTCCCTTCGAAGCCGGCCTTGAGGCGGAGACCGACGGAACGCAGAGCGAGGCGGCGCTGCGCTGGGACCTCGTCCGCAACCTTCACCGCCGGGTGGAGAACATCCACCTCGACAACTTCGTCGTCCGCCCGAAGCGGCGCTTGGTGGAGTACTACGTCGACTTCGAGCACTGGCACCGCCTTACCCCCGAGGCCGTCGACGAAATCGGCGGCAACCTCGCCGGCCTGCCCACCGCCGTCAAGGACGAGGACGAGGCCGCCAAGCGGTTCGACCTGATGGTGCTGCGCCTGCAACTCGGCCAACTCGACGTGGAACCCGCCTACGACCGGCTCCGTCGCCAGGTGCAAGACATTGCCTCCACGCTGCTGGAGCAGACCAGTATCCCGGCGGTCCGCGAGCAGCAGCAGCTCCTCGACGAGGTGGCCGGCGACGAGTGGTGGCCGGACGTCACCCTGCCGATGCTGGAATTGATGCGCCGCCGTATCCGCGGGCTGGTCAAGCTGATCGAAAGGTCCAAGAGGGCCATCGTCTACACCGACTTCACCGACGAACTGGGCGAGATCTCCGTTGTCACGCTGAACGACATCAAGGTCGGCACGGACTTCGAGCGGTTCCGCGCCAAGGTCCGGGTGTACCTACGCGCCCACGAGGACCACTTGGCGTTGCAGAAGCTGCGCCGCAACAAGCAGCTCTCCCCGAGTGACCTCGACGAGTTGGAGCGGATGCTCGCGGCTAGCGGCGGCGGCGCCGACGACATCGACGAGGCCCGCCGTTCGGCGCACGGGCTCGGCTTGTTCATCCGCTCGTTGGTCGGACTCGACAGGGAGGCCGCCACCGAGGCGTTCGGCGAGTTCTTGACTAGCCGCACGTTGAGCGCGAACCAGATCAACTTCGTGAACCTGATCATCGTCCACCTGACTCAGAACGGCGTCATGGAGCCCGAGCGGCTCTACGACTCGCCGTTCAGCGACATTGCACCGCACGGGCCGGACTCGATCTTCCCGTCGGCCGATGTCGACCGCCTTATCACGATCCTCAACTCCGTCCGAGACACCGCCGCCCCTGCGGCCGAGGTCGCCTAGCCAACACGGCAAAACCCAGCTCAACCAGCGGCAGTTGCGAAAGCATGGTGGCTATCGACACACTCGCATGTATGCGTGCCACTCAGGTGGCACCGTGGGGGAGGGAGCTGTCGTCTAGCGTCACTTTCCGTCGACACTGCTACATAACAAACCAGGGCAAACTTGCATACATGCAGGTCAGGGGAGCTCTTTCGTGCCGACTACGGATCAGAAGGTTAGGGGTTCGAGTCCCTTCGGGCGCACAGCAGATGAGGGGTCGTTTCGGGAAACCGAGACGGCCCTTTTTCACGCGGTACAGCAGCAAGGCCGAGCCCTGTGTTCTGACCGAAAATTGCGAGCCGTCCGCCAACGGCATCAAGGCCGGGAAGCGGCGGTCCGGCCGCGCCCGAGCGGCGCTGACGAGCGGTGCCTACGTCGAGCGACAACGGAGATGCTCGACGGCGCGGAATGAGCCTGGCGTCTGGCATCTCCGTCAAGCCTGATGGTCATGCGTCATCGTCATGTCCCGCAGGCATCGCGCTGGTTTCGGCCGGCTTGTTGGTGCTTGACGTGGGCCAGATCAGCGGCAAGAATTTACAGGAATCGCTGTTAGCGTTAACAATCCGTCCCAGTGCTGCGACGGCATCGTCATGCCGATGTGGCAGCGGTCGCGACGGCCTGACTCCTCGGTCAGCACTACCACTGCAGGGGAGAAATCTATGCGAACGAGGGCAAGATGGCTCGCGGCAACCGCCGCACTCGGTGTTGTCCTCGCCGGGGTGCTGACCTCGATCGGCCCGGCCAACGCGGAATCCAACGGCGGGGTGCGGGTGATGCCTCTCGGCGACTCCATCACCGAGGGCACCCAGGTGCCTGGCGGGTACCGCATCGGGCTCTGGCAGCGCCTCGTCAACGGTCGATACACGGTGGACTTCGTCGGGTCGCAGTTCAACGGGCCAGCCAGCCTGGGTGACCACGACCACCAGGGACATCCCGGTTGGCGCATCGACCAGATCGACGCGAACATCGTCGGCTGGCTGAACACCCAGCGGCCGCAGACCGTCCTGCTGCACATCGGGACCAACGACATCCTGCAGAACTACAACGTGAGCACCGCGCCGAACCGGCTCTCCACCCTGATCGACCGAATCACCACCACGGCTCCCACCGCGGAGGTGTTCGTCGCGCAGATCATCCCGCTCTCCAACAGCAACCAGGAGGCGGCCGCACGAACCTTCAACGCGGCGATCCCCGGCATAGTGCAGAGCAAGGTGAACGCCGGCAAGCGGGTGCGCCTGGTCGACATGCACAGCGCTCTCACCACCGCCGACCTGATCGACGGCGTGCACCCCACGTCCGGCGGCTACGACAAGATGGCTGCCCGCTGGTACAGCGCGTTGCAGTCGGTGCCCGGCAGCATCGGCAACCCGGGCAGCGGCACCGGGCAGACCTCTGCGATCGTGGGTGCCCTGTCGGGTCGCTGCGTCGACGTCCCCGGCTCTTCCACCACCAACGGCACCCAGGTGCAGTTGTGGGACTGTCACGGCCGCACCAATCAGCAGTGGACCTACACGAGCAGCAAGACGCTGACCGTGTACGGCAACAAGTGCCTTGACGCAGCCGGCTACGGCACCTCCCCGGGCACTTTGGTCACCATCTACGACTGCCACGGCGGAACGAACCAGCAGTGGAACGTCAACGCCAACGGCACCATCACCGGCGTGCAGTCCGGCCTCTGCCTGGACCCGTACAACGTGGGCACCGGCAACGGGACGAAGCTCGTCCTCTGGACCTGCACCGGCCAGACCAACCAGCAGTGGAGCCGCCGATAGCTCGTACGGTCGCGGCGGGTGGTCGGATCGCAGGTGATCCGACCACCGGCACCTCCGCCAGGTGAATGGTCGTTCAAATCGGGCGTGATTTTGATCGTTCTACGCATGCTGTCCGTGCAGGAGACGAGTGGGCGTAGATGCGCCTGCCTGAAACGGAGGAATCGCATGCTCAGCACGTTTCACTCGCGGGTCCGAGCGGTTGCCGTCGTCGGTATGGCCGGTGTTGTGGCGGCGGTCGGCGCGGTGACCCAGCACGCGTCCGCTGCCGAGGTGGCCGCGCCAACTGCTGTGGGCGCCGACGCACGCCGGGTCGACATTCCGCGCATCGCCTCGACAATCAAGCCACCGGCGGGATCGCGCCCCGTTGGTGCGTACGTCGTCACTCGCGGAACGCAGACCTACACATGTGCTGGCGGCGTGTTCACCGGCGCATCGGTGCCGGAGGCCCAGTTGATCGGCACCGGCGGCCGGGTCCATCACTTCAAGGGCCCGAGCTGGCAGTCCGAGCGGGACGGCTCATTGATCACGGCGAAGAAGACCGCGGAGAGCCCACGGGCGGGGACCATCCCCGAGCTGCTGCTGACGGTGGACACCCGTGCCGGCTCCGGCATTCTCAGCAACGTCGCCTACATCAGCCGTCTGCTGACGTCGGGTGGCGTCGCCCCGGCCGGCGCCTGCACCGACGGCGCGACGGTGGCCGTGCCGTACGGCGCTGTCTATGTCTTCTGGGCCTCCAAGCGGTGATGAACCCGGAGATCGCCCACCGACCGTTCCTCGGGGTCAAGGTCGATTCGGAGGGTGCGCGGCGCTGGTGGGAGCCGACTGCCGGCCAAGGCAAGTTTGTTCGCGATGTACCGAGAGGGCAAGGACGACAAGGGGCGCCCTTGACTCGCACGGGCGGTCGTTGGCTGACCGTCGCCGCGCCGGCGCTCCTGCCGGTCGACCCGTCAAGCTGAGTTCACCGGCGCCACCAGCAAGCCGCCGGCAATGGGCAGCCGTCGATGTTAACGCGCTCGCGAGGCCTCCTCAAGGGCTCGGCGGTGGTCCTCGCCTGGGATCTTGGGCGATGCCTGCGGGAATGCGGTTCAAGAGGTTTCGCCCCAAGATCCGCGGCCCGGCAGTGGCAGATGTTCCCAGCACATTACGTCTTGACGAACGGCATGTTATCGCTCACAGTCGATGCCTAAGGACGACGACACCTCGGCTTTCCGGGCAAGCCCTGCCTCGTCGATCTCGAATCAGGCGTGCGCTACAGCTCGCCGGCGTCTTGTTAACGCTAACTCTCTGACGCCTGCGCGCTCGGCCACGCGTCGCGGCACGCCCATTCTCGGGCAGGCCGTTCGGCTCTTGGTCACTGGAGGAGGATCATGTCTGCCCTCGATAGGTCTCCGTCGATCGCAACGCCGTCGCGGCGGCGTTGGTGGTTGCCCCGCATCCTCGCCGCCAGCGCGGCGGCGTTGATGGTCGGTGGTGCTGCCGTAGCGGTGGTGTCGTCTCCCGCCGCTGCGGCGTCGGTCGACACGAACGCGTGGTACGTGTTGGTCAATCGCAACAGCGGCAAGGCCCTGGACGTCTACAACCTGGCCACGAATGACGGTGCCCGGATCACCCAGTGGGCCCGCAACAACGGCAACCAGCAGCAGTGGCAGTTCGTCGACTCGGGTGGTGGCTACTACCGGGTGAAGTCGCGGCTGTCCGGCAAGGTGCTGGACGTCTCGGGCTTCTCGACCGCCAACGGTGGCAGCATCGTGCAGTGGAGTGACCTCAACGGCACCAACCAGCAGTTCCGGCTGGCCGACTCGGACAGCGGCTACGTCCGGTTGATCAACCGGAACAGCAACAAGGTGATGGAGGTGCAGGGCGCCTCGACCGCCGACGGCGGCAACATCGTGCAGTACGACGACTGGAACGGCACGAACCAGCAGTGGCAGTTCGTCCGCGTCGGCGGTGGTACCGACCCCACCACGCCGCCGCCGACGACTCCGCCGCCGGGCGGCACCTGCGACCTCCCTTCGACGTACCGGTGGTCCTCCACCGGGGTGTTGGCGAACCCGAGGTCGGGCTGGGTGTCGCTGAAGGACTTCACCGTCGCCCCCTACAACGGCCAGCAACTGGTCTACGCCACCACGCACGACTTCGGGTCCAGCTGGGGTTCGATGAACTTCGGCCTCTTCTCGAACTACTCGCAGATGGGTTCGGCCAGCCAGAACGCGATGACCTCCGGCACCGTCGCGCCGTCGCTGTTCTACTTCGCGCCGAAGAACATCTGGGTGCTCGCCTACCAGTGGGGTGGACCGGCGTTCTCCTACCGGACCTCGACCAACCCGACCAACCCGAACGGCTGGTCGTCGCCGCAGACGCTGTTCACCGGAAGCATCACCGGCTCCGGTACCGGTCCGATCGATCAGGCTCTCATCGGTGACGGTACGAACATGTACCTGTTCTTCGCCGGTGACAACGGCAAGATCTACCGGGCCAGCATGCCGATCGGGAACTTCCCGGGCAACTTCGGCAGCAGCTACACGACCATCATGAGCGACACCACCAACAACCTGTTCGAGGCCCCGCAGGTCTACAAGCTGCAGGGTCTGAACAAGTACCTCATGATCGTCGAGGCGATCGGTTCGACGGGCCGCTACTTCCGTTCGTTCACGGCGACCAGCCTGAACGGTTCGTGGACGCCGCAGGCCGCGTCCCAGAGCAACCCGTTCGCGGGCAAGGTCAACAGCGGCGCGACCTGGACCAACGACATCAGCCACGGTGAGCTGCTGCGCACCAACGCCGACCAGACGATGACCGTGGACGCCTGCAACCTGCAACTGCTCTACCAGGGTCGTTCCCCGAGCTCCGACGGCGTCGACTACGGCCTGCTGCCGTACCGGCCGGGTCTGCTGACCCTGCAGCGCTGACCCGATTTGATCAAGCTCGACTGACCCGGAACGGGCGGGCTCGGCGTCACGCCGAGCCCGCCCGGCTCATGTCAACGCTGCGACAGGCCCAGGCCCAGGCTCACTGGATCGGGGTACCGGTGACACAGGTCAGCACCCGGCCCTGACCACGGGTGGCGCTCGATGTGGTCGTGGCGAAACCGTGGGTTTCGAGCAGTAGGTCGGTCGCGGTGAGGTTCGCGGTGGCGTTGGCTTCGGTGGGTCGCTCGCCGAAGACGTAGAGCCGCCCTCCCGGCGCCAGCAGGCTGCGTATCCGAGCGATCTGCTGCGCCGCATCGCCCAACCAGAAGAGGCTGACGTTCACCGCGAAGATCTTGGTGAAATGGCCGGTCGGAAGGTCGGCCGACTCGAACCCTGCTCGCCGGATCTCGGCTCTACCGGCGTCGATGTGGCTCAGGTTCCGTTCGGTCGCGAGCCGCACCATCGTCGCGGCCCGGTCGACGGCGACGATCCGACCGGTGGTGAGTTGGTCGGCGACCAGGGAGACGGCAGTTCCCCGACCGCAGCCGATTTCCAGCACCTGGTCGTCGGGCGCGACAGCCATGATCTGCACCGCCCAGCGCTGCCGATGGGCGGGCGTCACCCGAAGAGGTTCGTTCGCCGAGGGCGTCGTGCCAGCGCTGGACGAAGCCGCATCGCGGCTCGAAAGAGTGGACCTCACGACGTCACCCGCCGGTGCCTTCTCTGCTCACACCCCTGATTCCACCCTCTCAGCGGAGTCGGTGCACCGTGTCCTCGGTCACCGCGTCGGATCGACAGGCGCGACAGCGATCAGTGCCCGGGCACCGGGGTGACGTCCCGAGGGCGTTCGTCGGGGTCGGGACGTGCTTCGGTGCACCGGCGTTCGCCATGGCCAGCACCGATGGCCTGCGGCACGGCCATCGCGTTCCCTCGGCTGGGTGAGGGGCCGGGAGAGCAGCGCGATCAGAAGGTAATTGTTTTATGGAACGATCACCAAAGAATGCGCCGCCGGTTACAGCGCCGCTGTGGGTGATTTAGGGCCGAAATTAGAGGATCGGCTCGCTGAAGCCCGCCTGCCGAGGAGGTGTCGCAACCTGCGGAAGCGCCACCTGTGAGTGTCGTTACTTTGTCGAACGTTCCAGAAAAGGCTAGCGTTCCGTCTCACGAAGAGCCCTGCGGGCCCCGTGGCGGCTCACCAGTCGAAGTGGATGTGAGACGAGATGTCTGGACGGTTGGAAGCAAAGGTGCTGGTCGTGACCGGCGGTACGCAGGGCATGGGCCTGGCGTTCGCCCAGCGGGCGGCCACGGAAGGGGCCCGCGTCGTCATCGGTGCCCGGGACAAGGCCCGGGGCGAGGAGGTCGCCGCGCAGATCAGGAACGCGGGCGGCAGCGCCCTCTTCGTGCCCACCGACGTGACGGTCGAGGAGGACATGGCGCGGCTCGTCGACGCCGCGGTGACGGAGTACGGGCGGCTGGACGGCGCGTTCAACAACGCCGGCGGTGGCCCGATGGCCAGCGTGCGCGAGACCGACAGCGACAACTGGCACCGGTCGCTCGCCCTCAACCTGACGAGCGTCTTCTACGGCCTCAAGTACGAACTCCCGGCGATCATCGCCTCCGGCGGTGGCGCGATCGTCAACAACGCCTCGGTCTCCGGCGTGAAGGGCGACGGGACCCAGGCCGCCTACAACGCGGCGAAGCACGGGGTCATCGGTCTGACGCGCTCGGCGGCACTGGACGTGGCGCGCACCGGTGTGCGGGTCAATGCCCTGGTCACCGGCCTGATCGACACCCCACTCTGGCAGGGCGTGGTCAGCCAGGCCCCGGAGATCGCGGAGCGCTACCTGTCGGCGCAGCCGACCGGACGAGCCGGCACCTCCGACGAGGTCGCCGCGCTCACCGCGTTCCTGCTCGGCGACGAGGCCACCTTCATCAGCGGCGCGTCCATCGCCATCGACGGGGCCTTCACCGCCTGAGGCGCCGAGACACCGAGACACCGAGGCGCCGAGACGCCGAGGTCCGGTCCGGGGCGGCGGCTCCAGCAGCCGCCCCGAACCGGGCATGCGTCACGCGATCCGATAGGCCCGCTGGATCGTCTGCGTGACCGTGTTGCCGGCGGTGTCGGTGGCGGTCAGTCGCAGCGAGACGAATCCGGCCCGTCGTGGATGACTGATCAGCGCGACGTTTCGGATCACCGGCGAGGCGACCCAGGTCCGGCCGTCGTCGAACGACGCGGACACGGCGAGCGTCCGGTTGGGCGCGGCCTTCGAGCCGGCCTGCCGGTCCAGCGCCACCGGGATCGTCATGATCCGGCCGGCCCGTGCCGTGTTGGTGTCGTCGAGCATGGGCGTCGGGCGAGCCGTGGTCAGAGGCAACCGCTCCGGCGACGTGGTGTGCGCCGAGGTGAAGGTCCAGGCCACCGAGACCGACGTCGACAGGGTGTCCGGTGCGCCTCGGGTGGCGGTCGCCTCCAGCCGGTAGGTGGCCTTCCCGGCAGGCACCGCGAACTCGGCCCACGGGCTGTCCGAGGTGCCGATCTCCTTACCGTCGCGCAGCAGCCGGAACCGCACCGGCTGGTCGTCGCGGCTGGCGGGGCGGCCGGTCGCGTCGCCGAACAGGGGCACCGACGCGATCGAGATGGTGTCGCCGTCGCGGCCCACGTACCCCAGGGGTGACAGGGTCGGCGCCTGGGTCACGGTGGGTCCGAAGGGCGCGGCGTTCCAGGTCTGGGTGTACGTACGCCCCGACCTGAAGGTCGAGTCCTGCGTCGTGAGGTTGTCCCCCTCGACGAACGTGGAGGTCCAGACGATGCCGCCGTCGGTGTTGTAGTACTCGGTGCCCTTGAACGGCAGGTCGACAGGCGTGCGCGACCCGATCGGGCCCGCGCCTCCGGGCGCGGACGCGCGGTGGAACCGGGTGGCCGTCGCCGTCGTGGACTGGCTGCGGTAGGTCGTCGTGACCGTGGCGAGGTTCTTCGACGACAGCTTCCTGGTCAGGCCGGTGAACATGTCGCCCTTGCCGACGTACGCCAGGTCGTAGGTGTAGGGGCTGTTCCGGAAGGTGCCGTCCCTGCCCGGCCGGGCGAGCCCGACGCCCAGCGTCGCGGTGAACTCGGGCGCCGCGACGGCGGGTCCGAGTCGGCCGAAGAAGACGTCAGTGAAGGACACTCCGCTGAGCTGGACGCCCGGGTAGCGCAGGCCGTCGTCCCAGTTGGCGCTCACGTTGATCGAGATTGGCGCGGCGTCGTGCTGCGGCACTGTCAACGCGACAGGCTTGGCGGTGCGGGCGTCGACCGCCTCGGTGACCGGGCCGCGTACGTCCAGGACCGGCTGCGCGAGCAGGGTCGACACGGCACCCTCGTTGATGGTGCTGTACAACGCGTACCGACCCTTGGGCAGCCGCAGGACGCCGCCGCCCGGTGTCGCGGGGAGGGTGCTGAACTCGCCGGTGGCCAGGTTCGCCGCCACTGTCGTGTACTCGGTGGCCGGCTCGCCGTCGCGTCCGGTGTGGTTGAGCCGTACGTCGTAGCTCTCGATCTCACGGTTCAACACGAAGGGCGTCCGTACCCGCAGGTCGCCGGCGCCGGTCGCGGTCAGCGCGCCCTGGTAGACGCCGTCCGGGGCGTCCACCCGGGTGTCCACAGTGATCGTCGCCTCGGCGCGGCCACCGGCCGGCACCACCAGCGTGGCCGGGCTGACGGTGAGCATGCCCGCCGGGGCCGGAGCGATGGCCAGTGTCACTGTGACCGGCGCGGTGCCCGTGTTGCGGTAGCCGACGACCTGGGTGATCGGGCTGTCGTCGGCGTGCGGCCAGCGCTGCACCGGAAAGTCGATGGCGGCGATGTCGGTGGCGACCGGCTGGGCGACAGCGCGGGCGATGTCCACCCGGCCGGCGCCCTGCTCGTAGATGGTGTCCTGGCCGGTCGGCTTGGCCGAGTCCATCAGGGCGGCCTTGAGTTGCGGGCCGGTCCAGTCCGGGTGCTGGCCGGCGAGAATCGCGGCGGTCCCGGCCACGTGCGGGGTCGCCATCGACGTACCCGACATGGTGGCGTAGTCGCCGCCGGGAGCGGCGGCCACGATGTCGACGCCCGGCGCGCTGATCTCAGGCTTGATGTGGTTGTCGCCGACGCGCGGACCCCGGCTGGAGAAGTAGGCCCGCTGGTCGTCGGCGTCCACGGCGGCGACGGCGAGAGCGTCGTCGGCGGAGGCTGGCGACGAGACCGACTTCGGCTTCCCCTCGTTGCCGGCCGCGACCACGAAGAGGGTGCCGTACTGGTGACTCAGCTCCTGGACCGCGGTCTCGAGCGGGTCGAGGCCGAGTGCGTCGTCGCCGCCCACGCTCAGGTTGACCACCCGGGTCTGCGGCGCGAGCCACTGCATGCCGGTGATGATGTCCGAGTCCTGGCATTCGGTGGTGGCGCAGACCTTGCCGACGAGCAGCTTCGCCCCCGGCGCGACCCCGCGATACCTGCCGCCGGAGGCGGCGCCGCTACCGACGATCGTCGATGCCACGTGGGTGCCGTGGCCGACCGAGTCGCTCGGGTCGTTGCCGCCGGTGAAGTCCCGGACCTCGGTGAGGTGGCCGGCGAAGTCGGGGTGGCCGGCGTCGATCCCGGTGTCCAGCACGCCGACGGTGACGCCGGTGCCGTCGAAACCGGCCTGCCACGCCGCCGGGGCACCGATCTGCGGCACGCTGCGATCGAGGGAGACCGTGCGCTTGCCGTCCAGCCAGATGTGGGTGACCCCGGCGGTGAGAGTGCGCGCGGACGGCGTACCGCGGGTGAGCGACGCCCAGAGCGTCACCCGGTCGTCCCGGTCCGCCCGGACCGCGAGCGCGTGCGCGGCCGGGAGGTCGGCCCGCACCCGACCGGCACCCCCGGTGGTCGCGGTCCGTGCCCGCGCCGCCATGTTCTCGGGGTACGCGACCAGCAGCGGTAATTCGGCTGCCCGGTCGTCGTAGCCGAACTCGCCGAGCGTGGTGAGGTCGAACAGGCGTCGGTCCAGCCGCCCGTCCCGCACCAGCGGCATCGCGTCCACCGGGATGACGTACTGGTGACCGTCTTCTCGACTGCTCACGAACCGCATGGCGGCCCGACCCGGCCCGCGCTGGATCTGCGGGCGACCCGCCGCGTCCAGCGACACCCGGTCCCCGGTGATCAGGGTGAAGGTGCCGGGGGCCGTGGCCGTCGGCTTCTCCTGCGCATTCGCCGGTTGGGCGGTCAGGCCCGCCGCCACCAGCGCGGTCGCGAGTACGCCGGCTGTCAGGGCGCGTCGTTGCCGTCGTCGCACATCGTCCTCTCCGCCACGGGCATCTCCCGGGTCGGCACGATGACGCCTGACCAGGTCGTTAGGTTGATCACTGCGGTGTGACGGAGGCCACAATCGCGCCCCGCGCCGACGTGACCGGTCCACCCTGGCGAGTTCCATGCGGCGGTGACCAGGGGACGAGGCATGGGAGGGCACCGGTCGGATGCGTGACGCCGAAGAGTTCGACGCCCTCTACGCGGCCTGTGCGGGTCGGGTCGTGGGTCACGTGTACGCGCTCACCGGCAACCGCGCCGAGGCGGAGGACGCCGTCGCCGAGGCGTTCATGCGGGCCTGGCAACGATGGGCGACGGTGCGGGAGACGGACAGTCCGGAGGCGTGGGTCCGCCGGGTGGCCTCCCGGATCGCGGTGAGCAGCTGGCGCAAGGCGTTCAACCGGGTACGCGCACACCGTCGGGCTGCCGTCGATCAGGGTGTGCCCGGGCTGAACGAGGACCACGTCGCGCTGTTGCAGGCGCTGCAACGGTTGAGCGCCAACGAGCGGCGGGCGGTCGTGCTGCACCATCTCAACGACCTCAGCGTCGCGGAGGTGGCAGCCGAGATGCAGGCCCCCGTCGGAACCGTGAAGACGTACCTCGCCCGTGGTCGGAGAGCGATGGCCGGGTTGCTGACCGATGCGCACCAGGAGGAGACCTCCCATGGCTGATCCGCGCGACGATCTCACCGCGATCGTGGACGAGGTCCGGCGAGTCACCATCCTGCCGGGGGCAGAGACGTTGCGGCACCGCAGCGACCGGCGTCGGCGGCGTCGGGCCGCCGTCGGCGCAACGGGGCTGGCCGTGGTGGCCCTCGCCGCTGGCACCGTCCTGGTGCAGGTGCGGAACAACGTCGAGGCGCCCGGTGTCGGTCCGGCCACCCCGGTCGCACCGCCAGTGGTCCCGTCCGCGACCGCCTCGGCGGGACCGCAGGAGCTCCTCGGCGGCCGGCGGCAGGTCCAGATCGTGCTGCCCGGCATGCGCGGGGCCACTCTGGCGATCGACCGCGACGGCGATCAGGTGCGGGCCACCACCGAGCAGGGCATCGACGATCGGGCGCTGTGGGTGCTGCGCCCCGAGGGCGACAGGTACCGGATCCTCCTGGCGTCCGGTGCCGACGCGATCTGCATGACCGTCGTGCACGACGCCGCGCCGGGCAGCGTACGCGGCCGGGCGTGTGCTGCCGCCGCCTCGACGCAGCTCTTCCGGATCGATCAGGTGCCTGACGGCAGCTACTCGATCTTCCAGGGCAAGCGCTACGTCCAGGTGGTGGACGGCACCAACGCCCTGGTCCCCGACCTGCCCGAGGGCCTGACCACCACGTACGAGTTCCTGGACCGCGGGCCGAGGTGAGCGGCCGCGACGGCGGGCCACGATCGTGCCGGGGGTGCTCGGCGCGGACGTGATGCCGGTCGTCGAGCCGGACGCCGGCGTCGAAAGGTTTCGCCAAGTGGGGCCGAAACTTTCGGTAAAACATTGACACCCTGCGATGGGCAGGCTCAGGCTTGACGTGGCTGGCAATCGTGATCATCGATCTCGCTTCGTCCCTTCCTGTAACCACCACCTCGGAAGGAGACCTATAGTGACCATCCCCTCGGGCCGTTCCAGGACCCGATTCTCGGTCGTAGTGCTGGCGCTGGCAGCGCTCACGGTCGCCGGATCGGTATCGGTAGTGACACGTACGACGAACGCTCAAGCCGCCGTAGGCACGCTGGCCGCGGCAGTGGAGGACGAGGGCGTCGACTGCGCCGTGCCCGGTCTGCCTGACCTGGGCTCGCTGCCGACCAACGCCAAGCTTCCCGATCCCTTCAAGAAACTGAACGGGACGACCATCACCGCCAGGTCCGACTGGCGCTGCCGGCGGGCGGAGATCAAGGAGCTTGCCGAGAAGTTCGTCTTCGGCGAAAAGCCTGCCAAGCCCGCGACGGTCACGGGGACGGTGTCCAACAGCAGCATCACCGTCAACGTGGCACACAACGGCAGGAGTTCCACCTTCTCGGCGCGGGTCGAGCTGCCCAGCGGCACCGGTCCCTTCCCGGCCGTCGTGGTGGTCGGCGGGTTCGGCGCGGACACGGCCACCATCAAGGCCGCCGGCGCTGCCGTGATCAGTTACGACCCATTGGCAGTCGGCCGCGAGGGCACTCCCCGGAACAACAAGCAGGGCGCCTTCTACAGCATCTACGGCTCATCGAGCAGCACCGGGCTGCTCGCCGCCTGGAGCTGGGGCGTCAGCCGGATCATCGACGTCATCGAGCAGTCCGACGGCAGGATCCTCAAGGCGGACGCGATGGGCGTCACGGGTTGCTCCCGTTACGGCAAGGGCGCCTTCGCGATCGGTGTGTTCGACCAGCGCATCGCCCTGACCATGCCGATCGAGTCGGGCAGCGCGGGCGTCCCCATCTTCCGGGGCATCCCGGGTGAGGGCGCGCAGAGCCTGAGCAGCGCGTACGGGGAGCAACCCTGGCTGGGTGACGCGTTCGGGTCCTTCACCGGCAGCCCGAACCGGCTCCCGGTGGACACCCACGAGATGGTCGCCATGGTGGCACCGCGCGGACTGTTCATCATGGACAACCCGCACATCGCCAACCTCGGCCCCCGGTCGGCGAGCGTCGCGGCCCTGGGTGGCGCCGAGGTCTACAAGGCACTCGGCGCCGGCGACAACATCACCTACTGGTCCGACGTGCAGGACGGCAGCCACTGCGCCAACCGCCCCGAGTGGCGTACCCCGTTGCAGAACAACATCCGCAAGTTCCTGCTGAAGACGGGCAACGAGCCGGGCGTGATCCGGATTTCCAGCAGGGCGCTCGGCCGGTTGGCCGACTGGCGGGACTGGCCGACCCCGGTCCTGGCTGACGGCCCGACCACGCCGCCGCCGACCACGCCGCCGCCGACCACGCCGCCGCCGACCACGCCGCCGCCGACCACGCCGCCGCCGACCACGCCGCCGCCGACCACGCCGCCTCCGACCGGTGGTGGCTGCGCGGCGACGGTGTCGGTCAACCAGTGGACGGGCGGTTTCGTCGCCACGGTGCGGGTGAGCGCTGGCACCGCGCCGGTCAACGGTTGGACGGTCACCATGACTCTGCCGTCGGGTGCCAGCATCACCAGCATCTGGAGCGCCAACCGGAGCGGCAGCACCGGGACCGTTCAGTTCACCAATGTCGCCTACAACGGCGCCATCGCGGCCGGGCAGTCGACCGAGTTCGGTTACCAGGGCAGCGGCACCGGTGCGGGGATGACTCCCACCTGTTCCGCCGGGTGACCCGCGGGCCCGGTGCGGAGGTGCACAGCCTCCGCGCCGGGTCGCGCGGCTGCGCGGGGGAGCCCGAGCGTCAGAGCCAGACCACGAGCCCGGTCAGGTCGTTGAGGACGGCGGCCACGCCCGCCCGGATGGCCGCCGCGCACCGGTCCGCGGTGAACGAGTTCGGGTCGTACGTCGAGGACATCCCGAGCCCCTCGCCACGGAACGACGCGCCGTCCCAGTCGACAGCGGTGACGTTGTGGGTGGGCTCGGCGAGTTCCGCACCGACCACGAGGAACTTCTCGTCCAGGTGGTTCGGGGTGACCAGCGCGAGCCCGTCGATGAGGTCGTTGCCCGCGCTGACGATGAGGTCCGGGCCCATCTCCATCGCCTTGGCGATGCTGGGAACGGTGTCGTGCGCATTGCCGACGACGATCGTCCTCAGGTCGACGTGCTCGTCGTCGGCCCACTCCTTCACCGCCGTCACGAGGGCCTTGGTCGGGTTGTCCGCACCGCTGGACAACAGAACGACCCGGTAGTCCTTCGGCGGGTGGACGCCGGCCCACGAGCCGGGCTGCGGGGTGATGGTCGCCTCCGGCGCGGGCTTCGTGGAGGGGTCGACGAACCCGGGGCCGAGAGTGCCGATGGCGCTGGGCGCCGGACGTGGCTCGGACCAGTCGTCGCTGGAGTTGCAGGCGGTGACCAGCGCGGCGGTCGCGGCCAGCATGGCAACGGCCCGAAGCGGGGGGCGCAAGGTGATCGTCCTCCGGGTGGTGGCGGAAAGTGCGCGTACTTCTTCGTATTCCTATCTCAATTCCGGTCACCGGTGATCGGTGGGTGGTCGTTCGGGGAAGTTGTTCTCCGGCGGTTCGTCGGTGCGCGGGTTGGTGTTCACCCACGGCATGCAACGTGCACTGGCCAACCGAGGGAGCCGAATGTCAGGCCGTATCCGCCGTACCGTTATCGTCGCCGCTGTCGGGTTCGCCGCAGCGGTGGTTCCGTTTCTGGGAGCCGAACCGGCGTCCGCGCACGGCTTCTCGTCGACCGTGTACGCGAAAATTGCAGCGGGAGATGAGGGTCACATTCGAACCGAGGTGGAGCTCGAATACGACCTCCTCGTCGTGTCCGCCGCGGATGCCGGCGACGACGACCCGCTCTTCCAGGCGGGAACCGCCGCGTTCGAGGCGGGCGACACCGCCGCCCAGGCCGCCGCCCTGAAGGGTCACGCGTCGGCGGTTCTCGGGTACGTCTCCGACCGGTTCTCGGTGGGTTCCCGGGGTGCGGCCTGCCGGCCGACCCAGGTGGGTGACGCGACGATCGGCGAGCGCGAGGGTGTGCCGTACGCGGACCTGCTGCTCGACTGGACCTGCCCGGAGCGGGTCGACGAGCACGTGGTGCGCAGCGGCCTCTTCCCTGATGGTGAGGGTTACGTCAAGGGTACGAAGACGATCGTCACCTACGAGATCGACGGCCGTTCGGGCAGCGCGGCGCTCGACGCCGCCAACCCGTCCTTCTCGACCGCGCAGGCGTGGTACGAGCGGTTCGGCGAGTTCTTCCTCCTGGGCGCCGAGCATCTGTTGACCGGGATCGACCACATCCTGTTCCTGCTGGCGCTCATCGCCGGGTCTCGGCGGCTTCGGGAGATCGTGCTCGCGGCCACCAGCTTCACCCTCGCGCACTCGGTGACGTTCATGCTCGCCGCGCTCGGCCTGGTCGAGGTGCCGGGGGTGATCGTGGAGCCGATCATCGCGTTGTCGATCGCCGTCGTCGCCGGTTGGCACCTGTGGGGGATCTGGCGGCGTGGTGAGCACGCGGCCGACCTGGAGACGGCCGGGCGCGGCCACTTCAGCCTGGATCGGGCCGGCTGGATCCGCCTCGGCGTGGTGTTCTGCTTCGGCCTTGTGCACGGCCTCGGCTTCGCGGGCGCGCTGGGTATCGACGAGGCGTGGTCGTGGACCCTGCTGTGGTCGCTGCTGGTGTTCAACGTCGGCATCGAGGTCGTTCAGTTGACGATTATCGCTGCCGTCTTCCCGCTGCTGTTCGTGCTGCGCCGTCGTGCGCCGAAAGCCGGCCTCTGGGCGACCGGGGCTGTTTCCGCAGCCGTGTCCATTATGGGGTTGATCTGGTTTGTGCAGCGCATTTCTGGTTCATGAGTAGGGCTAAGTAGTTCGTGAAGTGCAGTCTTTCGCAAGATCACGTTCATGACCGGTTCATCGGGCGGCGAAAGCGTGGAATTGCTTCCCCAGCGTCGGGTGAAGGCACAATCCATTTCTCTATTTGAAAAGGGAACAATGTCGATGACATTGAGCACCTCGACACGGGCCTCCGCGCTCGTGCGGCGGCGCCTGGTCGCCGGGGTCGCAGCCGGGTTCCTCGGTCTGGGCGCGGCCCTCGGCAGTGGCCTGATGGCCACCGCGAGCGCGGCCGAATCCACCACGATCACCGGTGTGGTCCTCGGCGTCGGCGCCAACGAGACCCAGCGCATCGTGAGCTGGTACTCCTCCGCCGACACCGCGCAGAAGATCCAGCTCGCCCCGACCGCCGAGATCGTCAACGGCGAGTTCCCGGCCGGCGCGGTCAGCTTCGACGCCGTTGGTGCGGCGAACACCTCCACCACCGGCTTCAACCGGCACGCCACGATCAGCAACCTGCGTGAGAAGACGGCGTACTCGTACCGGGTCGGCGCCGAGGGCAGCTGGTCCCCGGCGTACGCCTTCAAGACGCAGGACTTCGAGGGCGACTACGACTTCCTGTTCTTCGGCGACCCGCAGATCGGCTCCTCCGGTGACCGGCTGAAGGACCAGGCCGGCTGGGAGGACACCCTGAAGGTCGCCACCGCGGCCAACCCGAACGCCGAGCTGCTGGTCTCCGCCGGCGACCACGTCGAGAGCGCCAACGACGAGGGTCAGTGGACCTCGTTCCTGGCCCCCGAGCAGCTGCGTCAGATCCCCCTCGTCGCCACCATCGGTAACCACGACGTCGGCGGGAAGTCCTACGAGCAGCACCACTTCACCCCGAACACCGACCGCTCGTCTGCGTACTACAACGGGGACCAGGCGACCCGGTCCGGCGGCGACTACTGGTTCATCCACAAGGATGTGCTGTTCATCGACCTGAACAGCAACAGCTACGCCAACCCGGCGGACGGCTCCGCCGGCGGCGACGCGGCGCACGTCGCGTACGTCACCGACGTCATCAACAAGCACGGCTCCGAGGCCAAGTGGAAGGTGCTGGTCTACCACCACTCCATCTACTCGCCGGCCAGCCACGCGACCGACACCGACAACAAGCAGCGGCGGGAAGACTTCACCACCGCGTTCTCCAACCTCGGCGTCGACATGGTCCTGCAGGGCCACGACCACAGCTACACCCGCAGCTACTCCATCAAGAACGGCCAGAAGGAGAACCCGGCTGAGAAGCCGGGTGCTGCCGACGTGTTCCCCGGCCCGGGCGGCGTCATCTACGTGACGGCCAACTCGGCCTCCGGCTCGAAGTACTACGACATCAAGAAGCCGGACGCCACCGGCACCGGCATCCGTGGCAACGGCCCGGACCCGCTGGACCCGAACAAGTACTGGTACAACTCCGTGCAGAACCAGGAGCACGTGCGCAGCTACGTCAAGGTGCAGGTTCGCGGCGACAAGCTGGTTCTCGCGAACGTTCGCAGCGGCACCTGCGCGGCGCCGAACGCGGCCGTCGAGAAGGGCCTCTCCTGCGTCAACACGCCGGACGGTCAGCCGGTCGGCTCGATCGTCGACAACGTGACAGTGCACCCGTTCCACGGTGACGGCCAGGCCATCCAGGTCAACGTGCCGAACCCGGCTCCGGGCGAGTTCGGCTGGACGATCGACGGCTACAACGGTCTGGTCGACCTGGGTACCGCGCAGGAGCGCAACGGCACCTACTTCCAGGCCAACGGCAAGATCAACCCGATCCTCGTGTCGGACAGCCGCCGGTCGCTCGCCCCGTGGTCGATCTCGGCCAACGTCGGCGACTTCTCCGACGCCGACAAGAAGTTCTCCGGCTCCTACCTCGGTTGGAACCCGTACGTGCTCGACGCCGGCGCGGGCGCCGAAGCCGGTGCCCCGGTCCTGTCGTCCCTCGACGACCAGGGCAAGGGCCTCTCGGTCTCCAGCGGGCTCGCCGCGGCCGCGCAGGGTCACCCGCGTGGTGGCGCCAAGCTCGGCGCTGACCTGGACCTGAAGATCCCGGACAGCATCGCGAAGGGCAGCTACCGCACCACCCTCACGATCACCGCACTGAGCAGCTGACCGGGCTGTTCCATCCGGCGGGGTAGGCACCTTCGGGGCCTACCCCGCCACCGGTTCACCCACTACCAAGATCACCACAAGGACTTGAGATGCAACCGTCCGTAACTCGCTGGAAGACCACGACCGCCGCACGCCTCCGTACGACCGCACTGTCCCTGCTCGCCGTCGTCGCGGCCGTCGGTGTCGGTGCCGGTCCCGCCCTGGCGGCGGACGGTAACGTCGCCTGGACGGTCCGGACGGCCTCCAACGGCTACGGCGAGGCCCGGTCCAGCTACAGCTACAACGTCAATCCGGGCGGTGCCGTCGAGGACGCCATGGTCGTGGCCAACCGCGGCCCGGCACCGCTGACCCTCTCCGTGTACGCCGCCGACGGCTTCACCACCGACGCCGGCCAGCTCGACCTGCTCACCAAGGACAAGACGTCGATCGCGATCGGCGCCTGGGTGAAGCCGAACGCCGGCAGCGTCGTGATCCAGCCCGGAAAGACCGCCCAGGTTCCCTTCAAGGTCAGCGTTCCGGAGAACGCCACGCCAGGGGACTACGTCGGTGGCATCCTCACCACGCTGACCCAGGCCAATCAGGCTGAGGGGATCAACGTCGACCGGCGCCTCGGTATCCGGATCAAGTTGCGGGTGGGCGGCGAGCTGAAGCCGAACCTCGCGATCGAGAACCTGCACGTCACGTACGCCGGACCGACCAACCCGTTCAGCAAGGGTGACGCAACCATCTCCTACAAGGTCCACAACGTCGGCAACGCGGCCCTGTCCGGTAAGCAGGCGGTCACCGTCTCGGGCCCGTTCGGCCTGCTGCGGGTGCGGGCCGAGGATGTCGCCGCGCCGCCGGAGCTGCTTCCGGGTGAGAGCTGGGACGTGACGGTGTCCGTACACGGGGTGGCTCCCGCCATCTCGCTGGCCGCGACCGCGACAGTGACACCCCTGCTCACCGATGCCTCCGGCTCCACCACCTCGCTCAAGCCGGTCCAGGTCACCGCGCACGGCTGGGCCCTGCCCTGGATGCTGGTGCTGGTGCTCGTCGTGCTGATCGCCGTGCTCGTCGGGGCGTTCCTCTACCGACGCCGCAACCGGGCGCGGAGCAAGGCACGCGAGGAGGCCCGCGTACGCGACGCCGTCGAGCAGGCGCTTCGTGGCCCGGAGCCACAGACCTCCTGATCGCGGCTCCAGTCAACTCGGCTGGCTTCGGCCGGCGGCGGTTCTCGCCCGCTGGGTCAGGCCGATCGCGAACGCGATCACGGCGACCACCAGCACCGCCGCCGGCACGGATGCCCAGGCCGGGGCCGTACGCAGCACCACAGTGCCGAGCACGGCGCCGACCACCAGCCCCGCCAGCCGGCCGACACCACCCACGTCGGCGAAGCGGTGCGGGTCGACGACGCGACGCCGGACCAACTCGGTCAGCGAGCCGGTCAGGTAGGTGGTCGACGCACCCCGTACCCCGGCGGCCACGGTGATCACGCTCTGGATGCCGCTCGACACGGCCGCCATCGCCAGCAGCACGAGCCCGAAGCCGTACCCGGGACGTGCCGAGCAGGCCATCCAGCCCACCGTGAAGCCGAGCAGCAGCACCGCCTCGGCCGACGTCACCACAGCGGTACGGCGGTTCCAACCCGGCGGGGTGTGGCGCAACGGCACCGTGGCAGCGGCCACGCCCACCGCGTACCCGCCGACCGCCACCACCGCCCCGGCGAGCGAGCGGGTGTCGGCAGTGGCGAGCGCGTGGCCGAAGTGCACCAGGTTGCCGGTGATCACGCTGGCGAAGTAGCCGTTGAGCTTGATCAGACAGATCACGTCGAGGCAGCCGGAGGCCGTGGCCAGTGCCACCAGGAGCCAGGCCGTGGCCCGCGTCGACGGAGCGTGCACGATGCCCCTTCCGTCGGTCCCTGGGGCCAGCGCGACGCGCCCGGTCCACCACGTCGAACGCGCCCGCCCTCGCGCCCGGCGCGGTACGCGGACATTCCCGTGCCCGCCCCGGCTACGCCCGGCGAGGCACACCGAGCGCGGGCGTTCGCCCTTGTGGGTGAACGACCCTCGGCTCCGGGCCGCGCCCGTTCCCGAGCCGGCATGCTGCGACGGTGACGCCGGCACGGAGAGGGAATCCACATGGTTGACGGGGATGTGCCAGAGCGGATGCAGGCCGCGGCCTTCGACGAGTTCGGCGGACCGGAGGTGATCACCCTGCGGAAGCTGCCGATCCCGCAGGTCGCCGACGACGAGGTGCTGATCAAGGTCCTGAGCGCCGGTGTCGGGGTGTGGGACGCGTACGAGCGCGAGGGTGTGCTGGTGCCGGAGGGCTCGGCGCTCCCGATCGTGCCCGGCTCCGACGGCGCCGGAACCGTCATCGCGGCCGGCAGCAAGGTGACCAGCCTGGCGGTGGGCGACCTGGTCTACGTCTCCGCCACCACGCGGCCGAAGGGCGGCTTCTACGCCGAGTACGCGTCGGTCAAGGCGGAGTACACCGCGAAGGTGCCCGACGGTGTGCCCGCCGAGCACGCCGGTGCCATGCCCACCGACGCGCTGACCGCGCTGGCCGGGCTCGACACGATCAGCCTGTCGGCTGGCGCCTGGTTGCTGATCTTCGGTGCGAGCGGCGGTCAGGGCCACCTGGCCGTGCAGTTGGCGAAGCGGCAGGGGCTGAACGTGATCGCCGTGGCGTCCGGGGCGGACGGCGTCGCGCTGGTGACCCGGCTCGGCGCCGACGTGTCCCTCGACGGCCACGGCGACATGGCCGACGTGCTGGCCCGGATCCGGGACGCGGCGCCGGGCGGGGTGAACGCCATCCTGGCGATGGCCGGTGGCGCGACGTTGGACCGGCTCACCGAGGCGCTAACCGACGGCGGGGTGGTCGCGTTCGCCCACGGGGTGCGGCCGGAGCCGCAGGAACGGCCGGGCGTCATGGTCCGCGCGTACGACGGCGAATCGAGCCCTCGACAGTTGCAGCGCCTCAACGAACTCATCGAGGCCGGGCCGTTCGTGGTGCACGTCGCGGAGAAGTTCCCGCTGGGCAAGGTGCGGGACGCGCACCAGCGCCTACAGGCGTCCTACGCCGGCAAGCTCCTGCTGACAGTCGCCTGAGACGTCAGGGCGTGCGCTGTTGCGGCACGCGTACCGAAGCCATGCCGGCCGCCGTCGCGGCCTGGATGCCCAGGTCGGTGTCCTCGAAGACCAGGCAGGACTCCGGGGGTACGCCGAGCTGCTCCGCCGCGAGCAGGAACGCCTCCGGGTCGGGCTTGGCCCGGGTGTAGTCGTCGGCGCAGACCAGCACGTCGAACCGGTCCAACAGGCCGAGCGCCTCCAGGGAGGCGGTGACCGACGCGCGGGTGCTGCCGGAGACGACGGCGAACGGGACCCGCCGGTGCGCGTCGTGGATGTGCGCCAGCACCTCGGGCACGGCGGCGAGCTGCGGTAGCAACTCCTGGTAGTAGCTCTCCCGGCGCTCGACGACGGCCGCCACCGGCATGGCCAGACCCTGCTGCTCGTTCAGCGCGACGATGATGTCGGCGGTGGGCCGCCCACCCCAGGCGTAGAAGAGGTCCTCGGGGAACTCGCATCCCCACTCCTCAAGGGCCCGCTGCCAGGCCAGGTAGTGCAGCGGCATCGAGTCGACGATGGTGCCGTCGCAGTCGAACAGGTACGCGGCGAACGGCCCGGGAGGCAGAGGCAGACTCACCCGGGAAGGGTACAGCTCACTCGGTCGTGACGGCTCCCAGCTGGCTGAGCAGGTACGCGCGCTCCGGTTCGGTGCCGACCAGCGTCAACGCGCTGCGGTACGCGGCTGCGGCCTCGTCGTACCGGCCGAGCCGGCGCAGCAGGTCGGCCCGCGCCGCCGGATAGGGGTGGTGGCCGCGCAGCCGAGGCTCGTCGGCCAAATCGTCGAGCAGCGCGAGCCCCGCCGCCGGCCCGTCCCGCATGGCGACCGCGGCGGCCCGGTTGAGCGCCACGATCGGTGAGGGCACCAGGCCGAGCAGCACGTCGTAGAGGGCCACCACCTGCGGCCAGTCGGTGCTGGCCACGTCGGCGGCCTCGTCGTGCAGCGCGGCGATCGCGGCCTGCACGCCGTACGGGCCGGGCGCTCGGCCGGTCAGCGCGACCACCACCAGGCCGCGCCCCTCCTCGATCATGGGACGGTCCCAGCGTCCACGGTCCTGGTCTTCAAGAAGGATCATGGCGCCGCCCGGCCCGGTACGCGCGTCCCGTCGGGCGTGGACCAGCAGCATCAGGCCGAGCAGCCCGGCGACCTCCCGCTCGGCCGGCAGCAGCCGACGCAGGATCCGGCCCAGCCGGATGGCCTCCTCGGCCAGGTCGATCCGTTGCAGATCCGGGCCGGAGCTGGCTGCGTATCCCTCGGTGAAGACCGAGTAGACGGCCTGGAGCACAGTGGGCAGACGACCGGGCAGCTCGTCGGGTCCCGGCACCCGGAACGGGATGCGTGCGTCGCGGATCTTGCGTTTGGCGCGGACGATTCGTTGGGCCATGGTGGCGGGCGGCACCAGGAAGGCCCGTGCGACCTCGGTGGTCGTGAGGCCGGCCAGGAACCGCAGGGTGAGCGCGCCACGATCCTGCGCGGCCAGCGCCGGGTGCGCACAGGTGAAGAAGAGCGCCAACCGGTCGTCGGGCAGGTCGCGGTCCGCGTCGGCGGGCGGCGCGTGGTCGGCCCGGTCGGCCTCCGCTTGCAGTACGGCGAGCCGGGTCGCCAGCACCCGGTCCCGACGCAGCCGGTCCACGGCCCGACGCCGAGCCGTGGTGAGCAGCCAGGCGCCCGGCCGGCTCGGAACGCCGTCGGTCGGCCAGTGCGTCAGCGCCGCCTCGATGGCCTCGGAAGTGACCTCCTCGGCCAGGTCGAGGTCGCCGAAGCGGCGCACCAGCGAGGCGAGCAGCCGGCCGCGTTCCTCGCGGAACACCGCCTCCACCGACGACCCGACGGCTGCCCCCTCACCCCGCATGGTCAGACCTGCACGTCGATCTCGAAGATCGGACGGACCTGGACCGATCCGGTGCCGATGGCTCCGGGGCTGCGGGCCGCCCAGTCCAGCGCGGCGTCGAGGTCCGGCACGTCGATGACGTCGTACCCGCCGAGCAGCTCGCGGGTCTCGGCGAACGGCCCGTCGGTGATCGTGCGCTCGCCGTCCGGCCCGACCTGCACCGTGGTGCAGGTGGTCAGGTCCTGCAAGGGGTGCCCGGAGACCCAGACCCCGGCGTCCTTCATCTCCCGGTCGTAGCGGATCCAGTCCTCGAAGCTGCACCCGTTGTCGACGACCTCCCCGTCAACCATGGGGCTCATGAACAGCAGCATGTACTTCACGTTTCGGCTCCTCTCGGTGCGGCGGGTCGCCGTACAGCATGACGACGAACGCGGGCCGGGAATATCGACACGGCGCGGCAGATCTTTCTGGTCGGGCTGCACCGAAGGCGCGGCGCTGCTCAGGACAGGTCCGGCTGTGCCAACGCGGGTCGTTCGTCGCGTCGGTCCAGCCGTCGCTCGAACCAGGTCACCCCGATCAGGAGAGCGGTCAGCAGGGTGAGCGCGGCCAGTGCCGGCAGGGATCGGCCGATCGGCAGCAGGGCCAGCGGCAGCAGCGCGGCGATGACCTGCGTCGGGTACACCGCGCCAACGGTCAGCCGGCGGAAGACCAACCTGCTGAGCAGGTAGAGGGCGGCACCGCCGTACAGCGCGACCGCGGCCTCCCAGCCCAACCGGCCGGGGTGCGCCGACTCCTCGGTGAGCTGGGCGATCACCTCCTCGATGCCGAGCGCGACGTAGATGGCGCCGATGATCAACGCGGAGTGCCCGAGGCCGTACGCGTCGCCGGCAACGCTGGCCCGTCGCTCACCCGGCACATTGCTGATCGCCTCCCGGGCGGCGGCCGCCAGCCGATCGAAGTAGAGCCACCACAGGCACACCGTGCAGGTAAGGCCGAGCAGTGCGGCCAGTAGGGCGGAGCCGACCGGTGCCATCGCCCTCGGACCTGCGCCGGCAGAGATCAGGGACTCACCCAGCGCGATGATGAGCACCAGGCCGAACCGCTCGCTGAAGTGGTCCACGCTGCGCAGTTGCCACGGCCGGAAGGTGGACGCGATTCGGGCGCCGCCGATGTTCAGCAGAAACGCGACCGTCCAGAGCGCCGTCTGGGCCGCACCGCCGAGCAGGGCACCGATGATCAGCGGGACCCAGCCCAGCACCACCGGCACGGTGAAGAACCGCAGCGTCGAGCGCAGTGGCGGGTTCGTCGCGCTCGCCCAGAAGAGGATCACCAGCTGCACGGCCCGGCCGACCACATAGGCCAGGGCGAGAGTCAACGGCGCGTCGAACAGTTTCGGGCTCTGCTGCCAGGCGTCCGGCAACACCAGCGCGGCCACGAAGATCGCCGCCATCGCGACCAGGGTGACCGCGCGGACCGGGCCGACGTCCGGCCGGACCAGGTTTCCCACCCAGATGTACGGCGACCAGGAGTACAGCAGCAGGAGCAGCAGGAGGAGTCCCTGAGCCAGGGTGAGCGCGCTGGCCGACCCCGCCATGAACGTGATGACCCGGGTGAGCGCGAAGACGAAGACCAGATCGAAGAAAATCTCGAACATCGTGGTCCGGTGCGTCAGCCCCGCCGGCACCGGACGAATGTCGAGAATCCTCCTCACCCTCGCATTCTGCGCCCTAGGGGTCGACGGTTCATCCGGTCTACTCGCCCGGCGTCGCTCCGAAGAGCAGGAAGAACCGCTCGGCCGCTCCGATGTCGCCGTGCACCTCGATCTCGCCCGTCGAGACCGCGGACCGCAGCGGTGTGCCGCCGAACATCAGGTCCCGCATTGCTCTGACCGTGCCGGTGACCGTGACGTCGACCTCGCCTGACCGGCCACGGACCACGCTGATTTCATTCGGAGACACCCCCACCTCGAAGGCGTCGGTGCCCACCTGCAACCGGAGTCGAGCGGTCACCGGCGCGCTGGTCGGTGGCCGGTAGAGGGCCTTGAGCAACAGCATGAACGCGTCAGTGCTCATCTCGACGTCCGGCTCCGCGGGCAGGCCGGCGCCCCACCGCGACAGCTCGATCAGTGTCGGCTCCAGTTGCTGACCGCGTTCGGTCAGCTCGTACGCGTGCACGCTGGCCGGCGGCCCGAGATGCACCCGCCGGACGATGCCGGACTGCTCCAGCTCCCGCAGTCGCTGGCTGAGCACGTTCTGGCTGGCCTTCGGCAGGCCGGCCCGCAGATCGCCGAAACGCTTCGGACCGAACACCAGCTCTCGGACGATCAACAGAGCCCAGCGCTCGCCGACGATGTCCATCGTGCGCGCCGCCCCGCAGGCGTCCTGGTAAGTCCGCTGAGTCACATCGCCATCGTAGTCGGCGTCCACCGACCAGTGCTAATGTCGGACCATCTAGTCCTAGCTTAGGAGTAAGTAATGGATGCACTGCTCGCCAAGGTGATCGAGCGTCACGGCGGCCTCGATCGCTGGAACACCGCGTCGACCCTCACCACTCGGCTCACCTACGGCGGCCCGTTCTGGGCGTTCAAGGGCCGACCCGACTTCGACAGCACCGAACTGGTCGAGGCCGACCTGCACCGGGAACGGATCCGCCACGTCCAGGAGGGCACCGGCCAGGTCACCGAGTACGACCGCGACACCGACCGGGTCACCGTCACCGCGGCCGACGGCAGCCTGATCGACGAGCTGGCGAACCCCCGGGCCAGCTTTGCCGGCTACACCCAGGAGAGCCAGTGGACGCTCGCCCAGGCGGCCTACTTCCGTGGCTACGCCACCTGGCACTACCTCGTCGAACCGTTCCTGTTCACCTGGCCGGGCGTCGAGGCGCACGAGGTCGAGCCGTGGACGGAGGACGGCGAGTCGTGGCGCGTACTGCGCGTCACGTTCCCCGAGAGCGTGCACACCCACACCGACACCCAGCTGTACTACTTCGACGACGGCGGGCTGCTACGGCGCATGGACTACCAGCCGGTGGTCAACGGCTCCTCCCCGGTCGCGCACTACGTCAGCGGAGACACCGAGGTCGACGGGCTGGTCGTGCCCACGCGACGCCGGATCCACATCCGCCAGGAGGACCGGACCCCGGATCTCTCCTGGACGCCGATCACCCTGGACCTGGCGGACGTCCGGATCCGCTGAGACCTCGACGGTGTCGCAGCGGACCCGGCGTCACGCCGCCGGACGGACGCCCCGGCCTTCAGGTCGAGGCGTCCGTCCGGCGGCGGCTCCGCTCAGCCCGCCGCCGCACCTGCTGGTACGCGCCGGTCAGCCCCATCGCCCGGCGCACCTCGAGCACCGTCTGGCGTACCTCCTGGCGGGTCCGCTCCGTGCCCTCGACGATCAGTCGGTCGACCAGGCCCCGGTCGGCTTCGATCTCGGCCCGGCGCTGCCGGATCGGCGCCAGGAACCCCTCCAGCGCGACGATCAGTCGTTCCTTGACCTCCACGTCACCCACCCGCCCGGCCCGGTATCGCCGGGCCAGGTCGGTCACCTCGTCGCGGTCCGGGTTGAAGACCTCGTGGTACGCGAAGACCGGGTTGCCTTCCACCGTGCCCGGCACGTCGGCCCGCACCCGGTTCGGGTCGGTGTACATGCCGAGCACCTTGCGACGCACCGTCGCCGCGTCGTCAGAGAGCGCGATCGCGTTGCCCCGGCTCTTGCTCATCTTGGCGGCGCCGTCGATCCCCACCAGGCTCGGTGTGTCCGCCGGGATCAACTCGGGCACCGGGAAGACCGGGCCGTACAGGTGGTTGAACCGCCGGGCGGTCTCCCTGGTCACCTCGACGTGTGCGGCGTTGTCCCGGCCGACCGGAACCACCTCCCCCTTCACGCAGAGGATGTCCGCGGCCTGGAGCACCGGATAACCCAGCAGCCCGTACGGCATCTCCTCCTTGCCGGCGTCGCGGGCCATGTCCTTGAGCGAGGGCACGCGTTCCAGCCGAGGGACGGTCACCAGGTTCTGGAGGAGAGTGTTGAGGTCGCCGACCTCGGGGAGGGCCGACTGGAGGTAGAACGTGGCCCGGTCCGGGTCGACGCCGGCGGCGAGGATGTCGGTCACCATCTCGCGGGCGTTGCCGGAGACCTGGTCGATGTCCTCCCGGCGGTTGCGGGTGGTGAGCATGTGCAGGTCGGCGATGATGAAGAAGCTCTCGTAGCGCCGGTGCAGCCGTACCCGGTTGGCGATGCTGCCGACGTAGTGGCCGAGGTGCAGGCGGCCGGTGGGCCGGTCGCCGGTGAGCATTCGTGCGACGGACATGGTGGTGCCTCTCGTATCCGAAGGTGGGTCACGCGTGGGCGCGCGCCGAGCAGGGCTGGCTCAGCCCTGCTCGGTCAGCGGGATCGACTCAGCGAGTCGCCCGCCATCGCGCGCCGGCGCGAAACCGCAGACCACCGGCACGGAGGACGTTCAGAAGTTGCTCACGGCCATCGCCGGAGCTGGTCGGGATCCCGGGCACGGCACCGAGGAAGCGGCCGTCGACCAGGTCGACCGCCTCGGATGCGCAGTTGCCCGTCCGGACCACGGCCTCAGATTACCCGCGGGATGGCACCGGGAGGGGGGAGGTAGCTGTCGGCGTAGTAGGCGCCGACGCGCTCCCGGTACTCCTGGTCGGCCGAGTCCGGATCGAACGGTGGCGCGTCCTTGATCTGCTGACGGGTCCGGTCGACGTACACGACGCGTTCCTGGTGATCCACGCGGTCGACCGTTCCGGCCGGCAGCAGCACCTTCTGGCCGAAGATCCACGGCCCGGTGTCCACCACCAGGTGCCCAGCGTCGGCCTCGTCGCTCGTCTCGTCGATGGTGCCGATGCGCCCATCGCTCGCCTGTACCTGATATCCCACCAGGTCGACGGGGGTGCCCGGCCCGGGGGCATCCGGGCCGTCGTGCCCACCTTCCTGACCCTCCGGAGGGGTGACCGAGGGGGTGGTCTGGGAAAACCCGCCGGCCAAGGCGGACGGATCACGCCAGGCCCAGGGGTTGAAAATCGAGGGTTGCATGGGGCACCTCCAAGGGGCGGTCCTCAGCTGTCCCCCTTCGCAGTGCCCATCCTGCTGACGCCGGAAACAGCTGCGCTCCGTACGGCGGTGCTGCTGCCCAGGTGTGGCAGGGCGTTCGGGTCCGCGTCGCCGGCCCGCTGAACAGGTGCGCTGGCATACTCGGCTGCCATGGTGCTGTCGCGAGGGTGGAGTCTCTTCCTGGTCGGAGTCGGCGTCTGGACCTGGGTGATCTGGCCGAGGTTCGCGGTGGCCATCTGGCAGGACCCGCGGTCCTGGGCGTCCGGCACGGTGGCCGATGGCGCAGCCACCAGCTTCCTGTGGGTGCACGCGCTGCTGATCGCCGCGTCGCTGGCAATCGGCACCACCGCCGGCGTCCTCGGCGTCCGGGCCTGGCTCGCCGCCCGGCGGCGGCAGCCGTCCTGATTGCCGCCGCTCCTGGGGATCAGACCGGTCGGCGCCCGAACCGCTGTCAGCCGCCGATCCGGTGCTGCCGGGTGGGCCAGACCGAGCCCGGTTGTTGCCGGACAGGCCTGACCTGGGGAAACCGTTCGGACGGGCGAATGTGACGCGCGCCGCTACCCGTGGATTTGACGATCAAACCCGCAGACGCGTAACTTTCTCTCTGCCAGCGCGGAACGGGGCAAACGGGACGAAGGTCCTGGAGCACCGAAACGGGATGGCAACCGGGTCAAGCAGGGGTTCGCTCCTGCAGGACGCGGACCGGGCGGGGCTTGCCGGATTGGCCGCGAGGCGGATTTGGTGCGGCGAAGCCGACCGGGTAAGGTTCACGACTGGCAGGGAACCGGGCGAGACTGTGGGAGACCGCAGCGGCCGGCCTGTCGAATCCGACGACCTGACGCAGCGGTTTGCTGCTGCGTGAGTGCGCCGGCGCTGATCCGTACGAAGCATGACAGACCGGGACACACGGTTTGACACGGCGAAGACGGTGAGGTAACGTAGTAAAAGTGCCCGGCGCGAGAGCGGCGGGGACGCGGTACGAAAAGCCCCGGTTGGGGTTCCACTGAGTGTGGGGCTTCTGGTCGGTGTGTGGTTGTTCTTTGAGAACTCAACAGGGTGCTTGTAAAGCCAGTGCCAATTATGAT